>CAZSRR010000073.1:0-22320 GCA_964609175.1 uncultured Bradyrhizobium sp.
GGTGAAGAATACCAGCTACATGTTCGTCACCGGCCCCGACGTGGTGAAGACCGTCACCAACGAGGTCGTCACCGCCGAAGAACTCGGCGGCGCCTCGGTGCACGCCACGCGCTCCTCGATCGCGGACGGCGCATTCGAGAACGACGTCGAGACGCTGCTGCAGATGCGCCGGCTGATCGACTTCCTGCCGTCGAACAACACCGACGGCGTGCCGGAATGGCCGAGTTTTGACGACATCGAGCGCGTGGACATGTCGCTCGACACGCTGATCCCGGATAATCCGAACAAGCCCTACGACATGAAGGAGCTGATCGGCAAGGTCGTGGACGAGGGCGACTTCTTCGAACTGTCGGAGGCGTTTGCCAAGAACATCGTCACCGGCTTTGGCCGCATCGCCGGCCGCACGGTCGGCTTCGTCGCCAACCAGCCGATGGTGCTGGCCGGCGTGCTGGATTCCGACGCGTCGCGCAAGGCCGCGCGCTTCGTGCGTTTTTGCGATGCCTTCAACATCCCGATCGTGACGTTCGTCGACGTGCCGGGCTTCCTGCCGGGCACCGCGCAGGAATATGGCGGCCTGATCAAGCACGGCGCGAAGCTGTTGTTCGCCTATTCGCAATGCACGGTGCCGCTCGTGACCGTCATCACCCGCAAAGCCTATGGCGGCGCCTTCGACGTCATGGCGTCCAAGGAAATCGGCGCCGACATGAACTACGCCTGGCCTACCGCGCAGATCGCGGTGATGGGCGCCAAGGGTGCGGTGGAAATCATCTTCCGCAGCGACATCGGCGACGCCGACAAGATCGCCGCGCGCACCAAGGAATACGAAGACCGCTTCCTGTCGCCCTTCATCGCCGCCGAGCGCGGCTATATCGACGACGTCATCATGCCGCATTCGACAAGGAAGCGGATCGCGCGGGCGCTGGCGATGCTCAGGGATAAGAAGGTCGAGATGCCGGCGAAGAAGCACGACAATTTGCCGTTGTGAGCGGATGAGCAGGGTAGCTTAGGCGAAAACCATAACCGACCGCCGAGTCTGCCGCACATCGAGACCTTGGTGGGTTACGCTACGCTAACCCACCCTACGAAGCTGGGCCTTCATCCGCCGCCGCGAAATGCGCCATCTGATCCGCATGCGCCTTCACAAAGGCCGGGCGGGCCGTGGCGCGCGCAACGTAATCGTGGCAGGCGGGATATTCCTCCAGCCCGTCGAAGCGGTCGACCAGGCGCAGCACGTCCGCCATCAGGATGTCGGCCACGGAGAACGATCCAGCCAGCCATTCGCTGTTCGCCAGTACCGGCTCCATCCGCTGCAGCCGCAGTTTTAGGAAATCGTCGATAAATTTCCACGCCGGTGTTTCGTTCGCATTGCCGGTGAACTTGAGGAGAGCCCAGGGCAGGCTCGCCATCTCGACCGAGTTGAGGGCGGCGAACACCCACTCCGTCACTTTGCTGCGGCTGTGCGGATCGGCCGGCATCAGCGCCGTGCTCAAGCTGCCGACGTGAAGCAGGATGGCGCCGCTCTCGAAGATCGAAAGATCGCCATCCGTCAGCCACGGCACTTGGCCGAACGGCTGATGCGCAAGGTGTTCCGCGCTCCGGTCGCCGAACGGCACACCGACGGCGCGATAGGGCAGGCCGGCTTCTTCGAGCGCCCAGCGCACCCGCAGGTCGCGCACGAAGCCGCGTGGCGGTTCGGGAACCCAGTCGAAGGTCGTCAGTGTGAGGTCGGCCATGCGTCGTCTCTGTATGCTGTTATGAGCATAGGACGAATGGGGGCACTCGTTCCGACATCGGATGAAAAGCTTTTTGGGGCGCGCTGTTGTAGCGCGCCAAAGCCTACGCCGCCGAGCGCCTCGCCGGGCAGCGCGATGCGAGATTGAGTTTTCGCAACAGATCCGTCCATCGGCTTGAGGATCCGCATGACCGGGCATTGGCCGTGCGCCGTCGGGCGGGCAATTGCGCGTTGCTGTTGTGCGGCTTTCTGGCCGTCCGGGCGTCGGGTTCCGGCGGCTTGACCTCCGGCCCGGAGTCCGGCGCCGGCCTCGCCGCCATCGCCACGGTCGTTGCTGGCGCAAACGGAAAAGGTGCGATCAGCGCGTCGGCAGTGCGCGGCGAGGGCGCTGTGCCGGGTTCGACGAACCAGCGTGACGGCGCCTCCTGCCTGACGGCCGGCGTTGCGGCGGGTCTTTCAAGCGGTCTCGGCGGCACGTCATCGAGCATCGCGACGGGAACCTCCGGCTCGGCCGGTCTCACGGCCGCCATCATGACGGGTTGCGGCGTCTCGACCGCCGGGGCGATCGTCTCGACGGCGGCTGTCGGCCCGAAGGAATCGGCGGTGAACGACAGGGTGACGCCAAGCGCGAACAATAGCGCCAATGCCAACACGATGACGGTTTGCTTCATCGCCGCTCCCCAGGGGCAATCGAAAAAAACATCGGCCGCATTCTCCCAGGTCCGGGATCGACGGCGCTGACAGCTTCAAAAGCAATTCGGGCTGGTTAGAGGCGGACTGATGGCGCAGGTGGGCCGACCTCGGGGCAGTCATCCTGCGGTTGAGACCCGGCAAGCGCGAGGGCGGCGGTCTCTGCCACGGGTACCTGCCGTCGCGCCACCGGCTCCTACAGGCCAGCGCCGGCTTTTTCCTGCAGTTCTTCCTTCTTGCGCTGCTCGCCTTCGCGCAGCCGCTGCGCGATCGAGGCGCGGCGCCCGATCAGCGCGGCTTCGTCGGCCAGCCGCTGCGCCAGATCAGCGTGATATTGCGTTACAACATCGAGTACGGCTTCTCGGGCAAGCTTTCGATGATGCTCGGCCAGGAAGCGGTGCATGTCGGCAAGCTGTTCGTCCATTGCTCTCACGCCTTTGAAAGTACTACTTAAAATATACTGCAACCCGGCGATCTCAGGCCGGGATTCACCCCACTTGGTTACCGCAGAAGAATGGCGTCGCCATGACCTTGGCGGGTCCGCGGCGTGGCAGCTCGGGGCGTTGTGGCAGCTTGGGGCGTTTGGCTGCCGGCCGTTAACCATCCGTTAACCATGCCAGCCTAGCCTGCGGTGATTGCCAGCCTGTCGTCATTGCCAGTGAAAATAGCGGGTTACCGCCGGTTCGTTCGAGGAGAACAGCCGATGTGCGTTGAGAATCTGACCTACGGCGCCCTCGGCGCCCGCCTGAACATTTCGGCGGCGGCGGCCCGGTCGCTTGCCCGGCGGCTCGGCCTGCCACGGTCGCGGGCGGAAGACGGCAAGGCGCTGGTGAGCGTCGACCTCACTAAAATCAGGCACACGCCGCATCCGCCCGGGCGTCGCCAGGCCGGCGAGATTGCCGCGCTTTCGGCGGAGATCGCGGCGTTGTCGGCAGAGATCGCGGCGTTGCGGGCCGACAACGCGCAGCTCGAAGCCATGTGTGCCGGTCACCGCGCCGATTTCGAGCGCGAACGCGAACGCGCAGACCGGCTGATGGCGGAACTGCTGGATGCGAAATCCGACGTCACGACCGCCAGGGAGATGCTGGCGCGGCTGGAAGGCGAGATCGCGTTCCTGCGCGCCCGCGCCCGCACCGACGGTTCGATCGACAAGACGGAACGCCGGCTCGGGCAGCTCGCCGCGACGCTGGTGGAATCCGATCGCAAGGCGGCGCGTAGGTAGCTTCCTGTCTCTCCTTCCGCCGCGGCGGAGCAATCGTGGGGCAACGATGACTGACATCACCGGTATTCGCGAATTGAAGGCGCGCATCGTCGTCTGCGGTGTCGGCGGCGCGGGCGGCAACGCCGTCAACAACATGATCGAGGCGGGCCTCGAAGGCGTCGAGTTTCTCGTCGCCAATACCGACGCCCAGGCGCTGACCAGTTCGAAAGCCGATCGCATCATCCAGATGGGCGTGCAGGTGACCGGCGGGCTCGGCGCCGGCGCGCAGCCCGAGATCGGCCGCGCGGCGGCGGAAGAGGCTGTCGAGGTGGTTCGCGATCAACTGGCCGGCGCCCATATGGCATTCATCACCGCCGGCATGGGCGGCGGCACCGGCACGGGAGCCGCGCCGGTCATCGCCAGGGCGGCGCGCGATCTCGGCATTCTCACCATCGGCGTCGTCACGAAGCCGTTCCAGTTCGAGGGCCAGCGCCGCATGCGGTATGCGGAAGCCGGCATCGCGGATCTCCTGAAGGAAGTCGATACGCTTTTGATCATCCCGAACCAGAACCTGTTCCGGGTCGCCAACGAAAAGACCACGTTCTCCGATGCCTTCGCCATGGCCGATCAGGTGCTTTATTCGGGCGTGGCCTGCATCTCCGATCTCATCGTCAAGGAAGGCCTCATCAACCTCGACTTCGCCGACGTCCTCTCCGTCATGCGCGAAAAGGGCAAGGCGATGATGGGCAGGGGCGAAGCCTCCGGTCCGAAGCGCGTGCTGAACGCCGCGGTGGCCGCGATTTCGAATCCGCTGATCGAGGATCCCTCGATCAAGCGCGCCAGCGGGCTGATCGTCTCGATCACCGGCGGCAGGGATTTGACTCTGTTCGAGGTCGACGAGGCCGCGACCCGCATCCGCGACGAGGCCGATCCGGACGCCAACATCATCGTCGGCGCCACCTTCGATGCCAATCTCGAAGGCGTGGTCCGCGTCTCCGTGGTGGCCACAGGTATCGACAATCTCGCCGCCGCGCGCGAAAGACCTGCGGACAGCTCGCTGACGGATCTCGCCGGCCGGCTCAGCAACGACCGGCGCCGCATTCCCGATCGCGCCGCGCCGCCGCCCTACGCGGCTGCGCCGACGCTGATGCCCGCGGCGCGGCCGGCGCGGCCGGCCGTGGATCACGGGCGCACGGTGCCGCCGCCGCGCCTCAATCCGTATGGCCGCGCCATGCCGGGCCGGAATCCGGCCGAGGAAAAAGTGCTCGACATCCCCGTGTTCTTGAACCGCAGGGCCAACTGAACCGTCGGCAGCCATCGGCTTGCGTATCAGAGCCGTCAAGCGACAAGCGGCCATTTCTCGGCGCGAATTCTGCTGCGCGAAAAAATACAGTTGCAGAAGTGTTAACTGCACGCGTGGGAAGTCACGGCGGATGTGCACGAATTCTGGTTGATGCGCCAATCTGTCCCGGTGTTTGACTTTAACAGCCGCGATGCAATGCGCTAGGTTCGCCCCTCAAAAGAGGGAGAGAATCATGTCCGGAAAAATCAATCGCCGTCATTTCGTCGTCGCCGGTTCGGCAGCCATTGCAACGCCGTTCCTGTTGCGCGGCGCGTCGGCGCAGGGCGCGTGGCCGTCACGCAACATAAGGATGGTCTGCAGCTACCCGGCCGGCGGGCAGACCGATCTGCTGGCGCGAGCCTTCGGCGATTATATCGGCAAGCAGGTCAGTCAGACCGTCGTCGTCGAAAACAAGGCCGGCGCTTCCGGCTCGATCGGAGCGGCGGAAGTCGCGCGCGCGGCGCCCGACGGTCACACCATCCTCTGCTCGATCTCTACCACCTACGTGATGAACCGGGTCATGATAAAAAATCCCGGCTACGACATGGACAAGGATCTGACGCTGGTCAGCATCATTCCCGGCGCGGGTCTGCTGCTGGTTGCCAACAAGCAGTCCGGCGTCAAGTCGCTCGAGGATTTCGTCGCCTACGCGCGCAAGAAAGGGCAGGTGAATTTCGGCACCTATAGCGCGGGCTCGTCGCCGCATATGACGATCAACGAACTCAACAGGCAGTACGGGCTCAAGATCGAGCCGATTCACTACCGCGGCGAGGCGCCGATGTGGACCGGCCTGCTGGACGGCACGCTTGACGTGGCGATGGGCAGCTACACCGGCGCGCAATCGGTGCTGCAAACCAACAATGGCATCGTGTTCGCCGTGCATTCGAAGAAGGTCGATGCCATTCCGGACATCAAGACGCTGCCCGAACAGGGCGCGACCTCGAAGTTTTTCACCGTCAGCGGTTTCTCGGGCTGGGCGGTGC
This sequence comes from uncultured Bradyrhizobium sp., assembly GCA_964609175.1. GTDB lineage: Bacteria > Pseudomonadota > Alphaproteobacteria > Rhizobiales > Xanthobacteraceae > Bradyrhizobium. The sequence continues at coordinate 5,949 of CAZSRR010000073.1, forward strand.
CGAAGGCGACGCCGCAGCCCATCATCGACCGGTACTCCGAACTGTTCGTCGCCGCGAACAGTGATCCCAAGGTAAAGGAAGTTCTCGCCACCTTTGCGCTGGAGCCGGCGATCGGCCACAAGGAGAGCAACGCGCTGTATCAGCGCGAATTGCCGACCTGGATCGAGGTCGGGCGGGCGCTGGGCATGGAGCCGGCCTAGCGCAGAGCGCACCCGGCGGGTAGGGTGGGTTGAGCTTTTCGCGAAACCCACAGGATCCTCGCGCGGATCGATGATGGGTTTCGCGAAGAGCTAAACCCATCCTGCAAATCCCGCCTGGTGCCCGATCTTGAACGCAACGGCTGACGACGACGCGACCGACGATATCTCGCGCATCGAGGAGCGGCTGGAGAGCCTCGCCGAAGTCGCGGAGCGGTGCCGCAAGATCATCCTGGTCTCCAAGGCGGTGATCGCCGGCGGATTTGCATTGCTGCTGGCGACGATCCTCGGCCTGTTCGGCGCCGGTCAGGCCATGGCCCTCGGCTCGATCGCCGCCGTGCTGGGCGGTATCGTGTCGCTCGGCTCGAATGTCAGTACGTTGCGGCAGACCATGGACGCCATCAGCGCCGCCGAGGCGCTGCGCTCGGACCTGATCGGCCGGATCGATCTCCGCATCGTAGGCGATGCACCATTGAAATTGATGTAAGGTGGCGCGCAGTCTTTACGCTGCGAGCGAGGCCATGCCATGAGGAAGTGTCTGCTACTGCTACTGCCACTGCTGCTGGGCGCCTTCGCTAGCCCTGCTTCGGCCGACGAGACCGTCAGCTTCGGCGGCTCGCGTGCGGTGCTGATCAAGCCCAAGGCGCCGCGCGCCAGCGTGATCCTGTTGCCCGGCGGGGACGGCGCCATCCGGGCCGGCGACAACGGCGACATCAACGGGCTGCGCGGCAACCAGCTTGTTCGGACGCGGCATGCCTATGCGGCGCGCGGGCTCGCGGTGCTGGTCGCCGACGCCGGGACCGACCTGAAAAGCGCGGTTGACTACATGGCGGCGATCAAGCGGCCGGTAACGGTGGTCGGCACCAGCCGCGGCACGCTCCGCGCGGCGGAAGGGATCGCGCGGGGCGCGCGGCCCGACGCGCTGGTGCTGACCTCGGGATTTCTCAGCCCGGACTCCGGCAGCGGCAGCAACGTGATGTCGATACTCGGTTCGCCGGCGGCATTGCCGCGCACGCTGGTCATTCATCATCGCCAGGACGGCTGCAGGGTCACGTTGCCGGCCGGTGTCGATCCCTTCATCAAATGGTCGGCCGGGCGGGCGCGGGTCAGCTGGCTGACCGGCGGCGTGGAGGAGGGCGATCCTTGCCAGGCGCGCGGCCATCACGGATTTGCCGGTCTCGATGGCCAGGTCGTGGCGCTCGCGGCGGGCTTCCGCTGAACGCGCGGATGCAGCTATTCACTTCATCCCGCTGCAGCTTGCATAGAACGTCGTCGTCGCCGGCCAGTCCGAGAACATGCCGCGTATCCCGACCTGTTTCGCCAGTACGTCGAGCACCGTCAGCGTGTCGCCGTCACGATCGACCGCGGCCTTGATCGATTTGTGATAGAAGCCGCCGCCCTTGTGCAGCGGGCCGTCGCGCTCCAGCGACCAGCCGATCAGGTCGAGGCCGGCGGCCTTCGCGGCCCTGGCGTATTCGGACGGGACGATTTCCTTGTTGTCGTTCAGCGTCAGCATGGTCCAGATCGGCGGGCCTAGGATCGCGACACCTTGCGCCTTCAATTCCGCCATCGAGGGCTTCCATGTCTCTGGCTTGCTGGGATCGAGACCCTGCTTCTCGTAGCGCTCTTCCAGATAGACCGCCTGCTTGCCGAATTCCGGCGCGGTCTTCACCCAGTAGAGCACGTCGGCGAGATTGAAGCTTTGCGCGAACACGTCGGAGGGGGCAATGCCGGCCTTCTTGTAGGCGTCGAGCATCTGCGACGCATATTTCTCCTGGGTGTAGTCGCCGTCAAACGGCATCGGCACCTCCGGCGCCTTCAGTTCCGGTGTGAATTTGGCGCCGAGACTCTTGATCAGCGCGATGCTCTCGTCATGCGTCATCAACGTGCCGGAATTGGCGTAGAGATCGGTGCGCCAGCGCGGCGTGCCGTTCTGGTATTCCTCCGGCGTTTTTGCGTCGGGATTGAAGCCGTCCATCTTGGCGGTGAGCCGGCGGAATTCGGCAAGCGTAATGTCGGACGTGCAGCATTTTGCCGATGCCTTCTTCCCGGTCGCGGGATCGGCCGGGCTGAACGGTTGCGTACATTTCCCGGCAAGCTCAGGCACCGTCAAGATGTTGGTCGTGGTGTGCAGATCGCATTGCGAATGCCGGCACACCAGTTCGCGGTCTTTTGTGAAGGTGACGTCGCATTCGATGATGCCGGCCCCCATGCGGGCGGCCGCGACATAGGACTCCCTGGTATGCTCGGGGAACTCCAGCGCCGCGCCGCGATGGCCGATCGAAAAGTCGGTCTTGCGAAACGGCCCGGTGCACTGGCTGAGCTGCTGCTTCAGCGGTCCGTCCTTCATCTTGTCGACCAGGTAGAACGGCCGCGGGCCGATCTGCGGCTCGCGCGGCATCGCGATGCCCTGCGCCACGGCGGGCAGGGTCGCAATCAGGAGGCAGAGCGCGGCGAGCAGAACGGAGCGATCGCGGACGGGCATGGGTGGCACCTCGAATAACGCATTGCGCGCAGTCTTGATATCACGGAGCATGTGACGGTTTGAATGATGGGCCAAGCGCAGCCCGTCCATCAGTGCAAGAACAATTCTGGGGAGAGAAAAATGCCCGCAGCCGTCTTCGTCGTCCGCGCCACCGTCACCGATCCCGCCAGGCGGGAGGCTTTCGGCGAGTGGTACTCGCGAGCATCTGCCGGACGCGATGAAGTCGTTCGGCGCCGTGAAGGCTTGGCGCTACTGGAGCGCCACCGATCCGTCGCTGCACCACGCGATGTACCAGTTTACCGACAAGGCCGCGCTCGATCGCGCGACCGGGGGACCGGAGATGAAGCGCCTGGTCAACGACTTCAACCGCGACTGGCCGGACGTGACGCGGACGCGCGAGGTGCTGGTGCTGGCGGAGGAAATTTCGGCATAGCGCCCGTTGTTCGAGTCGACGCGCACCGACGCATGATGCAGAAAGGACGTTGGCGACAATTGTTCCAACGTGCCTGCATGCTCGACAAATAATCTCCCTAGGACTTCGCTCGCGACCAAGCTGAACGCGCAGTTCATCGCGCGTTCATCTCGTCAACTCGAAACTGTCCTTCGTAATGTGGCAGACGGAGGAGGAGAGGCGATGGAGCGCCGCGATTTTCTGAAACTTGCATTTGGCTTTGCCGCAGGCGGCGTCGTACTGGCCGCAAGCGCCCAAGCCGCGCCGCTGATGCCGGCGCCGCTCGCCGACGACGGCAAACTGCCACCTGATCCGGATGCGCAACCCGCCGTCACGTCAGGCGAGGAGGCCGATCGCCTCGCGCCGGAAGAAGTGCGATGGGGCCGCGGCCGTCATCGCGGCTGGAGGCGAAGGCACTGGCGCCGTCGCTACTGGCGTCGCCGGCATTGGGGCTGGCGTCGTCGCCGTCGCTTGCGTCGCCGCTACTGGCGCCGTCGTTACTGGTGAGGCGCTGGCGCAACCGCTCAGATGAAAAATGAAAAAGCCCCGTGAAAGCGGGGCTTTTTCGCGAGTTGGAAATTCTCAGTAAGGACGGCAGCGGCCGTAGCGCCACACGGTGCCGTAGGGGCACACGCGGCCGGGCCGCACCACAACAACCGGAGCCGGAGCGACGACGACCGGGGCCGGACGGACCACCACGGCCCTGCGATTAGGTTGGCAACCGCCATAAGGGCCGCGATGCCAGCCGGGGCCGCATCCGCCTGCGGCTTCCGCGGCGCTGAAGCTTGCGACGGTGCCCAGGGCCAAAATTGCTGCAAAAAGGTACTTCATGATGTCTCCCGTTTTCAGCCGCAAGGGCGGCGCGGTTCCGAACCTATTCACGACAACTGAATGGGACATGAATGTCGTGATTGTAATGGCGCCCGCGCCAAGGAGGCAGAAGCACCAATTTGCTTAGTCTAAGCTTCCGCCGAATTGGTTCACGGATTTCGCTCAAGCCGGCTGATTTCCGAACAGCGCGGCGAAGCGCTTTTCGCCGGTGCGGGTGAAGTTGACGACGCGGCTGCCCGGGGCGGGGTCGCGCGCCGCCCAGTTCAGCTCGGTGAAACGGCTCATCACCGCGGCGCCCAGCGTGCCGGCGAGGTGGTGACGGCGTTCGCTCCAGTCGAGGCAGGCCTTGCAGACGGGCCGTCGCGGATGGGCCAGCGCCTCCGTGTCGATCTGCAGCGCTTCAGCCATGAAACGGCGGCCTTCACCAGTGAGCTCGATCGACAGTTTGGTCTGCCGCACCAATCGTTGCGCGCGCAAGCTGTCGAGCATCTGCACGCCGAGATCGCCGGCCAGATGATCGTAGCAGATCCGCGCCCGCCGCAGCGCCGGCTCCTTCGGTCCGGTGCGGACGCGGGTGTGGCCGGCGCGCTCCGCGAGGCCCGCCAGGCCTTCGAGCACATGCGCGACATCGGGGCCGGTGAGGCGGTAGTAGCGGTGGCGGCCCTGCTTTTCAGGTTCGACCAGCCCGCCGGCTTCGAGTTTTGAAAGATGCGAACTCGCGGTCTGCGGCGTGATGCCGGCCTGCTGCGCCAGCTCGCTCGCGGTCAGGGCGCGGCCGGTCATCAGCGCGGTCAGCATGTTGGCGCGCGCGGGATCGCCGACCAATGAGGCGACCACGGCGATGTCGGGGCCTGCTTTCATAGTTCGATGGTAGACGAAGCATTGTGGTGACGCAAGCGGGTAGTTGTCATGCGCCGAAAAACACCGGAGCCCCTGATGACCGTCACCGTTTTCATCCGCTACCAGCTCGATCCGTTCAAGCGCGCGCAGTTCGAGCAATACTCGAAAAACTGGCTCACCATCATCCCGAAATGCGGCGGCGACCTTATCGGCTACTGGATGCCGCATGAGGGCACCAACAACATCGCGTTTGCGCTGATCTCGTTCGAAAGTCTCGCCGCCTATGAAGGCTACCGCGCGCGGCTGCGCGCCGACAGCGAAGGCATGGCCAACTTCAATTTTGCCGAACAGCATCAGTTCATCCTTGCCGAAGAGCGCACCTTCCTGCGCAAGGTCGTGGCGTGAGATGGCTGGCGAAGCGGTCGCCGCTGCACTATGTCTGCGGCGCCAACAAAACCGAGGGGAGCGACCATGCTGACAACTGCTGACAAGCGCGCCGCATTCAAGAAGCTGCACGAGAGCGGCTGCTTCATCATTCCCAATCCCTTCGACGTCGGCAGCGCCGTCGCCCTGCAGCATCTCGGCTTCAAGGCGCTGGCCTCCACCAGCGCGGGCTTTGCCTGGACGCTGGCCAAACCCGACAACCGCGTCACCGTCGACGACGTCTGCACGCATCTGGCCGCGATCTGCGCCGCGGTCGACATCCCGGTCAATGCGGACTTCGAGGATGGCTTTGCGCACGAGCCGGACAAGGTCGGTGCCAATGTCGCGCGTGCGGTGAAGACCGGCGTCGCGGGCCTGTCGATCGAGGATTTTACCGGCGACAATGCGAAGCCGCTGTTCGAGCGCGAACTCGCCGTCGAGCGCATCCGTGCGGCGCGCCGGGCGATCGATGCCGACAACAGCGGCGTGCTGCTCACCGGCCGCTGCGAGGCGTTCCTGCGCGGGCGGAAGGATCTGAATCTCGTGATCGACCGGCTCACGGCCTACGCCGAAGCCGGCGCCGATTGCCTCTATGCGCCGGGCATTTCGACGGCGGAGGAAATTTCAGCGGTCGTGAAGGCGGTCGCGCCAAAGCCCGTCAACCTGCTGGTCGGCGCGGCCGGGCCGTCGCTGAAGGTCGCCGGCGATCTCGGCGTGCGGCGGATCAGCGTCGGCGGCGCGCTGGCGCGGATGGCGTGGGCAGGCTTCATGAAGGCCGCCAAGGAGATGGCGGAGCAGGGTACGTTCGCGGAATTCGCGAACGGTTATCCCGGCGGCGAGCTCAACAAGATGTTCAGCCAGAAATGACGCCGTGACCCGGATCGCAAAAAGCAGCGGGCCGATCGGCCCGCTGCATCTATTTCAAGAGCGTACGGTTATTGCTTGCTGGCCGGATTGTCGGCCGGTGCGCTCTTGTTCATGTCCGTGGTGGATTGCGCCGGCGCTGCCGGACGGCTCGGCGCAGCGCCCGTGGTCACGCCGCTATCGGTGCCGGTGCGCGGCGTCACGTCACGCATGCCCGGAGGGGCCGCGGGACTGGCCGGGCTTGTCTGCGCCGTCTGGTTGGGCGGCGCCGTGCCGGCCTGATTTACGCTACTGTTGTTGAGCCCGTAAAACAGCGCCCCCATCACCAGCGCGATCGCGACGGCGAACATCGCGACCTTCGCGCCGCTGGCGGGACGTTGGCCCGTCTCGGGATCGGCGGGCATTTCGTTATCGAGACGGTTGAGCGGGGCCTGGTGGCGGATTTCCTCATCGCTCAGGCCGGCGCGGTACGGATCGTTCGGGTTGGGTTGGTATGCCATGAATGGTTCCTCCGTTTCACCCCGGTGTAAGTGGCAGGACAATGGCTGGCGGGAGCGGATGTTCCGCGCCAATGTCGCAACCCCGTAATGTTGGAACCGGTGATTCTGGTTCCCGATGTGAGGTTGCGATGTGGAGCCTGCCGCCGAGCGACACCGTCCTGAATGTGCTGACCTATGTGGCGCTGACCGCGCAGGCGATGACCGCGGCGCTGGCGGCCGGCCGCCGCAGCATGGACTGGGCCGGCGTCTGCATGCTCGGCTGCATCACCGCGCTTGGCGGCGGTACGCTGCGCGACGTGCTGCTCGGACACTATCCGCTGGTCTGGGTGCAGAACCCGATCTATCTCGGGCTGACCGCAGTCGCCGCCTTCGCCACCATCCTGATCGCGCGGCACGTCCACCGTCTCACCACGGCCTTCCTGGTGCTCGATGCGATCGGGCTGGTCGTCTTCACCATGGCCGGCTGCGACGTCGCCTGGCAGATGAACGCCTCGCTGCCGATCGTGATCGTGGCAGGCATGATCACCGGCTGCGCCGGCGGCGTGCTGCGCGACATCCTCTGCAACGACGTGCCGCTGCTGTTCCGCAGCGAGCTCTACGCCAGCGTCTCTGTCGTGACCGGCCTGTTCTACGCCACCGCGTTCGGGCTCAAGCTCAACGATGAACTCTGGACCGTGCTCACTTTCGCGCTGGGCCTGACGCTGCGGCTGTTGGCGATCCGTTTCAAATGGGAGATGCCGAAATTCGTGTTCAACGGGGACCGGGGTTGAGGACAGCGTTCACCGTGTATCTGATGGTTATCTCCACAGTGCAGGTCTGTCCTACGTATCGAAACATTTTCCCGGATCTATCCGGCAGGATCGACGAACTAAAAAGCATCGTTCTGCCCGATAAAATGTTGTCGACGTCGGTCGGCACGGCTTTTTCTTTTGGGACCGGAGGTATTTGCGGAATGGTCAGTATGGCTCGGGATCCGAGCAGGGTATACATGCCCGCTCCGGTCGGGCATGCGTGATCTTCTGCGCCCTCGAACGTGATCACCCTCGACACCGTCGTTACCTCGGTATTTTCGAAAGCTTCATAGGACGTAGAGGGCGGGGGCTGCTGACTCTGGGTGCTCACCGGACTTGCGATCAGCGAAATCAGGACACCAAACACCATTATTGAATACTTGATCATATCGAGCCTGCGTTTCCTTGGAAGCAATGAGGTGCTCGCACCACTAGTTTCCACCCGCCGGCAGATCCTTCAAATAGACCGCGATGGCGCGGACGTCGCCTTCGCTCATCTTCGAGGTCGAGTTCGTCACCACCTCGGACATCAGGCGGCCGGCCTGCTTCCTGGCGTTGCGGCCGGTCTGCAGATAGGCGGTGATGTCTTCCACGCTCCACGATTTCAGCCCTTGTTCGGTAGCGTTGAGCGGCGGCGCTGATGTGCCCTGCACGACGCCGCCTGCGAACTTCGCGCCGCGCTTGTCCGCGCCGAGGAAGTTCTTCGGCGTGTGGCAGCTGCCGCAATGCGCGACGCCCTCGACCAGGTAGCGGCCGCGATTCCATTCCGCGCTCTTCATCTGTTCCGGCATCAGGAAGCCCGGCGTCAGGTACAGCCAGTTCCAGCCGCGCATCACAAATCGCCAGTTGAACGGAAAGCGCAGCTCGGCCGCGCGCGGCGGATTGTTCACGGGCGTCAGCGTCGCCAGATGGGCGCGGATCGCGAGAATGTCCTGGCGGGTCAGCCGGGTGAAATGCGGGTAGGGAAAGGCCGGATAATAGCGCGTGCCGTCACGGCCGACGCCAAGGCGCAGCGCGCGCAGAAAATCGTCGTCGCTCCAGGCGCCGAGACCGGTCTCGCGGTCCGGCGTCAGATTGGTCGAATAGATGGCGCCGAACGGTGAATCGATGCGTTTGCCGCCAGCCAACGGCCTGGCCGGGTCGGCGGTGTGGCAGCCGGCGCAGTTGCCGGCCTCGGTCAGCGCCTTGCCGCGTTCGACGTCCTCTTCGGTCGGCTGATAGGCCGGTTCGATCCTGGACTGCGCATGGCTGTCACCGATGGCCATTGCGGTGCACAATAACATTCCGGCGAGAATCGTGCGCATCGTCGCTGCACCATTTGGCTTACTTAATCATTATACCGCGAAATCCGCGCTTGGGGCTACGCCATCCCGTTTCGTCCCGGGGCTTCCGGACGACACAAAGCGAAAAGGCCCGGCGGTCTTCCCGGCACGTTATTGCGATCTTCGAGCGCACGGCGCGAGAGCCAAGATTTGTGCTGCACGGCTCGAAATATCCGACATAGACTGGTTCTAATCGGTTCAGATGACTAGCTAAAATTCAGGCATCCGGGGCGGCAAAGAGGGCTTAGATGGGAATCAATCAGGGTCCGATCAGTCTCGATCAGAAATACACCCAAGATACCGGCCACATTTTCCTGACCGGCATCCAGGCGCTGGTCCGCCTGCCGATGGCGCAGATCCGCCGCGACCGCGCCGCAGGGCTGAATACCGCCGGCTTCATCTCCGGCTACCGCGGCTCGCCGCTCGGCGGCTATGACCAGCAGCTCGTTGCGGCGCGAAAACACCTCGAACAATACAACATCAAGTTCCAGCCCGGCGTGAACGAGGATCTGGCGGCGACCGCAGTCTGGGGCTCGCAGCAGCTCAACCTGTCGCCGGGCGCCAACTATGACGGCGTGGTCGGCATCTGGTACGGCAAGGGCCCTGGCGTCGACCGCTGCGGCGACGTGTTCCGCCACGGCAACACCGCGGGCTCCGCCAAGAACGGCGGCGTGCTGTGTCTGGCCGGCGACGACCATGGCGCAAAATCCTCCACCGTGCCGCATCAGTCCGATCATGCCTTTATCTCGGCGCTGATGCCTTATCTCTATCCGTCCAGCATCCATGAGATGATCGAAATGGGCCTGCTGGGGATCGCGATGTCGCGCTACTCCGGCTGCTGGGTCGGCATGAAGGTGATCACCGAGACCGTGGAGACCACGGCCGAGATCGACCTCACCGACGAGATGAAGCCGTTCAACATCCCGACCGATTTCGAGATGCCGCCCGGCGGCCTCAATCTGCGCTGGCCCGATGACCGCTTCGCGCAGGATCTGCGGCTGCAGGACTACAAGGGCTATGCGGCCATTGCCTTTGCCCGCGCCAACAACATCAACCGCATCACCATGGATTCGCCGAACGCCCGCTATGGCATCATGGCGTCCGGCAAGAGCTATGAGGACATCCGGCAGGCGCTGCGCGAACTCGGGATCACCGAGGAAGTCGCGGCGAAGATCGGCCTGCGGCTCTACAAGATCGGCATGCCCTGGCCGCTGGAGCCGGAGGGCGTGCGCAAATTCGCCGTCGGTCTCGAAGAGATTTTTATTGTCGAAGAGCGCCGCGAGATCGTCGAGAACCAGGTCAAGCAGGAGCTGTTCAACTGGCGCGACGACGTGCGTCCGCGCATCGTCGGCAAGATGGACGACCACGACAACCGTTTTCTCACCTTTGCCGCCGAACTCAGCGTGGCGTCGCTGGCGAGTTCGCTGACCGAGCGGCTGCTGCGGCTCAACCTCAACCCTGAAATCGCCGCGATGCTGCGCGCCAAGGCGGACTGGTTCAACGGCCGGCAGGCGACCCAGATGCAGGCGGTCGCGCCCGTCACCCGCACGCCGTATTTCTGCTCGGGCTGCCCGCACAACACTTCCACGAAGGTGCCGGAAGGCAGCCGCGCCTTTGCCGGCATCGGCTGCCACTTCATGGCGCTGTGGATGGACCGCTCGACCGAGACCTACACCCATATGGGAGGCGAGGGCGTGCCATGGGTCGGCGTCGCACCCTTCACCAAGGAAGAACACGTGTTCGCCAATCTCGGCGATGGCACGTATTTCCATTCCGGCAGCCTCGCGATCCGCCAGTCGATCGCCTCGGGCGCCAACATCACCTACAAGCTGCTGTATAATGACGCCACCGCGATGACCGGCGGCCAGCATGTCGACGGCGAATTGTCGCCGCAGCAGATCACCTTCCAGCTTCATTCCGAAGGCATCCGCAACATCTACCTGGTATCAGAAAATCCCGACGCCTATCCGGCATCCGACATCGCACCGGGCGTCAAGGTCGCGCACCGTGACGAACTCGACGCCGTACAGAAGACCTGCCGCACATTGAAGGGCACGTCGGCGATCGTGTTCGTGCAGACCTGCGCCGCCGAAAAGCGCCGCCGCCGCAAGCGCGGCCTGATGGAGGATCCTTCGCGCCGCGTCATGATCAATCCGGCGGTCTGCGAAGGCTGCGGCGATTGTTCGGTGCAGTCGAACTGCATTTCGGTCGAGCCGCTGGAAACCGAGATGGGCCGCAAGCGCACCATCAACCAGTCGACCTGCAACAAGGACTATTCCTGCCTGAAGGGCTTTTGCCCGTCCTTCGTCACCATCGACGGCGGCAAGCCGCGCCGCCGCGCGCCGGCCAATCTCGGCGACATCGGCGAACTGCCCGAACCGGCGTCTTTCCCCTCGCTGGAGCGGCCCTACAACATCGCGGTCGGCGGCGTCGGCGGCACCGGCGTCCTGACCATCGGCGCGCTGCTCGGCATGGCCGCGCACATCGAGGGCAAGGCCAGCATGATCCTCGACATGTCCGGCCTCGCGCAGAAGGGCGGCGCGGTGCTGAGCCATGTCCGGCTCTCCCAGCACACCGCCGACGTCACCTGTTCGCGCATCGTCACCGGCACCGCCGATCTCGTGATGGCCGCCGACGAGGTGGTGGCCGCCGCCAAGGACACGATCACGCTGTGTGAATCGACCCGCACCGTCGGCATCATCAACACGCATCTGATTCCCACCGCCGACTTCATCCTCAACCGCGACTTCAATTTCCAGAGCCGCAAGGTCAACCACGTGCTGGAAACCGAGCTGCGCAAGGATTCTTCGTTCTACGACTTCACCAAACCGGCCGAGGCGCTGCTCGGCGATTCCATCGCCACCAACATCATGATGCTGGGCTATGCCTACCAGAAGGGCCTGCTGCCGCTCTCGGCCAAGGCGATCGAACAGGCGATCGAGGTCAACGGCGTTGCGATCAAGATGAACACCCAGGCCTTCCAGATCGGCCGTCTCGCCGCCGCCGATCCGGCGCGGGTCGAGGCCATGATGAAGGGCCAGGACGAGCCGGTCGCGGCCAAGGCGCTGGACGAGATGTCGCTCGACGAGATCATCGCCCATCGCAGCGCGCATCTCACCGCCTATCAGAGCGGCAGGCTCGCCAAGCGTTACCAGAACCTCGTCAAGCGCGTGCGCGACGCCGCCATCGACGGCAGCTACGGCGACGCGCTGCCGCGCGCGGTCGCGATCAACTATGCGAAGCTGCTGGCTTACAAGGACGAATACGAAGTCGCGCGTCTGTTCACCGACGGCCGCTTCGAAAAACAGCTCCGCGACCAGTTCGAGGGCGAGTTCACGTTCAACTTCAACCTCGCGCCGCCGATCCTCGGTGGGGCCAAGGATGCGCTCGGCCGTCCGAAGAAACGCGCCTTCGGCCCGTGGATGTTGTCGGCTTTCCGCATGCTGGCCAAACTGCGCGTCCTGCGCGGCACGCCGCTCGACATCTTCGGTTACAGCACCGACCGCAAGCTCGAGCGCGACCTGATCGCCGGCTATGAAAAGGACGTCGCCACCGTGCTCGACCTGCTCTCGCCGGTGACGCACGACACCGCGGTCGAAATCCTGTCGCTGCCCGACCGCATCCGCGGCTATGGCCCGGTGAAGGAGAAGGCGGTCGCGGATGCCAAGGCGCGCCACGAGCAGTTGGCCGCGGATCTCGTCAACCCGCCGCCCGCGCCACGGCAGATCGCGGCGGAGTAGTCCGTAGCCCGGGCGAGCGACTCCGCCCCAAGCTCGACAAGCGTAGGCGGCAGCGACCCGGGGCCGCTGTCCCTGCATGTCGCTGCGCTCATGCAGGCTACGCTCAGTCGCGTGGCGCCGTCGACTCCTGGAATGTTTCACTGGCATTTCGATTTCAGCCGCGTAGGGTGGGCAAAGGAGCGTAAGCGACGTGCCCACCATCTCGCGGCGAACTCGACGATAGATGGAGGGCACGCTACAAAAGCTTGTATTCGTCATCAGCTTGTCACTGCGTTGACGCATTGCCTGCTTCGCACCAGCAACGGGTTAGCGGATGGACCAGCCTCTCGACGATATCGGCATCATCTCCGCCTATCGCTTCGCCAGCGATGGCTCCGCGACCAAGCTCGATGTCGGAAGTCTCGATGCGGAGCTTGCCGATCCGAACGGCTGGCTTTGGCTGCATTTCAATCTGTCCAATCGCCGATGCCACGACTGGTTCGCCAAAAGTGCGCCGCTGTCCGATATCGCGCGCGACACCCTGCTCGATCCCGACGAACATATCCGGCTCGATATCTACAATGACGAGATCGCCGGCGTGCTGCCCGACCTGCACCAGGAGTTCATGCAGGAGGGTGACGATCTGGTGAGGGTTCATTTCGCGATCTCGTCGCGCCTGATGATCACCGCCCGGCGCAAGCCGCTGCGCGCGATCGAACTGACGCGGCGCGCGCTCGACAGCGGCCGCAAGTTTCCGACCCCGGTGTCGCTGTTCGATGCGATCGTCGACCAGTTTGCCGATGTAATCGGACGCCTTTCAGCCGGGCTCGGCGATGAACTTGATGTCGTGGAGAACCACGTCCTTTACGAGGAGATCGATGACGAGCGCGTTCGGCTCGGCCGCGTGCGTCTGCAGGCGATCCGCACGCGGCGGCAGCTGTCGCAGATCCGCGCGCTGTTTCATCGCATGGAGATGCGCGAGGACGTCGAGTCGGAAAAGCTGCTGTCGGCGATGCGCAAGCTCGCGCAGAAATTCGACGCGCTCGATTACGAATTCAGCGCGATCTATGAACGGGCGCGACTGTTGCAGGACGAGATCGTAGGGCGCATGACGGAGATCACCAACCGTCGCCTGTTCACGCTGTCGGTGTTGACCGCCTGCATGCTGCCCTCGACGCTGGTCACCGGCTTCTTCGGCATGAACACCAAGGACATGCCGTTCCAGACCGGCGACGGCGGCACCTGGTATGCGCTTCTGCTGGTGGTCGCCGCGGGCGCGCTGACCTGGTGGCTGCTCCGGCGGACCAAGGCATTGTAGGCCGATGACGGGCAACGCCGGAGCCCGTCATCGGGCCGCGCCTGATGCGGTCGTGTTGCGCGCCCCATGTTGCTCGCTCACAACCTGATGTGCATTCATGTTCACAGCCCTTGATGCCGACCCCGAACGACTGGACAAGCCCGAGCAAACCTTCGTTCGGCAAATTCGCGAACATGGCTGGTTCGGCACCCATGTCGGGGCAGACGACGAAGGACCTGGTTTCTCCTACACGACAGGCTTCTGGCTGAAGTTCAGGTTTCCGGAGGTGATACTGTTCTCAATGTCGGGCGAGACGGCTCACGATACGTTTTGGCATATCTTTCGCGAACTCGATGCGGGACGGCGGCCTCCCGTCGGCGAGCCAACCGGCGAAATATTTGCGAATGCAGCGGCGGTACTTCTCCCGGTGGCGCTCGAGCAGTATGAGGCCCATCTTGGGTGGAGCAGATGGTTTTATGGAAATGACAGTTTCGAGTGTCTCCAGCTTGTATTTCCGGATCGAGGCGGAGAGTTTCCATGGACGCCGGGATCGTCGGCGGATTTCCGAGCCGCTCAACCTGATCTGACCGCCGGCAACTGGTTCGGCCTGCGAGCCCGACAAAACTGATCGCCCGGAAAACCGCCAAGGCCCGTTGCGCCAAAACACGAATTTCGCTAGCCAATTCAGCGTGATTTGGGTCGTCCAGATTGCGCGGCAAAAACATTCCGCTTCTCATTTCCCCCAAATCAGTCCCATTTTCGCGCCATCCCGCCTCATCGAAGAGGGGCGTACGCGTCGTCACGATACGTGGAGTGCGGGTTGCGGTGGACGCGAGGGCGCTCGCGCGCGAGACGCATTGCAGGGCGGCCTTTTAGGCTGTGAGCGATTGATCCGCGCAGGACGAGCGGCGCAGTTCGCGTACGGCAAAAGCGTGTGGTTCTGGCACCCGTGGCTGGTGTCAAGCTGCCGGAGGCCTGTCGAATCCAACCGGGTTCGATCGGCCGTCAATCCGGCAGCGACGGAGGCAAAAGGAAATTCGTCTCCGGGAAGAGCGCGCCATAAGCCGTCAAACCATTGCGCAGGGAAGGCCGGATGCTCCCCGCTGGACCTGTATGCTCGTGTGCGCACTTCCTTGTGCATATTGCACACGAGACCGCGGGTGCAGCGCGCACCGGTCTTCCCTGCGCCCTCTCACAATGGAGGGGGCAAGCGAGCTGGTACAACTCGGGCGCGTCGCGCCGCGAGAAGGCGCTGGCATATCCGCGTTCCCGGACCTGTTACGATTGCCGCCGATAATCATCCCGAGTTGAGTCCAGTCGCTACCCGTCTCGCCCTGCGGAAAATCTCCGCGCTTGCCAAGGCAGCCCCGACAGGTCAGAAAAAAAGCCGGAAGAAGAAACGCCAACGGAGAACGATTTGACCATCAAGGGCAAAGCCTACATTGCCGGGATCTACGAGCATCCCACCCGGCACGCACCCGACAAATCAACCGCTCAGCTCCATGCCGAGGTCGCCAAGGGTGCGATCGAGGATGCCGGGCTGACCAAGGACGATATCGACGGCTACTTCATGGCCGGCGACGCCCCCGGCGGCACCTGGCCGATGGTCGATTATCTCGGTCTCAACAAGATCCGCCACATCGACTCCACCGATACCGGCGGCTGTTCCTATTTGATCCATCTTGGCCATGCCGCCGAGGCGATCGCGGCGGGCAAATGCTCGATTGCGCTGGTGACGCTGGCCGGCAAGCCGCGCACCGGCCCGATGCCGCCGCGGGGGGCCGGCGCCGAGGCCGATTTCGAGGCGGCCTATGGGGCGACCACCCACAACGCCTACGGCATGTGTGCCATGCGCCATATGCACGACTACGGCACCACCAGTGAGCAGCTGGCCTGGATCAAGGTCGCGGCCTCGCATCACGCCCAGTACAACCCGCACGCGATGCTAAAGGACGTCGTGACGGTCGAGGACGTGGTCAATTCGCCGATGATTTCGGACCCGCTGCACCGCATGGATTGCTGCGTCGTCACCGACGGCGGCGGCGCGATGATCGTGACCACGCCGGAAATCGCCAAAAGCCTGAAGAAGCCGCTGGTGCGACTGATCGGCCATGGCGAGGCGATGAAGGGCCCGCGTGGCGGCAAGGATCTCGATCTCACGTATTCGGCGGGCGTCTGGTCCGGGCCGCGCGCCTTCGACGAAGCGGGCGTCACGCCCAAGGACATCAAATACGCCTCGATCTATGACAGCTTCACCATCACCGTGCTGATGCAGATCGAGGACCTCGGCTTCTGCAAGAAGGGCGAGGGCGGCAAGTTCGTTGCCGACGGCAACCTGATTTCCGGTGTCGGCAAGCTGCCGTTCAACACCGATGGCGGCGGTCTCTGCAGCAACCATCCCGTCAACCGCGGCGGCATGACCAAGATCCTCGAGGCCGTGCGCCAGTTGCGCGGCGAAGCCCATCCCAAGGTGCAGGTGCCGAATTGCGATCTCGCAATCGCCCACGGCACCGGTGGCCTTCTCGGCGTGCGCCATGCCGCCTCAACCTGCATTCTGGAGCGCGTGTGATGGCTGAAGCCAAAAAATATCCGACGCCGGTGACCAATCCCGAGACTGCGCCGTTCTGGGAAGCGGCCAAGGCCGGCAAGTTC
>CAZSRR010000074.1:0-21900 GCA_964609175.1 uncultured Bradyrhizobium sp.
AGCAGCGGATGGGCAATCTCGAACGGCGCAACCTCGTCGGGTGCGATGATGATGCGGGTGCCCATCTTGGTCACATCGAACAATTGGGCAGCGAAGTCGAACGGCAGGCGGATGCAGCCATGGGACGCCGGCCGCCCGGGCAAGACGCCGCCATGCAACGCGATCCCCGACCAGGTGATGCGCTGCATGTGCGGCATGAAGGCGTCGTCATACAGGTTCGAGTAATGCTCCTCGACCTTCTGGATGACGCTGAAGATTCCGGCGGGCGTCTCGCGGCCCTTCGAGCCGCTCGAGACCGGCGCGCGCAAGATCCATCCCTGGGCGTCGTAGACGGTGATGCGCTGGCTGCGCAGCGCGACGACGGCCAGGACCGGCTCGCCGGCGCTGCGCGACTGGATGGATTCGACCGCGCGTTCGCTCCGTTCTGCTTTGGCATGTGCACTGCTGCCCGCCACGACCAGCAAGGCAAGAACTGCAGCGGCAACACCGGCGGTTCGCAGCCGCTTCCGCCTGGACTCCGGATCCACGTCACGCGACGCCATACGCGCCCCAACTGAACGACCGGCCCCCGCCGCCCGAACGCATTTGGAGCGTAACGCCATTCAACCGGATTTGCCAATCGGGAACTGCTATTTCGCCGCGTGGCCCCCCTTGGTGCCGCCGACGACGACGCCCGCCGCCTTTTCGATCGGCTTGATCGCTGCGGTAAAATCCGACTCCGCGCCCTCGTCGCGGATGATGACTTCCCACAGCCGGCCGACGGCGCCGGCGACTTCCATCGACAGCCCCAGCGATTTCATCTCTTCCAGCGCGAGCCGCACATCCTTCACCATCAGCCCCGTGGCAAAGCCGAAATCGAAGCTGCGCGGCAGCACGGCGCGGGGAAACTTGTCGCGGCTGGCCGTATTGAGGCCGGAGCCGGTATTGATGACGTCGATCATCACGGCCGGATCGAGCCCGGCCTTGACGCCCATCACCACCGCTTCCGACGTCGCCACCATGGCGGTGGCCGACAGGAAATTGTTGGCGAGTTTCATGGTCTGCGCTGCACCTGGCTTTTCGCCGATGAAGAACACTTTTCCGATCACGTCGAGCGCCGGCTTCACCGTCTCGCATTCGGCGCGCGGGCCGGAGACCATCACGGCCAGCGTTCCCTTTTCCGCGCCCCCGACGCCGCCGCTCACCGGGCTGTCGATCTGCACGATATTCTTTGCTGCCAAAAGGCCGTGGATCCTCGCCGCCATCTGCGCGCCGACGGTGGAGAGATCGACGAAGCGCTTGACCTTCTTGCCCTCGATCACGCCGCCCGGCCCGGTCGCGACGTCGAGCGAGGCCTGCAGCGAGGGCAGGCTCGCCATCACGGTCTCGCAGCGGTCCGCGACGTCCGTTGGCGAGGAGGCCGCCTGTGCGCCGAGCGCGACCAGCTGGTCGACGGCCTCTTTCCGCGTATCGAACACGGTGAGTTGATGTCCTGCTTCGACCAGGCGGCGCGCCATCGGCAAACCCATCTTGCCGAGGCCGATAAAGCCGATTTCCATTTCCTTGTTTCCTTCCTTGTGTCACGGCGAAGCGCGAAGCGACCGACGCGTTGCGTAGTTTTACGGGTCGGCGCACGTTACGGGCTCGCCCGGCGTCAGTCACGCCTTCGTGTTATGCGTATTTCCTGGTGTGGGAACCCGCTTCGAGTGGGTGCCTCATTGCCGCCGCTGTGCTAGGCTGACTTGCCGGCAACCCGGAGAGTTGATTGAACGGAGCCACACCCGACCCCTCCCAGCCCCCGCGCGAGCCGGACGCCGTCGCACGGCTGCACCTGACGCAGGCCCTGCAGCGCGCGCAATTCGCCATCGCGTGGGAGCGAGCCTGGCCTGCGCTGGCCCGCATCCTGAGCGTCGTCGGGCTGTTTCTGGTGGCGTCGTGGGCCGGCCTCTGGCTGGCGCTGCCGTTCGCGGGGCGCGCGATCGGCATCGGCCTGTTCGTCCTGGCGGCGATCGCCGCGCTTTATCCGTTTGCAAGGTTTCGCTGGCCGACGCGCGAGGAAGCGCTGGGCCGACTCGATCGCGGCACCGGCATCCGCCACCGCCCGGCCACCGCGCTGACCGATACGCTCCAGAGCAGCGACCCGATCGCACAGGCGCTTTGGCGCGAGCAGCGCGAGCGTACGCTGGCGTCGATCAAGCGGATCCGCGCCGGCCTGCCGTCGCCGCGGCTGCCGCTCCACGATCCCTGGGCGCTGCGTGCGCTGGTCATGGTGATGCTGGTCGCCGCCTATTTCGCCGCCGGCGACGAGCGCATGCTGCGCATCACCGCGGCATTCGACTGGAACGGCGTGCTGGCCCCGGCCAACGTCCGGGTCGATGCCTGGGTGACGCCGCCGAACTACACCGGCAAGCCGCCGATCATCCTGTCCGCCAATCGCGACGCAGGTCCGCCCGACAGCGCTGCGCCCTTGTCGGTCCCCGGAGGCAGCACGCTCTTGGTGCGCTCCAGCGGCGGCAGCATCGACGTCGTGGTCAGCGGCGGCGTGACGGAAGTGGCGCCGGGCGAGCAGGCGCCGAAGGGCACCAACGAACGGCATTTCAAGATCGCGGGTGACGGCACCGCGCATGTCCGCGCGCCGTCCGGCCAGCCGGTGTGGCGCTTCGCCGCCACGCCCGACCGCGCGCCCAGCATCTCGCTCGCCAAGGATCCGGAACGCCAGGCCCGCGGCTCGCTGCAGATGTCCTACAAGCTCGAGGACGATTACGGCGTCACCGAAGCCCGCGCGCAATTCGTCGCCCGCAGCGCGGATGCGGTAAGGGAGTCCGGCAGGGAAGTCAGCAAGGAAGCCTCCAGCAAGGCAGCGGCGCGGCCGCTGTTCGAGGCGCCGCAGTTTCCGCTGGTGCTGCCGAACGCGCGCACCCGCAACGGCGTCGGCCAGACCGTCAAGGACCTCAGCGAGGATCCCTATGCCGGCGCCGACGTGACGCTGACGCTGACCGCCAAGGACGAGGCCGGCAACGAGGGCCGGAGCGAGCCCTTCAACATGCGGCTGCCGGAGCGGCTGTTCACCAAGCCGCTGGCGCGCGCCCTGATCGAGCAGCGCCGCGTGCTGGCGCTCGACGCCAACCAGCATATGCAGGTGTCGGCTGCGCTCGATGCGCTGATGATCGCGCCGGAATTGTTCACACCCGAAACCGGCCACTATCTCGGCCTTCACAGCATCGCGCGGCAGATCGAGACCGTTCGCGCCGATGATGCCAAGCGCATATTGATGGCCACCGTGTGGTCGCTCGAGCCGGGCCTTTACAGCGTCGTCCGCGAACTCGATGCCGTCCGCACCGATGGTGGCATGCGCGAGGTGGTCGCCAGCCTGTGGGCGCTCGCCGTCACCATAGAGGACGGCAACATCTCCGACGTCGACAAGGCGCTGCGCGCCGCGCAGGAGGCGCTCAAGCAGGCGCTGGAGCGCGGCGCCACCGACGAGGAGATCAAGAAGCTCACCGACAATCTGCGCGCCGCGCTCGACAATTTCCTGCGCCAGCTCGCCGAGCAGTTCCGCAACAATCCGCAGCAGCTTTCCCGCCCGCTCGATCCCAACACCAAAATGCTGAGCCAGCAGGATCTCAAGAGCATGCTCGACCGGCTGGAGCGGATGTCGCGCTCCGGCGACAAGGAAGCCGCCAGGCAGTTGCTGGAGCAGCTGCAGCAGATGCTGGAGAACCTGCAGATGGCGCAGCCCGGCCAGGGCGGCGACGATATGGAGCAGGCGCTGAACGAACTCGGCGACATGATCCGCAAGCAGCAGCAGTTGCGCGACAAGACCTACAAGCAGGGCCAGGATTCCCGGCGCGACCGCCAACGCGGCAGGCCGGGCGACCAGAACATGGGCGAACTGCAGCAGGACCAGCAGGGCCTGCGCGACCGGCTGAAGAAACTGCAGGAAGAGCTCGCCAAGCGCGGCATGGGACCGGGCCAGCGCCAGCAAGGCCAGCGCGGCGACCAGGGCATGCAGCAGGGCCAGGGCCAGCAAGGGCAGGGCGGCGACCCCGGTGACGGCGAGGATGGGCTCGAGCAGGCCGACAACGCGATGGGCGACGCCACCGGCCGGCTGGGCGAGGGCAACGCCGACAGCGCGGTGGATTCGCAGGGGCGCGCGCTGGACGCGTTGCGCAAGGGCGCCCAGAGCCTCGCGGAAGCCATGCAGCAGGGCGACGGCGATCAGCCCGGCAACGGTCCTGGCGATCCGAGGGGCCGCCAGCAGGGCGCACGGAACTCCACCGATCCGCTGGGCCGGCCGATGCGCCACAATGAATTCAACGACGACTACACGGTGAAGATCCCCGGCGAGATCGACGTGCAGCGCGTGCGCCGGATCCTGGAGGAACTGCGCCGCCGCCTCGCCGATCCGTCCCGTCCGCAGATCGAACTCGATTACATCGAGCGCCTGCTGAAGGATTATTGACCCAACCGCAACGCGCGAATCTTACCCGCCCCTCGAGGGGCGGGTGAAGATGACCTCACGTCCCGTCGCTTCTCCCCGCCGCCGCCAGCGCATCGGCCACCGCCGCGCGGATGTCGTGCACCGAGAACGGCTTCGTCACCACGTCGTGCACGATCGCATTGAGCCCGGAGGCGCGCTCGCGCTGATGGGCGAAGCCGGTCATCAGCAGGATCTTCAGCTTGGGAAAATCGCGCGCCGCCGTCAGCGCCAGCGCGATGCCGTCCATGATCGGCATCTGGATGTCGGTCAGCAGCAGGTCGAACCCGCCGGCCTCGCGGGTCAGGATATCGAGGGCCTCGGCGCCGTCCTCGGCGGTGACCGTCTCGTGGCCGTCCATGGCGATGGCGCGCGCCACCAGCACGCGCATGGACTCCTCGTCATCGGCAATCAGCACGCGCGGCATGCGGTCGTCTCTTTCTCGCCCCGGCTGTCCCTGGTTCAGGCGTGGCCGGCCAGGTCCCGCTTGTTGAAAAAACGTACGTCAATATTACGACCTTCGGGCGGCGGCGACGCCAGCCGAGACTTGAAGTAGGCGCGCTCGCCGGGCTTCAGCACGGACTGCTCCAGCACCGCGTTCCAGGCATAGATCTCCGCGCCCTGCGCGTCGCGCACCGAGAAGCGCAGCCGCGGCAATTCCACCGGGGCTCGAGTCTGGCCTATGATCGCGCCTTCGATGACCAGGACCGGCTTGCCGTCCACGGTCTCGTTGGTCACCTTGATGTCCCTGAAGGCCAGTCCGCGCAAATTCACTTCCAGCCCGACCATCTTGTAGAACGTCGCGGTCTGCGGTAGCAGCCGCACCACGTCGGCGCGCCAGATCACCAGCGCCAGGACCAGCGCGCCCATCGCGGTGCAGGCGGTCGGCAGGCCGATGGCCGGCACGAATCGCGGCCGGCGCAGCACGGGCAGCCGTAACAAACGTGCCAGCCGCTGCCGGTGGCTGGCGGCCGGGGTTTCGTCGTGGTTGTCAGCATCCTGCCGGGCGGCCGACGTCCAGTCGTTCCCGCCGCCGGCCTCTGCGCCTTCGGCAGGCCAGCCGGCCGAAATCGGGGGGCTGTCGACGACGGGGGTATTCTGGGCCTCTTCGCGCGCCATGGCCTCCCAGTCGTCCGCCGCCTCATTTGCGGAAGGGGCCGTCTGCGTGGCATCTGGCATGGCTGCCGGCACGGCTTCCGCCATTTCGACGGCGTCTTCGGGCCGCGCCAGCCAGGTTTCCTTGCAGCGCGAGCAACGCACGGTGCGCCCGGCCGCCCCGAGGGTGCTCGGATTGATGGCGTAAGATGTTGTACAATGAGGGCAAATGATATGCATGGAGCCCGTCTCTAACGTGTCTTTGCCGGAATGCTACATGTCGTCCGTTAACGAACCGGAAACCATAACCACCGCAAAACCGTCTTGTCCGGCTGGTTCCCATCCCCATGGGCCAGACGCCCGAAGCCCGTCTGCGGGGACAGGTTGGGGGACGGGTCCGGGTTCACGTCCGGGGTTTTTGGCCACGGCTCAAGTCGAGCGGAGCTGAGCTTGGTTCGGTTCGAAAATGTCGGTTTGCGGTACGGGCTCGGCCCGGAGATTCTGCGCGACCTCACGTTCCTGATTCCGGCGCATTCCTTCCAGTTCCTGACCGGGCCCTCGGGCGCAGGCAAGACCTCGCTGCTGCGGCTTCTGTTCCTGTCGATCCGGCCGACGCGGGGCCTCGTCAACATCTTCAACCAGGACGTCTCGCTGCTCGGCAAGGACCAGATCGCGAGCATGCGCCAGAAGATCGGCATCGTGCTGCAGGATTTCCGCCTGCTCGACCACATGACGACCTATGAGAACGTGTCGCTGCCGTTCCGCGTGATGGGCCGCGAGGAATCCAGCTATCGCCGCGAGGTGATCGACCTGTTGAAATGGGTCGGCCTCGGCGAGCGCATGGACGCGCTGCCGCCGATCCTGTCGGGCGGTGAGAAACAGCGCGCCGCGATCGCCCGCGCCGTGATCTCGCGACCGCAATTGCTGCTGGCGGACGAGCCGACCGGCAGCGTCGACCCGACGCTCGGCCGCCGCCTGCTGCGGCTGTTCATCGAACTGAACCGGCTCGGCACCGCCGTCATCATCGCGACCCACGACATCACGCTGATGGACCAGTATGAGGCGCGGCGGATGGTGCTGCATCAGGGACGGCTGCACATCTATGAGTAGGATCAGCGACGATCACGGGCCGTTGGTGGACCTCGGGACCGAACGCCCGCAGGTTCCGGCGCGGGCGCGCAATTTGTCGCCGATCGTGCCGCGGGCCTCGATCTCCGGCCGCGCGCTGGTCGCCGTCGTCGCCATCATGACCTTCCTTGCCTCGATCACGACGGGGACGGTGCTGCTGGTCAGCGCCTCGGCCGCGGAATGGCAGTCGGAAGTCGCCAGCGAGATCACCTTGCAGGTGCGCCCGCAGGCCGGGCGCGATCTCGATCGCGACGTGGCCGCCGCCGCCGAAGCGATGCGGGCGCAGCCCGGCATCGTCCAGGTCAAGCCGTTCGGCAAGGACGAATCGGCAAAGCTGCTGGAGCCGTGGCTCGGCACCGGGCTGTCGATCGATCAGTTGCCGGTGCCGCGCGTCATCGTTGCCCGCGTGCAGCCGGGATCCACGCTCGACCTCGCGGGCCTGCGCAAGGCGGTGACGCAGGTGGCGCCGTCGGCGAGCGTCGACGATCACCGCGCATGGATCGAGCGCATGCGCTCGATGACCGGTGCTACCGTATTCGCCGGGGTCGGCATTCTCGTGCTGGTGATTGCGGCGACGATCATCTCGGTGTCGTTCGCGACTCGCGGCGCGATGGCGGCGAACCGGCCGATTGTCGAAGTGCTGCACTTCGTCGGCGCCGGCGACCGCTACATCGCCAATCACTTTCTCCGGCATTTCCTCCGGCTCGGCCTGGAAGGCGGCGTGATCGGCGGCGGTGCCGCCATGCTGTTCTTCGGCTTCTCCGAATCGATCGCCGCCTGGTTCTCGGGTACGCCGGTCGGCGATCAGTTCGCCGCGCTGTTGGGAACGTTCTCGCTGCCGCCCTCGGGCTATCTGGCGCTTGCGGTGCAGGCGGTGGCGATTGCCGCCATCACCGCCTGGGCCTCGCGGCGGACACTGTTCGCCACGCTGGACGATATCGATTGAGACGGCCGGGCTGCCTGCCGTGAAGCAGGTCACGGACGTGATATGGGAGTGGGACTTGATCTGACTGGAAAACTTCTAGAATCGCGCTGAAGCGTTTTCCAGCGAAGCCGTTTGCGTCAGAAGCAAGCGCTGCACCGAAACGAGGCCGCCGGACCGACATGAGTCTACCGTACGATGAAAGCACGCCACGGGCGGCGGCCAGGCGGCCGCGCGGCATGCTGCGCGCGGTCATCGTCGGCACCATGGCGATCCTGTTCGTCGGCGCGGCCATCGGCTTCATCGCGTTTCTTTCGCAACTGCGCGGCGTCGAAACCAGGCCGGCGCGCAACGCCGACGGCATCGTGGTGTTGACCGGCGGCTCGTCGCGGGTGTCGGACGCGATGGAGTTGCTGGCCGGCGGCTACGGCAGGCGCCTGCTGATTTCGGGCGTGCACCCGACCAACGCCGCCCGCGACATTTCGCGCTCGCTGCCAGACAATCAGTCGCTGCTCGGCTGCTGTGTCGATCTCGACCGCTCCGCCGTCAACACGCGCAGCAACGCGGCGGAGACGCGGCGCTGGGCCCGCGAGCGCGGCTTCAAGTCGCTGATCGTGGTGACGTCGAACTACCATATGCCGCGCGCGATCGTCGAACTGTCGCATGCGATGCCGGACGTGACGCTGATCCCGTTCGCGGTGGTCGGCGACCGCTGGCGCGACGAGCCGTGGTGGACAAGCGGCGCGACGCTGCGCCTGCTGTTGTCGGAATACGTGAAATATGTCGCCGTCGAGGTCCGCGTGCGGCTCGCCGAGATCGGCATCGAACTGATGCCGGAAGCCTTCGAGCAGACCACCCCGCCGCAGCGGCGGCCGGCGACCGCGCAGGCCCACTGAGGCGGAGATTCGCAGGTTCGGGATGCTGCGTATGGCTGCAGACCAACTCTCAATCCGTGAAACGGACATCCGTGAGGTGGATCATGTTCAGCGTGGGTCACTCGCCGATATCGTCTGACCTGTAGCCGGTTCGCTCAGTCGCGTAACGAAAAGTTCAGTGCCGCGCCCCTTGGCATGCGAAGGCAAGGAACACATTTCGAAGCGGGCGAATTTCCCGTTTTTGAAACGTATTGAGCCAGGTAAATGCTGTCGGCGATCATCGTCATCGGAGCTTGCGTGATGGTCCTCGCCGCGGTGTGCGGCGCGATGGCCGTCGTCTTGATGTTTTTGAATCGCGTCAAGTTGCTTTTGAAGGCTTTGAGGGAATGCGGTTTCACCCCCGCCGTTGCCCGTAACGGTTTCCACGCGATGGTGGCTGATGCCAGAGCCCGTCCCGGCCGCTATCTTTTGGGCGTCGCCATCTTCTGCTCATTTGCGCTGTTTGCCGAGTACATTTTGCTTGGACTGGTTGCGCTCGGCACGCTGGCGATCCCGCTTTCTGCAATTTGCAGATGGCGCGGCTTTGGAAGCGAGAGCCACACCGCCCGATACCAGGGTGGTTACGCCCTGTTCGTCGATGAAAGCCATCATGCGACGGGCGATGCGGCCAACGGCCGCCAGCTGACGGGCCCCGTCGCGATTTCCCCGACCTTCCGCTGATCATCCAGCGAACGGAGATGCAATCGAGCCTGATTTTGCAGGCTCGCCGCAGGGCTGCGTGCGGTCCTCACGCGCGTAACCATGCCGACGCTCATCACCGGGCCGTTACGGCGGTCCTGCGTCGCAACGGAACCGAGCGTCGGGCCTTATGAAATTCCTATATCTCTGACAGCCGCGTCTCATCGATTTCATATGCGGTAAGGCCAATCTATCTCGCGAAGTCGACCATACGAATAGCGAGATGACGCCATGAATGCACAGGTCATTGAGACAAGGCACGCTGTCCCCGCCGATCCCGCGTCGGGCAAATCCCGGCGACTGGCCATCCTGCTCGCGATCCTCGTCACGATCAGCATTGCGATCAACGCCATGATCATCGTCGCCACCGGCAGCGGTCCATGATGCTGCCGCCGATTGCCAAAAGCACCGCCGAATATCAAACGGGAGGTTCAACATGATCAACATCGAATCGAATCTGCAGCCCGCCATGGTCGAGGCGACCGAAGCCGATCCTCTGGCGTCGCGCTGGACGAGCTACCTGGCGTCGATCGCCATGACTGTGCTGGCGACGGTCGTGGCCATTGCCGTGGACAGCAAGGTCAACATCCCCAATCTGTCGCTGGTGTTCGTCATTCCTGTGATCGTCGCCGGCCTGAGTTCCGGCATCGGCCCGTCGCTCTGTTCGGCGGTCCTCGGTGCACTGGCCTTCAATTTCTTCCTCACGGAGCCGCGTTACTCGCTCGCCGTGGACGACCCGTCGAACGTCTGGGCCATCGCGCTGCTGTTCGTGGTGGGGATGATCGTCAGCGGCGTCGCATTTACCTCCCGCCGTCGGGCCGAAGAAGCGGCGCTGCTACAGAAGCAGGCGACAATCCTGGAAAACTACAGCCGCGACGTCGTGGCGGCAAAAGACGAAGCTGCCATGGCTTCGATTACCTTCCGCACGCTCGATTCGCTCTTCCGCGTACCGGTTGTGGTGATGGCGGTGCGGGATCGAAAACTGGCGTGCATCAAGCGCACGACGAACGCCGAGCCGGCAGAGGCGGAGTTCGAAGCCGCACGGTCGTCGCTTGCGATGGGGGCCGCCCTGCGCGGCGGCGTCTATCCTCATCTGGCCTCCCGGTTTGATTTTTGGCCGGTCCGCACGGCAGAAGGCGAGGGGGCTGTCGTCGGCGTTGCCTTCAATCCGGATGAGCGTCCATCGGCGCCGGACAGGCACGCCGCCGTCGTCGTCAGCCTGTACGGCCTGGCGCTCGATCGTCTGCGCCAACGAAAGACCGTCCAATGAAGTTGCGAAGCGGGAACCAGGCCTGTCGCGTCTGGTTGACCGGATGGCCATTTGTTCTTTGGAGTGACAGTCTTGCGGCAACGGGCTCGCCCGCGTTCGGTCGACAGCAATTCATCGCGGGAACGCATTTCCATGAATGAGTCAGGCGTGGTGGCGGCGAGCGTTTACGCCAATGGCGCGCGTGTCTCGGACATTTCGATCGAGGAGGCGGGCGCTTGGTCGAAAAGGCCTCATCATGTCGTCTGGATCGGCTTGCACGAACCGAGCAGGGCGTTGCTTGAGCGCGTTGCCGCCCAGCTCGATCTTCATCCGCTGGCGATCGAGGACGCTTCCAAGGCGCATCAGCAACCGAAGGTCGAACAATATGGCGATGCGCTGTTCGTTGTCGCGCGCACGGCCCAGATCGTCGACGATCGGATCGCGTTCGGCGAAACGCATATTTTTGTCGGGAAAGGCTACGTCGTGTCGGTCCGGCACGGCGCATCGACCTCGTATCAGGCCGTGCGGGCCCGCTGCGAATCCTGCCCGACGTCGCTTTCCCAGGGCGAAGACTACATCCTTTATGCCATCCTCGATTTCATCGTCGACAATTACGGTCCCGTGATCGAATGCGTTCAGGCCGAAGTGGACGCGCTCGAAGAGGACGTGCTGCAGAAGGCACGCGTGCCCCGTGAGTTCGATCGCCTGTACCGGCTGCGGCGCGATCTGCTGAGCCTGCGTCGGGCGATCGGGCCGGTGGTCGATGTCTGCAAGCGGCTGGAGCATGCCGACCTGATCACGATGGACAAGGAGATGCGGCCGCTATTCCGCGACGTGCTGGATCACGCCAAGCGTGCCGAGGAGGATATCGAATCGCTACGCCAGATCCTCGCTTTCGTGTTCGAAGCCGGCATGATGGCGGGACAGGCGCAGCAGACCGCGATCACCCGTAAGCTGGCGGCATGGGCCGCCATCCTCGCGGTTCCGACCGCGATCGCCGGGATTTACGGCATGAACTTCGAGCATATGCCGGAACTGAAATGGCAGTACGGCTATTATCTGGTGCTGGGCCTGATCGCATTCAGTTGCGGCGTGCTGTACTCCCGCTTCAAGCACTATGGCTGGCTCTGATCGCGCCCGGTCCGGCCACAGACGATCGCTGGTCTAAAGCCGCGGGATCCAGCCCGGACGGCTCAACAGATAGTCCACCATCCGCGGTGGAATGCTCAGGGCGTCCGCGATCTCGCGCTCGTCCTTCGGCAGTCCCGCAAGGATCGATCCTTCGCTTTTGCTCCGGACCTTGGCGAGCCACTCGGGATCGACCACCACGGCGCGTCCGACTGCGACCAGATCGGCTCCCAATTCGAGCGCCCCCTCGGCGTCAAGGCAGGTCTTGATCCCGCCGCTGGCCAACACCGCGCTGCGGCCGGCGATGATTCGGGCAAATGCCGTGATCGGGCTCTCCGCCGGGGTATCGATCTTCGGAACCGGGCCGCTATAGACGCGGGTTTCTCGCTGCGGCCGGCTGCTGCGATAATCATCGAGCGAAACGGAAATGTAATCGAGATTGAGTTTCGCCAGCTCGCCGCACAGCTGCTTGCTGTCTTCAAGTGTACGGCTTCGAACGGCGTCACGCGAAAGCCTGCGATCAGCTTTGGACCGAGCGCGCCGCGCACCGCCTCTGCCACGGCAAGTGGAAAGTTCATGCGCTTGGCCGGCGTGCCGCCCCATTTGTCGTCGCGGCGATTGGCGCGCGGCGAAAAGAACTGATGAACCGCGTAGTGGTTGGCGCCGTGAACCTCGACGCCGTCGAAGCCGGCTCGTCGGGCCAGCGAGGCGGCCTGTCGAAAGCTGTCAACCAGGCCTTCCACCTCCTCAGTCGTCATCGCCCGCGGCGTCTTCGCGCCCGGACGCAGCGATGCAATGGCGGACGGTGCGCGCATGGCGTGTTCGCCGATCAGGTCCGGCCTTGCGATGCGGCCGCCGTCATAGATCTGCAGGATCGCGAGACCTCCCGCCGCACGCATCGCTTCGGCGAGCCGGCGCAGGCTGGGGAGGTGTCCCTCGTGCGCCGCGCCGATGCCCCGCCAGGAGCGCCCGTCCGCGGCGACATAGGCGGCGGATGAAATCGTGGCGCCGAATCCGCTGGCGGAACGCCGCCGGACGAATTCCAGTTCGTCATCGGCCGCCGTGCCATCTTCGTTGGAGGCATCCGTCGTCAGCGGCGCGATGACAAATCGATTGGTTATCTCTTGCCCGCAATTGAATCTGAAAGGTGACCAGACGGCCATCGAGCATACCCCGGATGTTTTCGAGCGGGCGCCATCGAAGGCAATCCCGGTCATCGCAACAGATAAGGCGGCTCCGGAAGCGGATGCAAGCAAATGGTGAGTGCCGGACCAGGCCGCCGGGGCAAGCTCAATGGAAGATGCGCCCGGCGTCGATGACGACGGTCTGGCCGGTCATGGTCTCGGTGCGGCACATCGTGACGACCATGTCGGCGCAGTCTTCCTTGTCCGCGGCCTTCTTCAGCAGCGAGCTCGATGCGGAGCGCTCGATCTGCTCGGAGCGGAGATTGGCCGTCGCGCGGGTGCCCTCCAGCAGACCCGGCGCCACGCAGTTGACGAGCGTCTCCGGCGCCAACGCCACCGCCATGCAACGCGTCAGGTGAATCAGCCCCGCCTTCGACACCGCATAGGCGATCGAAGAGCCGGTCGGGCTCAACCCCGCGACGGAGGCAATGTTGACGATGCGGCCCCGGCCCTGGCCTTTCATGACCGGAGCCACCGCCTTGCTCAGCCGCATCGGTCCCGTCAGGTTGACCGCCATGACCTTGTCCCAGACCTCCATCGTCAAACCGTCGAGATCGCCGAACGGGATCGAGATGTTGTAGGCGGCGTCATTGATCAGGATGTCGAGGCGGCCAAAGGCCTTGGTGACGTCGGCGACAAGCCGCTCGACCGCCGCGCCGTCGGCGATGTCGCAGCCAAACGCCTTGGCGTTGATCTGGTAGCGCGAGGCCAGTTCGGCGGCGACGCCTTCCGCCTGCTCGCGGCTGCGCGCGTACATCACGGCCACATGGGCGCCTTCCTGCGCCAGCGCCTGGCAGATCCGCTGCCCCAGCCCGCCATTGCCGCCCGTCACCAGTGCCACCGCGCCTTTCAATTCCATCGCCGTTCTCCTCGCTGCCGAATGCGCCGTCGCCTTGATGCCGTGCGGCGCTGGCTCAGCTTAACGGTCTCGGTTCGTTGCGGGAAGGCTGCAAAACCCGGCTCCAGCGATGCCACGGGGGCATCGCGACCTTCGTATCAACGCAGGCTTCGTACGTAGATCACGCCCCAGCCGAGGCCGAGCACCGCGGCCACGAGCGAACCCAGCAGCACGCCCAGCTTGGCTGCGTTCAACAATCCTTCATCGGCGAAGGCGAGCATGGCGATGAAGATGGACATGGTGAAACCGATGCCGGCCAGCAGGCCGACCAGGCACACGCCGCCCCAGGAAACGCCCGGCGCCAGACGGCACAAGCCGAGCCGGACCGCAATCCAGGCCGCGCCGATGATGCCAAGCGGCTTGCCCGCGACAAGAGCCGCGGCCGTGCCCAGCATGACGAGACGGGTGGAGGCCGACAGGTCGGTGCCCGTCAGGCTGACGCCGGCATTCGCCAGCGCGAAGATCGGCATGATGACGTAGGCCACCCAGGGGTGCAGCGCCATCTGCACCCGCGATACCGGAGGCAGCAATTCGCGTTGGGCGATGCGAAGCTCCTGCAGCGGCCTTTGCAAACGGTCGGTGTCCTTGTTCTCGACCGCATCGCTGCTTCTCAATTGCCGGAGCACGCGTGAGGCCATCTCCAGCGGGGGCTCGCGCGTGGGAATCGGCCGTGCGGGGGTCATCAATCCGAGCACGACGCCTGCAAGCGTAGGATGGATGCCGGTCATCAAAAATCCCGTCCAGACGACGAAGCCCGGCACGACATAGGCGGGCGCGGAGCCGATCCCCATCCGTTGAAAGGCGAGGGTGCCGAGAACACCGAGGCCCGCGACGGCCAGGCCGCCGAATTGAATATCGGTGGAATAGAACGCGGCGATGATCAGCACCGCCATGATGTCGTCGATGATCGCGAGCGCCAGCAGGAACACCCGCACATTGACGGGAATCGATCGCCCCAAGAGCGCCAGGATGCCGACGGCAAAGGCGATGTCGGTCGCGGTCGGCACCGCCCAGCCCTGGCTTCGAACCGGATCGTTGTTGAAACCCAGGTAGATCAGGGCGGGGACGATGACACCGCCGCACGCCGCGATCACGGGCAGTACGGCCTGGTCGATCCGGCTCAGCGCGCCTTCGTGGATCTCGCGCCGGATTTCCATGCCGACCACCAGGAAGAAGATGGTCATCAGCGCGTCGTTGACCCAGAAATGCAGCGACTTCGAAAAGACGTGCTCACCCAGTCCGAGGGTGACCGGCAGGTGCCAGAGCGCGTGGTAGCCGTGGGCGAACGGAGAGTTCGCCCATATCAGCGCGGCTGCGGCGGCGACCACCAGCACGGCGCCGCTGACGGCTTCGACGTGAAGAAAACGTTGAAGGGTTGCAAGGGCCTGCTCGGCAAGGCGCTGAGTTCGCGGCAGGTCGTCAAATTCCGATCGATTGTTCATCGCGCGCAAGCCCTCCGCGTGGCGGCCCGACCATCGCTTGACCTGTCGCTGCGGCGCGCAACGAACACCCGTGAGGCGTTTCTTGCACGGCCATGCGGATCGCGCAACCCGAGGGGATGCCGGATCCGGCATCCGGGCCAGCTCAGCGGTCGCTGTCCGCCGCGGGAAGGGCCGGACGATGCTGGTCGTGCAGCATCATGGCCAGCCGGTGCAAGGGCTGGTCGCGAAACCCTTCCGCCTCGATCGCCTTTA
The DNA here is from genome assembly GCA_964609175.1 of uncultured Bradyrhizobium sp. GTDB lineage: Bacteria > Pseudomonadota > Alphaproteobacteria > Rhizobiales > Xanthobacteraceae > Bradyrhizobium. The sequence goes on from CAZSRR010000074.1 coordinate 15,368, forward strand.
CTGTCGCCAGCACATAATCGCGGTTGACGCCCGACTGGCCGTGGCCCTGCAGGACGTGGCGTAGCTGATCGGCGAGCGACAGCCGTCCGGCATATTGCACGTGGCCGCGGTCGACCACATAGACCAGCGCGCTGACGCGCTCGCGGGCTTCGTTCTCCAGCCACACCGACCGTTTCACCTCGCGATACACCGAGGTGACCTGCTCGCGTTCGCGCAGATAGGCGACGGTCGCCGCAGCGTTTTTCTCCGCGACGCGGAACGCGATGCCGCGGCAGGCGCCGCCGCGATCGAGCCCCAGCACCAGGCCGGGCTTCTCCGGCGTGCCGCGATGGACAAAGGAATAGACGCAGAGCGCGCGGTGCTCGCCGATCAGCCGGGCCGGAACCCGTTCGACGAATTCGAAGCCGGGGCGCCACATCAGGGAGCCGTAGCCGAACACCCAGAGGTCGCCTGCCGTGAATTCGTTGTCATTCAGCGTCGTCGCGGACATCCCCGCACCGCTACCAGAAAGCGAAGTGGAATCAATGTCTTTTGTTGCGGGGACAGATGCTTATATTCGCCCGAATCCAAAGCCAAAGGACGCCGCATGCCTGACCTGACCCCCGCGCCGCGCCGGCGCCCCCTGTGGCGCCTCTTCCTCCTGCCCGCACTTGTCGTCATCGCCGCCGCGGCGTGGAGCGCGTTCTGGTTCTATGCCGCCTCCGAAGCCGGCGTCCGCGCCGACGCCTGGGCGGCGCAGGAAGCCAAAGCCGGCCGGATCTATGCCTGCGGCAAGCGCTCGGTCGCGGGCTTTCCGTTCCGCTTCGAGGTCCGTTGCACCGATGCCAGCGTGGCGCTGGTCTCGCAGACCGCGGACGCCAAGGCGCTGTTCACCGCGCAGCTCGGCGAGATCATGGTGATTGCGCAGATCTACCAGCCGAAATTGCTGATCGCCGATTTCAAGGCGCCGGCGACGCTTTCCGATCGCGGCGAGCCGCCGTCGCTGAAGGTGAACTGGAGTCTGGGACGCAGCAGCGTCAGCGGGCTGCCGGACATCCCGCAGCGCGTGTCCATCGTGTTCGACAATCCTTCGATCGATCGCGTCAACGGGCCGGTGGCGACGCCGCTTGCCAAGGCCAATCATGCCGAACTGCACGGCCGCATCGCCGAAGGCTCGACGCGCGATAATCCGGTCATTGAAGCCGTGCTGCAGATCGCGGCCGGCAGCGTGCAGGAACTGCACCCGCTCCTGGCCGCGCCGTTCAATGTCGACGTTCAAACCAGGCTGACCGGGCTAAAGGATTTTGCGCCAAAACCCTGGCCGGAACGTTTTCGTGAAATCCAGGCGGCGGGCGGCCATGTCGAGATCGTGCGCTCGCGGGTTCAGCAGGGCGAGGTCATTTCGGTGGCGGCGGGCACCCTGAGCCTGAATGCGCAGGGGCGGATCGACGGGGAACTGCAGATGACGGTCGCGGGAATCGAAAAAGTGATTCCGGCGCTGGGCATCGAAAAGATGCTGGAGGAGGGCGTGCCGCAGGCCACGCTCGATCGCGTCGCGCCCGGCGTCAAGACACAGGATCTCAACAACCTGTTCGGGGCGCTCGACCGCGCGATTCCCGGCCTCGGCAAGGTCGTCAAGCAGAACGCCGGTGCCGGTGTTGCCGCCGGCATCAATGCGCTCGGCAAGGAAGCCGAACTGGAGGGCAAGAAGGCCCGCGCCTTCCCGCTGCGCTTTGCCGACGGCGCGGTGTTCCTGGGCCCGATCAAGGTAGGGCAGGTGCCGCCACTTTTCTGATTCCTGCGGGAGGCTGATCAATCAGCGGAACCAGCTTTGGCAAGGGGACCGGGACCTAATCCGCCTTCTTCGCCAGCGGCGGTTGCTGCCGGCCGAAATCGGGCGCGGCCGAATCCTGGCCGATCTCGACAATGCCGCGGCGGATGGCGCGGGTACGGGTGAAATGCTCGAACAGCGCCTCGCCGTCGTTGCGACGGATCGCGCGGGTGAGCTTTGAGAGGTCCTCGTTGAAGGTGCCGAGCATTTCCAGCACGGCTTCCTTGTTGTTGAGGAACACGTCGCGCCACATCGTCGGATCGGAGGCCGCGATGCGGGTGAAGTCGCGAAAGCCGCCGGCGGAGAATTTGATCACTTCCGACGACGTCACTTGCGCCAGCTCGTCCGCGGTACCGACGATGGTGTAGGCGATCAAATGCGGCAGATGGCTGGTGATCGCCAGCACCAGGTCGTGGTGATCGGGCGTCATGGTCTCGACCTTGGCGCCCATGCCGGCCCAGAACGCGCGCAGCGCCTCGATCGCCATCGGATCGGCGCCGTCGGGCGGCGTCAGAATGCACCAGCGGCCGATGAAGAGTTCGGCGAAGCCGGAATCGGGCCCGGAATGTTCGGTGCCGGCGACCGGATGCGCCGGGACGAAATGAACGGTTGACGGCAGATGCGGGGCCATCTCGCGTACGATGGCGCCCTTGACCGAGCCGACGTCGGAGACGATGGCGCCCGATTTGAGGAATGGCGCGATCTCCTGCGTGACCGGCCCGCAGGCGCCGACAGGAATGCACAGGATCACGAGATCGGCGTCCTTCACGGCTTCGGCATTAGTCGCCAGCACCTGGTCCACGAGGCCGAGTTCGACGACGCGCGCGCGCGTCTTTTCCGAGCGGGCGGTGGTGACGATTTCGCTGGCGAGGCCCTGCGCCCGCGCCGCGCGTGCGATCGAGCCGCCGATCAGGCCGAAGCCGATCAGCGCGACGCGCCGAAAAATCGGTGTCGTGCTCATGTGGCCGCCATGAAGTCGCGCAGGCCGTAGACGACGAGGCGGTTGGCCTCCTCGGTGCCGATGGTCATGCGCAGCGAATGGGGCAGGCCGTAATTGTTCAGCGCCCGCAACACGAGGCCGCGTCGCGTCAGGAACGCATCGGCTTCCACCGAGGTCTTGCCCTTCTCCGGAAAATGAATCAGCACGAAGTTCGCCACGCTCGGCGTCACCTTCAGCCCGAGTTTCGTGATCTCCTCCGTCAGCCAGTTGCGCCACTGTTCGGTGAACGCCTTCGACATCTCGATATGCGCGGTGTCTTCGATCGCGGCCGCCGCCGCCAGCATCGCCGGCGTGGAGACGTTGAACGGCCCGCGGATGCGGTTGACCGCGTCGACGATGTTTGCAGGCCCGAACATCCAGCCGATCCGCAGCGCAGCCAGCCCGTGGATTTTCGAAAAGGTATGCGTCATCACGGTGTTTTCCGTGGTGGCCACCAGCTCAAGCCCGAGTTCGTAATCGTTGCGCGACACGTAGTCGGAATAGGCGGCGTCGAGCACAAGCAGCACATGTCCCGGCAGCCCCGTGCGCAGCCGCTTGACCTCGTCGAACGGCACGTAGGTGCCGGTCGGGTTGTTCGGGTTGGCGAGCCACACCAGCTTGGTGCGCGGCGTCACCCGCGCCAGGATGGCGTCGATGTCGGCGGTGAAGTTGCTCTCGGGCGCGACGACGTTGGTGGCGCCGTTCGCCATCGTGGCGATCGGGTACACCAGAAAGCCGTGCGCGGTGGAGATCGCCTCGTCGCCCGGCTTCAGATAGGTGTGCGCCAGCAGATTGAGGATTTCATCCGAGCCGGCGCCGCAGATGATGCGGGTGGGATCAAGCCCATAGGCGCGGCCGATCGCATCGCGCAGCAACTTCGATGTTCCTTCCGGATAATCCTCGAGATGCGCGGCCGCCTGCACGTAAACATCCTTCGCCTTCGGCGACGGCCCGAACGGAGTCTCGTTGGCCGACAGCTTGAACACCTTGCGGCCCGGCTCCGGCACCGGCGTCTTGCCAGGCGTGTAGGGCGCAATATCGAGGACGCCGGGATTCGGCACGGGGCGGGACATCTTCTACTCCGGAGTTTCGGGACGGGCCTTAACCCTTGGCCGGCCCGTTCGGGGGCACCGTATAGCGCGTCGCGTGGCCGCCGACGAGGGCCGATGAGCGCACCGAGGCGCCGGCCTCGATCAGGGCCAGCTTGATCTTCTCGAAGCCGGTACCGGCGTCCGATACCAGGAGCGCTGCGCCATCGAAGGCGGTATCGGGCACGGCGACGATTTCGGCGAGCGGGGCCAGCGCGCGGGCGATGTCGGCGTTCCAGCCCGAGACGCGCACGCTCCAGGTCTGCACTTCCGTCACCATGGCGTCGTCGGCGACGCGCGAGATCACGAATACCGGCAGCGCAGCGGGATGATCGGCGCGTTCGAGGAACGGCAGTCGCGCGATGATCTTTGGTGCGCCGTCGGCTTCCAGCAAGCTCCACCACGGGGCACGGCTGGAGATCGCCGAAACCAGCGCCAGGTCGCCCTTCGATTTCGCCACCGCTTCGACGGTGGCCTGCGCGCTGAAATGGCCGACGTAGGGCACGACGAAGCCGAAATGAAACCGCGCCGAATCCCGCATCGCGGATTCGCCGACCGAGACGTCGGCATGCACCGCGAACGGCGCCTGCACGTAAGTGAACGTGGAGATGATGACGCGCCAGATGCTCTCGATGGTGTCGAGCGGCAGGATGCCGCGATGGCGCTTGACCAGCTCGCGCATCATGCTGGCCTCGCGTGCCGGGCGGAATGCGGAGCCGACTTCCTGGGTCTGCTTCACCTGGATCAGCCGGTCGATGATGTCGCCGCGCGCCATCAGCAGGCGATGGACCTGCTCGTCGATCGCGTCGATCTCCTTGCGCAGTTCCTGCAGGGAAGGCGGGGCCGGGGGGAGGTTGGACATGTTGAGCTCGGCGGTGGGGATCGACATCTCGATATGCAGCGCCCACAGCTGCGTCTCGAAAGATGAAGGGTTCGTTGTCCCTCATGGTTCGGGACGGCGCAAGCGCCTCCTCGCCATGCGGGGTCTACAGGCCCGGTTAACCACGCCCCCAGCTTGACGGAAAGGCCACCTACGGCTAATTTTGAGCCATTCCGTGGTCATTTGAGCCGGCCGGCTTGCAGCCACGTTAAACAACTCGCTAAACAGGCCGGGGACAGAATTGATCCCGGCCGAACCCTTCGTTCAGGCCGGGTTTTTTATGGTCTGATTTCTGTTCGTAGAGCCTCCGCGAGGAGGAAGGTCGACCGCGATGACACATTTGCAGTCCGTATCCAGTCCGTCGATCCACAGCGAGGATCGCGCCCATGAGGCCGATCACCCGACTTCGACAGTGGCGAAGTTCGACGCCGATCAGCCGCTCAAGCTCGATTGCGGCATCGATCTGGCGCCCTTCCAGATCGCCTACCAGACCTATGGCGAACTGAACGCCGATCGCTCCAACGCCATCCTGATCTGCCACGCGCTGACGCTGGATCAGCACGTCGCCAACGTGCATCCTCTGACCGGCAAGGCCGGCTGGTGGGAAATCATGGTCGGTCCCGGCCGGCCGCTCGATACCGACAAGTACTTCATCATCTGCTCGAACGTGATCGGCGGCTGCATGGGCACGACCGGCCCCGCTTCGACCAATCCGGCCACCGGCAAGGCGTGGGGGCTGGATTTTCCCGTGATCACCATCCCGGACATGGTGCGCGCGCAGGCCATGCTGCTCGACCGGCTCGAGATCGAGACGTTGCTCTGCGTGATCGGCGGCTCGATGGGCGGCATGCAGGTGCTGCAATGGACGGCCGCCTATCCGGAGCGCGTGTTCTCGGCGCTGCCGGTGGCCTGCGCGACCCGCCACTCGGCGCAGAACATCGCGTTTCACGAACTCGGCCGACAGGCCGTGATGGCCGATCCGGACTGGCACCATGGCCGTTATTTCGAGCTCAACACCCATCCGCATCGCGGGCTGGCGGTGGCGCGGATGGCCGGGCACATCACCTACCTCTCGGATGCCGCGCTGCACCGCAAGTTCGGCCGCCGCATGCAGGACCGCGACCTGCCGACGTTTTCATTCGACGCGGATTTCCAGGTCGAAAGCTATCTGCGCTATCAGGGCTCGTCCTTTGTCGAGCGCTTCGATGCCAACAGCTATCTCTACCTGACGCGCGCGATGGATTATTTCGACATCGCCGCCGACCATGACGGCGTGCTGGCGCAGGCGTTCCGCGGCATCAAGACCCGCTTCTGCGTGGTGTCGTTTACCTCGGACTGGCTGTTCCCGACATCGGAGTCGCGGGCGCTTGTGCATGCGCTGAATGCCTCCAGCGCGCGGGTGTCGTTCGCCGAGATCGAGACCGATCGCGGCCATGACGCCTTCCTGCTCGACGTGCCGGAGTTCTTCGACATCGCCCGCGCGTTTCTTGAATCCGCAGGGAAGGCGCGCGGTCTCGATACCAGCAAGGGCGGGTGAGATGGCGTTTCAGGAACAGACTTTGCCGCTCGGCGGCGTCGCGCCCGACCGCACGGGCAAGTATCGCACCGACCATCTGCTGGTTGCCGAAATGATTCCGGCCGGCTCAAAGGTGCTCGACGTCGGCTGCGGCGACGGCGACCTGCTGCAACTCCTGGAAAGCCGCGGCATCGACGGTCGCGGCATCGAACTTTCGCGCGAGGGCGTCAACCGTTGCGTCGCCAAAGGACTGGCGGTGG
>CAZSRR010000075.1:0-21801 GCA_964609175.1 uncultured Bradyrhizobium sp.
GTCGACAGCATGTGGACTTCGTCGATGATGTAGACCTTGTAGCGGGCGCTGGCCGGCGCGTAGCGCACGCTGTCATTGATCTGGCGGACATCGTCGACGCCGGTGTGGGAAGCGGCGTCCATCTCGAGGATGTCCATGTGCCGGCTTTCCATGATCGCCTGGCAGTGCACGCCGAGATCGGGCATGTGGATGGTCGGCCCCTTCACCGAGCCATCCGGCTTCTCGTAGTTGAGCGCACGGGCGAGGATTCGCGCGGTGGTGGTTTTGCCGACCCCGCGGACGCCGGTCAGAATCCAGGCCTGCGGAATCCGCCCCGTCTCGAACGCGTTCGAAACGGTGCGGACCATGGCCTCCTGGCCGATCAGGTCGTCAAAGCTGGACGGGCGGTATTTTCGCGCCAGCACCCGATAAGGCTTTGCGGCCTCGCCATCTGACTTGTCGGGGGGAGCGCCAGCATCACTCATCGGTCGATCCGCAATTGAATGTCTCTCGGGCCGGCTTGCGGAACGGAGCGAAATCAGGCGAAAGGCGCGAACTTTGCCGCCACCCAGCGCTTTTCGCTCGAAAAACAGGTAGGAGACTGACGAGCGACCCGATCCGGACCTCGTTAGGGCTGCTTCCTTCCGGACCTGACCCGGTTGGCGAGTGGCTCGTCCACCGCCAATCTCCCGGTCCCTATTTGGGGCCAAAAGGGCCGGAAAGCAAGCGGGGTCGGATGGCAGACATGTGAGGAACACTCCCCGTTTCGTCATGGCCGGGCTTGACCCGGCCATCCACGTCTTGCTTGTTCCTTGCTAGGGCAGAAAGACGTGGATGCCCGGGTCAAGCCCGGGCATGACGAAAGAACGGAACGAGCATGCCATCGGACGCCTGGTCGCTGCATTCCCAGCTCAAGAAGGACACGATCGACATCGGCGACCTGCCGCTATGCAAGGTGCTGGTGATCAAGGATGCGCATTACCCCTGGCTGCTGCTGGTGCCGCGCCGGGAGAACGCTACGGAGATCATCGACCTCGACGATGTCGCGCAAGCTCAGCTGATGACCGAGATCTCGCGGGTGTCGCGTGCGCTGAAAGAGATCACCAAATGCGACAAGCTGAACGTCGCGGCGCTCGGCAATCTGGTGCCGCAACTGCATGTCCACATCATCGCGCGGCGCACCAGCGACGCGGCATGGCCGCGCCCGGTCTGGGGCGTGATGCCGCCGCTGGCGCATGACGCCGAGGAAGTCCAGAATTTCATCAACGCGCTACGCCGCAAGATCTGGTTGGGTTGAAAACAGATGTCCGCATTCGACGCATATCCATTAGGCAGGCCCGCTTTCGTCACCCACGCACTGGACCGGGCCGCGCATTTCCGCACCAATGACGACAAGCTGCTGGCGCTGGAAGGCCAGAGCAACGCGCGGGCCTATGTGGTCTATCGCGACTCGCTGGTGATGAAGCAGGACGATGGCGGCCCGCGCGCGCTGCTCTCGATCAAGGAAGCATTGGATTACGGCGCCAATCCCGGCACGATTTTTCTGGGGCTCCGCGACGGCGCGCCGGTGTTCGGCATGGGCATGTCGCCGGCCGCCGCCGAGAAGCTGGCCGGCCGCAGCGACGTCGCGGTCACGGAACTGCGCGGCATGGCGATGCAGGGCGTGCTGCCGCTCGAACAGCTGTCGGCGATCGCGATGGCGAAGTCGCTGGTCGGCTGGCATCAGCGTCACCAGTTTTGCGCCAATTGCGGCGCGCGCACCTCGATGAAAGAAGGCGGCTGGAAGCGCGAATGCGCAAGCTGCAAGGCGGAGCATTTCCCGCGAACCGACCCGGTCGTGATCATGTTCGTCAGCCTCGGCGACAAGGCGCTGCTCGGCCGCCAGAAGCAGTTCATGCCCGGCATGTATTCGTGCCTCGCCGGTTTCGTCGAAGCCGCCGAGACCATCGAGGACGCCGTGCGCCGCGAGATCTTCGAGGAAAGCGGCATCCGCGTGACCGACGTGAAATACTACATGACGCAGCCCTGGCCGTATCCGTCGTCGCTGATGATCGGCTGCACGGCGCGCGCGACCACCGAGGACATCGTCGTCGACCGCGTCGAACTGGAGGATGCGCGCTGGTTCGACCGCGCCGAACTGGCCCTGATGCACAAGCGCCAGCATCCCGATGGCCTGTTTGCTGCTCATCCCTTTGCCATCGCTCATCATTTGATCGGGCAATGGTTGCACGGCGACGGCAACAGCGGCACCTGACACGGAACCGCCGCCCGTTTGCCCGATTGACGTCGTTCAACTGAGCGCGACTTCAATGACACGACGGATTAACGCATGGATTTTCAGAACAAGGCGCCGAAAATGCCCCCTCGCATTCTCTGCATCGGCATGCCGGTGCGCGACCTCACCTTCCACACCCCCGGCGTTCCCGGACGCGGTTCCAAGGAGAATGCCACCGCCTTCGACGAAATCTGCGGCGGCAACGCGCTCAACGGCGCCATCGGTATTGCCCGGCTCGGCGGCCGCGCCTCGATCTGCGGTCCGATGGGCGACGCAAAGGAGACCTCGAGCCGCTTCATCTTCGACCAGATGGCGAAGGAAGGCATCGAGACCAAGCATCTGATCCACATGGAGGGGCTGGTAACCCCGATCTCGGCGGTCATGATCGATCCGTCCGGCGAGCGCACCATCGTGACCTTCCGCGATCCAAAGCTGTGGCAGGTGAAACTTCCCGATTTCGACACGCTGCTGGACGACTGCGCCGCGATCCTCACCGAGAGCCGCTGCGCCGAGTTCTGCACCGAGCTGTGTGCCGAGGCGGTCCGGCGCGGCATTCCCGTGATCGTGGACGTCGACCGCGCGATGTCGCTGCGCGAGGGCCTGCTGAACGCATCCACGCACCTGGTGTTCTCCAGCGAGCCGCTGCAGGAGACCGCCGACGTCACCGACGACGCCCAGGCGCTGAAGAAGATCGCCAAGCTGACCAAGTCTTTCCTGGCGGGAACCCGCGGCCCGAGGGGCACGATCTGGCTCGACGAAAAAGGCGAGATCCAGGAGACCCCGGCGTTCCCGGTCCATACCGTGGACACGCTGGGTGCCGGCGACGTCTTCCACGGCGCGTTCGCACTCGCCATCACCGAAAAGCAGGAGTTGCGGCAGGCACTGCGATTCGCTTCCGCTGCCGCTGCGCTGAAATGCACCCGGTTCGGCGGTGCATTTGCTGCCCCGCAACGTGCTGAAGTTGAACAGCTTTTGAGCAAAGAAAAGGCATCGGCCCGCCCCTAGAAGGCCTTGTCATAGAAGAATTTTCTATATATTAGGAGAGAAAACCTCCTCTATGGAACATTCTTCTCATGACCGATGTCGCCGTTCAGCCTCCTGAAGCCAGCCGCCGCCTGGATGCCATCGACCGCAAGATCCTGACCGTGCTGCAGGAGGACGCGTCCCTGTCGGTTGCCGAGATCGGCGATCGGGTCGGGCTGTCGTCGACGCCATGCTGGAAGCGGATCCAGCGGCTGGAGGCCGACGGCGTGATTCTGCGCCGGGTGGCCCTGGTCGACCAGAACAAGATCGGGCTCGGCATTTCGGTGTTCGTGTCGGTCGAGAGCGCCGACCATTCCGAAGCCTGGCTGAAGGCTTTCGCCAGCGCCGTCAGCGCCATGCCGGAGGTGATGGAGTTTTACCGGATGGCCGGGGACGTCGACTACATGCTGCGCGTCGTGGTCGCCGACATGGCGAGCTATGACGTGTTCTACAAGAAGCTGATCAGCGCCGTGCCGCTGAAGAACGTCACCTCGCGCTTCGCGATGGAGAAGATCAAATCGGTGACCGCGCTACCGGTGCCGGCGGCGTAGGGCCGGTACGGCGCAAGTCGTCATTCCGGGGCGATGCGCAGCGTCGAACTGGCCGCGCTGCCGATCCTGAGCATCTCGAGATCCGGGTCTGCTGCTTCGCACACTCCCGGAATGACACGCCGTCAGATCTTCTGATTATACGCGCCGACTTCGGGATGGGTGCGCAGCACCGAATCCATCGCTTCGAACATGTCGCGCATCCGCTGCTCGCTCACCGGGCTCTCGACCACCACGACGAGTTCCGGCTTGTTCGAGGACGCCCGCACCAGGCCCCAGCTGCCGTCCTCGACCGTGACCCGTACGCCGTTAACGGTGACGAGGTCGCGGATGTTCTGGCCCGCAACTTTCTCGCCCTTCTTCTGCAACGCCTCGAAATGCTTCACCACGGCATCCGCGACGCCGTATTTGGTTTCGTCGGCGCAATGCGGCGACATCGTCGGCGACGACCAGGTCTTGGGAATGGCATTTTTCAGGTCGGCCATCGATTTGTCCGGCGCGCGATCGAGCATCTCGCAGATCGCGATCGCAGAGACCAGGCCGTCGTCGTAGCCGCGGCCGAACGGCTTGTTGAAGAAGAAGTGGCCGGATTTCTCAAAGCCCGCCAGCGCACCCATCTCGTTGGTGCGGCGCTTCATGTAGGAATGGCCGGTCTTCCAGTACGCGGTCTTCGCGCCCTGTTGCTGCAACACGGGGTCGGTCACGAACAGGCCGGTGGACTTCACGTCGACCACGAACTGCGCGTCCTTGTGGATCGCCGACATGTCGCGCGCCAGCATCACGCCCACCTTGTCGGCGAAGATCTCTTCGCCCGTGTTGTCGACCACGCCGCAGCGGTCGCCGTCGCCGTCGAAGCCGAGGCCGACGTCGGCCTTGTGCGTGAGCACGGCGTCGCGGATCGCGTGCAGCATCTCCATGTCTTCGGGATTCGGATTGTATTTTGGAAACGTATGATCGAGCTCGGTATCGAGCGGAATCACTTCGCAACCGATCGCCTCCAGCACCTGCGGGGCAAACGCGCCGGCCGTGCCATTGCCGCAGGCGGCCACCACCTTCAGCTTGCGTTTCAGCTTGGTGCGGCTGGTGAGATCGGCGATGTAGCGCGCCGGGAAATTTTCGTGAAACTGGTAGGAGCCGCCGGCCTTGTTCGTGAAGGCGGCGTTGAGCACGATCTCTTTCAGCCTGGTCATTTCGTTGGGGCCAAAGGTCAGCGGGCGGTTGGCGCCCATCTTGACGCCGGTCCAGCCATTGTCGTTATGCGACGCGGTGACCATCGCCACGCAGGGCACGTCGAGATCGAACTGCGCGAAATAGGCCATCGGAGTCACGGCGAGCCCGATGTCGTGCACCTTGCAGCCGGCCGCCATCAGGCCCGAAATCAGCGCGTATTTGATCGAGGCCGAATAGCCGCGGAAATCATGACCGGTGACGATCTCCGGCTTGACGCCGAGTTCGGCAATCAGCGCGCCGAGGCCCATGCCCAGCGCCTGGACGCCCATCAGGTTGATTTCCTTCTCGAACAGCCAGCGTGCGTCATATTCGCGAAAGCCGGTCGCCTTCACCATGGGGGCCGATTCGAACGCATAGGTATTCGGAATCAGGGCGGATTGGGGTTTTGGGAACATGCGCGGCCTTGTCATCGAAAATGCGTATGCGAACACCGCAGCCATAGCGAATAGCCGGGCCGGGCGATAGGCGGGAACGGCGATCTGTGGCGGTTAATTAAACGCAGATTGACGAGCGGTAAACCTTACTGCTCCAGCACGAGCCGGCCGTCGGCATATTCAAAACGCTTCAGTTTCGACAGGAACGACAGGCCAAGCAGGTTTTCGGACAGCGCCTCGTCGGGCAACACCATGGCTTCGACATTGCGCACGACGAGACCGCCGACGTCCATCACGGGAATTCGCGCACGTGCCGCGTTGAGGGTGCCGTTGGCTGTGGTGACCTTGGCGTTGAACTCGCTGCGCGACGGGCGAAGGCCGAACTTCGCCGCCGACTTTTCATTCAGGGCGACCAGGGAAGCACCGGTGTCGACCATGAAATTGATGTGCTGGCCGTCGATGCGCCCGACCGCCTGGAAATGGCCGCGGAAATCGCGTGGCAGGCTGACCCGGGTGCCGCCGCTCGGAGAAACGGTCGTCCTGGGGAAGAATTGATCGCCCCCGGAACTGCCGGCGGCGGCCCTGTCGGTCCCCTTGGCGAGCGCCGGGGTCGGCGACATCCGGTCCGCCATCTGGGCCATGAGGACGCCAGCGCCGGCTATCGCTGCGGCAAACATCAAAACGGTACGCATCACGCCACTCACGCGGGGGTCAAAAGACCACCGATCTCACCACGTCATCCGCCAAACCGCGACTAACCCGCGAAGTTCGAGGCGACCATTTTGGCGAAAAGGATGAGCGAAGGGTTAACGAACTGTCATCAAGTGCCGCGCGGCTTGACGCGCCTGGTCGGCAGCGCGGTGGCCGGGTCTTCCGGCCAGGGATGGCGCGGATAGCGGCCGCGCAGGTCGGAGCGCACGGCTGCATAGCTGCCGCGCCAGAAGCCCGGCAGATCGCGCGTCACCTGCACCGGGCGTTGCGCCGGCGACAGCAATTCCAGCACCAGCGGGACCGCGCCCTTGGCGATCGAGGGGTGGGTGTTGAGCCCGAACAGTTCCTGCAGGCGGACCGCGATGGTCGGCCCCTGCTCGGCTTCATAGTCGATCGCCAGCATGGTGCCGGTCGGCGCCTCGAAATGCGTCGGTGCTTCGCGATCGAGGCGCGCGCGCAATTCCCACGGCAACAGGTTCATCACGGCGTCGGAGAGATCGCCCGGGGAAAAATCCTTCAGCGCGGTCTTGTCATACAGCGCCGGCACCAGCCAGTTTTCGGCGTTGGCAGCGAGCGCGGCATCGGACAGATCGGGCCAGTTGTCGCCCTCCGCCTTGCGCAAAAACATGACGCGGTCGCGCCATTGCTTGAGGGCTTTCGACCACGGCAGTTTGTCGAGCCCGGCGGCGATCAGGCCTGCCGCGAAAATGCGCGCGGTCTCCGCCGAGGGCGACAGCGCGACCGGCGCCTCCGACAGCGTGATCGCGTGCAGCGTCCGCTTGCGGCGCCCGCGCAGCGCCATCGCACTGCGATCGAAGGTCACTTCCTCGGTGTTTTCGATCTGATCGGCAAAATGATGTTCGATCTCGCTCGAGGTGATCGGCGCGGCGAGCAGGATGCGCCCGCTGGCGGCCGTGCCGGTCAATTCGCCGACCGCGATGTACGGCGCTCGCGCCAGCGACGAGGTCTGCTCGACGGCGGCGCCGCGCCCATTGGCCAGCACGAACGTACCGTTACCGCGGTTGCGCGCGACACGATCCGGAAAGGCAAGGGCGAGCATCACGCCAGTGGAGAGTCCTTCGTTAGGTGGGCGCGACTGTGAGGGCTCCCTCCCCCCTTGCGGGGTCCGAGGCGAGCGAAGCTCGCTCTCGAGGTCGGGGAGAGGGCTGGCCCCAAGCGAGACTGCCCGTGTGGCCCCCTCTCCCCGGCCGTCCCCCGCAAGGGGAAAGGGAGAAGACAGAGCACGTTCTGCCGCAGCGACCTGCTGCGCCCAGCGGCGGGCGAGATCGCGGGCGCTACCGGCGCGCGGCGAGCGGTCGCGGCGGAACTGATCGAGCCGCACGTCGAGATCTGCGCTGTCGCCGCCAAGCCCGCGCTCGGTGATGACGGCAGCGATGGCGGCGGCCTCTTCACCGGCGCCGAAACGATTGGAATCGACGATCATGCGCGCCAGCCGCGGCGGCAATGCCAGCGCGCGCAGGCTGTTGCCTTCCTTCGTGATGCGCCCATCTGCATCGAGCGCGCCGAGTTCGTTCAGCAGGCTCCGTGCTTCCTTCAGCGCCGGCGCCGGCGGCGGGTCCAGGAAAGCAAGGCCCGCGGGATCGGTCACGCCCCATTGCGCGAGGTCAAGCACCAGCGAGGAGAGGTCGGCCGAGAGAATTTCAGGCTGAGTGTAGGCGGCGAGCGAAGCCGTTTGCGGCTCGTCCCACAGCCGGTAGCAGATGCCGGGCTCGGTGCGGCCGGCGCGGCCGCGGCGCTGGTCGACCGCGGCGCGCGAGGCGCGCACGGTCTCCAGCCGCGTCAGGCCGATGTCCGGCTCGTAGCGCGGCACCCGCGCCAGGCCGGAATCGACGACGATGCGCACGCCCTCAATGGTCAGCGACGTCTCGGCGATCGAGGTCGCCAGCACCACCTTGCGCTGGCCTTTCGGCGCCGGTGCGATGGCGCGGTCCTGCACGGCGGCATCCAGCGCACCGAACAGCGGCACGATCTCGACACTGGCGTCATGCACCCGCTCGGCGAGAAAACTCTGGGTGCGGCGGATTTCGGCGGCGCCCGGCAGGAATGCCAGCACCGAGCCGGGATCGGCGCGCAGCGCGGTTGCGATCGCATCCGCCATCTGCCGCTCGATCGGCGCATCGGCCTTGCGGCCGAGATAGCGCGTCTCCACAGGAAAGGCGCGGCCTTCGCTGGCGACGACAGGCGCGTCGCCGAGCAATTTGCCGACGCGCGCGCCGTCGAGCGTCGCCGACATCACGAGGATCCGCAGGTCCTCGCGCAGGCCGGTCTGCGCATCGCGCGCCAGCGCCAGGCCGAGATCGGCGTCGAGCGAGCGCTCGTGAAACTCGTCGAACAGCACGGCGGCGACGCCGGACAGTTCGGGATCGTCGAGAATCTGCCGCGCAAATATGCCCTCGGTGACCACCTCGATCCGCGTCGCGCGCGAAACCTTCGAGCCGAAGCGGACGCGATAGCCGACGGTCTCCCCGGCCCGCTCGCCGAGCGTTCGCGCCATCCGTTCGGCGCTGGCGCGGGCCGCGATCCGCCGCGGCTCCAGCATGATGATCTTCTTGCCGGCCAGCCAGGGCGCGTCGAGCAGCGCCAGCGGCACCCGCGTGGTCTTGCCGGCGCCGGGCGGCGCCACCAGCACGGCGGTGTTGTTGGCCGCGAGCGTGCGCCCCAGTTCGTCGAGCACCGCATCGATCGGAAGGGGGGTGTCGAAACTGCGGGGCAATGGCGGCTCATCTCCTTACCCTCTCCCCTTGTGGGAGAGGGTGGATGCGATGCGCAGCATCGCAGACGGGTGAGAGGTTGGTCCCCACGCACAGATCTCACGTGTGGAGAGAACCCCTCATCCGGCGCTTCGCGCCACCTTCTCCCACAAGGGGAGAAGGGAAGAAAGTGACTACTTCGCCGCCCGTCCGACGCTTTCGTACGTAAAGCCCTGCGCAGCCATGTCGTCGGCGCGGTAGATGTTGCGCAGATCGACCACGACCGGCTTCGCCATCGCGCTCTTGATCCGGTCCAGATCGAGCGCGCGGAACTGCACCCATTCGGTAACGATCACCATGGCGTCCGCGCCCTTCACGCATTCGTAGGGATCGTCGCAATATTCGATGTCGGG
The DNA here is from genome assembly GCA_964609175.1 of uncultured Bradyrhizobium sp. Lineage (GTDB taxonomy): Bacteria > Pseudomonadota > Alphaproteobacteria > Rhizobiales > Xanthobacteraceae > Bradyrhizobium. Next base: position 9,265 of record CAZSRR010000075.1, read on the forward strand.
CAATTCCTTGCGCGCCTGCTCCATGCCGACCGGATCGTGCGCGCGCACTTTCGCGCCCATGTCGAGCAGGCCTGTGACCAGCGGTATAGACGGCGCCTCGCGCATGTCGTCGGTATCCGGCTTGAAGGTCAGGCCGAGCACGGCGACTGTCTTGCCGCGCAAATTGCCAGCCGCACTGACGACTTTTCGCGCCATCGCGCGCTTGCGGTTGTCGTTGACGCCAAGCACGGCCTCGACGATGCGCAACTGCACGTCATGGTCCTGCGCGATCTTGACCAGCGCGCGGGTGTCCTTCGGGAAACAGGAGCCGCCGAAGCCCGGGCCGGCATGCAGGAACTTGGTACCGATGCGGTTGTCGAGTCCGATGCCGCGCGCGACCTCCTGGACGTCGGCGCCGACCTTTTCGGCGAGATCCGCCATCTCGTTGATGAAGGTGATCTTGGTGGCGAGGAACGCGTTGGCGGCGTATTTGATCATCTCCGCGGTACGCCGCGCGGTGTACATCAGCGGCGCCTGGTTGAGCGACAGCGGCCGATAGATGTCGCCGAGCACCTTGCGGCCGCGCTCATCGGTGGTGCCGACCACGATGCGGTCGGGGAATTTGAAGTCGCGGATCGCCGCGCCCTCGCGCAGAAACTCCGGGTTGGACGCGACCACCACGTCGGCCGACGGATTGGCTTCGCGGATCAGCCGCTCGACCTCGTCGCCGGTGCCGACCGGCACGGTCGATTTGGTGACGACGACGGTAAAGCCCGACAACGCGGCAGCGATCTCGCGCGCCGCCGCATAGACGTAGGTGAGGTCGGCATGGCCGTCGCCGCGCCGCGACGGGGTGCCGACCGCGATGAACACGGCGTCGGCTTCCGCGACCGGTCCGGTCAGGTCGGTGGTGAAATCCAGCCGCTTGGCCTTGACGTTCGACGCGACCAGCGCGTCGAGCCCGGGTTCGAAGATCGGCATTTCACCACGATGCAGGGCTTCGATCTTGCCGGCATCCTTATCGACGCAAGTAACCTGGTGGCCGAAATCCGCAAAGCAGGCGCCCGATACCAGCCCCACATAGCCCGTGCCAATCATGGCGATCCGCATGAAACCGTCCGTGTCTAATGGTTAACAATAAATCCAGATTTGCGCGTCTTAGAGCATTTTTCAGCAAAGGGGAAACTCGAAAACGCCAGGTAACCCGGCATGTGGTTTGTATGGTTAGAGGGGAAAGCAACGGATCGGGCCGAAGCTGCGCCCGCGTCGCGCCGAAAAGGGACACCGATGACCATAAACGGCACAGCCGTCTCCGAACATTCCACCCGTATCGACTGGGTGGATTACGCCAAGGGCATCTGCATCGTCATGGTGGTCATGATGCATTCGGTGCTGGGCGTGGAAAAAGCGGCTGGTGATACCGGTTTCATGCATGGCTTTGTGATGTTCGCACAGCCGTTCCGGATGCCGGATTTCTTTCTGATCTCGGGCCTTTTTCTCGCGGTCGTGATCGACCGCGACTGGCGCACCTATCTCGACCGCAAGGTGGTACACTTCGCCTATTTCTATGTCCTGTGGATGACGATCCAGTTCGGCTTCAAGGCGCCGGGCTTCGCCGCCGAACACGGCTGGCGCCATGTCGGCTACCTCTATCTCGAATCCCTGGTCGAGCCGTTCGGCACGCTGTGGTTCATCTATCTGCTGCCGATCTTCTTCGTCGTCACGAAATTGTCACGCGACCTTCCCGCTGCAGCGATCTGGCTCGTCGCGGCGGCGCTGGAGACCGCGCAGGTTGCGACCGGCTGGACCGTGATCGACGAGTTCTGCTCGCGCTTCGTCTATTTCTATTCCGGCTACATCTTCGCGTCCCGGGTGTTCGCGCTGTCGGACCGCTCGCGGAAGAAGCCCGCGCTGGCGCTGATCGGCCTCGCGCTGTGGACGCTCATCAATGGCGGGCTGGTGCTGGCGGGCGTGAGCCACTGGCCGCTGATCTCGCTCGCGCTCGGCTTCGCCGGCGCCGGCGCCATCATCGTGATGGGCACGCTGCTGGCGCGGATGCGGTGGCTGAACTTCCTGCGCTATTGCGGCGAGCATTCCATCGTCATCTATCTCGCCTTCTTCCTGCCGATGGCGGCGACCCGCACGCTGCTGCTGAAGACTGGGGTAATCACCGATATCGGAACGATTTCGCTGATCGTGACGGTCGCAGGCATCGCCGGTGCGGTTCTGATCTGGCGGCTGGCGCTGCTGCTGCGCGCCGACTTCCTGTTCGAGCGTCCCTCGGCCTTCTGGATCGCGCCGAAAAAGCCTGCCCCTGCGCTGCAGCCGGCGGAGTAAGCCTGGAGATCAGCCCGCGCCTTCGATCTTCACACCCTCCTCCAACTGCCGGATTCGGACACGGTAGCCCTCGGCGTCGCCGAAATCGGCAAATCCCTGATAATGCGGGTGTGGGCCCAGCACCCGGCGGGCGTGCTTGATCGGACACCAGTAGACTTCCGTGCGCGAGGCCACCTCACGCATGAAGGCGATCGCGCCATTGGCATAGGAACAATAGGCGCAGTTGAATTTCTCGATCGCGTTGAGGTAGGCCAGATGATGGCGGTCGAACACCAGATAGTCGCGCCGGCGAACTTTCGGAATCCGGTATACCGGGAAACAGATCGCCTGATACAGCATCACGCTGAGATCGAGCAGCGCGATCGGAACGATCAACGAATAGATGACCGGAGCGGTCAGGACCGTGAGCGGATTGGCCTCGATGATGTAACGCGACAGCCGCGTCTTCAGCTCCCTGTGAAGCCGGGCCACCTCCTGCTCGAACACGATCCTTCGCTTTTCGAAATGGAAACGCAGTTCCTCTCTCCGCTTCGCCAATTCGGCCTCGATCTCGGCCTCCACGCCCCGCAGTTTCTCCATGAGCGTGTCGAGTTGCGTGGCCATCGCGCGTCCTTTCGATCCGGTCGGAGCCGCAAGGGGGCACGGAACGGGCGAGGATGCAACAGCTGCGAGGATGAGGGGAAAACCGAAAAATCCAGGCTGATCCCGATCCGGAAGGCTGTCATTCCGCGCAAAAATCCCTAAATTTCGGCCATGCCGAAATCAGCCCCCAAGACAGCCGCCAAACCCGTTCCCGCCAAAAACCCCGCCCAGGCCGACGCGAAGGCGCCCGCCAAGAAGGCCGGCAAGGGCGACCACGTATTCCTGGTCGATGGCTCCTCCTACATTTTCCGCGCCTATCACGCGCTGCCGCCGCTGAACCGCAAATCCGACGGGCTGCAGGTCAATGCGGTGCTCGGCTTCTGCAACATGCTGTGGAAGCTGTTGCGCGACATGCCCGAGGATGACCGGCCGACGCATCTGGCCATCGTGTTCGACAAGTCCGAGGTCACGTTCCGCAACAAGCTCTATCCCGATTACAAGGCGCACCGGCCGCCGGCGCCCGACGATCTGATCCCGCAATTCGCCCTGATCCGCGAAGCGGTGCGCGCGTTCGACCTGCCCTGCCTGGAACAGGCCGGCTTCGAGGCCGACGACCTGATCGCGACCTATGCGCGGCTCGGCAGCGAACGCGGCGCGACCACGACCATCGTCTCCTCCGACAAGGATCTGATGCAGCTCGTGACCGACAAGGTCACGATGTACGACACCATGAAGGACCGCCGCATCGGCATTCCCGAAGTGATCGAAAAATTCGGCGTGCCGCCCGAGAAGGTGGTCGAGGTACAGGCCTTGGCCGGCGATTCCACCGACAACGTGCCGGGCGTGCCTGGCATCGGCATCAAGACCGCTGCGCAGTTGATCGTGGAATATGGCGACCTCGAACAACTGCTGTTCCGCGCCGGCGAGATCAAGCAGCCGAAGCGGCGCGAGGCCTTGATCGAGAACGCCGAGAAGGCGCGGATCTCGAGGCAGCTGGTTTTGCTCGACGACAAGGTCGATCTCGAAGTGCCGCTCGACGACCTCGCTGTACATGAGCCGGATGCACGCAAGCTGATCGCCTTCCTGAAGGCGATGGAGTTCTCCACTCTCACCCGCCGCGTCGCCGAATATTCGCACATCGACCCGTCCGACGTCGAGGCAGACCCCGGCAACAAGAGCGCCTCCGCCGGCCCGTCGAGCACGCAGGCGGGCGCGAAGGCGACCGAGGGCGCCACCGGGGATCTTTTTGCAGCCCCTTCCATCGCCAGACCGGGCGCCGACAAACAGGACAAGGCGGCGAGCCTGAAGGGAACGCCGATCTCGCTTGCGGCGGCACGCGAGGAGGCGGCGCGAAAACTGCCGATCGATCGCAGCCAGTACCGGACCATCCGCAGCCTCGACGAGCTCAAGGCCTGGATCGCGCGCGCTTACGATGCCGGCGCTTTCGCGATCGAGGCCAAGTCGAGCGCGAGCGATCCGATGCAGGCCGATATCTGCGGCATCGCTTTGGCATTGGCGCCGAACGACGCCTGCTATGTGCCGCTCGCGCACCGGCAATCCGGCGACGGCGCGGGCTTGTTCGACGCGGGGCTTGCGCCCGACCAGATCAAGGCAAGCGAAGCGCTGGCCGCGCTGAAGCCGCTGCTGGAATCGCCAGGCGTTCTAAAGGTCGGCTTCAACATCAAGTTCAACGCCGTGATGCTGGCGCAGCACGGCATCACCTTGTGCAACGTCGAAGACGCGCAACTGATGTCTTACGCGCTCGACGCCGGGCGCAACTCGCATGCGCTGGATTCGCTGGCCGACCGCTGGTTCGGCCATGTCTTGATCGCCGAGAGCGAACTGGTAGGCAGCGGCAAGAACAAGCTGACCTTCGACCAGGTGGCGATCGACAAGGCGACGGCGTACGCGGCCGAAAGCGCCGACGTCATCCTGCGTCTGCAGCGCGTACTGAAGCCGCGGCTCGTCAGCGAACACATGAATACGGTCTACGAGACGCTGGAACGGCCGCTGATCCGCGTGCTGGCACGGATGGAACGGCGCGGCATCTCGATCGACCGCCAGGTACTGTCGCGGCTGTCGGGCGATTTCGCCCAGACCGCGGCGCGCGTCGAGGCCGAGCTGCAGGAGCTTGCCGGCGAGCCGATCAATGTCGGCAGTCCCAAGCAGATCGGCGACATCATTTTCGGCAAGATGGGCATTCCCGGCGGCACCAAGACCAAGACCGGCGCATGGTCGACCTCGGCGCAGATCCTCGACGAATTGGCTGAACAAGGCCATGAATTCCCGAAGAAGATCCTGGAATGGCGGCAGGTCTCGAAGCTGAAATCGACCTATACCGACGCGCTGCCGGAATACGTCCACCCGCAAACCCACCGCGTCCACACCACCTACGCGCTGGCCGCGACCACCACCGGGCGGCTGTCGTCGAACGAGCCGAACCTGCAGAACATCCCCGTCCGTACCGAGGACGGCCGAAAGATCCGCCGCGCCTTCATTGCCACGCCCGGCCACAAGCTGGTGTCGGCGGACTATTCGCAGATCGAGTTGCGGCTGCTTGCCGAGATCGCCGACATTCCCGTGCTGAAGCAGGCCTTCCGCGACGGGCTCGACATTCACGCCATGACGGCGTCCGAAATGTTCGGCGTGCCGATCAAGGACATGCCGGGCGAAGTGCGACGCCGCGCGAAGGCGATCAATTTCGGCATCATCTACGGCATCTCGGCCTTTGGTCTGGCCAACCAGCTCGGCATCGCGCGCGAGGAAGCCTCCGCCTACATCAAGAAATATTTCGAGCGTTTTCCAGGCATCCGCGCCTATATGGACGACACCAAGGAATCATGCCGCAAGAACGGCTACGTCACCACGCTGTTCGGCCGCAAGATGTATTACCCCGACATCAAGGCCTCCAACGCCTCGGTGCGCGCCTTCAACGAGCGCGCCTCGATCAACGCGCGCCTGCAAGGCACCGCCGCCGACATCATCCGCCGCGCCATGATCCGGATGGAGGACGCGCTGGCGGCGAAGAAGCTTTCCGCGCAGATGCTGCTACAGGTGCACGACGAACTGATCTTCGAGGTACCCGACGACGAAGTGGCGGCGACGCTGCCGGTGGTCCAGCACGTGATGCAGGACGCGCCGTTTCCCGCGGTGCTGCTGTCGGTGCCGCTGCAGGTCGATGCAAGGGCGGCAAATAATTGGGACGAGGCGCATTGAGCTGCTTACCTTTTCCCCTTGTGGGAGAAGGTGCCGGAGCGCAGCGGAGGTGGATGAGGGGTTCTATCCGCACACGCAGTTCTGTGCTCGTGGAGAGAACCCCTCATCCGGCGCTTCGCGCCACCTTCTCCCACAAGGGAAGAAGGGAGAAAATTCAATCCAGTTTCGCTTCCATGCCGCGCTTGGTCGCGGGACGGGCCATCAGCGCGTTGTACCAGCGCTCGACGTTCGGAAAATCCTTCAGCTCGACCTTGTGGCGCGGGTGGCGCCAAGCCCAACCGAGGATGGCGAAGTCGGCGACTGACAGTGCGCCGGCGACGAATTCATGGTCGGCCAGCCGCTTGTCCAGCACGCCGTAGAGCCGGCGCGTCTCGGCCATGTAGCGCTTCAGGCCATAGGCGCGGTCGGCCTCGTTTTCCAGCGCGATGAAATGGTGCACCTGGCCCGGCATCGGGCCAAAGCCGCCCATCTGCCACATCAGCCATTCGTAGACCGGAATGCGCTCAGCCAGCGATTTCGGCAGGAATTTTCCGGTCTTTTCGCCGAGATAGAGCAGGATCGCACCGGATTCGAAGATGCTGACCGGCTTGCCGGCGGGGCCGTCGGGATCGACGATCGCCGGGATCTTGTTGTTCGGGCTGATCTTGAGGAAGGCGGGCGCCATCTGTTCGCCCTTGCTGATGTTGACCGGTATCACCTTGTAGGGAAGCCCCATTTCCTCCAGCGCGACCGAGATCTTGCGGCCGTTCGGCGTGTTCCAGGTATATAGCTCGATGGTCATTGGCGGTTTCCTCACAAGGTTCGGTGCCTCCGTACCCCGGAACCTGCATGTGTTACAACCCGCGCTTTCGGCGGCCTCCCCTGCGAAGCCGGTGCTGTTGACGGCGCATGATCAGCGCTGGCGTGCGCCCGCGGGCGCCGATAGATTGCGCACTTTAGAAACGTCTGAAAACCGCTTGGAAAACGCACCTTGTCCAAATCTGCCGCCCGCGCCCGCCTCGCCGAGATCATCCGCAAGCGTTCGTTCGGGCGCGGAGAGATCACGCTGGCCTCGGGCCGCAAGAGCGACTTCTACTTCAATCTCAAGCCGACCATGCTCGACCCCGAGGGCGCGGCGCTGCTGGCGGAACTGACCTACGAGGCGTTGCGGGACGACAAGCTCGACTTTATCGGCGGGCTGGAGATGGGCGCAGTCCCGCTGGCGGGGGCCATCGCGCAATTGTCCTGGCTCAAGGGCCACCCGATCGCCGCGTTTTTCGTGCGCAAGGCGCCGAAGGAGCACGGCGCGCGCCTGGCGGTCGAGGGCCTGGCCAAAGGCGAGACGCTGCAGGGCAAGCGCGTCGTGATCGTCGAGGACGTCACCACGACCGGCGGATCGGCGCTCAAGGCGGTGGAAGCGGTGCGCGAGGCCGGCGGCGAGATCGTGCTGGTGCTGACGATGATTGACCGCGAGGAAGGCGCGACCGAAGCCTTTGCCGAAGCGGGGCTGGAATTTCGTTCGCTCTACAAGGCGGGTGAATTTCTGAAGTCGTGATTGAGGTCGCGTCGCCGCATTTCTTTTCATCTGCGCCAGCTCCAGTAGCGGCTCATTTACCAACCCCCGTTAAGGTTACTCCAGGCTGAAGCCTTGGCCTGCTGAGGCCCGAGTGCGTCAGCGCGTGGGTTGCGTGGGGTGGAGTAAGCGTTGCGTACAGAGTTGGCTTTTTTGCGCGTGCGGCGACGTGCGACGTCGGTCGCCGCCGCGACCCTTGCGGGTGCGCTCGTGCTCGTTCCCGGCAGCGTTTCGGCCGAGGGCCTGTTTGATTTCCTGTTCAACGGTCTGCCAAACCAGAAGCCGGCGCGGCCGTCGCCAGCGCAGGCGAACTCGTTCTCCGATCCGTTCGGCGTCAATCAACCCACCCATCCCGCGCCGGCGCCGCGCGTCGCAGGCTCCGGACCCGCATTCTGCGTGCGAAGCTGCGACGGCAAATATTTTCCGCTGACCACGCGCGGCCACGCCTCGCCGGCCCAGGCCTGCCAGGCGTTCTGCCCGGCCAGCGTCACCAAAGTGTTCTACGGCAGCAACATCGACTACGCGAGCGCCGGCAATGGCGAGCGCTATGCCGACAGCGAAAACGCCTACGCCTATCGCAAGGCGCTGCGCGCCGACTGCACCTGCAATGGCCGCAGTCCGTCAGGGCTGGCGCCAGTGGATCTGACGCTCGACACCTCGCTGCGCTCCGGGGACGTCATCGCCACCACCGACGGGCTGGTGGCCTATACCGGCGTCCGACTGGGCACCGACCAGGCGGCGGAATTCGCTCCGGTCGCCTCCTTTCCCGGCCTGACCGCCGACGTCCGCGCCCGGCTCGGCGAAATGAAGGTGGCGCCGGTCAGCGCGGAGATGATCGCGACCAACACGCCGCTTCCGGAGACGAAGCGCGACGTCGAACTGACGACCGGTTCGATCCCGAAAACTGCGAAGTCGCTGAAGCGGGTGGAAGTAAATTAGCGGATTTTGCAGATTCGTAGCCCGGATCGGCGGCGCGACATCCGGGAATACTGTTTCCGCGGAGAGGCTGTTCCCGGATATCGCAAGAGCTCATCCGGGCGCTGATCTGAGCCTTACCTTCCGACGATGACGCCGATGACGTTGGGCGCCGACAGGTATTTTTCCTCGATCGCCGCGCGCGCAGCGGCGCGGTTCTCCGGCGTCAGCAGGCCACGCTTCTCGGCCAGGATCATCCAGCAATAGCCCCACCAGTCGGTCAGCATGCCCTGGTCGTCGACGAGGTCGTAGCCCTGCTCGGCGGCGAAGATGCGCGCCTGCGCTTCATCCAGCGCGTCGAGAAAGGCGTGGTCTTCACCCGAAAACAGGTCGTCGCTGAAATCGTCTGTCGTGTAGCCCCACACCGACATGCAGACCGCGTTGAACTCGCGGTCGATGGCATCGTCGTCGACGAGTTGGCGGCGCGAGGCCTGGTGCAGGCGCGACAGCGACCGCGCAAAGTCGGCGATGCGGGTAAGAGCGAACTGATCGAAGGCGATGGTGGACATCTAGTCCTCGCAAACTCGGATAGACCATAAATGTTGTGTCGGCGGGGTCGCCGAATCACAATGATATATCGATACCCTGTCAAAATGTTCTTAATTCGTTCTGGAGAGAAAGCGAAATTTTTGCTATCAGGGATTGTCCGGCGATCGGCACCGAGAAATTGGAGAGATGGACGTTACTCAGGGCCTTCAGATCCGCTCGCTATTGCTGGAAGCGGCCGACGCGATCGACCGGGCGAACGCGATCGTTGCGACGCTTGACGCCGACGACCAGGCTCTGCTGGCGAAGCCGCTCGACGAAATATCGTCAGCCCTGCACTTCAAACTGCTGCAGAAGTTCTATCTCCGCTACCCCGGGCTTGCCGAGGACGGCGCGGGCTGGGACGAAAGCCCCGGCCTCACCTCCGAGCGAACGGGCGCTTCACGTCGCCGCTAGCGGATTGTCGCAGCTATCGACGCAAGATTTGCTGCCACCCTGCGCTCACGGCACGCGCGGCGCAAAATGCCACTCCCCGGTTACCGACCGACAGCTGTCCCAAAGCTTTTTGCTTCTGAATTTTATCACCAAAGCCCGCCGGCGATGCCGCGAAATCGGCCCGGTCCTTGCATAAATTCGAGTCAGCGCAGTGCACAAACTAGTCAGGCGTTTCGATTGTCCGGCAAGGCGCGTATCTTCGCCGTGAGTCTCAACCGCAGGAATCAATGTTTTGCAGGAACAATTTTCTGGAAATTATCCGGCGAACACTCCGGCTCCGGGCCAGCCAATCGACGAGCTGGCGCTGGCCGACGTCAAGGGCGCGATCCTCGCAAAACTTCGCCTAGCGATCGGCAAGGACGCCGGCATGGCCACGCGGCGCGACTGGTACAAGGCGGCGGCGCTGGCGCTGCGCGACCGCGTCGTGCACCGCTGGCTGACGGCGGAGAAGGAGAGCTACGATGCCGGTGCCAAGCGGGTCTATTATCTCTCGCTCGAATTCCTGATCGGCCGACTGTTCACTGACGCGCTGAACAATATGGGCCTGCTGCCGATCTTCGAGGCGGCGCTCGGCGATCTCGGCGTCGGCCTTTCGGACTTGCGCAAATGCGAGCCGGATGCGGCGCTCGGCAATGGCGGCCTCGGACGGCTTGCGGCGTGCTTCATGGAAAGCATGGCGACACTCGCCATTCCCGCCATCGGCTACGGCATCCGCTACGATTTCGGCCTGTTTCGCCAGATCATTTCGCATGGCTGGCAGCACGAATATCCGGACGAATGGCTCGGCTTCGGGAACCCATGGGAATTCCAGCGCGCGGAGGTGGTGTACCAAATTCATTTCGGTGGCCATGTCGAGCATGTCGATGACCGCGGCCGCGACCGTGCGACGTGGCGGCCGGGGGAGACCGTGCAGGCGGTGGCCTACGACACGCCGATCGTCGGCTGGCGCGGACACCACGTCAACGCGCTCAGGCTGTGGTCGGCGCGCTCGCCGGATCCGTTGCGGCTCGACGTCTTCAGCACTGGCGACTATGTCGGCGCGGTCGCCGAGGAAGCGCGGGCGGAATCGATCTGCAAGTTCCTTTATCCGAACGACGAGAGCCCCGCCGGGCGCGAGCTGCGGCTGCGGCAGGAATATTTCTTCGTCTCGGCCTCGCTGCAGGACCTGGTCAAGCGCCATCTCAATTCCGACGGGCAGTTGCGCAACCTGCCCTCCAAGGTCGCGGTGCAGCTCAACGATACCCATCCGAGCCTTGCCGTCACCGAGCTGATGCGCATCCTGGTCGACCTGCACAATTTCCGCTGGGACGAGGCGTGGAAGCTGACGGTGGAGACGCTGTCCTACACCAATCACACGCTGCTGCCGGAGGCGCTGGAGACCTGGCCGGTCGAGCTGTTCGAGCGGCTGTTGCCGCGCCATCTCGAGATCATCTACCGCATCAACGCAGCGCACCTCGCATTGGCCGACGTGCGCTGCCCGGGCGACGTGGATTTCCGCGCCTCGGTGTCGCTGATCGATGAGAAGAGTGGCCGTCGGGTGCGGATGGGACAGCTCGCTTTCGTCGGTTCGCACCGCATCAACGGCGTCTCGGCGATGCATTCCGACCTGATGAAGGAGACCGTGTTCCACGATCTCAACCATCTCTATCCCGGCCGCATCACCAACAAGACCAACGGCATCACCTTCCGCCGCTGGCTGATGCTCGCCAACCCGAAGCTGACCGCGCTGATGCGCGAGGTCTGCGGCGAGGCGGTGCTCGACGATTTCTCGCTGTTCGATCGCCTCGAGGCCCGCGCCAGCGACAACGCATTCCAGCAGCGTTTTCGCGAGGTCAAGCAACACAACAAGCTGGCGCTGGCGCGGCTGATCAACGAGCGGCTCGGCATCAAGCTCGACCCGTCGGCGCTGTTCGACGTACAGATCAAGCGCATCCACGAATACAAACGGCAATTGCTCAACATCCTCGAAGCCATCGCGCTGTACCAGGCGATCAAGGACGAACCGCATCGCGACTGGGTGCCGCGGGTAAAGATCTTCGCCGGCAAGGCGGCGGCCAGCTATCGCTACGCCAAGCTGATCATCAAGCTGATCAACGACGTCGCCGAGGTCGTCAACAACGATCCTGACGTCGCCGGCCGGCTCAAGGTGATCTTCCTCGCCGACTACAATGTCAGCCTGGCCGAAGTGATCATTCCGGCCGCCGACCTCTCCGAGCAGATCTCGACCGCCGGCATGGAGGCGTCCGGCACCGGCAACATGAAGCTGGCGCTGAACGGCGCGCTGACCATCGGCACGCTCGACGGTGCCAATATCGAGATCCGCGACCATGTCGGCGCCGAGAACATCGCGATCTTCGGCCTGGAGGCCGGCGACGTCATGATCCGCCGCAAGCAGGGGCTCGATGCGTCAGACGTCATCAGCCACTCGCCGCGGCTGGCGCGCGCCATCACCGCGGTCGAAAGCGGCGCGTTCTCGCACGACGATCCCGCCCGCTTTGCGTCGATCGGCCACTCGCTGCGCTATCTCGACCACTACATGGTCTCGGCCGATTTCGATTCCTACTACGAGGCGCAGCGCGGCATCGACGCGCGCTGGCAGGTGACGCCGGCCTGGACCCGAGCTGCGATCCTGAACGTGGCGCGGATGCCGTGGTTCTCCTCCGACCGCACCATCCGCGAATACGCCGAGGACATCTGGAACGTGCCGGTACGTGTGGCCGCGCGTGAGGCCGGCGCACAGCGCGAGGCGAAGGGGTAAGGCGCAGCAGTCATGCCCGGCCTTGTGCCGGGCATCCACGTCCTTGCTTTGGTAGCGTAGGAAGGACGTGGATGGCCGGGACAAGCCCGGCCATGACGAAACATAGCACCATTACCTCTGGCGTCATTGAATTCCGCAGAATTGCAGTGATACTGCC
>CAZSRR010000076.1:0-21375 GCA_964609175.1 uncultured Bradyrhizobium sp.
CCATCATGCCCGGCATCGAGGCGCGGGCGCCGGAGCGCACCGAGACCAGCAGCGGATTCCTGGCATCGCCGAACGCCTTGCCGGTCAGCCGGCCGACATAGTCCAGCGCCTTCTCGACCTGCGCCTTCAGCGCGGCGGGATAGGTTTTGTCGTGGGCGTAAAAGTAAGTGCATACCGAGGTCGGAATCGTGAAGCCCGGAGGCACCGGCAGGCCGAGATTGGCCATTTCGGCAAGGTTGGCGCCCTTGCCGCCCAGCAGGTCGCGCAGGCCGGCTTTGCCCTCGGCCTTGCCATCGCCGAAAGTATAGACCCACTTGCCGGCCTTGGCCGCCTCGGGCTGCGGCTTACGGGCCGGAGCCTTCTTGGCGGCGGGCTTCGCAACCGGCTTGGGCGCCGGCTTCGGGGGAAGCGTCTTCACCGCCTTGCGGGCGGAAGTGGCCGCGGCACCCGCCTTCGGCCCGGCCGATGACTTTGATTTCGCTGTAGATTTCGCTGCAGCCTTGGCTGCAGCTTTTTTCGACTTCGCGACGGCTTTGGCCATGGGTCCCAGCTATCTGAAAAGATGAGAAGATTGCGCGCCTTACACCATTTTGAGGGGTTCCGCGCAAGCCGCGAAACCCGCTTTCCCGCGCAATAGCGTTTTCCGGCAAGAAAACGAGTCAAACCAGGTATCTAGAGCCCCGTTCCGATTCGATCGGAACGGATGAGGCGCTAGAACTTCAACATCCTGAACACGCCAAGCCCGGCCAGACCGACGACGATCAGGTAGATCGCGACGATGAAACTCAAGAACCGCGGCATGATCAATATAAGGACTCCCGCGATCAGGGCGACGAGCGGGGAGATATGCGCAGCGGTGATGGTCATCGAGAACTCCAAGCGGATGAACAGGATCGAATCGAGGGCCGCAACTTAACCGCTGGCGCGGCCGGCGGATAGCAAGACGCGCATGGCTTTGACGGGTTCCGGCTTCGCAATAATTCCCAGCAATTGCCGCGTGTGAGACGGCCTGTTTTCGGAACAATGCCGCGCGCGATGAATTTTCCCGCATGTGCGCGCCGGCGGAAGCCGGTGCCTCTTTTCTCGCGAAGGAGTTCAGCATGCGGAACAGACTACTCGCCATCGCAGCGGTTGCCGGCGTGATCGTTGCACCGATCGCGGCGCAAGCGCAGACCGTGATCACGACCGGCGTCGGCAACGGCGGCGCCGTTATCGTCGGCGAGCACGAGGGCATCGTCGCCGATCAGCGGCCGGCGTTCCGGGAATACATCGTGCGTGAGCGCGTCCCGAACTTCACCGTCACCGAACGCGTGGTGGTCGGCGGCGTACTGCCGGAAACCGGCGTGACCTACTACGACGTGCCGCAAACCTACGGCGTCACCCCCTACCGCTACACGGTCGTGAACGGCCAGACGGTATTGGTCGAACCGCGCTCGCGTCGCATCGTTCAGGTGGTCGATTAACAATCGGCCTCAGTAGCCTGAACGATCAGTCCGGGCGCCGCGCAAGCAGATGTGCGCGTGATACGACCGGACGTGAAGCCCCGCCCGGCGTCCCCTCCGGGCGGGGTTTTGTTTATTCCCGGATTTCCAGTCCCGGCTTCTTCACCACCAGCCGGTGGATCTTCTTGCCCGACGAAGCGCTGACCACTTCCTCGTCGAGCAGCACCGTGGTGCCCTTCAATTCCGTCAGCACCTCCGCCGGATCGAACGCGGCGTAGAGCCGCCCCTGCGCGTCCCGCTGGTCGCAGCCTTCCGTGACGCGCCAGCTCAGATAGAGAATGCCGCTCGGCTTGACGAGATCGAGCAGCCGGCGGACCGACGCCACCATCTGCTGGCGGTCGAGATGCATGATCACGGTTTCGCACAGCACGTTGTCGTAAGTGCCGACGCCCGTGAGTTCGGGCAATTCGGCCTGCGCGAATTTCAGCGACGGGTAGCGCCGCCGCGCTTCGGCGAGCAGGCCCTCCGAGGCATCGAAGCCGACCGCCGAAAAACCGTTCGCGTGCAGCCAGGCCACCTCGCGGCCGCAACCGCAGCCGATATCGGCCGAATTGCCGCCGCGCACAAAAAACCGCTCGACGACTTCCTGCAGGTCGACGGGCGAAGGCTGGCCGAGCCAATCCTGCGCGAACGCTGCCGCATCCTGGTCGTAAGCGGCGAGCGTCTGAGGGTCCATGATCTAGCCTTCAATCTTGGAAAAATCCGCCACCGCGCGAGTCGCCGCGCGGATCTCGTTCAGCAGTCTTAGTCGGTTCTCGCGCACGCTCGGTTCATCGTCATTGACCTTGACCTTGTCGAAGAACGCATCGACCGCCGGACGCAGCTTTGCCATCGCGCCCATCGCGGTGGCGAAGTCTTCTTTCTGCACGGCGGCGGACGCCTCCCGCTTGACCTGATCGATCGCACTCGCCAGCGCCTTTTCTTCCGGCAGTTTGTAGAGTCCGGCATCCGGCGCGCCGTCGAACGTCCGCTTGTCCTTCTTCTCCTCGATCGAGAGGATGTTACTCGCCCGCTTGGTCCCTGCAAGCAGGTTCTTGCCGTCATCCGAATCGAGGAACTTGCCGAGTGCATCGACGCGATGCACAACCAACAGCAGATCGTCCTGGCCGCCAAGCGAAAACACCGCATCCACGAGATCGTGACGCGCGCCCTGGTCGCGGAGTTGCACTTTCAGGCGGTCGGCGAAGAAGGCGAGCAGGTCGGTCGGTAGTTTCTGAACGTCGCCCCCGGCAGGCAAACCAGCCATCGCCGAATTCGCCACGTTCAGAATCGGCAGCCGAAGCGTATTCTCGACGATCAGCCTGATGACGCCCAGCGCTGCACGGCGCAGTGCATAGGGATCCTTGCTCCCCGTCGGCTTCTCGTCGATCGCCCAGAACCCGACCAGCGTGTCGATCTTGTCCGCCAGCGCAACGGCCACGCTCACCGGATCGGTCGGTACGCGATCGGCAGGGCCTTGCGGCTTGTAATGCTCCTCGCTGGCGGCGGCGACGGAGGCATCTTCGCGTTGCGCCAGCGCGTAGTACCTGCCCATCAGTCCCTGCAGTTCAGGGAATTCTCCGACTACCTCGGTCAGCAGGTCGGCTTTCGCCAGATGCGCGGCACGCTTGGCCTTTTCGACATCGGCTCCCACCAGCGGCGCGATTTCGGCCGCCAGCCGCTCGATGCGCTTGATTCGCTCCGCCTGCGTGCCGAGCTTTTCGTGGAACACGATCTGGTCGAATTTCGGCAGCCGCGCTTCCAGCTTCGTCTTCAGGTCGGTCTCGTAGAAGAACTTTGCATCGCTCAGCCGCGCGCGGATCACGCGCTCGTTGCCGGCCACGATCACCTTGCCGCCGTCGGTCGCTTCGATGTTGGCGGTCAGGATGAACCTGTTGGCGAGCTTTCCGGTCTTGGGGTCGCGCACCACAAAACACTTTTGATTGTTTCTAATGGTGGCGCGGATCACTTCGTCGGGGATCGAGAGGTAGTCCGCGTCGAACGAGCCCATCAGCGCGACCGGCCACTCGACGAGGCCGGCCACTTCATCCAGCAGCACCGGGTCCTCGACCAGTTCAAAGCCTTGCGCGAACGCCAGTTCCTTCGCATCCGCGAGAATGATATCCTTGCGCGCCTGCGGGTCGAGCACGACCTTTGCGGCCTTCAGCTTGGCCTCGTAGTCCTCGAAGCGGCGCACGGTGATCTCGCCCGGCGCCATGAAGCGATGACCGAACGTGGTCTGCCCGGCCTCGATCCCATCAACGGAGAATTTTACCACATCCGGCTCTTCGGTTTCCGGACCGAAGGTGGCGATGATCGAATGCAGCGGCCGCACCCATGACAGCGAGCCCGATTTGGCCGAGCGCTCGCCCCAGCGCATCGATTTCGGCCACGGGAATGTCCTGATGATCACCGGCAGCATCTCGGCGATCACGTCGATCGCGGCGCTGCCGGGCTTTTCGATCAGGGCGATGTAGAAATCGCCCTTCGGGCCTTTTTGAATCTTGGCCTCGTCGAGCGATTTGAGGCCGGTCGCTTTCAGGAAACCCTGCACGGCCGCATCGGGCGCGCCGATTTTCGGTCCGCGGCGTTCGGTTTTGAGGTCCGGCTGTCGCGCCGGAATGCCGTGCACGGTGAGCGCCAGCCGCCGCGGCGTCGCGAACGCTTTGGCGCCCTCATAGACCAGCCCCTCGGCGACGAGCTTGTCGGTGACCATGCGGCGCAGATCGTCCGCCGCCTTGGCCTGCATGCGCGCGGGGATTTCTTCGGAAAACAACTCGAGCAGAAGATCGGGCATCAGGCCGCCCTGCCCGCTTCGGTGTGGACCCAGGCCTCGCCGCAGGCTTTTGCCAGTTCGCGCACGCGCATGATGTAGCTTTGTCTTTCGGTGACCGAGATCACGCCGCGGGCGTCGAGCAGGTTGAACACGTGGCTGGCCTTGATGCACTGGTCATAGGCCGGCAGCGCCATCAGATGTTCCTTCTGATTGCCGCCCTCACGCCAGCCGGCCGCGAGATATTTCCGGCAGGCGTCTTCGGCCATCCTGAACTGCTCGAACAGCATCGTGGTGTCGGCAACTTCAAAGTTGTGCCGGGAATATTCCTGCTCGGCCTGCAGGAAGACGTCGCCATAGGTGACCTTGTCGGCGCCGTCGCGGCCGTTGAAATTGAGATCGTAGACGCGGTCGACGCCCTGCACATACATCGCCAACCGCTCGAGCCCGTAGGTGAGTTCGCCCGCGACCGGCGCGCATTCGACGCCCGCGACCTGCTGGAAATAGGTGAACTGGCTGACTTCCATGCCGTCGCACCAGCATTCCCAGCCGAGCCCCCAGGCGCCCAGCGTCGGGCTCTCCCAGTCGTCCTCGACGAAGCGGATATCATGAATGCCTGAATCGATGCCGATCGTGGCCAGCGACTTCAGGTACAGGTCCTGCAGGTTCGGCGGCGACGGCTTCATGATCACCTGGAACTGGTAATAATGCTGCAGCCGATTGGGGTTCTCGCCGTAGCGGCCGTCCTTGGGCCGCCGCGAGGGCTGCACATAGGCCGCGTTCCAGCGCTTCGGCCCGAGCGCGCGCAGCGTGGTCGCGGGATGAAAGGTGCCGGCGCCCATTTCCATGTCGTAGGGCTGCAGGATCACGCAGCCCTGCTCCGCCCAGAACCGCTGCAGGGCGAGGATGAAGCCCTGGAACGAACGTTCCGGGCGCATGTGGGAGGGCAAGGCGTCCATCGGCAGAATCGGTCTCGCGCAGGGGGATTTGAGAGCGCGGGACCGTATCGACGCGTGGCCGGGGAATCAAGGCGATGGCGGGAGGCAAAAAGGCAAAGAATTCGGGTCCTTTTTGTCATGGCCGGGGCTTGTCCCGGCCATCCACGTTCTTTCTGCCGTCTAGCCAAAGGCGTGGATGCCCGGGACAAGCCCGGGCATGACGAGTTTCCTAGCCCGGCCGGTACGCCCCGGTGACCGGGTCACGGCGCAGCGTCGGAATTTCGCTCGTCTGGACCTCGGCAACGCGCGCCAGGCGCGCCTCTTCCAGTTCCGCATTGATACGGACGGCGGTCTTGTAGGCCCATCGGACCACGGCGAGCCCACCCAGGGCGCCCGCGAATGCGATCAGCGGCGGCATCGGTCGATCCTTGTCGTTCACGTGTCAGCCCCCAATGACACGCATTCTCGCCCAAGCCGGGCTGCGCCGCAATTCCGCTTTTGGGACTAAATGGCGCGGCCGTTAACCTTCTGTTGATTTCTAAAACCCGAATTTGGCCCAGATTGCCCGCGTCTCCAGCGCCGAAATCAGGTCGTCCGGCAGCCCGCCGAGCCCATCGAAGGCTGCCAGCGCGCCCGCCCCCGGTGACCGCCGGCCCAGCAGGCCGGCCAGCATGCCGCTGGCAGGTGCGATGACGGGGGTCAGCACCTTCTCGCCATAGCGCTCGCGCAGCGTCGAGCGGATGTCGCCGATCTTGTCGGCAAGGCCCAGCGACACCGACTTCTCGCCCGCCCAATACTCGCCGGAAAACAAATCGTCTTCGCTTCCCTTCAGGCGCGCGCCGCGGCTGTCCTTGACCAGCGCGATGAAGATGGCGTGGATCTCGCGCTGGATCGCCTTCAGCCGTGCCACGTCGGCTGGATCTTCCGGCAGGAACGGGTCCAGCATCGCCTTGTGCTCGCCCGCCGTGTAGAGCCGCCGCTCGACACCGATCCGCTTGATCAAATCCTGAAAGCCGAAGCTGCCGCCGACCACGCCGATCGAACCCAGGATCGAGGACGGATCGCAAAAAATCTCGTCGCCGGCGCAGGCGATCATATAGCCGCCCGACGCCGCGACATCCTCCACGAATACCAGCACCGGCAGTTTCTTTTCCGCCGCCAACTGCTTGATGCGAAGGTAGATCTGCCGCGATTGCACCGGCGATCCGCCGGGCGAATTGATCACCAGCGCCACCGCCTTGGCATGCCGCGTGGCGAACGCACGTTCGAGCGTCTTGGCGATTCCGGCCAGCGTCAGGCCCGGCCGCAGCGGCGTCACTGCACCGATGACACCCGATAGCCGCACCACAGGCACGACCGCGGCATCGCGCCGGAATTTTGCCGGAATGAGTTGCTTGATCCGCTCGATGAGGTTCGGCAAGCCTGACCGATCACTAAATTGTTCACTCATGCCTTACCTCTGATTAACCATTTTTTACTCGACCCATGTCATGCAAAGGCCGGAACGCCTTTTGCATTGCGGACGTTAAGGCTGCAATGGCGCAGCGGAGAGTGACATGAAAATCTACCTGCTGATCATGCTCATCGGCAGCCTTCTGGCCGCGATCCACTTCACCTCGGCCCCCAACCAGCGGTCCGAGACGCTCCCGCAATAGCGTCCCTGGCGCACGAGCCATCACGGATTCGCCAGCGGCAAGCTTCCGTTCCCTGCCAAAATCCCCTGCACGCCCTTGTTGGTTACGCCTGACTCGTCATTGAGCAGCAGGGCCGAATGAAGTTGTGTCGGCGCTCGCCCGCCTTTGGTCGCGCGAATCAGAATGCGGTTGGCGGGCCTCCGCTGGTCGCCATGAACCGGCAGGATCTGCAGGCTCCCGAAACCGTGATCAAGCGCCGCCAACACCTCGGCAATTCCGTCGGCGCGCCAGATCAGGCTCAACGTTCCCTTCGATTTGAGCATGCGCCGTGCCGCATGGATCCATTTTACCAGCGTCGTTGCGGTTGCCATGTGCGCGGTCCCGCGCGCCAGATCCGGCGAGGCGCGATGCCGCGCCTCGTCGTTGAACGGCGGATTCATCAGCACCACGTCCACGCTGTCCGGCCCGAGCCCGGCCGCGGCAAAGGCCGCGGCGTCCGCCTCCACATCGAGCACGATCACGTCGGCGTGAATTGCGTTCGCATCCGCATTGGCGCGCGCAAGGTCCGCCAGATCAGCATCGATCTCGACCAGCACCAGATGGATGCCGGCCACGCGCCTGGCGACCGCAAGCCCGGCGACGCCGACGCCGGCGCCGAGATCAACCACCCGGTCACCGGGGCGGACGGCCGTCGCCGCCGCGAGCAGCACCGCATCGTGGCCGGCCCGATGTCCCGATTTGAATTGCCTCACGCGCAGCTGCCCGCCGAGAAACGCGTCCTCGGTGAGTTCGTGGACGCGGTCACTCATCGGGGCGCAGTTCGTGGGCCAGGCCGGCCTCGGCCAGCAACTGGCGCGCCGCGCGATTGTCATCGTCATGCACCAGGATACGGCGCGGCAGGATGCCGAGCGATCCCTCGATGACGCTCATGTTCTGGTCGAGCACCAGATGATGGATATTGGCGCCGTCGAGCAGCGCGCCGACTGCGGAAACCAGCACGATATCGTTGGTCCTGACCAATTCCCGCACGTGATGCTCCCCTGTCCGGTCCGGGTGCAGCAACTGCACCGGGGCTGTCAACCCTGCTACCTGCCCTTGCCGCCTCAATCTGCACTTTCTATGGTAGAACAACGATCGTGCGAATTGGCCAAATTGGAGACCCGCGTGGCGGTTATTGTACCCTTCGAAAGTCCGTCGAATGCATCGATTGATGCGCTGGTCGGGCTCGTCGCAGCTGACATGGAGCGGGTCAACGCCACGATCCTGTCGCGGACGGGGTCCGAAGTCACCATGATTCCGGAAGTCGCCAACCACCTGATCTCGTCGGGCGGCAAACGCCTGCGCCCGATGCTGACGCTGGCGATGGCACAGCTCTCCAACTATTCCGGCGACGGCCACATCAAGCTGGCCGCCGCGGTCGAGTTCATGCACACCGCGACGCTGCTGCACGACGACGTGGTCGACGAGAGTGAACTACGGCGCGGCAAGCTGTCGGCGCGGATGCTGTGGGGCAATGAGGCGAGCGTGCTGGTCGGCGACTTCCTGCTCGGCCAGGCGTTCCGCATGATGGTCGAGGTCGGCTCGCTGCGCGCGCTCGACATCCTCTCTTCCGCCGCCGCCACGATCGCCGAAGGCGAAGTGATGCAGCTGGCGGCGGCCAAGAACACCGCCACCACCGAGGACGAGTATCTGGCGGTCATTCGCGGCAAGACCGCCGAACTGTTCGCCGCGGCCTGCGAGGTCGGGCCGGTGATCGCCAACCGGCCGAAGGCCGAGCAGACCGCGTGCCGATCGGTCGGCATGAATCTCGGCATCGCCTTCCAGCTCGTCGACGACGTGCTGGACTACGGCGGCAAGGCCGCCAAGCTCGGCAAGAACATCGGCGACGATTTCCGCGAGGGCAAGATCACCCTGCCGGTGGTGCTGGCATTCCGCCGCGGCAATGACAGCGAGCGCAAATTCTGGGTCAAGGCGCTGGAGCGCGGCGAGATCGGCGACAGCGACCTCGACCACGCCATCGGCCTGATGACCAAGCACCGCGCGCTGGAAGACACGATCAGCCGCGCCCAGCATTACGGCGCGATGGCCGTCGATGCGCTGGCGCTGTTTCCGGGCTCGCCGATGAAGACCGCGCTGGAGCAGGTCGTGGCATTCTGTCTGGCGCGGTCGTATTGACGCGCGCAGTTTGTGGGATTGGGTTGAGCTCTTTGCGAAAACCGTCGGATCCTTGCCCTGAAGCATGATGGGTTTCGCGAAGCGCTTAACTCATCCTACGAAGAGATCGTAGCATCACTCATTTCCCCCTCTTCCTGCTTGCCGCGCTGATCGTCGCCGCCGTCCCGGGCCCCGGCATCTTCTATGTCGCGGCGCGCACGCTGTCCGGCGGCAAGCGCGCCGGTTTCGCCTCGACGTTTGGCACCGCGCTCGGCGGCCTCGTGCACGTTATCGGCGGTGCGCTTGGAGTCTCGGCGCTGCTTCTTGCCAGCGCTGAACTCTTCACCCTGCTGAAATTCGCCGGCGCGCTCTATCTGGTCTGGCTCGGCATCAAGACGTTTCGCGAGGCACGCGAACTTGCGCAGCAGAACGTAATCGCAGCACCGGCTCGGCAGGTATTTCGCGAAGGCGTGCTGGTCGAGGCATTGAACCCGAAGACCGCCGCGTTCTTCCTGGCCTTCATTCCGCAATTTGTCGATCCGGCCAATGGCTACGTCGCCCTCCAGTTCATCACGCTCGGTCTGATCTCGGTGGCGCTCAACACGCTCGCCGACGTCGTCGTGGTGATGATCGCGGCAACGGCGCGGAACGGGCTCACGCGCCGGCCGAATTTGCTTCAACGCTTGCGACAGGGCTCGGGGCTGTTCATCGCCGGCCTCGGCGTTTCACTGGCGCTGGCGCGGCGGCCGGCGAGTTAAGCCCGCTCTCGTGGGCAAAGGCGCGAAGCAGCTGCCCACCAGCCATCACCGAGCAAGTTGTGAGACGGTGGGCACGTCGCTTCGCGCCTTTTGCGCACCCGAACGAAAATGCGAGTTAGCTCAGCGTCCCCGAATGCACCCACCATCCGGGGTGTTCGCGCCGGAGCTTTTCCGCGGCGCGGCCGGCCTCGGCGGTGTTCTCGTAGATCGCAAAACACGTCGCGCCCGATCCGGACATCCGGGCCAGCCAGGCGCCATTGGTGGCGTTGAGCGCGGCGATCACCTTGCCGATCATCGGCTCGACCTTCAGCGCGGGCGCTTCCAGGTCGTTGGAACTGGCGGCGAGCGCTTCCACCCAATCCTCGAGCGAGGCCTCGCCGTCGGGCCAGCGGTCCTGCAGCAGCACATCGGTAACGCCGACCCGCAATTCGCCGTTGCGCAATCCGAGCGCGTTGAACACGTCGCGGGTCGCGACGGGAACGCCGGGATTGACCATGACGCAGGGCATTTTCGGCAGGCTCAGCGGCTGCAGCGCCTCTCCGACGCCGGTCATGACGCAGCCCTGTGAATGCACACAGACCGGAACGTCGGCGCCGGTCAGCTTCGCCACCTCGATGATCCTGACATCGTCGAGCGCGATCCCGTTCAGCTGCGCGAGCAACCGCAGCGCCGCCGCGGCGTCCGCCGAACCGCCGCCGATTCCGGCCGCGACCGGCAGGGCCTTGTCGAGCGTAAAGCTGCCGACCTTCATGCCGGGCACGCGTTCGGCCAGCAGACGCGCCGCCTTCAGCACCAGATTGTCCGATGTATCGCCGCAGGCTTCCGCCAGCGGCCCCAGCATCTTCAGATCGAGATCGGGACCCGGCGTCAACGTCAGCCGGTCGGCGCAGTCGGCGAAGGCCACCACGCTTTCGAGGTCATGATAGCCATCGGCGCGCCGGCCATTGACGCGCAAGCTGAGATTGACCTTGGCGCGCGCGTCATCACTCAATACCGACATCGCCGAACAGCCCCCGAATCCCCTGCCTCAGCCACCCTTGCCGTCTTCCTTTTTCTTGTCGGCGGAGGCCGCGGACGACGTGTCTTCGGGCAGTCCGTTGGCGATCTTGGCTTCGATCTTCGGCAATTCCTCCGGCTCCGGCTTGAGATCGCGGGCGTGCGCCCACTGGAATTTGGCTTCCAGCGTCCGGCCGACGCGCCAATAGGCATCGCCGAGATGGTCGTTGATGGTGGGATCCTCGGGCTTGAGATCGATCGCGCGCTCGAGGTGCTTCACCGCATCCTCGAAATTGCCGATTCGGTAGAACGCCCAGCCGAGCGAGTCCACGATGTAGCCGTCGTCGGGTCGCTGGTCGACCGCGCGGCGGATCATCTTCATGCCCTCGTCGAGGTTGATGCCCTGGTCGATCCAGGAATAGCCGAGGTAGTTCAGCACGTGCGGCTGTTCGGGCTGCAGTTCCAGCGCCTTGCGCATGTCGACTTCGGCCTTGCTCCACTGCTTGGAACGCTCCAGGCAGATACCGCGATAATAGTAGGTGACCCAGGTGTTCTTGTCCGTCACGCCGGGATTTGCCTCGATCGCCTGCGTGTAGGTGGTGGCGCAATCGCTGAACTTCTTGCGGCCGCGCTCGATGTTGCCGAGCGCCATGATCGCCTCGATGTCCTTCGGCGCTTCAGCGGTGACGCCCTTGAGGATCTTGATCGCCTCGTCACTGCGGTCGGCGGCGTCGAGATTGGTGGCGAGCTGGATCTGCGCGTTCCGCTTGAGCGGCGAGCTCGCCGGCATCCGCTCGTAGACTTTGATCGCCATCTGCGGCTTCTTGACCGATTCATAGAGGTCGGCCAGCGACAGCAGCGCCATCGGATGGTTGGGCTGCAGATAGAGCGCAAGCTGCAGATAGACCAGCGCCAGATCCTCGCCGCCGCGGCGGGTCAGCGTGGCGCCGATGCCGTACAGCGCCTCGGCCGCGCCGGCCTGCGCCGACTCGACCAGCGGCGGCAATTTCTTGCCGGCCTTGGCGTCGCGCAACCCTTCCAGCACCAGCGGATGCCGGGGCAGTTTCTTCTCGAACGCCTCGTAGATCGCGGCTGCCGCTGCGCCGTCCTTGTTGCGCGACAACCAGCGGGCATAGGCATCGGCTGCGCGCAGCATGGAGTCGTCGAGCTTGTAGGCGCGTTCGAACCGCGTGCCGGCCTCCTTTTCCTTGCCCGAAGTCTCTAGAATCATGCCGGTGTGGAGATCCTTGAAGAGCGGATACCATTCGGGGCCGGTCAGCTTGTCGATGGTGGCAACCGCCGCCTTGGCGTCGCCCGCGCCATAGCTAGCCCAACCCGACAGCAGGGTCGCCACCAGATCCGTGATCGGCCCGCGGATCGACTGGTTGATGTTGATCTGCGCGGCCGAATATTTCTTCTGCTTGAGGTCACGCACGCCGACCACCAGCCGCGCGACGCGGTTCGCCTTGTCCGCGGAGAGCAGGCGATCGGCGAGCTTGACCGCTTCGTCGATGTCGCCGTCGGCCAGCGAGGAGATGAAGGCGCGGTCGAGCAGTTCGTTGTTCTTCGGGTCGGTGCGCAGCGCAGAGCGATAGAACGCAGCGGCCGAGGCCGCGTCGCGCTCGACGCTGGCGTGGCGCGCAGCCAGATAGCTGCCGGCCGTGGTCAGCGATTTCAGATCGGACTTGGTGGGAAATTGCGCGCCGTTGTCGGCGGTGTGGTCGGGGGTCTGGGCCAGAACCGCGGCCGGCGAGGCCAGTGCGGCAAGAGTGACTGCGGCGATCGTCCAGCGGTTCATACGGGTGGAAAGCATCACGGTTCGCCTTAGCTCCAGGATGTATGGCAGGATCCCAACGACAGGATCGTCACGATCAGTCTCGGATGCAAACCAAAACGGCGGCATCACGGGCTTCGACAATGCCGCTTTTGGCCCTCAACCGCAAGGATAGGGGCTGGCGAATCGATTGGCAGACTAAGCTCTTGCAACCCTCGATTCTGCCAGCCCAACCGGGGAAACGCTTCTACTGTGGCGGTATCGTGACCGGAGGCGGTATCGCCCGCTGCCGCCTCACGCAATCGTGGTCGATCTGGCCGCCTTACGTGCCCTGATAGTTCGGCCCGCCGCCGCCTTCCGGCGGAACCCAGGTGATGTTGCCGTTCGGGTCCTTCACGTCGCAGGTTTTGCAGTGGACGCAGTTCTGGGCGTTGATCTGGAAGCGCGGGCCCGAGCTCTCCTCGACCCACTCATAGACGCCGGCCGGGCAATAGCGGTTCGATGGACCGGCATAGACGTCGTGCTCGGACGTCTTCTGCAGGTTCATGTCGGCGACCTTGAGATGGACCGGCTGGTCCTCTTCGTGGTTCGTGTTGGAAAGGAATACCGAGGACAGCTTGTCGAAGGAAATCTTGCCGTCCGGCTTGGGATAGGCGATCGGCGTGTGCGACTTTGCCGCATCCAGCGTCTTGCGGTCGGGCTTGGCGTGGGACTGCGTGCCGAACAGCGAGCCGCCGAACAGCGTATTGCACCACATGTCGAAAATGCCGAGGCCGGCGCCGAGGAAGGTGCCGAATTTCGACAGCAGCGGCTTGGCGTTGCGGACCGGATACAGGTCCTTGCCGACGGCGGAATCGCGCCAGGCGTTCTCGTATTCGATCAGTTCGTCATTGGCACGGCCCGCGCCCAGCGCGGCGGCGACGTGCTCGGCGGCCAGCATGCCGCTGCCCATCGCATTGTGCACACCCTTGATGCGCGGCACGTTGACGAAGCCCGCCGCGCAGCCGATCAGCGCGCCGCCGGGGAAGCTCAGCTTCGGCACCGACTGGTAGCCGCCTTCGGTGATGGCGCGGGCGCCGTAGGAAATGCGCTTGCCGCCTTCCAGCGTGTCCTTGACCATCGGATGCGTCTTGACGCGCTGGAATTCGTCGAACGGCGACAGATACGGGTCGTCGTAGTTCAGGTGCACGACGAAGCCGATCGACACCAGGTTTTCGCCGTAGTGATAGAAGAACAGGCCGCCGCCGGTGTTGTTCTTCAGCGGCCAGCCGACGGCGTGCTGGACCAGCCCCTTCCGATGCTTGGCGGGATCGATCTGCCAGATTTCCTTCAGGCCGATGCCGAATTTCGGCGGCTCGCTCTTGGAATCCAGCGCATATTTGGCGATCAGCTGCTTGGACAGGCTGCCGCGCGCGCCTTCGGCGAACAGCGTGTATTTGCCGACCAACTCCATGCCACGCGTAAACGAATCCTTGGGCTTGCCGTCGCGGCCGATGCCCATGTCGCCGGTCGCGATGCCGCGTACCCCGCCGTTCTCGTCGTACAGCACTTCGGCCGCGGCAAAGCCCGGATAGATCTCGACGCCGAGCGCCTCCGCCTTCGGCCCCAGCCATCGGCAGACGTCGCCGAGCGAGCCGATATAGCAATGATGGTTGTTCATCAGCGGCGGCATGATGAAATTCGGCAGCCTGATCGCGCCCGGCTCGGTGAACCAGTAGAAGCGATCGTCCTTGACCTGGGTCTTCAGCGGACAGTCGGCGTCCTCGCGCCAGTCCGGGATCAGCCTGTCGAGCGAGACCGGATCGATCACGGCGCCCGACAGGATGTGCGCGCCGACCTCGGAGCCTTTCTCGACCACCACGATGCTGAGATCGGCATTGAGCTGCTTCAGCCGGATTGCCGCAGCCAGGCCGGACGGGCCGGCGCCGACGATCACGACGTCGAATTCCATGGATTCGCGGGGAGGAAGTTCTTCTGCACTCATGATCTGGTCTCAGCCCAATTGAGAACGGCTCTAAGGGCTCGTTGTTTCCGATTTTTAGCGGGAGGACAACCATGGAAATGCAATGCGGGGCGTTTCGTGCCAACGCGATCCATATTAGATTGACGCGATGGATTTGACCGCCGAACCCATACCTAATGTCAGACAATTGCTGGCCTTTTATCTGGAGGCCGGGGTCGATTGCGCGTTGGCGGAGGAGCCGGTCGATCGGCTGAGCGAACCCGACATCGCGATCGCCCCTGCCCCGGTGCGCGAAACGGCCTCACTGCCATTGCCGGGAACAACCGTCGCGGCGCCTGCGGTTTCGCGCAGCGAAATAGCGCCGCCGCCGGAAGCCGCCATCGCGATGGCGCGCGAGGCGGCTCGCACGGCGCCGACGCTGGAAGAACTGCGCGCGCTATTGGAGAAATTCGACGGCTGCGCGCTGAAGAACACCGCCACGAGGCTCGTGTTCTCCGACGGCAATCCGCAGGCACGCATCATGTTCGTCGGCGAAGCGCCGGGGCGCGACGAGGACATCGAGGGAGTTCCCTTTGTCGGACGCTCCGGCAAATTGCTCGACCGCATGATGGCGGCGATCGGGCTCGACCGCAGCAAGGCCTATATCGCCAACGTGATTCCGTGGCGGCCGCCCGGCAACCGCACGCCGACGCCGCAGGAGACGCAGATCTGCCTGCCGTTCATCCAGCGCCAGATCGAGCTCGTGAATCCGGACGTGCTGGTGACGCTCGGCAATCCCTCGACGCAGACGCTGCTCTCGACGCGCGAAGGCATCATGAAGACGCGCGGCAGATGGTTCGACTACGACACCGGCACGCGCACCATCCGCGCCATTGCGACGTTCCATCCGGCGTACCTGTTGCGCTCGCCTTCCTACAAGCGGATGTCGTGGCAGGACCTGCGCGCGATCGCGAAGGCGCTGGAGCAAATGCCAGTTTTGTAGGTGCTATTGCGCCTTCGGCCGCACGATCGCCCAGCCGATGCGCAGCAAGGGTTGCCGCCCGTTGACCAGCCAATCGAAGGCGCGCGGCACTTCCGGCACCAGGCCCGGGAAGCGCTGCACGAGTTCGGGCGGCGGCGCGCCCGAGGTGTCGGAAGCGCGCCAGAGCACGACGCCGCCGGTCTCGTTGAATTTCGCGACCGACAGCCACGGCGTTCGTTCCGGCGTGGCGTCGAGCAGCAGATGCGGACGACCGCGGCTCATCGCGACGAAACTCGCCAGTTGCGGATCGCCGGCCACGGCGCGCAGCCGCTGATTGGTACGGCGCTCGTAGCTGTCGCCGAAGAACTGCGCGATCGATTTCGCCGGCAGCGAGGTCGCCACTTCGTTCGATCCGGTCCACGGCAGGAAAGCGATCGTCGCGACGGTCGCGATCGCCGGAGCAATCACCGCCGCCGCCCATACCGTCCTGAGCAGGCGTTGACGCCGCAGATAGATCAAATCGCCGGTCGCGACCACCACGGCCAGTCCGGTCAACAGCAGGACGACGCCCGCCCCGCCGACGATGCGGTCGAGATTGAAGATGCCCGCGAGCAGGCTGCCGAGCACGGCCGGCACCAGCGCGAAGAAATAGACGAAATCGCGCGCCAGCGGATCGACCGGCGGCCGGTAGATGATCGGCGCATCGGACGCGTTGCGGGCGAACAGGCCGGAGTTGAGCAGCGCCAGCAGCAGGATGGCGGATGACGCCAGCACGAGGCTGCCCAGCAGCCAGCCCCACTGCGTGGCGCGGGCCCCCAGTTCGGCAAGCGCGGGCCATGCCGGCATCGCGAAGGCATCGGCCCGAACCAGCCAGATCAGATAGGGCAGCACCAGTACGAGGATGACGAGCAGCGCATACAACGGATCGAGCGAGGTCAGCACGCGCCGTCCGCGCTCGGTGGCGGCGGCAAACCCGGCGAGCAACAACAGCAGCAGCGGCGCGGCCGATGTCGTCAGCAGCAGCAGCCCGGCCTCGATCGACCAGGCGAACCATGCATTGCGGCGGTTCTGGCCGATCAATTGCCAGGAATGCAGCAGCAGCAAAGCCCAGAGCGGGCGCGCCAGCACCGCGGGGCCGAACTCGACGCCGGGCGAACTGAACGCCACCACCGTCATCGACAGTAGCACGGCGAGCACCGCCTGCTGTCCGCCGACGATCGCGCGCGCGAGTTGATAGTAGATCCAGAAGGTAAGGACGGCGCAGATTTGCGCCAGCAGATAGACGCCGAACATCGTGTTCCCCGCAACGCGGAACGCGATGTCGGCCAGCCAGAAGGCCAGCGGCGGGCCGAGCCAGCTGCCGACCTGGTATTCCCGGCCGAACGCCAGCACGGTCGCGAGCTCGCCGGGCGGGCTGCGGTAGAGCAGCATCGGCAGCATCAGCCACAGCGCCGCCTGGATCAGCACGACAATCCAGACCACGAGCCGCGGCCGCGCGCGGATCAGTTCGACAACCAGCGAGGTGAAGCGCATGAAACGTCCGAATGCCGGGCCGGCAGCCCTGTCCCCAGTGACGTTTGATAGAGCGCACGCGCCGTGGAGGCAACGTCTCAGATTGTGGCGGAAATGTCGGAATTGATCTCGCCGTCAACTGCGAAGAGATCGGGTTCGATCGTCTCTTCGACGGTCTCGGGGTAATGCTTGCGCCGCGCCGCCACCACCGGCGCGAAGAACCGGCGATGGTGGATGCTCGGACCCAGGCGGTCGAGCGCCTCGCGATGCTCCGGGACGGCGTAACCCTTGTGGGTTTCAAAGCCGTAGCCCGGACAATCCATTGCCAGCGCGCTCATCAGGCGGTCGCGCGTCACTTTTGCGATGATCGAAGCGGCCGCGATCGACACGACGATGCCGTCGCCGCCGATCACCGCATCGCAATCGCAGGGCGCGTCGATCTTGTCGCGGCCGTCGACGAAGACGTGTTTCGGCATCTCGGGCAGCGCGCGGACCGCGCGCGCCAGCGCCCACAGCGAGGCGCGCAAGATATTGTCGCGATCGATCCGCGCCGGCGAGGCAAAGGCCACCGCAAAGGACGACGTCGCGCAGATTTCCTCGAACAGTTCCTCCCGCCGCTCGGCGGTCAGCCGCTTGGAATCGTCGATGCCTTTCGGAATCCGGTTTGGATCAAGGATCACGGCAGCGGCGACCACCGGCCCCGCCAGCGGTCCGCGCCCCGCCTCGTCGCAACCGGCCACCGGCCAGACGCCGCGCTTGATCAGCGCGCGCTCGCGCCGAAAGCTCGGCGGCGCCACCGCGATGATGCCCTTGAGGGGCTTCGCAGGTGACTTGGCCGGCTCCTTGCCAGCCTTCTTGTTGCTCGCAGACTTGTCCCGAATCATGGCCGGGATCGTGCGCAAGCGTCTCGCTGGGCGCAACCGGAAACCCGGACTAATTCCCGCTATTCAGCGGAACCACCGCAGCCGCCAGTTCTAGAACAAACTCAGTTGCTGTCCGCTGCGCTTCGGCTTGACGAAGTGATCGGTGGTCAGTTTCGAGCGACGCTTGTTGAGGCCGAGCTTTTCGCAGGCGATCTCGAAGCGGCGGCCGATCATCCAGGCCATCGGGCCGGTGCCCTTCATCCGCGTGCCCCATTGCGAGTCGTAGTCGCGGCCGCCGCGCATGTCGCGGATCAGCGTGAAGACGTGACGGTAGCGGTCGGGATAGTTGGCCATCAGCCATTCGCGAAACAAATCGCGCACCTCCAGCGGCAGCCGCAACAATACGTAACTCGCCTCCTTGACGCCGGCATGGGCGGCGGCGTCGAGGATGCGCTCGATCTCGGAATCGTTCAGCGCGGGAATCACGGGCGCGACCATCACGGTGGCGGGAATGCCGGCCGCCGACAATTGCTTAAGCGCTTCCAGCCGCTTCGCCGGCGTCGAGGCGCGCGGCTCCATGGTGCGCGCCAGCTTTGGATCGAGCGTGGTCACGGAAATCGCGACCTTGGCGAGGTTGCGTTTCGCCATTCGCGCCAGGATGTCGATGTCGCGCGTCACCAGCGCCGATTTGGTGACGATGCCGACCGGGTGGCCGGCGCGCTCGAGCACCTCCAAAATGCCGCGCATGATCTTGTGCTCGCGCTCGATCGGCTGGTAGGGATCGGTGTTGGTGCCGATCGCGATCATGCGCGGCTCGTAACCCGAGGCGGCCAGTTCTTTCTCCAGCAGTTCCGGCGCATCCGGCTTGATCTGCAGCTTGGATTCGAAATCAAGCCCCGGCGACAAGCCGAGAAACGCATGCGTGGGCCGCGCGAAGCAATAGACGCAGCCATGCTCGCAGCCGCGATAGGGATTGATCGAACGGTCGAAGCCGATGTCGGGCGAATCGTTGCGGGTGATCACCTTGCGCGAGGTGTCGAGCGAGACGCTCGTCTTGAACGGTGGCAGGTCGTCGAGGCTCTGCCAGCCGTCGTCGAACGCGACCCGCGCCTCGGCCTCGAAGCGGCCGCTGGCGTTGGATTGCGCGCCGCGGCCGCGACGCCGCTTGGTTTCGATCTTGACCGCAAGCTCGGGAAAAGGGGGCGCACCCGCCGGCGTGGGGGGCGGAGGGGTTTCCGGCGGGTGCTTGAGGGCATGAGAGGATGCTCGGCTCATGAAGCCAAGATAGCACGTTGATAGAACAAAGCAAGAACATCATCGACAACAATTTCGGGGGAAGCGGCGAGGCGCCAAAAAGCTTGTTTGCACTGCCGCAAAAAGCCGCACGGCACCGGCTGTTTTGATTGTGACAAGGTGATAACAGTGCAGCGTTTTCCGCGTATGAGCCATCGAAGCCTCATCCATGTTGAGCGTGATCATTCCAACCGAAGGGGTCGAGCAACCCGCCGTTGCCACGCTGGCGGCGCTGGTGCCGGGCGCCGCGGCCGGCATCATTCGTGAAGTGCTGCTGGTCGACCGCACCACGAACGGCGTGATCGAGCGGGTGGCCGACGTCGCCGGCTGCAGGTTCCTGGCGTTTGAAGGCTCGCGCGCCGCGGCGCTGGCCGCCGGTGCGCGGGCGGCGCGCTCGCCATGGCTGATGTTCCTGCACGCCGGCGCCGTGCTCGATCACGGCTGGATCGAAGAGACCACGCAGTTCATCCAGAACGTTTCGACCAGCGGCCGGCCGCGCGCCGGCGTGTTTCGCTACGCCCGCTCACCCTACTCCGACGCGCGGCTGCGCGACGGCATCAAGCTCGTCGCCCGCCTCATTGCAGGCCCCTCGGCCGAACAGGGGCTCTTGATCGCACGCGATCATTATGAGCGGCTCGGCGGCCACCGGCCGGACGCCCGCCGCTCCGAAACGCGGCTGCTGCGCCAGCTCGGCCGCGCCTCGCGCACCCAGTTGCGCAGCCGGATCATGGTCGTCGCTTAGGCCAGGGCCTGAAACACCAGAAATCGACAGCAAGGGCCTTGCCGCGCCTTCCAACAAGCGCAACAATATACTTGCCAAAGGCAAGTAATTATTTGACAATGGCAATCATTGAGGGAGTGCCATGCCCCACCCGGATTCCCAGCCTGACGTCCTGGCGGTTCGTGCCTTCAACCGCTTCTACACGCGCAAGCTCGGCGTGCTCGACCAGCAGCTTCTGGAGAGCCCGTTCTCGCTGAGCGAGGCGCGGGTGCTGTACGAACTCGCCCACCGCGAGGGACCTTCCGCCAAGGAGATCGGTGCGGAACTCGGCCTGGATGCCGGCTATCTCAGCCGGATTGTGCAGAGTTTCGATGAAGCCGGCTTGATCAGCCGCGAACCGCTGCCGACCGACCGCCGGCAATACCGCCTCGCTCTGACCGCCAGGGGACGGCAGGCCTACGCAAAACTCGAGCGCAGCACCAACGATCATATCGCGGCGCTGCTCGAGAAATTGCCGCCCGGCGGCCGGGCGCGGCTGACCCGCTCGATGGCCGACATCGAGCGTCTGCTTGGCGACGGCGGCGCTGCGGCGCGCCCCGCGACGCTGCGCGAACCGCGCCCCGGCGACATGGGCTGGGTGGTGCAGAGCCATGGCGCGCTCTACGCCCGCGAATACGGTTTCGACTCCTCGTTCGAGGCGCTGGTGGCCGAGATCGCGGCGAAATTCCTCGCCTCCTTCGATGCGTCGCGCGAGCGCTGCTGGATCGCCGAGATCGACGGCATGCAGGTCGGCTCGATCTTTCTGGTGCGGCATAGCGACGATGTCGCCAAGCTGCGGCTGCTCTTGATCGACCCGGCCGGGCGCGGGCAGCGGCTCGGTCACCGCATGGTCGGCGAATGCGTCGCGTTCGCAAGGGCCTGCGGCTATCGCAGGATCACGTTGTGGACCCAGAGCGTCCTGCTCGCCGCGCGCAGCATCTATGAGAAGGCCGGCTTCCGGCTGGTCGCCACCGAGCCGCACCGCAGCTTTGGCCAGGACCTGGTCGGCGAAACCTGGGAACTGGAACTGTGAAACAGGAGCGTCGCGATCCTCCGCGGCGCGTCACGCCGGCCCTGATCGACTTTCACATCAAGCGCGCCCATGCGATGCGGCAGGAATGTTTTCGCCAAACCGCGCGCGCGATCGCCGCTTGGCTCGTCAGGCTGATGCGCCTTGTGCTTTAGGCCGGCGCAGATGCTCGTCGAGCCGCGGCATGATCTCGACGAAATTGCACGGCCGCGTGCGGTAGTCGAGTTGCGCGGCGAGAATGCCGTCCCACGCGTCGCGGCAGGCGCCCGGCGATCCCGGCAGGCAGAAGATGAAGGTCGCGTTGGCGACGCCCGCGGTGGCGCGGCTCTGCACCGTCGAGGTGCCGATCTTGGCGTGGCTCAGCATGTGGAAGGCGATCGAAAAGCCGTCCATCCGCTTTTCGAACAGCGGCTCGACCGCTTCCGGCGTCAAGTCGCGGCCGGTGAAAACGGAGCCGCCGGAGGTGATGATGACATCGACGACCT
>CAZSRR010000077.1:0-20596 GCA_964609175.1 uncultured Bradyrhizobium sp.
GATAAAGCCGCCGGAATCTTTCGGATTCACGACAAACTTGCTTTCAAAACTGGCGGACGCGCGCGCCTTCCGCCGCGCGGTCGACGAGCTGGTGCAGCCCTGGGCCGGCTTGAAGATCGACAAGGTCGCCGGCATCGAGGCGCGCGGCTTCATTCTCGGCGGCGCGGTGGCGCATCAGGTCTCGGCCGGCTTCGTGCCGATCCGCAAGAAAGGCAAGCTGCCGCACACCACGGTGCGGATCGCCTACTCGCTGGAATACGGCATCGACGAGATGGAAATGCATGTCGACGCGATCCAGCAAGGCGAGCGCGTCATCCTGGTTGACGACCTCATCGCCACCGGCGGCACCGCGGAAGGCGCGGTCAAACTGCTGCGTCAGATCGGCGCCAATGTCGTCGCCGCCTGCTTCATCATCGACCTGCCCGATCTCGGCGGCGCCGCCAAGCTGCGCGCGATGGAAGTGCCGGTGCGCACGCTGATGTCGTTCGAGGGGCATTGAGGGTTTCTCCTCGTCATTCCGGGATGCGCCACCTGGCGCAGGCCCGGAATCCATGTCGCCACCTGCTCCGCGGCCCCGATGGATACCGGGTTCTCGCTTCGCGAGCCCCGGAATGACGACAGGGTATGACTTCGCGGTCTCGCGACATGTTTTGTCCGAGCTCTGCATTTCGTTTTGCCCTCCTCGAAAAATGAGGGCGCAGGGAAGACCGGATGCGTGCCGCACCCGCGGTCCCGTGTGCAAGAAATGGTGGAGATGCGCACACGAGCATACAGGTTCGGCGGAAGCATCCCGGCCTTCCCTGCGCAATGGCTTTACGGTTTATATCGTGCTCTCCCCGGTCGGGCCGGGCTCGTTGTCACCGTCATCGCGCAAGGCGTGAGCCTTTGCGCAACTTGACGCCAGCATCGGGGCGTCAGGACCACACGACTTCGCCGTACGCACCCGGCGCATACGTCCATACGCCATCCGCGTCCATCGCATCCCGCCGCGCGTTCGTGACGTTCGCGAGCGCCCCTCATATCGCGGCGGGACGGGCGGAGTTATGCCGCTGATTTGCCCGCCGGCGGAAGCGGAATATTTTTCAAGCCGGGGATTGACGTTGTTTCGGAAAATCCGAAGTGATTTGCCCGTCGGGTTGATGTGTCGCGGTCGATGGCATCAAATTTCGCTTGCGCGGTTGATGCAGCGGCGTTGCGGATCGAACAGTCGGTGCGCAGGTGCGCGATAAACTCTCTGATGATCCGCTGCCCATTGAAGTTGTCGCGAGTCGCGCGCGCTTGACCGAGAGAAGTTGAAACAAATTTGTCGAATTGCGATGCACGTGAAATTTTCGTCCGATATGCGAGTTTGATCTGCAACCTAAACGAGATCATGCGTAATCTTGAGTCTCGCTGGCGGAATCGATGCATGGAGTGCGCATGCGCGTGGTCTTGGATCTGGCTCGGAATTTGTTGCTCGCATCGGGAGATGTCATTTCGACGCTCCGGTCGAAGTGCTCGTCATGGTTCGCGCGGTTTTCTAGAGCGGTTGCGTTTTTCACAATGATATTCGGATCGATTGCTGGCGGCGAGGTATCGGCCGCCAATGGCTTGTCAAGTCAGCCGGTTTCGTTCTTCATCGATGGAAGCGGGATTCATAAGGTGTCGAACGATCAGTCGCCGATCTCGTATTTTCGGACCGGATGCTAGACGATGCTGACTTGCCGAGAGCGCCAGACGGCGCTACGAGCGTTGTCGTTGCCAGAGTGCGTTTGCAGGAAGTGTCGGTCTATCTGGGTGGTCGCGATGAGTCGGGGCAGACGCCAAAAAACCAGCCGAGGGATATATTCTTCACGCGCATCAAGCTGAGCGATGTTCTGCGAGGCGATGCGTCAGTCGGCCAGATACTTGATGTCCGTTTCGGCCAGCGCGGTGACAAGCGAAGGCTCATCTACCCCTATAGCCCCGATCAGCGTGATCGAGAGTACGTGGTTGTGATGTATCTGGATGCTTCGGATGGCCGACGTCGGCTGGTGCCATTTCCG
Organism: uncultured Bradyrhizobium sp.; assembly: GCA_964609175.1. Lineage (GTDB taxonomy): Bacteria > Pseudomonadota > Alphaproteobacteria > Rhizobiales > Xanthobacteraceae > Bradyrhizobium. The sequence goes on from CAZSRR010000077.1 coordinate 2,025, forward strand.
ATCACCGAGCTTCAGTACTCGCAATGGGAGGTCGAGCAGTCAGCCTATACCCGATTACGGGGCAAGCCCGGGTCCAGGGAATAAGGACTGGGTTAAGTGGAATGGTCTGATGTAGCAACGGATCACTACCATTCTCGTGCGTTCAGTACTTGTGACAAGAACTGAGTAGTTTCTGCTGCCGTACGCGGATGACGCAGGTCAATGGCACTTAGCTGGGCTTCCGATGAGGCGGGGCTGACTATCTTAAAGTAGGAAGAAAAGTCTGGGCTGTAGAGCGCGAACGTATGGGTGTCGTCCCCAAACGATAAACGAAACGACGAAAAATTAGAGCGGTCGGGGGGCTTCATGAGCTGGGAAGATACCTGGGCAATGAGACGGGGCTTGATGGTGAGCCGCCGACCGTAAATGGAGTTACGCCTTACGGCGGAGCATTTACACTCAGTCAGAAGATCCAAATTCTTACGGCGCTGGAGGATTTGTACACAATTTCTCCGACCGCGCGTGCCCTCTTGGAGAGGGGCGCTTTGAGAAGCGACATTTGGGCGTTACGGTGACAGTGCACTTAATTGGACGAGGCGCGGCGGCTGTCGTTCAAAATCGCCGCCAGTTCACTGTCCATAACATGCAGCTCCTATTAGCCTTTCAGGTTCAGCGCTTTTTCTGCGTGAGGCATCAGGAACGCGGCGAGCGTCTCGACGACACCAGGAAGAGGACCGGGGTTGACTGCAACGTCCTGGATGAAGGCTGCCCATTGCTGCACCTTGGTCGGATCATTTGCATACGCGTTGGTGAGAGCGTCCGGTCGATCCGCCGGAATCTTGGTCTTTCGTCGCGCGAAGGTAGCTTTAATGGCGCGCGCGAGGCGATCGTCCTTGAACTCGTAGATTCGGGCCAGGACCCAGATATCGTAGAAGTCCTTCAAGCGCGTGTTGGCAAGGCCAAGATGGACCATCGCCTGGAATTTTTCGGCAATGACAGTCTCCAGCGGATAGGCCCGGAGCTTCGGGGCTGGCTGGTCGAGCAGCGGTAGCAACTCGATCTCGTTTAGCCCCGGCTCGGTCGCGTCGCCATAGCCGATGTCGATGACAATTCGCACGCGCGCCCCATCAATCGTCGCGTAGCCTTTGAGGTGTAATCCGCCATAGCCGGAGTCGTCACGAACCGTGTCGACCTCCAGCGTACCCGTATCGAACGTAGCGCCGTCGCCGGCCTGGGTTTCAAAGATCTCTTTGAAGAAACCGAGGTTCAGTTGCGGATCGCTCTCGCCAAAGCCGAGCAGGTCGAGGTCGCGCGTTGGCCGATGTGGATCATCGAGCCAGTGTCGCAGCAGCATGGCGCCCTTCAGGACGAACTTGTCCTTGTACTTGCTGATGCTCAGCCGGTGGAGCAGTCTTTCGAGCGCATATTGCGTGAGCAACAGATCGAACGGCTCGTTGCGCTCTTTCGCAAGGTTGAGCAGGCGGGCGCGGACGGAAGCGCCGACATTTTTCAGCGGCTTACGCATCCACAGTCAGCACCTCAAGGCGCGGCTGGACGATTCTTTCCCATATGCCCGCTTCGACGGCGTATTTTGCGATTTCGGAAGGTGTCGCCTTGCGCAGCCTGAGCGCGACTTTCATGGCTTGCGTTGCGTGCGCAAGGCCTGCGGGTGCGTTGTAAAACGCTTTTTGATGCTTGCCGCTCTTGAAGAGATCGACGATCGTCTTGGCCGGCGTATAGATCGACACCGACACGCCTTCGATCACGTGATGCTCGACGCCCTTGTCGAATTCCTTGGGCCCGAAGCGCATGATTTGAATGCGAGGGCGGGTAATCCTGGGCCGCCAATCGCGCGGACCAATCGCCATCCACACATAGGGAGGGATGCGATCGGTCAGCTCATGAAAGGCGAGCGCGGAATCGTAGCAGATGACGCCGTTGGGAACGAGCTTGGCGGCCACGGCAAGTGAGTGGTTGCCATCCAGCAGCGCGTCAGGAAGCTGGTAAAGGCCGCGACTGAGTTTATTGAGAGCGCCCTTTTGCTCCATCCGGGAAATGGTCGCTGAGGTGATTCCTTGTTCGAGGAATTCGGAAAGGCGCATCATGCCCCGCTTCTCAAGAAGCGCGATCGCCTTATCCTCCTGGCGCTCTGGTTCCCTTGTCATGGAACTATTTGATACAAAACCACGAGAATGTCAATATTTTACGCAAGCATATGTATCAATTTTCGGATATAATATTGAATTGTTAGGATTTATTGGATGCGGCGCGACCTCAAGTCTCACCCCCGCGGCGCCAGCAAGCTGAACTCCAGCTCGCGAAACGAAATATAATTCCGTCGGATCCACTGGTGCAGTTCGGTCGATGAATCCCGTTCGTTGCGCAGGTATTCGGTGAAAGAAAACGGCAGCCGGTCGACATAGGTCTTCAGGAACGAGGGCAGCGATGTGATCCGCAGCACCCGGCCGAGCGCCATTTCCGGGGGCAATTCGCCGCGCACCACATATTCGTTGTCGATCGTGATCAGCGCCTGCAGCGGGATCTGCTCGCGCAGCATCGGATAGGCGCGCGCCGAGGTGCGGTCGGTATCGGCCACGAACAGGGTGATCGGCGCGACGTGGCGGCGGACCGCCTCTTTCAGGAAGCCGATCTCGTTGGTCATCCGGAAAAACTCGTCGAAGGCGTGGAATCCGAGGTCGACTACCTTGGCGACGCCGTCATGGACGATCAGGCGGTCCATCAGCGCCATCTTCCCGAACGTATCCGAGATATCCGCCGTCTCGGTGACGCGCGGCAGGTATTCCAGCAGCGACGGCTCTTTCAGATTGATGTCGAAATTGGCAACCGCGCCGTCTTTCAGCAGCAGGAATTCGCTCAACAGACGCGCGAGCAGCGTCTTGCCGACCATCGGTCGGGGCGAGCAGATGATGTAGACGGGCGTGGCACTCATCGCCCGCTATATCGAAGGAAACCTTGCGTACTTCCAGCCCCCATTATTGCGGAGCCGGGGCTATTTTTCGCCGCCACGCACGCCGGGCTTGGCGCCGACGAGGTCGGTCAGCTTGATGCGGTCGAACTCGCTCCAGACATTGGCGAGCCAGTGCCGGACATAGCCGCGCAGCACGAACGAATAGTTCGCCGCCTCGTCGTCCTTGCCCTTGTTGGCGACGAATTTCAGGAACGGCACCGAGGAGACCTCGACCTGCTCATAGGCCATCTCGTTGAGTTTCGGGATGGTGAGGTCGGTGGCGTCCTTGATGCGGTGGAAATAGGCGTTGTAGGTCGACTGGTCCCACTGGAAGAACTGGGTGTCGTTGATGAAGTTCTTCACCAGGTAGTATTTGGCGCCCTGCATGAAATTCGCGGTCTCGGCGATTTCGTCGAGCGAGGCGATCGAGGGTCCCAGTATATGGAACACGGCAAACGTGATCTGGCCCGCCTTGGCGGCATCGAGGAAGCCGATGTCGCGCAAGGAGGCCAGCGCCGGCGACAGCAGTCCGGCGCGGACGTCGATCACGGTCACCGAGGGGCTCACCGCGTTCAGCGTATCGAAGATCTTCATCTGGTCCGCGGTCGTCGTCATGTCGACGATCTCGGTGATGTCAGGATGGAAGCGCTTCAGCGTTCCGCGCGGCGATTCCGTATCGAATGCCCGCGTCGGCACGTTGTTGGCACTGAAATAGTCGAGCAGCGTTCGCGACACGGTCGTCTTGCCGACCCCGCCCTTGTCCGCGCCGACCACAATCACGACTGGCTTTGCCATGGAATTCCTTTGAACCGCGTCTTCCGGCCGATGCGGCGGCCGGCAGGACTCATTGCCTGCTTTGGGCGCGAACATGGCAGAAACAAGGGATAATTCAATTCCTTAGACCGTCTTCGCCATGATTCATACGGAAAATCGTTATCAGCAGGGTTATCGGCGGCGAGGGTCAGCCATGCCGGCCCCAAGGGCCTTGAGAAGGGCCTTGAGAAGGGCCTTGAGAAGGGGCGGGGCTGGGGCCAGGTATGCCAGCCGGCTCGCCGGGCTCGCCCCATGGGCCGCGGGAAACCGGCGGTTGGTGACCTGTGGGTTCTTCCGGCGCCCCGGAGCCTTCGGCGGGATCGGACGGCAGGGCAATCGGCCCGGGGTCGTGGCCGCCGGCAAACTGGACCAGCGCCTTGACGCGGGCATCGACCGAGGGATGCGTCGCGAACAGGTCGGCAAAGCCCTCGCGGGGGTTATCGACGCAGAGTTCCATGACGGCGGAGGTCGCGCCGGGAAGCTCGCCCCGGTTCTCGATCTTGCGCAGCGCCGTGATCATGGCGTCGGGATTTTTTGTGAGTTCGACCGAACCGGCGTCGGCCAGAAATTCGCGCGACCGCGACAGCGCCAGCTTCACGACCTGCGACAACAGCCAGGCCAGCAGGATCAGCGCCACCGCGATGATGATGGCCACAATGGCCCCGCCGCCGCTGCCCTTGCTGTCGCGGTCCGAGGACGAGCGCGACGAGCTCCAGCCGCCGGACCTGTTCCAGGACAAATTGGTGAACATGCGGAAGAACAACTCGCCGAAGAAGCCGATCACGCCGGCGATGATCACCGCGACCACCATCAACTGCACGTCGCCGTTGCGGATGTGGGTGAGTTCGTGGCCGAGCACGGCTTCGGTTTCCGCGTCGTCGAGCGCCTGCAACAGGCCCGTCGTCACCGTGATGGAATATTGTGCGCGGTTGAGGCCGCTCGCGAACGCGTTCAGCGCCGGGCTGTCCATCACCTTCAGCTTCGGCATCGGGATGCCGCGCGAGATGCAGAGATTTTCCAGGAGATTATAGAGCCGCGGCTGCTGCTGCCGCGTCACGCTGGCGCCGCCGGTCACGGCGTCGATCATGTTCTGGTGGAAGAAATAGGCGATCGCGATCCACGCCGCCACGGCGATCGTGGCGAAAGGAAACGCCGCGATCAGGTCGCGCCGGGCGCTGGTGAGGTAGAAGCCGAGCGTTCTGCCGCCGTGCAAGAACACCTCGGCGACCAGCGCGCCGGCAAAAACCATGACATAGACCAGCAGAAACAGCCCGCCGAGCAGCAGCATCGAGCGCGTCTTGTTCGACGCGATATGCGTGTAGAGACCGTAGGCGGCCATGGGCGCTATCCTCCGTCATTCCGGGGCGATGCGAAGCATCGAACCCGGAATCTCGAGATTCCGGGTTCGGTCCTGCGGACCGCCCCGGAATGACAGGAGAAGAGAGACTCCATCTCACTCAGAACTTCACGCTCGGCACGGTCTCGACTTCGGCGCGGCTGGCGCCGAGGTCGAAAAATTCCTTGCGGGTGAAGCCGAGCATGCCGGCGAACAAAGCGGCCGGCAGCTGCTGGATGCCGGTGTTGTATTCCTGGACGGCGTTGTTGAAGAAGCGGCGGCTGGCCGCGATCTTGTTTTCGAGGTCGGAGAGTTCGCTCGCGAGCTGCTGGAAGTTGGCGTTGGCCTTGAGGTCCGGATAGGCCTCCGACAGCGCGATCAGCCGCCCGAGCGCGCCGGAGAGCTGGTTCTCCGCGGCGGAGACCTGCGCCGGCCCCTGCGCCGACATCGCCGAATTGCGCGCCTTGATGACCTCCTCGAGCGTGCCGCGCTCGTGGCTGGCATAGCCCTTCACGGTCTCGACCAGGTTCGGGATCAGATCGTGGCGCTGCTTGAGCTGCACGTCGATATCGGCAAAGGCCTGGCTGACGCGCTGGCTGAGCGCCACCAGCCGGTTATACGCGGAGAACGCGAACAGCGCGATGATGACGATGACGCCGAGAACGATCCAGCCGGTCGACATGACGGACACTCCTGAGGGGGACGAAAAGGCAGGGATACCAGACGAAAGAGGCAGGCGTGAGCCTGCCGGCGATGGGGGGCTTGGCGTTAGTCGGAACTAGGGCGGGAGGGGTTCAAGGCTCCCACCGCATCGCCCCAGCGCCAGCGGCGGGCCATGGCGTAACCCGTCCTGTCGCGGCGCGGCACTCTTGTCGGAGCGACGCCCTCCGGCGTGCAGAGCTTCGCTATGACTTCGACTTTGCCGACCACCGGCTGCGCCAGCACCCGGGACGGGCGCGGGCCGGTCGGCGCCCGCGTCAACGCGACATAGGAGAAGCGTTCGTCCTCGAACGGCAGCTCCGCGCCCTTGACCTGCTTGTGCGCCCGCGAGCGCTGCAGGCGCTGCGAAAAGTGGCACCAGTCGGGCGGTTGCAGCGGGCATTTTCGGTCATGCGGGCAGGGGGCGGCGACATGCGCGCCGTTGGCGATCAACTGCTCGCGCAACGCAATGATGCGCGCATAGCCCGCCGGGGTGCCCGGTTCGACCACGAGCAGGGTGTCGCGGGTCTTCTGCCACATCAACTCGGCGAGCGCGCGCCGCTCGGCGTCGCCGATCTCGCCGATCATGTAGCTCGTGACGACCAGATCGGCGGCCTGCGCTTTCGCCAATGCGGCGCGAGCCTCGCCGCGTTCGTAGCCGACGTTGCGCAGACGAAAAGAGTCCGCGAACAGGCCGAGCGCCAGCGCAAGCAGCGCGTCGTTGGCGTCGAGCAGCGCAAATTCCTGCAGCGATGAAAAAGCTTCGGCCGCGGCCCAGGTCGCCGTCCCCGGCCCGGCGCCGACATCAAGCAGGCTTTTGGGCGCAAACTCCGGCCGGATTTCAGTCAACGCATTCAGGCTCGCCGTGACCGCGGCATAGGTCGCCGGCATCCGCGCCAGCGCATAGGCCAGCGCATCGGCCTCCGAGCGGATGCCTGCAGAGCCGCCGCCGTCGCGATAGGTTTTTGAAATCGATGCGGAACGGCCGGCGGCGTCGTTGCGCGAAAAGCCGCGCAGCCTGCCGTCGAGCGCGGCTTTCAGTTCGGCGGGGAGGTCGGGTGAGGTCATTCGATCCTCTTCCCTTCTCCCCTTGTGGGAGAAGGTGGCGCGAAGCGCCGGATGAGGGGTATCTCTCAACCAGCACAATTCGCGGAGAGATACCCCTCACCCGTCACGCCCGCGCTTTCGCGCGCTCGTGCCACCCTCTCCCACAAGGGGAGAGGGTAGAACCTCACGCCACGTTCTGATCCAAAATCTTCACGGCGTCGTCGAGGCCGACCGAGACCAGCTGCGAAACGCCGCGTTCGGCCATGGTGACGCCGAACAGGCGGTTCATCCGCGCCATGGTGATCGGATTGTGCGTGATGATGATGAAGCGGGTTTCGGTCGACGACGTCATTTCGTGCAGCAGGTTGCAGAACCGCTCCACGTTGTGGTCGTCAAGCGGCGCGTCGACCTCGTCCAGCACGCAGATCGGCGAGGGGTTGGTAAGGAACACCGCAAAAATCAGCGCCAGCGCGGTCAGCGCCTGCTCGCCGCCCGACAACAGCGACAGCGTCTGCGGCTTCTTGCCTGGCGGCTTGGCGATGATCTCGAGGCCGGCTTCGAGCGGATCGTCGCTCTCGATCAGATGCAGCGCCGCCTCGCCGCCGCCGAACAGTTCGGTGAACAGCCGCTTGAAGTGGTTGTTGACGGTCTCGAACGAGACCAGCAGCCGCTCGCGGGCTTCCTTGTTGAGGCTCTGGATGCCCTGGCGCAGCCGCTTGATGGCTTCGACCAGGTCGTCGCGCTCGGTGGTCAGCGCGGTATGCTGGGTCTCCACCTCGCGCAGCTCTTCCTCGGCGCGCAGATTGACGGCGCCGAGGCGCTCGCGGTCGCGGCGCAGCTTTTCCAGGTTTTCCTCGATCTCGTGCAGCGGCGGCAGCTCTGCGCCGGGCTCGATTTCGGCCAGCGCGCCGACCGCATGCGGCTCGACTTCGAGCATGTCGTGGATTTCGCGCTCGATGTCGGCGAGCCTTCGCCTGGTGCCTTGCATGCGCTCCTCGGCGCGGGCGCAGGCCTCGCGCGCGGAAGAGAGCGCTTCGAGCGACGCCTTGGCCTCGCGGTCGGTCTCCGCCATCACGCTCTCGGCGGCGGCCAGCGCATCGGCGGCGATGCGGCGGGCGCTTTCGGCGGACTCGATCTCGTGGATCAGCGAGCGGCGCTTTTCGGCGAACAGCGCCGGCGCGTTTTCGAGGTCGGCGCGCTCGGCGGTCACTTCGGTGATGCGGGCCTCGACGGTGGCCACGTGGGAGGCCGCGCTCTCCTTGCGGTTCTGCCATTCGGTGCGCTCGGCCGTGATCGCCTGTACGCGGCGGTCGGCGAGTTCGGCCTCGCGCGCCAGCGCCTGGGCTTCGGCGCGCACCTGGGCGGCGACGCGGCGGTGCCCGTCGATCTCGCTGCGGACCGTAGCAAGCCTTGCCTCGGTCTCGTCGGTCGGTGCCAGTTCGGCCAGCGCGGCTTCCGCGCTCTCATGCGCGGCTTCGGCCTCGCTGTGATCGGCGGCGAGGCGCGTATGCGCTTCGGTCAGCGCCGATTTGCGCGCGGCGTGGCGGTTGATCTCGCGCTCGGTCGCGGCATGGCGCTCGCGCGCGGCGTCGGCCTCGCGCTGCGCGGCGCGCCAGGCCTCGCGGCCGGCGGTCTCCGCGGCGGACGCCGCCTTCAATTCGGTCTCGGCCTCTTCCAGTGCCCGGCGCTTGGCCGTTGCGTCGACGCGGGCCTGCTCCAGTTCCTGCTCGATATCGACCAGCCGCGCGCGTTCGGCGAGCCGCCGCGCGGCGCCGGTCGGCGCATGCGCCGCCGCGACAAAACCGTCCCAGCGCCAGACGTCGCCTTCCAGCGACACCAGCCGCTGGCCGGTCTTCAATTGCGACACGAATTCAGCGCCGCGCTCCTTCGGCACCACGCCGATCTGCGCGAGACGGCGCGCCAGTTCCGGCGGCGCCTCGACATGGGCGGCGAGCGGATCGACACCGGCCGGCAGCGCCGGATCTTCGAAGCCGGCGCCGGCGTTGGTCCAGCGCATCGGCGCGGAGGGATCGACCGGGGCGTCGAGATCGTCGCCGAGCACGGCGCCGATCGCCTTCTCATAGCCCTTGGCGACCGTCACGCCGTCGATGATCGGCGGCCACAAATTCTTGGTCTCGGAATTGACGAGCTTCGAGATGGTGCGCGCTTCGGTCTCCAGCCGCTGCACCCGCTTGTCAGCCTCGGCGAGCGGGGCGCGGGAAGCCTCCAGCTTCTGCCGCGCGGCGACGTGGCCGCTCTCGGCGGCCTGGGCGGCGGCTTCAGACGCGGCGAGCGTTTCCTGCGCGGTCTCCATGGTGGCGGCGAGCGTGTCGAGGTCGCCGAGATGGCCGGTCTCCTCGCTCAGTCTCTGCTCGTCGGCCTGCACCTTGGCGATTTCCTGGTCGAGCCGGGCGAGGCGGTCGCGGTGGGTGCGAACGCCGCCTTCGAGCTGGGTTCGCTTCGCGGTGAGTTCGGCCAGCGCGGCGGTCAGTTCGCCGAACATGCGCTCGGCCGCGGCCAGCGTCGCTTCGGCTTCGGACACGCGTTCGTCCATGCCGGAGCGCTTTTCGACCCGCGACTTGATCTCTTCCTTCAGCTCGGCGTCTTCGGTCTCGAGCCGCTGCAGCGCGACTTCGGCGTCGGAAGCCTGCTGCTGCTCGCGCGCGATGTCGCCGGCGAATTGCTGCAGCCGCCGGTCGAGCTCGGCGACGCGCTCCTTGGCGCGCGCTTCCTCGCGGTCGAGCTGTTCGCGGGCGTTGGTCAGCCGCTGCAGCCCGGCCGCGGCGCGGGCCTCGCCCTCGCGCAGCGCCGGCAGTTCGGAGGCGCGGATCGCCTGGATGCGGGCCGCTTCGGCCTGCTCGCGGGTGCGCTCGGCCATTTCGCGGACGTTGATGTCGTGGGTATGGGCGGCTTCCGCGACGTCGGCGTTGGCGCCGACCCAGCGCAGATGAAACAGCGTGGCCTCGGCCTTGCGCACCTTGGCGGCGACTTCGCGGAAACGAATCGCCTGGCGCGCCTGCTTCTTCAAGCCTTCCATCTGGCCGGACAATTGCCCGATCACGTCCTCGACGCGGGTGAGGTTGGTTTCCGCCGCCCTCAACCGCAGTTCGGCTTCGTGGCGGCGGGCGTGCAGGCCGGCGACGCCGGCCGCGTCTTCCAGCACGCGGCGGCGCTGTTCGGGTTTGGCCTGGATGATTTCGCCGATCTTGCCCTGGTGGACCAGCGCCGGCGAACGCGCGCCGGTGGCGGCGTCCGCAAACAGGATCTGCACGTCGCGGGCGCGCACGTCGCGGCCGTTGATGCGGTAGACCGAACCGGCCTCGCGCTCAATGCGGCGTGAGATTTCCAGCACCTGGCTGTCGTTCATGGCGGCCGGCGCCGTGCGATCGGAGTTGTCGATCGTCATCGTCACTTCGGCGTGGTTGCGCGCCGGGCGGTTGCCGGAACCGGCGAAGATCACCGCGTCCATGTCGGCGGCGCGCAGCGATTTGTGCGAGGTTTCGCCCATCGCCCAGCGCAGCGCCTCGACCAGATTCGACTTGCCGCAGCCGTTCGGCCCGACGACGCCGGTGAGACCGGGTTCGATCATGAAATCAGTGGCTTCAACGAACGACTTGAAACCGTGGAGACGGAGGCGCGTGAGCTTCATGAACACAGATCTCTGTTGGCCGGGCGCGAATCTTCTTTGCCTGACAATACCATGGAAGGTGTGCCGGCGCGGAAGGACAGCCCTGTGCGGCTCAAAATGAGCGGCGACAATGGCGAGGCCGAGGCCCGAGGGCAACCGGCCCAACAGGCTTTTCCCAAGGGATTTGAGGCGCTTGTGCGGCGTCTTTTACTGGACTTATCGGCGCGGATGAATCCGCTGATCCCGAATCAGGTCTACCGGCTCAGCTCTTCAGCAGTCCGTTGATGCGCTTGGCGAACTCTTCAAAGCTCTGTTCGCCCTTGAGCATTTCGCCGTTGATGAAGAAGGTCGGGGTCGACTGCACCTTCAGCACGTCGGCGGCGTATTTCTGGTCGGCGGCGATCTTGTCGAGCAGGGCCTGGTCCTTCAGGCAGCCCTCGACCTGGCTCTGGGTCAGGCCGGCCTGTTTGCCGATCCGGCTCAGCGTCTCCGTGGTGTTCTTCACCACCCAGGCTTCCTGCTGCTTGAACAGCAGATCGACCACCGTGAAATATTTCTGGGCGTCGTCCTTGGCGATGCAGCGCGCCAGCATCGAGCCGGCCGCGGCTTTGATGTCGAGCGGGAATTCGCGGAAGATGAAGCGGACCTTGCCGGTATCGATGAACTCGGTCTTGATCTTCGGGAACACCTTTTCGGTGAACGCCGCGCAGTGCGGGCAGGTCATCGAGGCGAATTCGGTGATGGTGACGGTGGCGTTGGCCGGCCCGATCGCCATGTCGGGCAGCGACACCGGCTTCGCCACGTCGGAGGCCGATTGCGCCATGGCTTCGGTGATCAGCCGCAGCGGCGAGAAGCCGGCGACGAGGCCAAGACCGGTCAGCGAGAGGGCGGCGGTGAAGGCGCGGCGCGTGATCATCAAGGTCGGCTCCCGAATGGCGCGTGCACGCCCGAAACTAGTGTCGAAACACGCCTTCGCTAGCTTGAAACGCCCATCGAGGCAATGGCGTGCGCGTGGCGAAAAAGCCTCAATTTCGCTTGATCGCGGCGCCGAGCCGGGCCAGCGCGTCGCGCAACCCGTCGTCCTCGACCGCCGACAGGGTTTTGGCGACCTCCGCGACCGATTTCGGGTCCGGCGCGCTGCGACGTGGCGGTTTCTTGCGCGACAGCGGCGCCTGGCGCAGCGCCAGCCGGCCGACCGCGCTCCAGCCGAAGAAGCGGTTGACCCGCTGCAGGATGACGTCCGAGGAATGCTGGATCTCCAGTGCCGCCGGCCCCTCGACCCGCAGGATCAGCGTCGCCGGTTCCTGCGGCTGCCCCTCGACCGGCCGCGGCCACTGCATCTTCAGCGGTTCGGAATGGCGCGCGATCTCACTGCCCGCGATCTCGGCCCAGCGCGTCACCAACTCGCGCGTCGCAAAGCCCTGCTTCGCATAGGCGTCAGAAAACACGTCGCTGAGCAGGACGGAAAGCGGCTTGGCGGAGATCGGACCGGGTTTGGACATGGGCCTCTCTAGCACGCCACCGCCAAGCACAGAACCATCAGATCGTCATGGCCGGGCTTGTCCCGGCCATCCACGTTCTTGAGTTACCGCGAAGAAGCAGAACGTGGATGCCCGGGACAAGCCCGGGCATGACGTGGAGAGAATCTCGCGGCCCTCGACCGCTATTCCGCGTGACCGACACCGCCGCTGCGTCTCAAGCTGTTCTGGAGAAATTCTCCATGCCGCTCTGAAGAACTTCTTCAAGCATCTCACCTCGATCTGTTCCATTTCGGCGGCGTGGCTGTGAAACCACGCAGAAGCCCTTGCGCCGCAGGCTGACAATTTATCGCGTGCGAAACATCGACGGACGGCAGCGCCGCTGCCTACAACACAGGAGACGGATCAATGACCACGAGCACCTCGACGTCCGGGCAAGTCAAGAACGGCGTCAACGTAGATGCCCTGCTCGGCGCGCGCGAAGCGCTGGAGAAGGCGCCGGAAGCCGCGCAATTCAAATGGCGCGCCAGTTGCGAGTGGCTGAACGGCACGCACAGCCGCTCCACGATCGGCAAGTTCTTCGGGCTCGGCGCCGAGCAGTCGCGCGACAAGGCGTTCACCGTCGAGGCGGACCATCCCAAGGTGTTTGCCTCCGAGGACCATGCGCCGACGCCGGTCGAACTGGTGCTGTCCGGCCTGGCGAGCTGTCTGACCGCGGGCGTTGCCGCGGTCGCCCAGCGGCGCGGCATCCAGCTTCATTCGGTCAAGGCGACGCTCGAGGCCGACATGGATATTCAAGGCATTCTCGGCATCGACGACGACGTGCGCAACGGTTTCGGCGCCATCCGCGTCCATTTCGACATTCGTGCCGACGCCAGCGAGGACGACATCAAGGCGCTGGTGGCGCAATCGCAGAAGCGCTCCGCCGTGTTCGACATCGTCACCAATCCGACCGCCGTCTTCGTCACGGTCAACTGACGCCTCCGGAGCGAGTGTCGTGAGATCCGCGACCGCGATCATCATCGGCGCCGGCCACTCCGGCCTCGCCATGAGCTGGCATCTGACAGCCCGTTCGATCGACCATGTGGTCCTCGAACGCGGCGAGATCGCCCATTCATGGCGGACGGAGCGGTGGGACTCGCTTCGCCTCCTGACGCCGAACTGGCAAAGCCGTTTGCCGGGACATGCCTATGCCGGCGCGGATCGCGACGGCTTCATGACCATGCCGGAGGTCGTAGGCTTCCTGCAGCACTATGCGGAACTTGCGCACGCACCCGTCATGCCGGGTGTGCGCGTCACCCAAGTGAGGCGGGAAGGCAAGGGCTATGAACTGGCGACCAGCCAGGGGGCATGGCGCTGCCGGCAGCTGGTGATCGCGAGCGGGGCGTGCAACGTCGCTTCGGTCCCGCCGCTGAGCGCCGGTTTGCCTGCCACCGTGGCCAGTCTGACTCCCATGCAGTACCGGCGCCCCGACCTGCTGTCGGATGGCGGGGTGATGATCGTGGGCGCCTCTGCGAGCGGCGTCCAACTCGCGCGCGAGATCCAGGCCGCCGGTCGCCGCGTCGTGCTCTCCGTGGGCGAGCATGTCCGGATGCCGCGAACCTACCGGGGTCGCGATATCCAGTGGTGGATGGATGCCATCGGCGCGATGGATCTCCGATACGACGCCGCGGAGAACATCGAAAGGGCGCGGCGGCTGCCGTCGCCGCAGCTCGTCGGAACCCCGGAGCGCGCGACGGTCGATCTCAACAGCCTGCGTCAGGCCGGCGTCGAACTCGTGGGCCGGCTGGCCGGGCTTCATGACGGCAAGGCGCAATTCTCGGGGGCGCTGGCCAACGTCTGCGCGCTGGCCGATCTGAAGATGAACCGCCTGCTGGCCGCCATCGATGCGTGGGTGACCGGGAACGGACTGGAAGAACGATTCGCGGCTCCCCATCGCGACGCGCCGACCGCGGTGGGCGCGGGGGCGAAGCTCGGCCTGGATCTGATCGCGGAAGGCATTGGAACGGTGATCTGGGCGACGGGCTACCGGCCGGACTATTCCTGGCTCGACGTGCCCGTGCTCGACCGCCACGGGCGCCTTCGACACGACGGTGGAGTCGTGCAAGCCCCGGGCCTGTACGTGATGGGCCTGCCGTTCATGCGCCGGCGCAAATCATCCTTCATCGACGGCGCCGCGGCCGATGCCGCCGACCTCGCCGCGCATCTGCATCGGAGCCTCGATCGTGCCGCGGCGTGAGAGGCAAAGGCCATGACGCAAATCCTGGATGGACGGCATGACACGGCACGCGGCATCGGCGCGTGGCTGGCCGCTCATCGCGGCACACTGGTCGTCGTGGCGGCGACCTTCGTCGTCGCCATGGGATTCGGCGGACTGGGATTGATCACGGTGTTCATGGGACCGATGGAGGCCGAACTTGGCTGGTCGCGGTCGGACACCAGCCTTGCCTATGTGTTCTCCACGGCGGGCATGGCGATCGGAGGCGTGTGGTGGGGACGGCTGTCCGATCGCGTCGACGTGCGGTGGCTGCTCGCGCTGGGCGCCGCCGGCATGGTGGGATCATTGCTGGCGATGTCCGCGCTGCGCTCGCTGCCGGTGTTTTACGTCGCCCATCTGGTTTACGGCGGGCTCGGCTTTTCCGTGCTGTACTCGCCGCTGTTGTCGACGAGCGGCGAGTGGTTTCCGGAGCGGCGCGGGCTGGTGATGGGCATCGTCACCGCGGGCGGCGCGGCCGGGCAGGGCCTGCTGCCGTTCTTTGCCAGCCTCGCCATCAAGGCGTTCGGCTGGCGATGGGCGTTTGTTGAAACAGGCTGCGCGATGCTGGTTGCGCTCGCGCTCACCTTGCCGTGGCTGCGATGGCCGCAGGGTTTTCGGCCGCCCGCATCCATTACGGCCGATGCGCCCGCCGCGACGCGCGCCGAAACCAGGACCGTGGCGCTACTGGCGATCGCGGCCTTCTTTTGCTGCATGTGCATGGGCGTGCCGGTGGTGCACCTGGCGGGCTTCGTCAGCGTGGTCTGCGGCTCCGCCAGCGCCGGCGCCACCAGCATGGTCGTCGCGATGATTTCGGGTGCGGTCGGCCGCGTGTTTTTTGGTTCGATTGCAGACCGGATCGGCGCGCTGAAGGCTTACGCCGCCGCCTCGTTCATACAGACCGTCTGCGTGGTCGCCTTTCCGATGCTGCAGGACGGCTGGTCCCTGATGGCGTTGTCCGCCCTGTTCGGACTGGGGTTTGCCGGCAACATGACGTGCCTGTCGCTGTGCGTGCGCGACGCCGTCCCGGCCAGCCGGTTCGGCGGGGCGATCGGAGTGGCGATGATGGTGGCGTGGGCGGGGATGGCGGCCGGCGGTTATGCCGGTGGCGTGCTGTTTGACCTGTCGCTGAGCTACACGCCGTCCTTCGTGGTTGCGGGCGTGGCCGGTGCAGTGAACCTTGCGATTCTTGCGGCTCTGCAGTTTTCGAGGGGCAGCGGCGAACCGGATGGATATCGGAGGAATAGCTCGTACGATAGCCGATTTCCATCTCGGTAGCATGCCGGAAGTCTCTGGAACCATCGAATGGCCGGGCTTGACCCGGCCGTCCACGACTTGGCCTGCCGTTAACAAGAAAGCCGTGGATGCCCGGGACAAGCCCGGGCATGACGTGGAGAGAATTGTGTTCTGCCGCTAGAGTAGGCCGATGACTTCCTCCGTGGCACTCAAACGCAAACGACATGAAGTTCCTGCCGGCAGCGCCTCCCGCCCCGCGCTGCTGCTCGACTGGTACGACCGCCATCGCCGCCGCCTGCCGTGGCGGCCGCCGGCCGGCGAGCGGCCTGATCCGTATCGCGTCTGGCTCTCCGAAATCATGCTGCAGCAGACCGGCGTCAAAACCGTCGGGCCGTATTTCGAAAAGTTTCTCGCGCGCTGGCCGGATGTCGCAGCGCTCGGCCGCGCCTCGCAGGACGACGTGCTGCGGATGTGGGCCGGGCTCGGCTATTACTCGCGGGCACGCAATCTGCATGCCTGCGCGGTCGCCGTGCTGCGCGACCATGGCGGGGTGTTTCCCGATACCGAGGAAGGCCTGCGCCAACTGCCGGGGATCGGCCCCTACACCGCAGCCGCGATCGGCGCGATCGCCTTCGATCTCAGGACCATGCCGGTCGACGGCAATATCGAGCGCGTGGTGTCGCGGCTTTACGCCGTCGAGGAACCGCTGCCGCAGGCCAAGCCACGCATCCAGCAACTGGCCGCGACGTTGCTCGGCCCTTCGCGCGCCGGCGATAGCGCGCAAGCCTTGATGGACCTAGGCTCTTCGATCTGCACGCCGAAGAAGCCGGCCTGCGCGCTATGCCCCATCAACGATGATTGCGCCGCGCGCGCCCGCGGCGACCAGGAAACGTTTCCGCGCAAGGCGCCGAAGAAATCGGGCGAGCTGCGCCGCGGCGCGGCTTTCATCGTCACGCGCGGCGACGACCTGCTGGTCCGAACGCGCCCGGAAAAAGGCCTGCTCGGCGGCATGACCGAAGTGCCGGGCTCGGATTGGGTGTCGGGACAGGACGACAAGGCCGCGCTGAGCCAGGCGCCCGTGCTCAAGGGGCTGACGCGCTGGCACCGCAAAGTCGGCGTCGTCACCCACGTTTTCACGCATTTCCCGCTCGAACTCGTGGTCTACACGGCCAACGCCCCCGCGCGCACGCGCGCGCCGCAAGGCATGCGCTGGGTGCCGCTCGCGACGCTGGCGGACGAGGCGCTGCCCAACGTCATGCGCAAGGCGATCGCGCACGGGCTGGACTGAGATCGGGGGCTGCATCATGGACGATGAAGAGTTTCACGGCCGCTGGTGTAGTGACCTGGTAGATGGGGTAACGGGCCGGCCGCCCGCGACGCGCGCTTCCAAATTGCGCCGTAGCGATGGGCGGCCGGCCCGTTACCCATCTACGAGCTGATCTCCGCGGCGCCACCGGATTTGCCGCCGCGACGAAGGCACCGCTGTTTTGCGAGAAGAAGTTTAGCAAACAGGAAACCGGCCAAGTCCAGGTCAAATTCCGCGCCCGGCGGAGCGCACGTCCGTCTTCGGTGTCGGTGGTCAGACGGAGGCTGCCAAGGGGCCAAGAAAAACTGTCGAGGCTATCAGCGCCCAGTCATTGAGAATGTGTGCCCCGGTGCTCACCCAGACGTTTTTCGACCATACATAGGCCCAGGTCAGGGTCAGCCGTGCGCTGCCGATCACAACCAGGCACTGCATGAAGTTCCAGTCGTAAGCTGGAAGATGGATCAGGCCGAATACAGCAGCCGACGTCAGCCAGGCCACAATCACCGACGCGTTGCGGCCAAACCCCGCATGAGCATAACAGATTGTAAGCACTGCGAGGAACGGGAGAACCGTGATCAGTTCCTCACCCAACAATTGCAATGCGACCTTTAGGAAGAAGTTTAGAAGCTGCGCTCCGCCTAGTTGTGCCGCGTCCGCAATGGCAGCGTTCGAACTGGTCGTTCCGTAGAACTTGACCGCGCTCCCAACCGCGAACGAAATGACGATGTTCAGGAGAGCGAAGACGACCATCAGTTTCACTTCGTGCAAGCCGATCCGCGCGAAGATGGCCGTCCAGCCGTGAGGCGATGCGATCCGCAGCCCCGCCAGCGGCAGGCAAACGAACAGAAGCGCGCGTAGCCAACCCGTGAGGAGACCATCTGCAAAAGGCAAGGGCGTCACCAGGGACAAGAAGCCGGCGGCCACCCCTGCGAGAACGAGCAGCCAGCCGGGCGCCGAAAATGCGCGTGGGCCGCCGCGATAGTAGGGAAAATCCGTCCCCTGCGGTTCAAGTGGCAATCGCTCTTCAGCGATGGCGGTGGTCCTTCCCGATGCAGTCACATATTTCCGATAGCAGGTCCTGAAATGGGCTTCCAACGATTTGGCTAGATTAGCGACCGAACCGGACTTGAAGTCGAGCGATGAAAGACTGCGAGGACATCGGGCCAAGCCCGGTCGCATCAATTGAAGTGAAATCAAAAAAAAAGCCTCTGCAAAAGCCGCGGCTTCTGATTCTCAGCGAATCGGGCGATGAAAATAATCGGTATCTCGCGACCGCGGGTACCTGGCTAACTCAACCCGGCAGCGCGAAATCCTTCCAGATAATGCTGCCGGTCGATGTCGTTTTCCCACGGCATCTGCTCCTCGATCCAAGCCAGCGAGATCCCGGGTTGCGCCACGCGAAGATCTGCCAGCGCTGATCTGGCGACCTCGGCCTGTCCGGCCTGGGCCGCGGCGGCGGTCAGCACGCGATGCGCGCCGACGAAATCGCTGCGCTGCCGCAGCGCCTCGCGGGACATGCGCATCGCCTCTCCATATTGGCCGCCGACATACTGGCAATAGGCGGCGACACCGCAATAGATCGCGGCGAACGGGTCGCGCGGGCTGAACCTCAGCGCCTCGCGGGCGGCGTCGTCACCTTCTTCCCAACGTCCCCGATAGGCGAGCGCCAGGCCGTAAAATCCGCGCGCCGGCGAAAAATTCGGGTTCAGCTCCAGCGCCAGTTCGAATTCGGCGAGGCAGTCGTCGAACCGCTTCTCGAACAGGTAGACCGAGGCCAGCGCGTAGTGCGCCCAGGCGTCCTCGCTGTCCGCGTGGATCGCCGCGAGCG
>CAZSRR010000078.1:0-19893 GCA_964609175.1 uncultured Bradyrhizobium sp.
GTTGGCACCCGGATCTGGGAAGCGGATCTCGACGCGCTTGGCCTTCGGCGAGTTGCCGAACGGGATGCGGCAGGAGGCCGAGCGGTTGCGCGCCGAATAGGCGAGCAGCACCGGCGCCTCGTAGCCCGGGACCAGACGCTTGTAGGAGTTGGTCGACGGGTTGGTGAAGGCGTTGATGGCCTTGGCGTGCTTGATGATGCCGCCGATGTAATGGAGGCAGGTTTCCGAAAGGTCGGCGTACTTGTTGCCGGCGAAAGTCGGCTTGCCGTCCTTCCAGATCGACTGGTGCACGTGCATGCCCGAGCCGTTGTCGCCGTAGATCGGCTTCGGCATGAAGGTGGCGGTCTTGCCGTAGATGTGCGCGACCTGGTGGATGCAGTATTTGTAGATCTGCATCTGGTCGGCCATCAGCGTCAGCGTGTCGAACTTCATGCCGAGTTCGTGCTGGGCGGAAGCCACTTCGTGATGGTGCTTCTCGACCTTGACGCCCATCTTGGCCATCGCGCCGAGCATTTCCGAGCGCATGTCCTGCACCGAGTCCTGCGGCGGCACTGGGAAGTAGCCGCCCTTGGTGCGGATGCGGTGGCCGAGGTTGCCGCCCTCATATTCGGTGTCGGAGTTGATCGGCAGTTCGGACGAATCGAGCTTGAAGCCGGTGTTGTAGGGGGTGGTCTGGTAGCGGACGTCGTCGAACACGAAGAACTCGGCCTCGGGGCCGAAGAACACGGTGTCGCCGATGCCCATCGACTTCACCATCGCCTCGGCCTTCTTGGCCATGCCGCGCGGGTCGCGGTTGTAGGGCTCGCCGGTGGTCGGCTCCAGCACGTCGCAGGTGATGACCATGGTGGTCTCGGCGAAGAACGGATCGATCGTCGCGGTCACCGGGTCGGGCATCAGGCACATGTCGGATTCGTTGATCGCCTTCCAGCCGGCGATCGAGGAGCCGTCGAACATCGTGCCTTCGGCAAAGATGTCCTCGTCGATCATGCTGATGTCGAACGTCACGTGCTGCCACTTGCCGCGCGGATCGGTGAAGCGCAGGTCGACGTATTTCACGTCGTTGTCCTTGATCGATTTCAGGACGTCTTTGGCGGTCTTCATGAATTCCCCTTTTGGTGACTGCGGGTCGGTTTCCAGGCTTCTGGCGACGACATTATCGTCGGCGATCGGTGAGCGATCGCAAACGAAATCGGCTGCGGAAGCAGCCGTTTTTGTGATTTTTGGTCGCAAAATCCGGATAGCACCCGGCTTGGAGAGCGTCCAGCCCGTTAGATGGCATCCAGCCCGGATTCGCCGGTCCTGATCCGGATCGCTTCCTCGATGTTGGAAACGAAGATCTTGCCGTCGCCGATGCGTCCGGTCTGGGCGGCGCGGCGGATCGCGTCGATCGCCTTTTCCACCAGGTCATCGGAGATCACGATCTCGATTTTCACCTTGGGCAGGAAATCGACGATGTATTCCGCACCGCGATAGAGTTCGGCGTGCCCCTTCTGCCGGCCAAAGCCCTTGGCCTCGGTCACCGTGATGCCCTGCAGTCCAACCTCCTGGAGCGCCTCTTTCACCTCGTCGAGCTTGAACGGCTTGATGATGGCTTCAATCTTCTTCACTGAGCGCCTCCCGGGCATTTCCAAAAATAGGTTCGAGTGTCGCAGCCTGGTGAAATCCCTGGCGCCGTCTGGTTTGATCCTTGCTTCCTGCAAGTGCGGGAATGCAAGGCGAGCCGGATTGCTCATAATTGACGCGGTCTGCGTCGATCATAAGCTATTTAGTTCAACCGGCTTCCTCAAAAGCAGGGTCTATGCCAAGTTGTTAACGCGGCCGATTTAGGAACGTTATCAGACTTTTAACAGGCAAGTGGAAGAGGCGGCGCCGGACACCGCATGATAGTGGAGATCACAAAATAGGCAAATCGATCGTTTCGTGAGCAGGAAGGGCGGCGGGGCCCTGCGATGCGATGGCGATATGCCTTCAGAAAAGGCGGCTGGTTCGAGGTTTCGGCATGGAAGTGTTGAGCACGGGTGAGATGGAGCGGGCCGACCGGCTGACGATCGCCGAAGGCACGCCCGGCTTTGCGCTGATGATGAGCGCCGGTCAGGCGGTGGCCTCGGCCGCGATGGATCTCGTCGAAGAGGGCCCGATCCTGGTGGTCGCCGGCAGCGGCAACAATGGCGGGGACGGATTTGTAGCGGCGGCTGAACTCGCCGCGCGCGGCCGCGATGTCTCCGTCATCCTGCTGTGCGAGCGCGACAGCCTGCAGGGCGACGCTGCGCTCGCTGCACGCGGCTGGAAGTATCCGGTGCTGCCGTTCAACCCGCAGGCGATCGGCAAACCGGCGCTGATCATCGACGCGCTGTTCGGCGCCGGCCTCGACCGTGCCGTGAAGGGTGATCCGCTCGAGATGATCGAGGCGATCAACGCCAATGGCGCGCCGGTGCTGGCGGTCGACCTGCCGAGCGGGGTCAACGGCACCACGGGCGCGGTGATGGGCGCCGCGATCGACGCCGTCGAAACCGTGACCTTCTTCCGCCGCAAGCCGGGGCATCTGCTGATGCCGGGCCGCAAGCATTGCGGCCGCGTGCGCGTCGCCGATATCGGCATCGATCCGCAGGTGCTTGCGGAGATCAAGCCGCAGACGTTCGAGAACGTGCCGTCGAGCTGGCAGACATCCTTCCCCGTGCCCCGCATCGACGGCCACAAATACGCCCGCGGCCACGCCGTGATCGTGTCCGGCGAACTGGCCTCGACCGGCGCGGCACGGCTCGCCGCGCGCGGCGCGTTGCGGGCAGGGGCGGGGCTGGTGACGGTGGCCTCGCCGCGCGATGCGCTGGCCGTCAACGCCGCGGCGCTGACGGCGGTGATGGTGCGCGCGATCGACACGCCGGTCGAATTTGCTGACATGATCGGTGACCACAGGCTCAACGCGGTCGCCATCGGTCCCGGTGCCGGGGTCGGCGACCGCACCCGCGATTTCGTCCACACGGCGTTATCGGCCAAACGCGGCGTCGTGCTCGACGCGGACGCCCTGACCAGTTTTGCCGAGGCCCCCGAGCGGCTGTTCGAATCCATCAAGGCCAGCGGCGACGCCCAGGTCGTGCTGACCCCGCATGAAGGCGAGTTTCCGCGCCTGTTCAGCGACATGAGCAACAAGCATCCCGGACGCTCCAAACTGGAGCGGGTGCGCGCCGCCGCCGAACGCTGCGGCGCGGTGGTGCTGCTGAAGGGACCGGACACGGTCGTCGCCGCGCCGGACGGCCGCGCCAGCATCGCCGCCAACGCGCCGCCCTGGCTCGCCACCGCCGGCGCCGGCGACGTGCTGGCCGGGATGATCGCAGCCTTCCTGGCGCAGGGCCTTCCCGCCTATGAGGCCGCCTGCATCGGCGTCTGGATGCACGGCGAAGCGGCCGGCGAAGCTGGGCCGGGGCTGATTGCGGAGGATCTGCCGGAGGTGATGCCGGCGGTGTTTCGGCGGCTTTATGATGAGCTTGGTGTTGAGTATTGAAGTTGACAATTCGGGTCAGTAGTTTATAAACTACATGCTTGAACTGAAGCAGACAGAGACGTTCCGAAAGTGGCGCCTGCGGCTTAGGGATCAGCGAGCCCGTGCGGTGATCGCGTCGCGATCGGACCGGCTGGCTCAAGGCAACGCAGGCGACGTCGAGCCGGTTGGCGAGGGCGTCAGCGAACTGCGAATTCACTATGGTCCGGGCTACCGCGTCTACTTTCAGAAGCGGCGAAACACGATCATCGTGCTGCTCTGTGGAGGCGACAAGAACACCCAGGCGAAAGACATCAAGACGGCGAAGCACCTTGCCGGCACATGGAGTGAATGATGGGCGAGAAGCTCACGACGTACGATCCGGCCGAGGACCTGCAGTCTGACGAGGCCATTGCCGTCTTCATGGAGGAAGCCTTCAAGACCGAGGATGCCGGCTATATCGCGCATGCCCTCGGCGTCGTCGCCCGCGCCAAGGGCATGACACAGATTGCCAACGAAACCGGACTATCGCGGGAGCAACTCTATCGCTCGTTCAGCGCGAACGGAAATCCGACTTTGAAGACGACGATAGCGGTGATGAAGGCGCTGGGAATCGAACTCACCGCGAAGCCTCACGTCCGAGAAGATTCAGTGGCATAGAATCCTGTGCGGCGTGGCGGCGGATGCTGAGACAGCTAGAGCTCACAGACATGGACGCCGCGGCGCGCATCCACCGCGCCTCTTTCGACCACGCCTTGCCCTGGCTCGCCGGCCTGCACACGCCCGATGAAGATGCATGGTTCTATCGCGAGTGTGTGTTTGCGACCTGCACGGTCTGGGGAGCCTTCGAAGGCAATGAGATGCGCGGCGTGACGGCCCTCCGCGACGACTGGATCGAGCAGCTATATGTGCTGCCAGAAGCGCAGGGCCGCGGGCTTGGCGGCGAATTGATGGATGTCGCCAAGCAGGCGTCCGAGCGCTGCAACTCTGGACGTTCCAGCGCAATGCGCGGGCGCGCCGCTTCTACGAGGTGCGGGGCTTTGTGCTGGTCGAGCAGACCGACGGCGCGAGAAACGAAGAGAAGGAGCCCGACGCGCGCTATCTCTGGACGCGTGCCTGAACCCGATCTACGTCACCAGATACTTCACCACCGCCGTCTCGTTCCACTCCAGCCCGAGCCCCGGTCCTTTCGCGGTCACCGTGCCGTCGACGATCTCGGCGGGCCTCGCGAGGATCGCGCCGGCAAAATCCAGAAACTCGAGCCAGTGCGCGGTCGGCGTCACCGCGAGCATGTGGGCGCTGGCTTCCGCGAACAGGTGGCTCGACATCGGGATGTTGGCGGCGTGCGCCTGGGCTGCGACCTGCAGCCAGCCGGTGACGCCGCCGCACTTCATCAGATCGGGCATGATGAAGTCGCTCGCGCCGGCTTCGATCGCCTCCGCAAAGCCGCGCGGGAACCACCAGTTCTCGCCGGCCTGGATCGGCGTCGGCGACATCTCGCGGACTTGCGCGTGGCCCGACAGATTCTCCTGCGGCACCGGTTCTTCCACCCAATGCAAATCATAGGGCTCGAGGCGGGCGATGCGCCGCGTGGCTTCGGCGGGATCGAGCGACTGGTTGAAGTCGATCATCAGCGCCACATCAGGGCCGAGCAGGGCGCGCACGCCCTTGACCATGCGCTCGTCATTGGCGGCATCGCCGTCGCCGCCCTTGATCTTGATGCCGCGAAAGCCCTGGTCGAGCGAGCCGCGCAGCGCGCGCTCGTCGGCCTTGGGATCGACCACGCCATAGCTGTCATACGCCTTGACCGGTTTCGGCGAACCGCCGAGCAGTTCGACGACCGGTTTGCCGGCGATCTGGCCGAGCGCATCCCAATACGCCATGTCGAGGCCGGACACCGCCATGCCGACCAGCCCCTGCCAGCCGAGCAGGCGAAACTTGGCGTCCATCGCCGCCATCAGATCGTAGGGCGCGACCGGCTTGCCGGTCAGCTCGCGCCCGATCTCCTCGATCAGATGCACCAGCGGTTTGATCGTCATGTTTGCGTAGGCGAAGATGTAGGCGTGGCCCGTGACGCCCTGATCGGTCTCGACATCGATCAGGACCAGCGGCCCGGACTCGAACACGCCAAAGGCGTTCTTCAGCGGACGCTTCAGCGGCACGACGACACCGCGCGCCTTGACGCTGCGGATGGCGGGAACGGGTTGGCTCATGGCGTGCTCCTCACTCGATGGCGTACCATCGCACAAAGCGCGGCGCGGCCCAATCGGCGGCGATCGATTCGACCAACCACCGCCCGGCATGTTCAGCCGCGAAGGCGATGCGCTGGGTCTGGCCCGGCTCGAACGCCAGCGTATCCAGCCAGTAGGGCTTCCAGCCGTCGTCAAGCCGGTCGAGCAGGCGGAAATGGTGTCCGTGCAACCGAAAGACGGTCGGCTTGCCGGCGCGGTTGGTCACCGCCAGCACGACGACGCGGCCGGCCTTGGCGCGGAAGGCGGGCGTCGGCGTGGCGGCGATACCCGAGGTCGCGATCCACTCGGGGCCGCTCAACGCCAGATCGGCGCGAAGCGCGCTCTTCAGGTCGAGCTGCGCCGGCAACCCGTTGGACGGCAGCGGTGAGGGCGGCGGCAGCGGCGCCGCGCGGGCGGGCGGATCGGACGACACGATCAAAAAGCCGATGGTCCGCGCCTGCCGCCCCTCGTGAAGCAGGATCTTGAGGTTCGAGCCGGGCGGCGCCTTGACGTCGACAAAGGTATCGACCCGGCTGCCTGGCGCCAGCACGATCGCGCCGTTGCGGGCCAAAAAGGGTTCCGAGGGCTGGCTGTCGATCGCCATGACCGTGACGTCGACGTGTTCGAGCTTCAGAGCGATGATGCTGCGCCGGCTGCCGTTGATGAAGCGAAGTCTCAGGCGCTCGTTGGATCGCGTTGGCACGTCCACTGAGGCTTTGCCGTTAAGTGTATAGGAAACCGAGCTTTCGGCCGGGTCAGTGCCCGACACGACCGCGCTCCCGTCGCCCCGCAGCCGCCATTCCTCCACCAGCATCACCGCGTCGCGATCGACGCTGGCGGGCTCGGTTTCGGCGACCAGCAGGGGCTGGCCGCGCGCCGGCAGGGCGTTCTGAACCTCCAGCAGACTCATGTCGCACAGGAAAGTCCCGGCGTGACGCAATGGAATTTTGACGCTTTCCCAGCCCGAGGGGGCCAGCATGCGACGGCCGATCAGCGGTTCGACGGCGGGAACCCCGCCGATTCCCCGCCAGTCGAGGCCCACCGGAACCTTGAGGTCGTTGGCAAACTCGACCTGCATTGTGTCGCCGCGGCGGAAGCGCAGCTCGGGGCCGTCGAGCATCCATATCGGCGTTTCCGGGCCGCCGGCCTGCAGGCCCAGGCTTGCTTGCCGCGCCCGGATGGCTGTGGGTGCCCGTCCCTGCGCGAGGGGGCTGCCCGGCAGCAGGGAGCCGAAGGCGGCAACGCCCAGTCCTGCGATCAATTCGCGTCGGTTCACGCCGAATTTCTCCCTTGCCATGTGTCCGATCCGGACCATTTTTCCGGTGAGATGTCCAGTTGCGGCGCATTGGCCCAAGGTGGCCGGGCCGGGCCATTTTTTTGCTGCGGACCCATGGGCACATGCTATAAGCCCGCCGCCCGCGGCGTCGCGGCCGGGTATGGATGCTTTTCACGCGGGCGTGGCGGAACTGGTAGACGCGCTGGATTTAGGTTCCAGTGACGAAAGTTGTGGGGGTTCGAGTCCCTCCGCCCGCACCAAGCGCTCTTATCCAGGCGTTTGCATGATGAATTGTGGCGGGCCTGCTTCCCCTCGGGAAGGCGGGGTCAGCCGAACCACCGGCGGCGGGCTTGCCAAGCCCGCGCCTTGAAATATTGAACACTGCCGGGCGCTTCCCGCCCGGCGCAAGCGGAAGAAGATTGACACCATGCAGGTCACCGAAACCCTCGCCGAGGGATTGAAGCACGAGTTCAAGGTCAGCGTTCCCGCATCGGATCTCGATGCCAAGGCGGATGCCAAGCTGGTCGACCTCAAGGACAAGGTGAAGCTCAACGGCTTCCGCCCCGGCAAGGTGCCGGTGAGCCATCTGAAGAAGGTCTACGGCCGCTCCGTGATGGCCGAGACCATCGACCAGACCATCCGCGACGCCAACACGCAGATCTTCACCGACCGCGGCTTCCGCCTCGCGACCGAGCCGAAGATCACCATGCCGACCGAGCAGAAGGAAGTCGAGGAACTGCTCGCCGGCAAGTCCGATCTCACCTACACGGTCGCGATCGAGGTGGTGCCGACGATCCAGCTCGCCGACTTCAAGACGTTCTCGGTGGAGAAGCCGGTCGTGGAAGTGACCGACGCCGAGGTCGACGAGGCGATCAAGCGCATCGCCGACCAGAACAAGCCCTATGCGGCCAAGGCCGAGGGCGCCAAGGCCGAAAACGGCGATCGCGTCACGATCGGCTTCAAAGGCCGCATCAACGGCGAACTGTTCGAAGGCGGCAGCGGCGAGGGCATCGCGGTGGTGATCGGCGCCGGCCAGTTCATTCCGGGTTTCGAGGAACAACTCATTGGCATCGGCGCCGGCGAAACCCGCACGCTGAACGTGACCTTCCCGAAGAACTACGCCAGCGAAAAGCTCGCCGGCCAGCCGGCCGAATTCGAAACCACGGCCACCCTGATCGAAGCGCCCGGCGAGGCCAAGATCGACGACGAGTTCGCCAAGACGCTCGGCCTCGAATCGCTCGACAAGCTGAAGGAAGCCGCGCGCGAGCGGCTGGTCGCCGAGTTCGCCGGCGCTACCCGCCAGCGCGTCAAGCGCGCGCTGCTCGACCGCCTCGACGACAGCCACAAATTCGAGGCGCCGCCGTCGCTGATCGAGGAAGAGTTCAACCTGATGTGGAATTCGATCAAGGCCGAGATGGAATCCTCCGGCAAGAGCTTTGCCGACGAGAACACCACCGAAGACGCCGCGAAGGAAGAGTACCGCAAGATCGCCGACCGCCGCGTCCGGCTCGGCCTCGTGCTGTCGGAGATCGGCGAGAAGAACAAGATCACCGTGACCGACGACGAAGTCGGCCGTGCCGTGATCGAGCGGGCGCGTTCGATGCCCGGCCGCGAGAAGGAAGTCTGGGACTACTATCGCAACAACGCCAACGCGCTGGCCCAGCTTCGGGCGCCGATCTATGAAGACAAGGTGGTCGATTTCATCCTCGAACTCGCCACCGTGACCGAGAAGAAGGTTTCGCGCGAAGACCTGTTCAAGGACGAGGACGAGAAGAGCGCGGCCTGACCGTTTTGGTCAGGTTCTTGTTAATGATGAACCGCAAAACCGGCATGGCTGCGGGCTCCGCAGCTATGCCACGGCCTGCGAATCAGCTTGAACTCGTCGCGTTCGGCTCGCAGTTTTCCGGTCTTGTCGCCGGGAAATTGGCTCATATCTGTGAGCGGCTCGCAAGCCAGCGGGTGCCGAGTTGAAGTCTTGCATCACGGGACGTTCGTCCGCACGCGGCAATCATGGCGTTTGGCCTGCCTTGCCGATCGGTGTTCGCCCCCGCCGATTTGATCTCTGCCAACCTTGTTCCCAACCATTGGGGTGACTAATGCGCGATCCCGTCGAAACCTACATGAACCTCGTGCCCATGGTGGTCGAGCAGACCAACCGCGGCGAACGCGCCTACGACATCTTCTCGCGCCTGTTGAAGGAGCGCATCATCTTCCTGACCGGCCCGGTCGAGGACGGCATGTCGACGCTGGTCGTCGCGCAGCTCCTGTTCCTCGAGGCGGAAAATCCGAAGAAGGAAATCTCGATGTACATCAACTCGCCGGGCGGCGTGGTGACGTCGGGGCTTGCGATCTACGACACCATGCAATTCATCCGTCCTCCGGTGCACACGCTGTGCACGGGTCAGGCGGCCTCGATGGGCTCGCTGCTGCTGGCGGCCGGCGCCAAGGACATGCGCTTCTCGCTGCCGAATTCGCGCATCATGGTGCATCAGCCGTCCGGCGGCTTCCAGGGCCAGGCCACCGACATCATGCTGCATGCGCAGGAGATCCTCAATCTCAAGAAGCGCCTCAACGAGATCTACGTGAAGCATACCGGCCAGACCTACAAGGCGATCGAGGATGCGCTGGAACGCGACAAGTTCCTCACCGCCGACATGGCCCGCGACTTCGGGATCGTCGACAAGGTGATCGACAAGCGTCCGGAAGAAGCGTCCCCCGGCAAGGCTTGATGAGGTAACCGGGGACGATATTCCTCGTTGACCTTAACGGCCGGTTCGATCGGCAAATATGGCCGAAAGCGGTGCTATGCTCCCGCCTGGGCGGTAAGTTCCGCTTTCGTCCCGGTTTTTCGGCGTGACCGCTGCGCCACGCCTGGTCGATTTTGTGAACTTCTCCCCGTGCCATCGCCACAAATCACGGTATTGTCACGGGTAGCCGTTCGGGCTCCGATTAGCGAATTCTTGATAGTCGGCTGTCAGCATGGTTGGCTGTGCAGGATGGGCTAAGATCGCGGGGGAATCGAAGAGCCGTGATTCGCGCGGCGGGTGTTTGAGTTTGGGTCTTTTTTGGTACGGAAATTGCTCTATCTACCTTAAGGTCCGGTGTGAGTACCGGAATGGGTCGATCGGGTGACGGATCGAACGGCGGACGGAGACAAGAATGAGTAAGGTTGGCACGGGCGACTCCAAGAACACGCTGTATTGCTCGTTCTGCGGCAAGAGCCAGCACGAAGTCCGCAAGCTCATCGCAGGTCCCACCGTTTTCATCTGCGACGAATGCGTCGAACTCTGCATGGACATCATCCGCGAGGAGAACAAGTCTTCGCTGGTGAAGTCGCGCGACGGCATCCCGACGCCGAAGGAAATCTGCAAGGTGCTGGACGACTATGTGATCGGCCAGAGCCACGCCAAGAAGGTTCTGTCGGTCGCCGTCCACAATCACTACAAGCGGCTCAATCACCAGACCAAGCACAACGACGTCGAACTCGCGAAGTCGAACATCCTGCTGATCGGTCCGACCGGCTCCGGCAAGACGCTGCTGGCGCAGACGCTGGCGCGGATTCTCGACGTGCCGTTCACGATGGCGGATGCGACCACGCTGACCGAAGCGGGCTATGTCGGCGAGGACGTCGAAAATATCATCTTGAAACTGTTGCAATCGGCCGACTACAACGTCGAGCGCGCGCAGCGCGGCATCGTCTATATCGACGAAATCGACAAGATCAGCCGCAAGTCCGACAACCCGTCGATCACCCGCGATGTATCGGGCGAGGGCGTGCAGCAGGCGCTGCTGAAGATCATGGAAGGCACCGTCGCCTCCGTGCCGCCGCAGGGCGGCCGCAAGCATCCGCAGCAGGAGTTCCTGCAGGTCGACACCACCAACATCCTGTTCATCTGCGGCGGCGCCTTCTCAGGGCTGGAGAAGATCATCTCCGCCCGCGGACGTTCGACCTCGATCGGTTTCGCGGCCCAGGTGCTGGCACCGGAAGACCGCCGCACCGGCGAGATCTTCCGCCATGTCGAACCGGAAGACCTTTTGAAGTACGGCCTGATCCCGGAATTCGTCGGCCGTCTGCCCGTCGTGGCGACGCTGGAGGATCTCGACGAGACCTCGCTCAAGAAGATCCTGGTCGAGCCGAAGAACGCGCTGGTCAAGCAGTATCAGCGGCTGTTCGAAATGGAGAACATCGAGCTCACCTTCGCCGACGAGGCGCTTGGCGCGGTCGCCCGCAAGGCGATCGAGCGCAAGACCGGCGCGCGGGGCCTGCGTTCGATCCTGGAGGCCATCCTGCTCGAGACCATGTTCGACCTGCCGGGCCTGGAAGGCGTCGAGGAAGTCGTGATCTCGCGCGAAGTGGTCGAGGGAACGGCCCGTCCGCTCTACATCTACGCGGATCGGTCGGACCGGGCCGTCGAGAGCAGCGCCAGCGCCTGATACCGTTGGCCGGTCCAGACCCTGCAACTTCCGAATTGCGGCTGCCGGAGCTTCCGGCGGCCGTTGTAACGTCGGCGTTCCTTGCGCGTTTCAGCCGCAATTTGCGGTTATTTTCCGTGACTTGACACCCCCGTACCCGATAGCCACCTAATGCGAATGGTGGCGGAGATCAGGTTCGAGATTCGTCGCAATTTCATCCGGCGGGAGGCGGTAGCATAGGCAGCCGAGCAACCCGGAACTCAGGCACCTTGTGGCAGTTGCGCAAGCGAAGCGGACGGCGTGCAAGGGGGCAAAACAAAAGGATAAGGCCATGACAACCCCAAAAACCAGGCCAACCATCGTGCTCGGCGAAAGCCACTCCTACCCGGTGCTGCCGCTCCGCGACATCGTCGTTTTCCCGCACATGATCGTACCGCTGTTCGTTGGCCGCGAGAAGTCGATCCGCGCCCTTGAAGAGGTGATGAAGAACGACGCGCTGATCCTGCTGGCGACGCAGAAGAACGCTTCCGACGACGATCCGAAGCCGGATTCGATCTATGAGGTCGGTACGCTCGCCAGCGTGCTGCAGCTCCTGAAGCTGCCCGACGGCACCGTGAAGGTGCTGGTCGAAGGGCTTGAGCGCGCACGCGTGCAGAAATATTCCGACCGCACCGAATATTACGAGGCGACCGCAGTGGCGCTCGCCGATACCGACGCCAATTCGGTCGAAGCCGAAGCTTTGGCGCGCTCGGTCGTGTCCGACTTCGAAAGCTACGTGAAGCTCAACAAGAAGATCTCCGCCGAAGTCGTCGGCGTGGTGCAGGCGATCACCGATTTCGCCAAGCTGAGCGATCAGGTCGCCCAGCATCTCGCCGTCAAGATCGCCGATCGCCAGGGCATCCTGGAGACGTTGTCCGTCACGCAGCGCCTGGAGAAGGTGATGGGGCTGATGGAGAGCGAGATCTCCGTGCTGCAGGTCGAGAAGCGCATCCGCTCGCGCGTCAAGCGCCAGATGGAGAAGACCCAGCGCGAGTATTACCTGAACGAGCAGATGAAGGCGATCCAGAAGGAGCTCGGCGACGACGAAGGTCGCGACGAGCTGGCCGATCTGGAAGAGAAGATTGCCAAGACCAAGCTTTCCAAGGAAGCACGCGAGAAGGCGCAGCATGAGCTGAAGAAGCTGCGCCAGATGTCGCCGATGTCCGCGGAAGCCACCGTCGTGCGCAACTATCTCGACTGGCTGCTGTCGATCCCGTGGAACAAGAAGTCCAAGGTCAAGAAGGATCTTGAGGCCGCGCAGGCGGTGCTGGATGCCGATCACTACGGACTGGAAAAGGTCAAGGACCGCATCATCGAGTATCTCGCGGTGCAGTCGCGCGCCAACAAGCTGACCGGGCCGATCCTGTGCCTGGTCGGACCTCCCGGCGTCGGCAAGACCTCGCTCGGCAAGTCGATCGCGAAGGCCACGGGGCGCGAATTCGTTCGCGTGTCGCTCGGCGGCGTGCGCGACGAGGCCGAGATCCGCGGTCACCGCCGGACCTATATCGGTTCGATGCCCGGCAAGATCATCCAGTCGATGCGCAAGGCGAAGTCGTCCAATCCGCTGTTCCTGCTCGACGAGATCGACAAGATGGGCGCCGACTTCCGCGGCGATCCGTCGTCGGCTTTGCTCGAGGTTCTCGACCCCGAGCAGAACGGCACGTTCGCCGACCACTATCTGGAGGTCGACTACGATCTGTCGAACGTCATGTTCATCACGACCGCGAATACGCTGAATATTCCCGGGCCGCTGATGGACCGCATGGAGATCATCCGGATCGCCGGCTACACCGAGAACGAGAAGGTCGAGATCGCGCGCAAGCACCTGATCCCGAACGCCATCTCCAAGCACGGCCTCGACTCCAAGGAATGGTCGATCGACGACGATGCCTTGCTCCTGATGATCCGCCGCTACACCCGCGAAGCGGGCGTGCGTAACCTGGAGCGTGAGCTCTCCACACTCGCCCGCAAGGCGGTGAAGGAGCTGATGATCTCCAAGAAGAAGTCGGTCAAGGTCACCGAAAAGACCCTGGAGGACTTCCTCGGCGTGCCGAAATATCGCTTCGGCGAGATCGAAAGCGAGCCGCAGGTCGGCATCGTCACCGGCCTCGCCTGGACCGATGTCGGCGGCGAGCTGCTGACCATCGAAGGCGTCATGATGCCCGGCAAGGGCAAGATGACGGTCACGGGCAACCTGCGCGACGTGATGAAGGAGTCGATCTCGGCGGCGGCGTCCTATGTCCGCTCGCGGTCGATCAACTACGGCATCGAGCCGCCGTTGTTCGACAAGCGTGACATTCACGTCCACGTGCCGGAAGGGGCGACCCCGAAGGACGGGCCGTCGGCGGGTGTCGCGATGGCAACCGCGATCATCTCGGTCATGACCGGCATCCCGGTCCGCCACGATGTCGCGATGACCGGCGAGATCACCTTGCGGGGTCGCGTGCTGCCGATCGGCGGTCTCAAGGAGAAGCTGTTGGCCGCCGCGCGCGGCGGCATCAAGACGGTGCTGATCCCCGAGGACAACGCCAAGGATCTCACGGAGATTTCCGATGCGATCAAGGGCGGCATGGAGATCATCCCGGTCGCAAGGCTGGATGAGGTGATCGCCAAGGCGCTGGTCCGCACGCCCGTGCCGATCGTCTGGGAAGAGGACACCAAGGTGGGCGTCAAGCCCGACGCCGGCGAGGAAGCCGGTGGCGGCCTGACGGCCCACTGAGCCCCGCACAGCAAGAGATGATGGACGGCGCCTTCGGGCGCCGTTCCTGTTTGTGCGTACCGGATGCAAGCCGGCGGCGATGAAGGGCCGGCGCGCCATGGATCAACGATATCAGGGAGTTGCCGGAACAGCCGACCGGCCAGGGCAGGCGGTCCGGGCTACTTTGCATGGGTTGTTTTCGATGCGTCGAAACGTGCGACCTTGCATCCGGGGCCGCCGCGAGGCTAAACAGGCGGCGTAAGGGCGGCTAGCTCAGCTGGTTAGAGCATCTCGTTTACACCGAGAGGGTCGGGAGTTCGAATCTCTCGCCGCCTACCAGCCTTCGCCCTGCGGGCTACGGCTGGGCAAGCCAGCCATCGCCACGGCCATGCCGCCTTCGCTCGCTCGCAGAGCGCAGGCGGACTGATTACGACTGGCGCTGATCGACAACCAATTGCTCAATTGACGCGATCACCGTCTGGCCGAGGTCATCCGGCGCATCCACGTAACTCGAGGCGGGATACACGATTTCGGATCGATAGCCGATCTCGACAGCGGCCAGCCTGATGTCGCCGGCCTGAACGATTCCGTCCACCACGCTGCGAAGGTGGTTCGGCAGGTAGGTGAGGCCGTTCTGCAGAATCGTCGAATCGTCGACCGGTGCGCCGTCGGAAACGACGATCAGGACTTTTCGGCTTTGCGGCAGCGCCCGCAGCCGACCGGCCGCCCACAACAGCGCCTCGCCGTCGATATTTTCCTTCGGCAGATCCGGCCGCAGCATCTGCCGCAGATCCCAACCGCCGATGCTTGCCCGGCGATCATCGGCGCTCTTGTAGATGATATGCAGCACGTCGTTCAGCCGGCCGGGATGTCGTGGTCTGAAGCGCCAGCGCCACCGGCGACGGGAGCGACCGCCCCTCCATTTCGATGTGGTGAAGCCGAGCACCTCGCAGGTGAAGTGCAGCGTCGACAGGAACTCCTGGACGACATCGGCGGTAGCGGCCGCGAACAGCATCTTTTGCCCGCGCATCGATCCGGACTGGTCGATCAGGAGCGATACCGCGGTATCGGCGCGCTCATCGTCGCCGAGCGAGGTTCGTATTCGGGCGGCGGCTTCGGCAGCCCTGATGTGCAGCTGGGTTTTCCAGGGGAGCAGACCGGTCTGGAGCGTATCCCACGCCTGGTCCAGCTTTGCCCGGCCCAGGATGCCAAGCGGCCCAAGAACGATATCGATGTCCTTGGCAAGAACTTCCTTGTCGAACTCGGTCGTATACGCGCGATAGAACCGCTCTGTCCCTGCGTCAACGGCTTGATTGGTTGATGGCTCCATTCCGAATTACTTGCCGAGCCGCAACCTCCGGTCAATACGCCCCGCCCATTCCTGACGGCAATGAGGCGCGGGACTTTAGACCCCGCGCCCCGCCGCCTCATTCTTTGCGCCAATATTGTCTCTTCAGCTCTGCGGGGCCGGGACCGTCCCCGGAAGGCTGAGCGGAGCGCCGCCGAGCGACATCGGGCCGACCGGGCTCTGCTGCCGAACCATCTTCTTGCGGGCGCGGGAATACCGGTTGCTCGACTGCTTCGCCGAAATCGACGCAGTGACATCGGAGGTCATCGCATTCTTCAGCGAGTCGACCTTGGCGGTCAGCGCGGAGATCTGGCCGGAGATCTTCTTCACGTCCTGGTGCTCATCGGCGATCTGGGCGGAAAGTTTCTTCGTGCCGGCCTGCTCGTCCACGCTCTGCCGGAGCGAAGCGAGCGCGATCGAATCCTGCTGCAGAAGGGCTGCGTTCTGTTGCAGCAGGTAGTTGTTGGCCTGCAGCGCGGCGAATTGCTTTTCCTGGGTAGACTGGATGTTCTGCAGGGCGAGCAGCGTGGGGTCGGGAATCGGATCGGCCGCTTTCGGCTGCGGCAGCAGCTCTGCCAGGCGGCTGACGTCGGGCAGGGACAGGTTGCTGAGGTTCGACAGCGGGAAGTCGGAAGGCGACAGCGTGTAGACGGCCGCCGTCGAGTTGATCCCGATGGCAAGTATCGCAAACGCAATGAGCGACTTCCGGCTGGATTTCTTTGCCGATGCCGCGGGCTGTTCGTTCTGGTTCTGGGCTTCCGGAGTCTTGATTTCGGTTGTTTCGGTCACGCGGGTTACTCGCACAAATGGGTGAACAAAAAAGGAGCCGTCGCCGGATGGTCCGTCGCGACGGCTCCTCTACGCGGCACCCAACTACAACTATCGGGGACAATAAGCGGGCGAGATTAATTCCACGTTACGCGCGCCTTGCGACGATCCAAAATGTTGTTGTGCCGGGATGACTTGCGCAGAAAACTTCCTTACGCTTCGCAGGCAAGCCAAGGTCACCGTGGTATCACGGGATGAACGCGCGCGAGACGCGACGGTGGTCTCCGAACACATTCCCGGCGACGGAAAGGACCGCACGAATGGATGCTCCAGTCAGCCACGATCAAAATGCCGACCAGGTCGCCTACTGGAACGGGCCTGCCGGTCAGCGTTGGGCGGAGCGGCAGGCGGCGCAGGACGTGCTGCTCAAGCCGGTTGCCGATCTCGTCGTCGAGCGGGCGAAGCTGCAGCCGGGCGAACGCGTGATCGACGTCGGCTGCGGCAGCGGCGCCACGTCGGTCGCCTTCGCGCGCGAGGTTACTCCGTCGGGCCGCGTGCTCGGCGTCGACGTCTCGGAGCCGATGCTTTCGCGGGCGCGGCTGTCCGCGCCGGCGGATCTGCCGGTCGAGTTCGTGCGGGCTGACGCCACCATCTATCCGTTCGAGCCCGAAAGTTTCGACGTGCTGGCCTCGCGCTTCGGGGTGATGTTCTTTGCGGACCCCGCGCTATCATTTGCCAACATGCGCAAAGCCCTGAAGCCCTCGGGCCGGCTGGCCTTCGCCTGCTGGCGCGAGCCGCGCGAAAACCCCTTTTTCATGGCGCCGCTGGCCGCCGCCTACAAGCACGTGCCGAAACTGCCGCAGCAGGGGCCGGAAGATCCGGGGCCGTTCGCCTTTGCCTCCGAGGCCCGCGTTCGCCGCATCCTCGGCGATGCCGGCTTTTCAGACGTCGGCATGGAGGCTTGCCCGCTGCTGCTGGACGCCGCGATCGGCCGTGGCCTCGACGGCGCGATCCAGGGCGCGCTGGAAATCGGCCCGGTCAGCCGGGCGCTGGACGGCCAGCCGGAACATCTGCGCGCCGCCGCGGTCGATTCCATCCGCGAGGCGCTGACGCCGTTCGCCAAGGGCGATGCCGTGCTGCTGCCGGCGTCGGTCTGGATCGTGACGGCCAAGGCTTCTTAGTTCGAGGCGTCGTAACGCAGGATTGCCACGTCGGCGCCACCAAATCGCCAGACGAATCGCCGACGCCTCCCAAATCGGGCCGGCGTCGTATGCGTACGAGTACCAGTAGTCACGAGTACCAGTAGTGATGCGCGAACTTGATCCTTTTCTCACGCCGGCCCGAGCCGGTTTGATCATGATCGCGGCCTTCGTGTTCGTCGTGATTTTCGCGCGCGTCGTCACGATGCATGAGCAGATGCATGAACAACGGGCTGAAGCCCGCGCCCAAACGGCGGAAGCCGCGCCTGCCGAGAGCGTCGAGCCGATCACCCAGGGCATCGGCGGCATCAAGGGCCTGCGCGGCACGCTGCCTTGAGGTCGTGCCCAGCCGACGGCGAGCGTCGAGAGCTGGC
Source organism: uncultured Bradyrhizobium sp. (assembly GCA_964609175.1). Classification (GTDB taxonomy): domain Bacteria; phylum Pseudomonadota; class Alphaproteobacteria; order Rhizobiales; family Xanthobacteraceae; genus Bradyrhizobium. Next base: position 17,822 of record CAZSRR010000078.1, read on the forward strand.
GGTTACGCCCGTTCTTCCCAGATCATCGCCAGATGCACGATGGTTTCGGCGGCCTTTTCCATGTCCTGGCGGCTGACCCATTCCAGCCGCGAATGGAAGGCGTGTTCGCCAGCAAAGATGTTGGGGCAGGGCAGGCCCATGAACGACAGCCGCGAGCCGTCGGTGCCGCCGCGGATAGAGTTGCGCACCGGCGTCAGGCCGGCGCGGCGGATCGCCTCGATGGCGTAGTCGACGGTTTCGGGGTGGCGGTCGATCACCTGTTTCATGTTGCGGTACTGCTGCCTGACCTCCATCCGGTACGTCGAGTGCGGATAGTCTTTCATCACGTCCCTGACGATGCCTTCGAGCAGGGCTTCCTTCTCCTTCAGGCCCTCGTCGGTGAAGTCGCGCACGATGAAGCCGATGGTTGCCTTCTCCAGCGCCCCTGAGATGCCGATCGGGTGCAAAAACCCTTCCTTGCCCTCGGTGGTCTCCGGCGAGCAGGTGTTCTTGGGCAGGCGATCGATGATGGCCGCCGCGATCTTGATCGCGTGTTCCATCTTGCCCTTGGCAAAACCCGGATGGGTCGAGACGCCCTCGATGGTGATGGTGGCGCCGTCGGCCGAAAAGGTCTCGTCCTCGATATGGCCGGCGCTTTCGCCGTCCATGGTGTAGGCGAAGTCGGCGCCGAGCTTCTTCAGATCGACCTTGTCGACGCCGCGGCCGATCTCCTCGTCGGGGGTGAACAGGATCTTGATCGTGCCGTGCTTCACGTGCGGGTTCTGGACCAGGAAGCGCGCGGCATCCATGATCTCGGCGAGGCCGGCCTTGTTGTCGGCCCCCAGCAGCGTGGTGCCGTCGGTCGTGATGATGTCGTGGCCGATCTGGTCGGCGAGCGCGGGGTGCTCGGCGGCGCGGATCACCGGCGCCTCGATGTGTCCGCCCTGGATCCCGGAAAGCGGGGTGTGATCCGGCAACAGCACGATATCGCCGCCCTGGTAGTTCTTCACGATCTGCGGTTTCACGTTGGCGCCGGTGCAGTCCGGCGACGTGTCCATGTGCGAGCAGAAACAGATCACCGGCACCTTCTTGTCGGTATTGGCGGGGATCGTCGCATAGACATAGCCGTGCTCGTCGAGATGGGCGTCCTTCAGCCCGAGTTGCTGCAACTCCGACGCCAGCAGGCGACCGAGGTCCTTCTGCTTCTCGGTGGAGGGGCAGGTCGAGGAGTTCGGGTCGGACTGGGTGTCGATCACGACATAGCGCAGGAAGCGCTCGGTGACGTCATGGGTGAAGGCGAGGGGCGAAGCCGGCATGATGATCCGAAAAGAGTTTGGGCCAGAAGAAGCGCTCTATAACAGAAAAGCGCCACGCCGGCTCACGGGCCGGGATGCTTCGCGTGGGATCGGGTCGGCCGGGTCAGATCGCTTCCTTGAGTTCCTTGGCGGCGCGGAAGGCGACCTTCTTGCTGGCCTTGATCTGGATCGGCTCGCCGGTCGAGGGATTGCGGCCGACGCGGGCGGCGCGCTTGCGGACTTGCAGGATGCCGAGCCCGACGATGCGGACCCGCTCGCCCTTCTTCAGGTGTTTTGCGATCCGATCCACCGTGTCGGTCAGGAACGCCTCGGCGGCCTTCTTGGACAGCTCATGGTCCTCGGCCAGCGCGGCCGCCAGATGCTTCAGGGTGATGGTAGCCGGAGCCGCTGTTTTCTTTGCCATGCTTGGCCCTCTTTCTTGTCGGTTGGCCTGGCCGCGGTTGAGAATGCCGGTCCGCGCCCGGAAATTGCCTTGCGCAACAATGCGAACCCCTGCGGATTCCCATGCAACGGCCAAGGAGGGCTTCCGGAAACCCAAGCCCATCAGGCCTTAGACGATTCGGATGATGGCTGCCTATGCGGCTTGCCGTAAAGCCGGCCATAACACGCAGTCAAATCACGGAAATGCCCGCTCGGCGAGGAGAATCGCAACGTCCTTGACTAAGCGGGGGCGGCCCTTTATGCCCTCGGTTCTGCGGGTCGATTTTCGATACGGCATCCGCGGGAGTAGCTCAGTTGGTTAGAGCGCCGCCCTGTCACGGCGGAGGCCGCGGGTTC
>CAZSRR010000079.1:0-19630 GCA_964609175.1 uncultured Bradyrhizobium sp.
TTTTGTTATGGGCAGGCGGTGATGGCCGGGCTGGTCCGGGCCATCCTCGTCTTTCTTGCCGTTGACCAAGTCGTGGATGCCCGGGTCAAGCCCGGGCATGACGCGGAAGGGTCAGGGCATGCGCGACGCCGCGTGCGCCGTCACTTCTTCGTCTTGCCGGAATCCTTCACCGCCTCGAAAGTCGCGAATTCGACGTTGTAGAGTTCGCCGTCGACCTTCTCGACCTTGCGGATATAGATGTTCTGGACGATGTCACGGGTTTCCGGGTCGATCATGATCGGGCCGCGCGGGCTTTCCCACTTCATGCCCTTCATCGCCGCAATCAGCGCATCGCCGTCGGTCTTGCCGCCGGTCTTCTTCAAGGCTTCGTAAATCAGGCGGATGCCGTCATAGCCGCCGACCGCCATGAAGCCCGGCCGCTGGTTGAAGGCCTTCTTGTAGGCCGCGACGAATTCCTTGTTGGCGGCCGAGGGATGCGCCGCCGAATAGAGATGCGCGGTGACCGTGCCGAGCGCGGCGTCGCCCATGCCGTTGAGCAGGTCGTCGTCCATCACGTCGCCGGGGCCGATCACCTTGATGCCCGCCTTGTCAAGGCCGCGCTCTGCATACTGCTTCATGAAGTTGCCGCCCTGCCCGGCCGGCACGAAGACGAACACGGCGTCGGGCTTGGCATCCTTCATGCGCTGCAGAAACGGAGCGAAATCAGGGTTTTGCAGCGGCACCTTGACTTCTTCCACGATCACGCCGCCGCCGGCGGTAAAGTTCTGCTTGAAGAAGGTCAGCGCGTCATTGCCGGGCGCATAGTCGGAGGTCAGCGTCGCGACCTTCTTGATGCCGTTCTTGGCGGCCCAATCGCCGATGATCGTCGATGACTGCGCCAGTGTGAACGAGGTGCGGACGATATAGGGCGAACGCTCCGTGATGATCGAGGTGCCCGCCGCCATCACGATTTCCGGCACCTTGGCCTGGGTCGCCAAGGGTGCCGCGGCCAGCGCCGCCGGCGTCACGCCGAAACCAGCGATGAAGCTGACCTTGTCGTTGACGATCAGTTCCTGGGCGAGGCGCTTGGTATTGTCGGGAACCGCGGCGTCGTCCTTGAGAATGACCTCGATCTTCTTGCCGGCGACGGTATCGCCGTTCTGCTGCATGTAGAGTTTTACGGCGTTGTCGATCTGCTTGCCGGTCGATGCCTGACCGCCGGTCATCGGTAGAATGAGACCGATCTTGACGGTTTCCTGGGCCTGAGCCGGCGCGAACGCCAGCATCCCCGCGACGGCGCCAGCGGCCAGCAACATGTGACTGCGAATAGACATCAGCATCCCTCCCCCTGATCGGCCATGTGTCCTCGGACTCCGAGTTCCCCGGCCCTTGATCGCACCATAGCCCGGATTACTCGGCCGGGCAGCTCGGCACATGGCGTTGCCGGGCGCCCTCTTGTCAATCGGACCATTGGGCGTGTCCTATTTGTACGATCGTACAAATAAAATGGTCCTGTCAACAAGGATCGATCGCGCCAGTTCCCGGACGCCAATGCCCTAAATCCATCATCCTTAAAGGGTCATGCTGTAATCTCTGCGGATGCCGACCAGCGCGCGCCATACTCTCGCGATCCTCACCGTTGCCCTCGCGGTCTGCGGCATGAGCGGCTGCGGAAGCATCAACGAGAAGATTTCCGCCGGAGTCAGCGACGCCATTCCCGCGGCGATCGGCGGCCTGCCCGCGGACGCCCCGCCACGCCCCGGTACTGCGAAATACGACGAGTACATGGCGGAACGGGAGCGAAAGCGGCTGATGCCCGCCTCCGAGCGGGACAAGGAAGCCAAGGCCGCCCCGGCCGCACAGGGCACGGCCCGCTAATCCATGAACACGACGGTCTTGCGCCCATTGAGGATCACGCGATCCTCCAGGTGATGGCGCACGGCGCGTGCCAGCACGCGGCGCTCGATGTCGCGGCCCTTGCGCGAGAGGTCTTCCGGGGTATCGCGGTGGCTGATGCGTTCGACGTCCTGGTCGATGATCGGGCCTTCGTCGAGGTCGCGCGTGACGTAATGAGCGGTAGCGCCGATCAGCTTGACGCCGCGCTCATGCGCCTGGTGGTAGGGCCGCGCGCCCTTGAAGCCCGGCAGGAACGAGTGGTGAATATTGATGCAGCGTCCCGACAGTTTGGCCGACATCTCGTCGGACAGGATCTGCATGTAACGCGCCAGCACCACGAGATCGGTCTCGGAATCCTGCACGAGTTTCCAGACCGCCTCTTCCTGCTCGCGCTTGGTTTCCCTGGTCACCGGCAAATAGTGGAACGGGATGTCGCCGAAATCGAGCGCACCATACGTATCGCGCGGGTGGTTGGAGACGATCGCGGTCGGGATCATCTCCAGTTCCCCGGTGCGCCAGCGATAGAGGATATCGACCAGGCAATGATCCGACTTCGAGACCAGCAGCATCACGCCGCGGCGGCTGGCGCGGTCGCGCATCTGCCATTCCATGGCAAAACGGTCGGCGATCGCGGTGAACCCAGTCTGCAGCGCCTGCAATTCGACCGCCAGATCGGCGGCGGTGAACACCACCCGCATGAAGAACTTTTTGGTCTCGATATCGTCGAACTGCTGGGCGTCCAGGATGTTCTGCCCGTTATGGGCCAGAAAGGTCGAGACCGCCGAAACGATACCGGGGCGGTCCGGGCAGGATAGCGTCAGGACGAACTGGTGCTCGGGCATGGCGAGGCTGACTAAAATTCCGGCAAAAGGATAACGTGGCGATGTGCGCCCTGCTCTATCACCGCGCCAGCGCTTGCGCCAATCCCGAAACCGGGCTCAGGATGAACAAAGCGCGAAGCACACGCGTTGGAGCGAGGTCATGGCTGACAGACTGAACGGTTACCGCATCCTGATCCTGGAAACCCGCGAGGAAGCGCAGTTTTCCCGCCTGCTCACCGAGCAGGGCGCCGACGTGATGCAATGCCCGATGTTCACCATCCACGACGCGGTGGACCCGGCGCCGGTCGAAGCCTGGATCGCACGGGCGATCGAAAGGCCGCTCGACGACGTCGTGCTGCTGACCGGCGAAGGCCTGCGCCGGCTGATGAAAGTGGTGCGGCGCCTCGGCGTCGAACAGGCATTCATCGCCGCGCTCGGCAAGGCGCGCAAATTCGCGCGCGGGCCCAAGCCGGGCAAGGCGCTGCGCGAAATCGGGCTGGAGCCGCAGATGACGACGGAAAAACCGACCTCCGAGGGCGTCGCCGACATGCTGTCGCGGCTCGACCTCAAAGGCCGCCGCCTCGGTCTGCAACTCTATCCGGACAAGGACCACGGCGTCCTGATCGGCGCGATCGAGGCGCAGGGCGCCGAGGTCGATACCGTGCTGCCCTATGCCTATGACGCGCAGGCCGCCGACGCCAACATCATCGCGGCAATCGACGAGATGGCGGAAGGCCGCATCGATGCGATCGCGCTGACCAATCTCGGCCAGATCCGTCGCCTGATCGAGGTCGCGCGTGCCCGGGGGTGTGAGGATCGGCTGCGCGAAGGGCTCGAACGTACCCCGATCGCCTCCGTCGGCCCGGCCGTGTCGGACGAACTCAGGTCGCACGGCCTGCGCACCGACATCTATCCTGCCGAGGATGCGTTTTTCATGCGGCCGCTGATCTCGGCGATGGCGGTAGAGCTCGGCAAAAATCCGCCGCGGGCGGTGGCGGGAAGTTAATCCACCTTTGCTCCCGCGAACTTCACCACCTTGCCCCACTTCTCGGTTTCATCCGCTACCAGCTTGCCGAACTCCGGCGCCGAGCCCGGCAGCAGGATGGCGCCGATCTCGGTGAACCGCGCCTTGGCCTTGGGATCGGCGAGGATTTCATTGACCGCCTTGTTCAGCGTCGCAACGATCTCCGGTGGCGTGCCCTTTGGCGCGGCGAGGCCGTACCAGGCGCTGGCCTCGTAGCCGGGCAGGAAATCGGCGACCGGCGGCAAATCCGGCAGCACATCCGAACGGGTCGTGCTGGTAATGGCCAGACCGCGTAGCTTGCCGGATTTGACGTGCTCGGCACAGGTCGGAAGATTGTCGAACATGACCTGCATCTGCCCGGAGAGCATGTCGGTGAGCGCCGGCGCGCCTCCCCGGTAGGGCACATGCTGCATGTTGATGCCGGTGAGCATCTTGAACAATTCACCCGACATGTGGATGGTCGAGCCGTTGCCTGATGACGCCATGTTGAGCTTGCCGGGATTGGCCTTGGCGTAGGCGATCAGTTCGGGAATCGTCTTGATCGGCAGCGAGGGATGCACGACCACGACATTGGGGAAGCGGATGATGCCGGCGATCGGCTCGCTCTCCTTGATGAAATCGAACGGCAGCTTGCCGTAGAGCGTGGCGTTGATGGCGTTCGCCGGCGCCACCAGCAGCAGCGTGTAGCCGTCGGGCGTGGCGCGCAGCACCTGCTCGGTGGCAATGTTGGTGCCGCCGCCCGGCCGGTTCTCGATGACAAAGGACTGCCCGAGCTTTTCCGAGAGCCACTGCCCCATCAGGCGCGCCGTGAGGTCGGCCGAGCCGCCCGGCGTATATCCGATAACGAGGCGGACCGGCCTGGACGGATAGGCCTGCGCGCTGGCGATGCTTGACGTGACGGGCAATGCAGCAGCGCCTGCTGCGAGTTGCAGGAATTGACGGCGTTGAATTTTCTTCATGCTTCCTCCGGAGAACCGCGCTGGCGGCTCTTGCGGCCGCTTGTGCGCGCATCCTAGAGGATGATCGGGGAATGTGTACCGGTTTTTGCCGATGGCGACGCGGGGTTAGCGAGTCACCTGGTCTCGTCGAGATAGGCCTGATAGGCGAGCCGGATGCCGTCTTCCAGCGAGGTCGACGCCCGCCAGCCGAGTTTGGCCAGCCGGGAGACATCGAGCAATTTTCGCGGGGTGCCGTCCGGCCGCGAAGTATCGAAACTGATCTGACCGGCGTAACCGACGGTTGTGGCGACGACGCGCGCGAATTCGGCGATTGTGATGTCTTCGCCGGTGCCGATATTGACCAGTTCGCTGTCCGAATAGGTCTTCATCAAATGGAGGCAGGCGTCGGCGAGATCGTCCACATAGAGGAACTCGCGCCGCGGCGTGCCGGTGCCCCACACCACGACCTCCTCCGCACCAGAAAGCTTGGCCTCATGGAAACGGCGGATCAAGGCGGCGACGACGTGGCTGTATTCGGGATGATAATTGTCGCCGCGGCCGTACAGGTTGGTCGGCATCACGCTGATGAAGTCGGAACCGTACTGGCTGCGGTAGGCCTCCGCCATTTTGATACCGGCGATCTTGGCGATCGCGTACGGCTCATTGGTCGGCTCCAGCGGCCCGGTCAGCATCGAGTCCTCGCGCAGCGGCTGCGGCGCCAGTTTTGGATAGATGCAGGATGAGCCGAGGAACATCAGCTTCTCGGCGCCGTGAATATGCGCGGCATGGATCACGTTGGTGGCGATCGCCAGATTGTCGTAGAGGAATTCGGCGCGCAGCGTGTTGTTGGCGACGATGCCGCCGACCTTGGCGGCGGCGAGAAATACTACCTGCGGGCGTCTGGCGGCGAACCATGCGTTCACCGCCGCCTGGTCGCGCAGATCAGCCTCGCTGCGGGTCAGCGTCAGCAGTTCGACGCCTTCTCGCGCCAGCCGGCGCACCAGCGCGGAGCCGACCATGCCGCGATGGCCGGCGACGTAGACGGTCTTGCCTTTCAGCTCAAACGGAAGGCTTGCCATTGGCCACCTCCCGCTTTGCCTCGTTGAGATCGCTGGCGACCATTTCCTTGACCATCTGGGCGAACGGAGTCTTGGGCTTCCAACCTAGCTTGTCGCGTGCCTTGCTGGCATCGCCGACCAGCAGGTCGACTTCGGTCGGGCGGAAGTAGACCGGGTCGATGCGGACCACGGTCTTGCCGGACTTTTTGTCGACACCGGTCTCGTCGACGCCCGCGCCGCGCCACTCGATGGTGCGGCCAACTTCGGCAAATGCCAGTTCGACGAACTCGCGCACCGAACGGGTCTCGCCGGTGGCCAGCACGAAATCGTCGGGCGCGTCGGCCTGCAGGATCATATGCATGCCTTCGACGTAGTCGCGCGCATGGCCCCAGTCGCGCTTGGCTTCGAGATTGCCGAGATAGAGCGTGTCTTCCAGGCCGGACTCGATGCGGGCGACGCTGCGCGTGATCTTGCGTGTCACAAAAGTTTCACCCCGGATCGGGCTCTCATGGTTGAAAAGGATGCCGTTCGAGGCATGCATGCCATAGGCTTCGCGGTAGTTCACGGTGATCCAGTAGCCGTACAGCTTGGCGACGCCATAGGGCGAGCGCGGGTAGAACGGCGTGGATTCCCGCTGCGGTACCTGCTGCACCAGACCGTAGAGTTCCGAAGTCGACGCCTGGTAGAACCGGGTTTCCTTCTCCATGCCGAGGATCCGGATCGCCTCCAGGAGCCGCAGAACGCCGATGGCGTCGGCATTGGCGGTGTATTCCGGGCTCTCGAAACTGACACCGACATGACTTTGGGCGGCGAGGTTGTAGATCTCGGTCGGCCGGATCTGCTGCATCAGCCGGATCAAATTGGTCGAATCCGTCATATCGCCGTAATGCAGCAGGAACGGCCGCTTGCGGACATGCGGGTCCTGGTAGAGGTGATCGATCCGCGCGGTGTTGAACGAGGACGACCGCCGCTTGATGCCATGGACCTCATAGCCGAGGCCAAGCAGGTATTCGGCGAGATAGGCGCCGTCCTGGCCAGTGACGCCCGTAATCAATGCGACGCGCTTTGGATGTTGGGCCGTCATCGTCTCTCCAAGGGGCCTATCCGACAAGGGGACTATCCAAAGAGTCGGCCCCCACGTTTCGGCAACGCCGGAAACCGCCTGCGTTGCAGCGCAGGCCATAGCATCCAGGAGAGGCCTAGTCTAATCCGAAAGCGATTTCAGACGCTCAGGCCAAGTGCCGTTCGCATCGACCGATGGTAGTGGATCATCGCCGGTTCGTTGCGTCCATAGACCGTGTGGGTCTGCGCGCCTGAGGTCAGTCCGATCTGGATGCTGCGGCCGGCCGGGAAATCCTCGCCGGTGACGACGTCGAGCACGAGTTGCATGTTCTTGTCCCAATGGACGCGCTCTTCCTCGGTGCTGGGCGCTTTCGGAATGTAAAGCCCGAGGTCCATGACGGCGCGATCCGCGCGTCCTTCGCTGGGAAACACCCGCGCCAGTTCGACGTGGTCACCCTGCACGATGAGGAGCGTATTGGGGAACAGCGAATAGACCAGCGTCGTGTTCCACATGAGATCCCACTTGTCCTCCGGCTCGTTCTTCAGCCGCTCCAGTTTCCGGCGCGGGAACGTCAGGCGGTGGTTGAGGCCGAACGCCTCGAAGTCGGTGACATTGCCGTGCAGGATGTCGCGCAGGGAATCGCGGTGCAGGAAGCCGACGTGATAGCCCTCGTGGAAAGTATCGACCACGATCTTCCAGTTCATGGTCTCCGGGATCAGGCGCCGGTCGTAGAACGACCACGACGCAAACCCATAAGACGCAAGTTCGTCCGCGAGCCCGCCAAGCCAGGGATCGATATCAAAGCTGGTCGAGCCGTCGACGTTTGGGATTACCCATACCAGTCCGTGCTTTTCACACAGCGGCAATTCGACGAGCGATGAGCGCTCGTTCCGCACGTCGGGAAAGCTGCGCTCGTCGGGAATACCGGCCAGTTCGCCGGCAAGATCATAGGTCCAGGCATGATAGGGGCACGAGAACAGTCTTGCCTTGCCGCAGCCCTGCGCCACTTTCGCCCCGCGATGGCGGCATACGTTGAGGAACGCGCGCAGCTTGCCGTCGCGTCCCCGCACGATCAGAATGGGTACCCCTGCATGGTCGTCGGTGCTGAAACTGCCCGCCTCTGGCCAGTCGGAAGCAAACCCCATGACGAGCGGATGCCTTCGGAACAGGACGCGCTGTTCCTCGGCAAGGCGCCCGGCATCGGTGTACGCCGTCACCTCGTTGCGCCACGGGCTGTCCGCCATCGCCGTGGTCCGCGTCTCCACATAATGCAACAACCGCTTCAGAAGATTGATCTGATTTTGTCTGTTCATCGGACACCTCCCGCAGGCTGCAATCTCAGACCCGATCAATTTGATACGGCACCGTATCAATAGCACGCGCCACCGCAAATTTCAATTCGGCACCGTTACCGTGCTGCAGCTCGAATAGCGGCGTTCGCCGTTGAACGATGCTGCCGGCGTATCAAGCTCGTATCAAGGATAAATCGAGGGCTCGTCAAAGCCTTCGTCCGGCGAATCCGCTTTGGTCGGGACACGACGACAGGGTTGACGAGAATTCATGCCCTTTACGAATTTGCCCCATCAATTTCGGCCCTATTCGCCGTGATGTCGCAAGCGTTCCAGTTCGATGATGGTGACGCCGCCATATTCGAGCCGCAACAACCCCTCTTGCTCCAGCCGCTTCAGGCACTGGTTGGCGTTTTGGCGCGAGAGGCCAGAGAGCGCTCCGATTTCCTCCTGCGTGATCTCAAGGTGACGCGTCATGTCGGGATAGAGAATCGGGTTGAAAAGCGAGGCGATCGAGCGCGCCACACGGCTTGTGGCGTCGAGCGTGCGGCCATGTTCCAGCGCGCCGATGAACTGGCCAACCCGCTCGTTGAGCTGCCGGACCAGAAAGCGGTTGAATGCGACGCTGTTCTCGAACAGCCAGAAGAAGGTGTTGCGGTCCATCAGCGCCAGCCTGGTGTCGCGCAGCGCGACCACGTCGTAGCGGCGCGCCTCGCATTTGAGAACCGAGCCCTCCCCGAACCACGCGCCCGCGGTCATGCCGGCCAGGGTCACGGCCTTGCCGGCGCTCGACACGGTGCCCATCCGGGCGAGGCCCGTGACGATGCCGGTCCAATAGTCGAACTCGTCGCCGCGCATGAAAACGAATTCGTTGGCGGAATAGGATTTCTCGACGATGCCGGCGCGGGCGACCTCGACCTCCCGTTCGTTCAGTTCGCGCGACCACGCCGCGATACGCTTGAGGTAGTCCACAGCAATCATGATCGCATCGACGGTTGCGTCCCGAACGTGCTGCACTGCAACAGATCCGCGACACGGAAAAATTTCCCGACCAATTGTCGGCCAAACGACATTTCAAACTATCGCATTGCCCTAAGGAGAGCCACCTCGATACCCGTCCCATTGGACGCGGTGACGGGGTGCGACACTACCGCGCGCAAGACGAGCCGTCGGCCGGCCCCGTTAGTCGGATGGCCTGCCCGTCACCGCCGATGTAGGATCGCGCAAGATACAAAGAGCGCGCCCAAGCGCCCTATCCGGAGGGAATGAGTGGCTTACACGTTGGAAGTGCGCGGTGTCTCGCTGCGCTTCGGTGGCGTCCGCGCGCTGACCGAGGTCTCGTTCGGCGTGAACGAGGGGGAGCTGTTCTCGATCATCGGCCCGAACGGCGCCGGCAAGACCTCGATCGTCAATTGCATTTCCGGCCGCTACAAGCCGACCGAAGGCCGGCTTTTCTACCAGGGCAAAGACATCACCGGGCTGGATACCAACGCGCGGCCGCGGCTCGGGATCGGCCGCACCTTCCAAAATCTTGCGCTGTTCCATCATATGAGCGTGCTCGACAACATCATGGTCGGGCGGCACCATCTGCTGAAGAACAATTTCATCACGGGATCGCTGTACTGGCTGACCGGCGCGCGGCGCGAGGAACTCGAGCATCGCCGCAAGGTGGAAGAGATCATCGACTTTCTCGACCTGCAATCGGTGCGCAAGGCGACCGCCGGCACCCTGCCCTACGGCCTGCGCAAGCGCGTCGAACTCGCTCGCGCCATGGCGCTGGAGCCGCGGCTGATCCTGCTCGACGAGCCGATGGCCGGCATGAACTTCGAGGAAAAGGAGGACATGGCGCGCTACATCGTCGACCTCAACGAAGAGTTCGGCATGACCGTGATGATGATCGAGCACGACATGGGCGTGGTGATGGACATCTCCCACCGCGTCATGGTGCTGGATTTCGGCCGCAAGATCGCCGAGGGTGATCCGGCCTCCGTGCTCGCCGACCCCCATGTCAAGCGCGCCTATCTCGGCGAAGAGGACGAGATGCTGGTCGATCCCGACGACAAGCCCTCTGCCCCGGAGTGCGCGGCATGATGGACTATGCCGGACGTGTCGCCAAGGCAGACAGCTTTCCAAAGCTCTTGCGCCTGAACGCCCGCGAGCACGGCGGCGAGATCGCCTTGCGCGAAAAGGATCTCGGGCTGTGGCGGGTCTTCACCTGGAACGACTACCAGACGCGCGTGCATGATTTCGCGCTCGGCATGGTCGAACTCGGCATCGGGCGCGGCGACGTCATCGGCATCATCGGCGACAACCGGCCGGACTGGGTGGCCGCCGAAATCGCGACCCATGCCATCGGCGCCATGAGCCTCGGCCTCTACCGCGACGTGCTGGACGAGGAAGCGGCTTATCTGCTGAGCTATGGCGATGCCAAGCTGGTGTTTGCCGAGGACGAGGAGCAGGTCGACAAGCTGCTGGCGCTGGCAGACCGCGTGCCCAACCTCAAACACATCATCTATTCCGATCCGCGCGGCATGCGGAAATATGACGAACCGCGGCTGATGGAAGCCGAAAAGCTCGCCGCGATGGGGCGCGATCGCGCCGCGCGCGAGGCGGGCTTTTACGACAGCCTGGTCGATGCGACCGACGGCGAGGACACCGCGATCCTCTGCACGACGTCAGGCACCACGGCCCATCCGAAACTGGCGATGCTGGCCGCCGGCCGCGTGCTGCGGCATTGCGCGACCTATCTGGCGTTCGATCCGAAGGGGCCGGACGACGAATATGTCTCCGTGCTCCCGCTGCCGTGGATCATGGAGCAGGTCTACGCACTCGGCAAAGGGCTGCTGTGCCGGATGAAGGTCAACTTCGTCGAAGAGCCCGAGACCATGATGCACGATTTCCGCGAGATCGCGCCGACCTTCGTGTTGTTCGCACCGCGGCTCTGGGAATCGATCGCCGCCGACGTGCGCGCCGGCGTCATGGATGCTTCGCCCCTGAAGCAAAAACTGTTCGACATCGGCATGAAGAGCGGGCTTTCAGCCCTCGCCCAAGGCAAACGTTCGCTGTTTGCCGACCAGTTGCTGTTCCGCGCGCTGCGCGACCGGCTCGGTTTCACGCGGCTGCGCTCGGCCGCCACCGGCGGCGCGGCGCTGGGGCCCGATACGTTCAAGTTCTTCCGCGCCATGGGCGTGCCGCTGCGCACCCTCTATGGCCAAACCGAAATGCTCGGCGCCTACACGCTGCACCCTTCCGAAAATGTCGACCCTGAAACGACGGGCGTGCCGATGGCCGCGGATATCGAGCTTCGCATCGACAACCCCGACGTCAACGGCGTCGGCGAGATCGTGGTGCGACACCCCAACATGTTCCTCGGCTATTACAAGAATCCGGAAGCTTCCGCCGCCGACATCAAAGACGGCTGGATGCACTCCGGCGACGCCGGCTATTTCAACACCGACCGGCAACTCGTCGTCATCGACCGCATCAAGGATCTCGCCGAGACGTCGCGCGGCGAACGTTTCTCGCCGCAATATCTCGAAAACAAGCTGAAGTTTTCGCCCTATATCGCCGAGGCCGTCGTGCTCGGCGCCGGCCGCGAGACGCTGGCGGCGATGATCTGCATCCGCTACTCGATCATCTCGAAATGGGCCGAGAAGAACCGCATCTCCTTCACGACCTATACCGACCTCTCCTCGCGGCCCGAGGTCTATGCGCTGCTGCGCAAGGAGGTAGAGGCCGTCAACGCCACGCTGCCGCCGGCGCAGCGCATCTCACGCTTCCTTTTGCTCTACAAGGAACTCGACGCCGACGACGGCGAACTCACCCGCACGAGAAAAGTCCGCCGCAGCGTCATCAACGAGAAATACGCCGATATCATCGACGCGATCTACGCCGGCAAGCACGACATCCCCGTCGATACCGTGATCCGCTTCCAGGACGGCACCACCCAGCGCATCCGCACCACGCTGCGGGTGGTCGATCTCGGCCAGGCTGCGCCGATGGCGGAGGCCGCGGAATGACGGTGCGGCAGCACAGCACGGCGGCAGTCGATGCGCCCTCTCCCCTTGTGGGAGAGGGCATCACCGGCAGTCGAGAAACAGTCGCTTGGGTGAGGGGTATCTCTCCACGCTTGCGAACGCGGATAGAACCCCTCACCCGTCTTCGCTTCGCGAAGCCACCCTCTCCCACAAGGGGAGAGGGAAAGAGGCCCGCAATTCGACAAGACAAAACAACATGAACACCCAGCTCCTGATCCAGCTCCTCGTCAACGGCCTCGTGGTCGGCACGCTCTACGGCGTGGTCGCGATGTCGTTCGTGCTGATCTACAAGGCGACGCAGGTCGTGAATTTCGCGCAGGGCGAACTGCTTCTGATCGGCGCCTGGGTGTGCTGGTGGCTGCTGACCAGATACCAGGTGCCGTTCTACCTGGGCATGCCGATCACGCTGGTCTTCATGTTCCTGCTCGGCATCGCGATCCAGATCGTGATCCTGCGCCCGATGATCGGCGAGCCGATCATTTCCGTGATCATGGTGACGATCGCGCTGTCGACGGTGTTTTCGGCGCTGATGAAGTGGATGTTCGGCGTCAACCTGCAGCCGTTCCCGCGCATCTTCCAGACCCAGAACGTCACCATCCTCGGGCTGCAGGTGCAGACCGTCTACCTGATGAGCCTCGCGGTGTCGGTGGCGATGATGATCGGCATGGCGTGGTTCTTCCGGCTTTCCAAATACGGTCTCGCGATGCGTGCGACCGCGTTCAACCAGCAGGTGGCGCAGTCGCTCGGCATTTCGGTGAAAAGCGTGTTTGCGATGGCGTGGGCGATTTCGGCGACCGTCTCCGCGGTCGCGGGCGTGGTCGTTGCCGTCGTCAACGGCGTCTCGGCCGGACTTTCCGCCTATGGCGTCAAGGTGTTTCCGGCGGCGATTCTCGGCGGCCTCGACAGCGTCGGAGGTGCGGCGCTGGGCGGCATCATCATCGGGCTGCTGGAGAACGTCGCGCATTTCGTCGACAGCGAATATCTGCACTGGGGCAATCTGTACGAGATCGCGCCGTTCTATGCGCTCATCATCATCCTCATGATCAAGCCATACGGCCTGTTCGGCACCAAGGACATCGAGCGGGTATAACCAACCATGGCAGGCCAGACTCTCATCCCAGCCGGCGATTTCCGCACCACCTATGCGGCGGACACCACGGTGTTTCCGACCACGACCAGCCGCAACGCGATGATCGCGGGCATCGCCCTGATCTGCTTTGCGCCTCACGTCGTCAACGAATACGTCCTCAGCCTGCTGATCCAGATCGGCATCTTCGGCATCGCTGCGCTCGGCCTCAACATCGTCGTCGGCTTCACCGGCCAGATCTCGATCGGTCACGCCGCCTTCTTCGGCTTCGGCGCTTTCACCTCGGCCTATCTCAACAACCGCTTTGGCATTCCCGTCTTCTTCTGCATCCCGCTGGCCGGACTCGTGACCGCGGCGGTCGGCCTGATCTTCGGCCTGCCTGCGGCGCGGCTGAAGGGGCTCTATCTCGCGATCGCCACGCTGGCGGCGCAGTACATCCTGCTCGACTTCTTTGCGCGCGCCGAATGGTTCACCGGCGGCAGCGTTCCGGCCAGCGCCGAGCCGTTCTCGATCTTCGGCTACTCGCTGCGCGGCGACAAGAAATACTTCTACGTCGTGCTGGCCTATGTCGTGGTCTGCTATCTCCTGGTCACCAATCTGATCCGCTCGCGCGACGGGCGCGCACTCATCGCGGTGCGCGATCACTATCTCTCCGCCGAGATCATGGGCATCAACCTCACAAAATACCGGACGCTGTCGTTCGGCCTCGCCGCCTTTTTTGCCGGCGTCGGCGGCGCGCTTTACGCGCATTACAACCAGGTGGTCTCCAACGAGGGTTTCGGCATCGACCGCTCGATCATCTTCCTGGCGATGATCATCATCGGCGGACTCGGTTCCGTCATGGGCACGCTGATGGGCACGGCGTTCATGGTGCTGCTGCCGGAATCGATGGAATGGCTCAGCCACGCGCTCCGCGGCAGCCCCATCGATCTGTTTCTCGGACTGAAGAACAACATCGCCTTCCTGCGCGAAATGGCGATCGGCCTGATCATCATCGTCTTTCTGGTGTTCGAGCCGGACGGCCTTGCGCATCGCTGGCGGCAGATCAAGGCGTACTGGAAGCTCTACCCGTTCTCGCATTGAGGTCGGAACGGGACGAACAATCAGAAGACCTCGAGAACCAACCGGAGGACCATGTCCATGACGATCAAGACACTGCTGAGCACCGCTTCGCTGGCCCTGTTGGTGGCGAGCGCTGCGACGTCGTCCCAGGCCCAGGTGAAACTGGGACATCTCGCCGACTATTCGGGCGCCACATCGGACGTCGGAACGCCGTTCGGACAAGGCGTCGCGGACACCTACGCCTGGATCAACAAGAACGGCGGCATCGACGGCAAGAAGGTCGATGTCGACACCGTCGACTACGGCTACCAGGTGCCGCGCGCGATCGCTCAGTACAAGAAATGGTCCGGCGCCGACAAGGTCGCGGCCATTCTCGGCTGGGGCACCGCCGACACCGAAGCGCTGACCGGCTTCCTTGCCGAGGACAAGATCCCCGACATTTCGGCCTCCTATGCGGCTGCGCTCTCCGACCCGACGGGCGCCGGCGGCAAGGCCAAGCCTGCGCCTTATAATTTCTTCTACGGCCCGAGCTACTCGGATGCGGTTCGCGGCATGCTGACCTGGGCCGCCGAGGACTGGAAGTCCAAGGGCAAGCCCGGCAAGCCGAAATACGTTCACATGGGCGCCAACCATCCCTATCCGAACGCGCCGAAGGCGGCCGGCGAAGCCATGGCCACCGAACTCGGCTTCGAGTTGCTGCCGCCGATCGTCTTCGCACTGACGCCCGGCGACTATAGCGCGCAGTGCCTGACCTTGAAGAATTCCGGCGCCAACTATGCCTATCTGGGCAATACCGCGGGCTCCAACATCTCCGTGCTCAACGCCTGCAAGGCGGCCGGCGTCGACGTCCAGTTCCTCGGCAACGTCTGGGGCATGGATGAGAACGCCGCCAAGGCGGCCGGCGCGGCGGCCGATGGCGTGGTGTTCCCACTCCGCACCGCCGTGGCATGGGGCGGCAACGCGCCGGGCATGAAGACCCTTATGGAGATCTCCAAGATGTCGGACGCGGCGGGCACCGCCTATCGTCCGGTGCACTACGTTGCCGCCGTCTGCACTGCGCTCTACATGAAGGAAGCCGTCGAATGGGCCGCCAAGAACGGCGGCGCTACCGGCGAGAACGTCAAGAAGGGCTTTTACCAGAAGAAGGACTGGGTGCCGGCCGGCATGGAAGGCGTCTGCAACCCCTCCACCTGGACCGACAAGGATCACCGCGGCACGCTCAAGGTCGATCTGTATCGCATGAAGGTCGCCGGCGCGACCGACGCCCCGCTCAACGATCTCGTCAAGAACGGCACCATCAAGCTCGAGAAGGTGAAGACGATCGACCTGCCGCGCAAACCCGAGTGGCTCGGCTGGTAAGGGGCAAACTTCCCGCAGGCGTCATGGCCGGGCTAAAACGCGAAGCGCGTCTTCGCGCTGGATGTCCCGGCCATCCACGCCTCGAAGCGACGCGAGGAAGACGTGGATGCCCGGCACAAGGCCGGGCATGACGAAGCAACAAACGAATGCAGGCGCACATGACGGAAACCGTCGAAACGGCCCGCCCGACCGAGAAGGTCACCACCTCAGCTCCGCTCCTCAGCGTGCGCAACATCGAGGTGGTCTACGACAGGGTCATCCTGGTGCTGCGCGGCCTGAGCCTCGAAGTGCCCAAGGGCGCGATCGTGGCGCTGCTCGGCGCCAACGGCGCCGGCAAGTCGACGACGCTGAAGGCGATTTCCGGCCTGCTCAAGACCGAGGACGGCGAAGTCGTCCGCGGCGAGATCATGTTCGACGGTACGCGGATCGACGGCGTCGATCCCGACAAGATCGTCCGCCGCGGCATCTTCCAGGTGATGGAGGGCCGCCGCATCATCGCCGACATGACGTCGATCGAGAATCTGAAGCTCGGCGCCTTTACCCGCACCGACAACGAGGTCGGCGACGACATCGACATGGTGTTCAGGTACTTCCCGCGCCTGAAGGAGCGCACGGGACTGGCCGGCTATCTCTCCGGCGGCGAACAACAGATGCTGGCGATCGGCCGCGCGCTGATGGCGCGGCCCAAGATGATCTTGATGGATGAGCCGTCGATGGGCCTGTCGCCGCTGCTCGTGAAGGAGGTGTTCTCCATCATCAAGGAGATCAACCGCGACCTCGGCGTCACCATTCTCCTGGTGGAGCAGAACGCGCGCGCGGCGCTGTCGGTCGCAAGCCACGGCTACGTCATGGAACAGGGCAAGGTGGTGCTCGACGGCACGGCGGATGAATTGCGCGACAACGAGGACGTCAAGGAATTCTACCTCGGCGGCGCCGGAGACCAGCGCAAGAGTTTTAAAAACTTGAAAAGCTACAAGCGGCGGAAGCGGTGGCTGTGAGCGCCATCCATCATTCAGCCTATCACCTGCTCCGCTTCGGTCACGGCGCAAAGCACATGGTAGAACGACGATGCAGGGATGGTGGCGACCAGCGATTTGCCCTCGCGGTCGAACTGGTCGTACCAGCCGCCGGTGACGGGATGGCTGAGGTAATGCCGTTCCAGCCGCACCAGCGCCGCGCGCGCTTCGTCCGCCGCGCCCGTTTCGCCCGCTTCGGCCTGCGCGATCCACGCCTTGGCGATTTCGGTCTGCGGCCACAGGCGCCGCGTCTGCCGACGGATGCTGCCGTCGGCGCGCCCCTCATCGACCAGGCATCCCGTCGCCTCGTCGCGATAGCGCAGCGCCGACGCCAGCAATTCGCCGCGGTAGCGCCCGGTGGGGCAGCCGGTGATGCGCTCAAAGCCCTTCAGCAGCCATGTCCATTCCGCCTGGTGGCCGGGCTCGACGCTGATCGGCTCGATCTTCGACCAGTCTTCCTCAAAGTATTCGCTGAGCACCTGCCGCTGTTTGTCGTAGAGATTGGCGAGAAACAGGCTGAAGAAAGTCCCGGCCCGGTTCTGAAACGCCAGATCATGCGTCGCGTCGAACGCCGCGATCATCGATTCGAACAGGTGCATGTGCGGATTCTGCCGGCGCGGCAGCGAAGGCGGCAATCCTTCGTGAACGCCGCCGTTCGGCGAGCGCAGCTCCGTCTCGATGAAACGACAAAGCGTATCGATCTCGGTGCGGATCTGCGCATCGCGATCGAGCCCGTAGGCAGTGGCGAGCGCGAGCAGGACAAAGGCGTGATCGTAGGAATCGCGCAGCGGATCCAGCACCGAGCCGTCCGGCGTGAGCGTATGGACGAAGCCGGGTCTGCCGTCGGGCGCCTTCGCCTTGGCCAGCAGGTGCTCCAATCCTTTCAGCGCAATGGCGCGGCCCTCGGGATACCAGCCCATCTGCGCCGCCTTGGCGTAGCAATAGATCTGCCGCGCCTGCACGAACACCCGGCGGGGCGCCTCGCGGTCCGCGCGGCCTTCCGCATCGAGCCGGTCGATGAAGCCGCCCGTGCGCTCATCCCAGCCTTCGGTCGACCACAGCGGCAGGCAATGCTCGATCATGCGCAGCTTCAGCCGCGCGACGACATCGGCCGAATCGTCGGTCGCCACAGCGCTTTGCGTTTCGGCCATTGGGTTCCCTGCACTATTTCCGACGCCGGTAGCCGTCTGATAGCACGTCAGAAGCGGTGCGCAATCGGCGTCCATCGAAGGCAACAGCCATGAGCGAACATTACGATGCCCTCGAAACGCGCGAGCCCGCCAGACGGGAGGCCGAACTGTTCTCCCGGCTGCCGGACGTGCTGCGCAAGGCGCTGGCCGCCCCCGCCTATGCCGAGCGGCTGAGGGGCATCGACCCCGCTTCCGTGACCAGCCGCGCCGACCTCGCGGCTCTTCCTGTCCTGCGCAAGTCGGAACTCCCTGCCCTGCACAAGGCCGCGCCGCCATTTGGTGGCTTTGTCGCCGGTCCCCTCGGATCGTTCGGGCGCCTGTTCACCTCACCGGGGCCGATTTTCGAGCCCGAGCCTGACCATGCCGATCCCTGGCGCGGCGCGCGGGCGTTGTTTGCGGCCGGATTCCGGCCCGGCGACGTGGTGCTGAACACCTTCAGCTATCACCTGACCCCCGGCGGATTCATCTTCGACGCCTCGGCGCGGGCGCTGGGCTGCGCCGTGATCCCGGCCGGGCCCGGCAATACCGAACAGCAGTTCGAACTGATCGAGGCCTATCGCCCGGTCGGCTACAGCGGCACGCCCGACTTCCTCAAGATCCTGCTCGACGCCGCGGCATCCGGCGGGCGCGACGTCTCCTCGATCAAGCGCGCGCTGGTGTCCGGCGCGGCGTTCCCGAAATCGCTGCAGGACGAGGTGAAGTCGCGCGGCATCGACGCCTATCAGGCGTTCGGCACCGCCGATCTCGGCCTGGTCGCATTCGAGACCCCGGCGCGCGAGGGCATGGTCGTCAACGAGGACCTGATTCTGGAAATCGTGCGTCCCGGCACCGGCGATCCCGTCGCTGCGGGCGATGTCGGCGAAATCGTCGTCACCTCGCTCGATCCGCAGCATCCGTGGATCCGGCTCGCGCTCGGCGACCTCACTGCGACCCTGCCCGGCGCAAGCCCGTGCGGACGCACCAACATGCGCATCAAGGGATGGATGGGCCGCGCCGACCAGACCACCAAGATCAAGGGCATGTTCGTCCGCCCCGAACAGATCGCCGAAATCGGCAAACGCCACCCCGAACTCGGGCGCCTGCGCCTCGTGGTGACGCGATCGGGCGAGAGCGATTTGATGACGCTGAAGGCGGAGACGGCGGCGCCAGGCGAGGCGCTGCAGAGCGAACTCGTTGCAACGCTGCGGGCGGTGACCAAGCTCGGCGGCAATGTCGAACTGGTAACCGCCGGATCGCTGCCGAACGACGGCAAGGTGATCGCAGACGAGCGATAGACGCCCTTTATCATCCGCGCCTGGGAAGCCAGCCGAAGCGCTATCATTTGGGATTGCCGGAGGTGCCGCCAGCCTTCGGTGCCGCGGTCGTTGTCAGTCGCTCGATCAATTCGGCTGGAATCACGGCGGGCCGGGTTTGATAGTTGCCTGGCGCAGGGAACACCGAACCCGCCTGAGGTGCCGTCTGCACCAACGGTGGGCGCGATGCGGGCCAGCACGCGGCGCCAGAAGCCGCCACGCTCGGATCCGATACTGTGCGTGAACTCAGTCAATTCAGACCCGCAAGACAGCTTCGGGAACGCAGCCGCCCGCCGCCGGCGCGATGCCAGCAATGCGGCCCCGGTTTGGTTGCCGGGGCAAGTTGCCACAACCTTTCTCTCGCCAAGGTTGTTTAACGTACGTACCGCCCGAAAAATAGAAGCGTGCCCTGCTTGCCGCCTAAAACTTGCGAACCAAATCGATCACCTCTTCCTGTTGCGCGCTCGTGATCTCCGCGAACATCGGCAGCGACAGGATTCTGGCCTGATCGCTCGCCGC
>CAZSRR010000080.1:0-19569 GCA_964609175.1 uncultured Bradyrhizobium sp.
ATTTACGACGAGGCGCTGTCCCTCGAACGGGTGCTGGTCGCCGTCGAGCCGGCCAGGCAACTGCGGCTGATCATCCTCGACGCCTGCCGGGACAATCCGTTCTCCCGCACCATGAAACGCACGATCGCGTCTCGGGCCGTCGGGCGGGGGCTGGCCAAGGTCGAACCGACAAACCGAAATACGCTGATCGCGTTTGCATCGAAGGCAGGATCGACGGCCGCGGATGGCGACGGCAAGCACAGCCCCTTCAGCGTCGCGCTTGCCAAGCATGTCACGAGGCCCGGCCTCGATCTGCGCAGGGCCTTTGGCTACGTTCGGGACGACGTTCTGAAGTCCACCGGCAATCGTCAGGAGCCTTATGTCTACGGTTCGCTGGGCGGCGACGATGTGCCGCTGGTCCCCGCCGCGCCGGTGGTCAAGCAGGTCGATCCTGACATCGCGATCCGGCGGGCCTACGAACTGGCCCTGCAGGCGGGAGCGCGGGAGGCCTGGGAAGCGTTTTTGCAAGCCTATCCCGAGGGGTTCTACGCCAATCTCGCCAAGGTCCAGCTGAGAAAGATGGCGGCCGAAGAAGCCCGCGCCGCCGCTGAAAAGGCCAAGACGATCGAGCAGGACAAGGTCGGCGCCATCGAGCGATCGCGCCTGGCAGAACCGGAGCGCGCCAGCGCAAACCACTCCGACCCGGAGAGCTCAGCCGCGACGGACGAAAGCAAGGTTGCGGTGTTGCGGCCATCCGCCGCCGTCGCTCCGTCCGGATCCGAACTGACAATATCGCTCCAGCAGGAACTGCGTCGCGTCGGCTGTCTCTCGGCGGCGGCCAATGGCGAGTGGAACTCGGCGTCGGAGCGCTCCTTGTCGACGTTCAACAAGAACGCCGGAACGAAGTTCGACCTGAAGGCGGCCGGCATGGATGCGCTGGAAGGCGTGAGGAAGATGAAGGGGCGCGTCTGTCCGCTGAGCTGTGAAGCCGGTTATCGCGCGGAAGGCGAACGCTGTGTCAGGATCGCCTGTCGTCCCGGCTATCGCCGGAACGGCGAGGGCGACTGCCAGAAAATGGTGGCGAGCAAGCCGTCTCCGCCGGCCAACGCCGTCGAGCTTCCCAACGAGCGAGCCACGGCCCGCGCTGTTGCCGCCTACGCAAACGGACGTTACAAACAATGCATGGGGGCGACGCCCGGCTGCTATGAACGCGCCCTGTCCGCAAAGTATCGCGGCGATCCGGAAGGCGCGCGGCGCTGGTGCACCAGACGTCCGACCTGTTGAACTGGCCGCGATCCGCAGTCTTGCGGTTCAATCTCAACTCGTCGATCAAATTTCCTTCCACCAGCGCCGGGTCGCGGCCATCGCGAGCAGGCCTAACATGCCGGTCACGGCGGTGGCGTTGTGGGCGTCGATGCGGTCGGCGAGCCAGCCCAGCCAGACGAAGCCGATCGGCCCGGTGCCGATGCAGACGGTCAGCACGCCGAGGATGCGCGAGCGCATGTCCGGCGGTGCGGCGAGATAGACCAGGGTCGCCTGCATCGTTCCGAATCCGGCGCCGCCCAGTCCCGTCAGCAGCAAGGCGGCCGCCGCCATCACGGGACTCTGCACCAGCGCGAAAATGATCGTCATGGTGAGGTAGCAGATGGTGCCGCCGAGATAGGCGCGGCCGTACCATTTCGGTGTCGCCCATAGCGCCAGAAGTATCGCGCCGGCAAAGGCGCCGATGCCGTCCATGGTCGCCAGCAGGCCGACGCCTTCCGGGCCGAGATGCAGGCGGTCGCGCCCGATCACGGGGATCATGCTGGTACAGGGCCAGGCGAACAGATTGTAGATCACGGTGACGATCAGCACGCCGATCAGCTTGCGGTCGCCGCGCACCAGAACGAGCCCCTCGCCGATCCGCGCCAGCACGGCGCCGGATCCGGCGGCGCGCGGGATACGCGACTGGATGGTCATGATCGCAAACAGCGCGGTGCAATACATCAGGATGCTGAGGACGAAGGCGCCCTGGATGCCGGTGCCGGCAAGCAGGAAGCCGCCCAGCGCCGGGCCGACCATGCGGGTGGCGTTGCCGGCGCCGACATCCAGCGACATCGCGGTGCCGACCTTTTCGCGGCCCACGACTTCGCCCATCATCACGCGGCGCACCGGATTGTCGGTAGACCAGCCGCAGCCGTTGATGAAGCTGGCGACGGCGAGATGCCAGATCTCGAGCTGTCCGATGCGGTCGAGCACGGCAAGCACCGCGGAGGTGAGGCTCATCAGCAGCACCACCATGAACAGCGTCCGGCCGCGATCGAAGCGTTCGGCGAGCGCCCCGAGAAAAACCCCGAACAGGCCCATCGGCAGCAGTCGCAGCATGGTCATCATCGAGACCAGGAACGCAGACTCGGTGCGCTGGTAGACGACGATCCCGACCACGATGGTCTCCAGCCAGCGCACGGTGGCGACGATCAGGCCGACATACCACAGGCGCCAGAAGTCCGGGGCCTCGATGATCCGCCGGAACGGCGAGCTTTTCACGGGATCGTTCCTCTCCGGGTCTGCGTGCCCGTTGCATCTGCACTAGGGGAAATGCGCGGGCCCAGACAAGCCCTTTCAGCAGATGGCAGAATTGTCGGAGGGGATTTTTGATGGCGGCCATCCCGGCCGGGCCCGGTCGATCTCGGCACTGGTCGCGGGAAGCTTCAGCGGGCGGGCCTTGCTTTCCGCGCCGTCGCCGGCTCCGGCATGCCCGCGCTTGCGGACGATAGGACAAGATCAGTTTTCGACGTCGAGCCGAACCGCAACATCCTCACCCATGCGCGCGAGCCTGCGAGCCCGTGTCTCCGCCATCGCAGATGAGAAATCGTGGAGCACTTCCTTCACTTCGGCCCCGAGGTCCGCCGTGTTCACGACCCTGATCACATAGGGCGTTGCGAGGGCGTTGATTCCGCCTCCAAATATAGAGTCAAGGAATGCCCCCACGATATCGCCGTGCCATTCCGGCGCTCCTATCGCATCCTTGAGCGCCAGTCGAAAATCCTGAGCCGTTTTCCAGCGGCTGGCATCGAGTTCTATGGTGCGCGCCGGCATGCCGCGGGATCGCTTACCTGACATGCCCATGAGCCGATAACCCGGCGGCGCGAAATGACATTTGCAGAATGGATTGATTTTGAAGCCGCCAGGATCTTGAGCATGGGTTTGCAACTGCCGGAGGAGGATAGGGCGGACTACATCACGGTCCAAATACAGGGCGCACTCAAGACGCCTTTCATCACGGCGAAGACGGGCTCACCGAAACGGACGAGGCACGCGCAGTCCGGTGATTGCTCCAACTCCGCCTGTCGCGTGTTGGAACCGTTTGGCGAAGGCCATCACCACGGCGAAAACTACCACAGCCAGTACACTGCGAATACAACGGCACCCCAGGCGGCTACTCCTGCGATCGTCCTGAGCGCATGGCTCAGACGTCCGGGTGCGGGTGTGGCAACAGGCGCGGGAAGCAGCGCGGCCTGCTCGCTTTGCCCAAGCTGCCCGCGGAGCGCGTTGCCTTCCTCCAGTTCCTTCGCCCACATCATGTGTTGCGTCCGCGAGACTGCAGCCGAGCAATAGCCGCGCTCCTTCGTGTCGGGATTTTCCCAGAACCAGTGCATGCAGCCCTGTCCGACGCAGAAATCCCCGCGATAGCGCATTTCGCGCGCGTACCAGGGAAAGTACTTCCACAGGAACTGCCATCTGGTCCAGTCCTTGTAGGTCCAGCGCCCGCGCTGGCTGACTTTCATGATGCACATCCGCATCCGGGCTTCGCTATTCGGCAACATTCCGCGCACGTCGAAAGTCCTCCCGCTCAGCGCGACGCCACTCTATCGCAAACAAGGGGAGATTGCTTCAGATCTGAGGTGAATCTTTGGCGGCCGAGCCCCTCCTGCATGTCCATGTCATTTGGACATGACCAAGCATCGGCCGGACGTCCGCTTTTGGAACTCGGAGCCTCGCTAGGCACGCGGCGCGGTGATCGCCTTGCGGATCGCCGCAAGCGGCGCGCTGTCGTCGAACTCGACGTCCTCGCCGGCCCGCCTGACGCCGAGGTCGCGCCACAGCGCCGCGAGGTCCGGCATCACCGGCTTTGATCCCATCTCGCCGTGAAGCCCGGTCAGCACGTCGACGCCGACGGCCCTGTCGGCGGTCGAAAGAACGCGCCCGATCGACCAGTCGCGCTCATGATTGCCGCCGGCCGCGAGCACGCCGCGCATCGCGTCCTGCAGGCCGAGACGGTTGTCGGTTCGCTTGCGGATTTCGATGTCGGCGAGCAGGCAGAAGATCGCGCCGCCCCAATATCGGCGCCCCCAGGTCGGCGTGTTGTCGAGGCCCTGGTCGCCGGCCTGCGGCAAGCCCTTTGGCATGTCGCGCATCATCGCGTGCCAGATCTCGCGCGCGGTGAGGTCGCCGGCCTGCACCCGCGCGACCGGCTCGACATAGACGGCCAGTCCCTCGGACAGCCAGGCGTAGCGATCCGGCATGTCGGGCAGCGCCGTATGCACCATCTCGTGCACCATCACCCAGTCGCGCTGCAGGACATGCTCGGTGGCGTTGCGGCCGAGCGGAATGCGGATGGCCGCGCCGCGATAGCCCCATGTCGTGCCGCCATTGATGCGGCCGCCGTCGACGGGCACCAGCAGCAGCCGCAGCGAGGTGACGGGAAACCGTCCATAATAGGCGGTGACGGCGCGGGCCGACATCCTGATCCAGTCGAGAATCTTGTCCTTCGGCAGCGCGATGTCGCCCGGCGCGAAGGCGACATGGATGGTGTTGCCGGATATTTCGAGGTCGGTCTTCGGCAGCCGGTCGAACGCCTCATAGGGCATGCGGTCGCCGCGCATGTATTCCGACTGCGCGTCGGCGCGCAACGACAGCGCGCCGGCCAGCATCGCGCCGCCGACGGCCACGGCGATCGTCCGGCGCAGGGCGGCGGCAGCCTTCATCGCAGCGCGCTTTCCATCGACGCCGATCGCTGCGGCCCGCCGTGCTGCGCGAGGAACGCCGCGGCCTGTTCGTCGAGATCGTCGAGCATCGCGGCGAGCAGCACTTCGCCCTTGGCCGCGGTCGCCCGCGTGGGATCGCCAAAGCTGCCGGAGCGGCTGTAGTTCGGTGAACTTGCGTCCGTCGGCGTCAACGCGCCCGGCGCTTCCTTCTGCCGGGCGGGGCTTGCTTCGGCGCGCGTCATGTCCACCAGATGCGGCGCCAGCGCCAGCATCAGCGACGTCTCCATTTCGTCGGCATGGCTGCCGTGGCTCTGCTCGGCCAATTGCCTGACCGCGCGTGGATAGCGCGGCCCGCCGTGAATCCACAGATGCTTGACCCGGTCGCTCGCCAGCCGCGCCAGCGCGCGGTCCACCGGCGCCAGCGTGCTGATTCCGGTATTGAGCACGATCAGTCTTGGGCATCCGCCGCCGAGAATCTGCCCGGCGATCTCGCGCACCAGCGCCTCGAAGGTTGCAATCGTCAGGCTGGCGCTGCCGGCATATTCGACGAATGCCGGATAGTGGCCGTAGGTCAGCGTCGGCCAGACCAGCGCGTCGATTTTTTCCGCCATCCGGCCGGCCAGCCATTCGGCCTGGATGCGGTCGGTGTTGAGGGGCAGGTGAAAGCCGTGCTGCTTGGCCGCGGCACCGATCGGCAGGATCGCCACCGTGCCGTCCGCGATGCGCCGCGCTACCGCATCCCATTGCATGCGCTCGATGAAATGGCGATCGGTGTCCGTGCTCATTCGCCGCGCGCTCCTCTATGAGCCGACGGACACATCCGTCAGAAGGCCTGCCGTGATCCAGCCGTGCAGATAGCCGGCGCCGCGGGCCGCCGCGCCGTCGGGATCGTCATAGGTCGCGATCATTTCGCAGAGCACGCCGAAAGGAATGCCGCGCGCGGCCTCGTCCCACATCATCGCTTCTTCCGCGGGAATTTCGCGAAACATCGGCGTCACGTCCTGGCGCCAGATCAGGAGATGCGTCGGCTCGGCCAGCGCAGCGGCTTCCGGCGGCGTCTCGTCGTTCTTGAGCGCGAGCCAGATCGCGGCGGCGTTGGTCGCAAGCTCGAGCCGGGCTGCGCTGGGATGCGGCACGAACCGAAGGTCCGACCACGCTTCCGGCGCAAATCCCGCCATGTCGGCCAGTTCGACGACCTCGCCTTCTGCGGCATCGAAGGCGTCGTTGAGCGCCTTTTCGAGTGCGGCAAGTTCGAACAGTTCGGGATGCCCGGAATAGGGTGCGGTCGATTTCAGGAATTCCGGCAGGCCTTGCGAGAACCAGCGCAGGTTTGGGTTCCCCGATGGCCGCGCCTTGACGTAGGCATGGCCCATCTCGTCGAACGTCTCGTCGCCGAGATAGCGATGCAGCAGCTCGTGATCGTTGCGCAACGCCTCGACCAGCCGCGAGCCGTAGGCATAGCGATAGACGCCGAACAGCACGTCGCGCTTCTCGCGCGGACTGTCGGCGATTTCAGCCAGCACCGCGTCATCGCCGTCGAGGATGCCGCGCTGAAACGCGGCCTGCTGTCGTGCGAAGTCGCTCATGCCGCGGACAACACCTGTTCGGCCATCTCGCGCGTCCTGGCGACTTCGACCAGCAGTTCGTCGAGCGGCGGAATGTTGTCGTCGCGCTCGATCATGGTCGAGACCCTGCCGAAGCGCTTCAGCGCCGCGGCGTAGAGCTGCCAGACATCCTCGCACACCGGATGGTCGTGGGTGTCGATGATGTGGGTACCCATGTGGCTGTGGCCGGCCATGTGGAACTGCACCACGCGATCCGCCGGGATGCCATTGAGAAAGGTGAGGGGATCGTAGCCGTGGTTGAACGCCGAGACGTAGACGTTGTTGACGTCGAACAGCAGCCAGCAGCCGGAGCGGCGCGACAGCTCGGACAGGAATTCCCATTCCGTCATTTCGGAATTGCTGAACCGGACGTAGGTCGAGACGTTTTCCAGCACGAGGGCGCGGCCGAGGAAATCCTGCACCAGCTGCACGCGGCTGACGACGTGGTCGAGCGCTTCCTCGGTGTAGGGGATCGGCAGCAGGTCGTGCAGGTTCTTGCCGTGCACGCCGGTCCAGCACAGGTGGTCCGATATCCATTGCGGCTCGACCCGGCCGGCGAGATCCTTCAGCGCCTGCAGATAATCGAAGTTCGGCGGCGCGGTGGAGGCGATCGACATCGAGACGCCGTGCATCACCACCGGATAGCGCGCGCGAATCCGGTCCAGCGTGCGCAGCGGCTGGCCGCCGGGCAGCATGTAGTTCTCGCTGATCACCTCGAACCAGTCGATCGGCGGGCTGCCGCCCAGGATTTCGTCGTAATGCTGGTGGCGCAGGCCGAGGCCGTAGCCGAGGAAGGGCGGCTTGGCCGAGTTCGCGGCCCGGTCAGCGCGCGAGGACGTCGAGTTGCCGGGCAATCTGCTTGCGACGTTCATCTCGTCTCCACTCACGCAAAATCGCCGCGCAGCGTCGTATCCTGCATGGCGGCGTCAACCTAGCATGGAAGCGAGGCCCGGCCTACACCGGGCCCCGGTCGGACCGTGCGGCTCACGAGGGCATGAACTTGCCCTTGGCGGCGTCGCACTTCTCCTTGGTCAGGGTCGAGAAGCCCTGGCTCTTGCAGGCATTCTGGCCCTTGCAGGCATTCGCGGTGCCCTTGCACGCGCTTTGGCCCTTGCAGGCATTGGCGCCCATGCACTTGCCCTCGCCGGCGGCGTAGGTCACGGTCGACACGGTGGTGCCGGCCAGGAACAGGGTGGCAGCAGCGGCGGCGAGCGCGGCGCCGGACTTGGATGCGATCTTCATGGCTATCCTCCAAAGGAAGTGTGAGGGCGCACCGCCCGCTAGCCGCGAGACTTCCGGCCGGCAAACGTCACCCGAAACCACCTACGCGGTGTGATTGACCGTGTTACGCGCGCGACAGATTTTATTTTCGGCTGACAGGGGCGAGACGATTCAAAAAGCAAGAGTCCGGCGCCGGCCGGACCCTCGCTCGCACCTTGGATCCGCCGATCAACCCTTGACGAACTTGCCGCCGGTGGCCGCGCACTGCTTGTCCGATGTCATCGAGAAGCCCTGGCTCTTGCAGGCGTTCTGGCCCTTGCAGGCGTTCGCCGCACCCTTGCAGGCGCTCTGGCCCTTGCAGGCATTGCCGGCCATGCACTTGCCCTGCGCCGCGTTGGCGGGCGTCGACACCGTCGATACGACCGTGCCGGCGAGGAACAGGGTGGCGGCGGCGGCAGCGAGCGTCGCACCGGACTTGGAATTCAGCTTCATGACGATCTCCTGGATCATGGTTGGAAGACAGCACGCCGCAAGCATCCGTCGATCGTTCGACCGCGGACCCCTGCAACGCAAGGGATGTGGCGGATGGCGATCGTCGTGCGGCCAAAACGTCAGGGCCTCACGACCGGTCGCTCATCCAGAAGCAGCTACGGGGCATCGGGCGATTTGGTTACAGGGTTTCAAAAGAAAATTTTCTTTTTTGGTGCTTGGACGTCTTGCCGCCTCCGGTCTCGGGCGGCTGCGGAGTATTTCGTTGCGCAAGCGCCGCGCTTCCGATCTGGAAAGCGCGGCGTTTCAACGGATTAGACGCCATGCCGGGCGGCGCGTGCACCGCACAACGTATTCGATCTATCCCCGTGCGGGTTTCAACTTCGCCATCTGCGCCACCGTGGCCTTCAGCTCCTCGGCATTGAAGGAGGGGAACGAACAGATCCGGTTGCTGCAGGCGAAGGCCGCGGGCTCGCCGAGATCGGGATATTCGACGTCGGGATTGGGCAGCTTGCCCTCGCGCAGGTCGAGCCATTCGAGGCGCTTGTAGCGGGCCGGCAGCGCGCGGGCGAGCGCATGCAGCGCTTTCGCCCGCTCGTCGTCCTTGTGACCGACGATCGTCATGTGCGTGGGCTCGACCGCCAGTTCCTCCTCGGCGAGCAGGACGCCGGGTAGCGCGCGCGTCATGTTGGCGGTGGCGCTGGCGAGATAGCGCATCGCGTGCGCGGCGTGTTCGCGGTAGCCCTCATTGCCAAAATACCTGTTCAACAGGTTCATGAAGCGCGCGACCTGCACCTGGTCGTCGTTCAGCTTCGCGGGTTTTGCCAGCACGCCGGTCTTGCCCTCGGCGGTCTTCGAGGTCACGAAACCGCCGGCCTCGTCGCGGAACGTCGCCACGAAATCGCCGGCCTTCGCCGCCGCCGCGAGCCAGTCGCGATTGCCGGTGGCGGCATAGAGATCGAGGAAGGCCTGGCCCATCGCCAGCGTATCGCCGATGAACGGTCCGCCGCGATCCTTCTCGCCGTGGCGGAAACCGCCTTCCGGCAGCGCGCGGTTGGCGATCACCCATTTCGCCGCGCGTTCGGCAATCTCCAGCGCCTTGGTGTCGCCGGTCACGTTGTAGAACGCGGCAAGCCCGGAAATCGCCCAGCCGTTTTCGCGCGCGTAAAGATTCTTGTCGATGCGCGGCATGCCGAGCTTGCGGCGCGCGGCATCATCGAGCGCGTAATAGGCGTGGCCGTCGACGTCATGGTTGAGATCGGCGTCCTGGCTGACATAGAACGCGCCGTCGGGGCTGGTCATGAATTCCGCGAGGTAGCGCTCGATGCTGCGTGCGGCGGCGAGATGTTTCGGATCCTTCCACAGCGCATAGGCCTGGCTGTACTGCCGGAGATATTGCGCCTGGAACGAGATGATCTTTTCGAAATGCGCCTTGGTCCAGGAGCCGCCCTCGGAATATTGATAGACGCCGCCCCACACCGGATCGATCAGCGCGATCGCGGCATCCAGCGTCTGCCGGGCGCGCCTGGCGGCCGTGGCGTCGCCGGCCTCGGCGCGGGTCATCGCGAGGTCCATGCTGTCGGCGTCGATATATTTCTGGTTCTCGCCCCAGCCGCCGAGCGTTTCCTCGTAGGACTCGTCCACCGTCCTCGTCATGGCGGCGCGCCGTTCCTTGTCGAGGAAGGCGGACGCCGCCGGCTTTACTTCAAAGGCTTCGCCGACCGACGGGCCGGGCGAGGGATCTTCGATGATCGCCTTGAGCAGCGCCTGCATCCGCTCCGGCTCGATATAGCCCCTGATCTTGGCGATCTCGCTGCCATCGGGGCCGAACACGATCGTCGCCGGCCAGCCCCAGTCGCCATAGCGGCTCGACAGATCGGGGTTGGCGTCCTGGTCGACCCGCACCGGCAGATATTTCGACGCCAATAGTTCCTTCACTTCGGGATTGGCGTAGGTTGTCTTCTCCATGACGTGGCACCAGTGACACCACACCGCCTCGAGATCGAGGATGACGAAGCGCTGTTCGGCCTGCGCGCGGGTGAACAGATCCTCGCTCCATTCGCTCCATTTCGGGCCATCGGCGGCAAAGGATGGCGAGGCGAGGGTGGCGAGGGCGAAGGCGGCGATACGGACGAGTTTCATGGCGGCTCCCGGAAGCTGACGGTTCGACAGCTACGGGCGCGCCAAACCTCGGGCTCAGCTTTTCGCGGCTGTCACAGCAATGTGAGGCGTCAGGTCGATTTCTCGCCGTGGCCGGCCAGATTCACCAACACGCGGTCCAGCGACGCCGCGCCGGGACCTGCGATGGCGAGCCACATGAAACCGGCAAAATAGGTCGCCTCCTCGAAGCCGAGCAGCGTTTGCAGCGAGTCGACGTCGCTCCATTTCGCCGAAATGATCGCGACGACCATGACGACTGCCAGCATCGCGGCCGGAATGCGCGTGAACAGGCCCAGGATCAGCATGGCGCCGCCGAAGCATTCGACGCCGGACACGAACGGCGTGAGGATGGTCGGAAACGGTATTCCCCAGCCGGCGAAATTCTCGATCATCAGCGGCAGATTGTTGAGTTTTGCCCAGCCCGCCAGCATGAAGGTGTAGCCGACGACGATCCGCATGATCAGCGGCCCGGCCCAGGAAAAATGCGACGCGATCTGTGCCGGCAGCAGGATGAGAAGATAGGTGATGAAATTCATGCGAATCCCTCGCTAAGTATCTGGCGCAGCACGAGGCCGCGATCCGGGGCCCCGGAAATCCGGCGTGCGAAAAGCGCCGCGGCTGGGACGGGCGGCAATCCGGCTCAGACGCATTTCGCGATGGCCCGCCGGCTTGTTACGCGGTTAGCCGAAATTTTGCAGTGCGGGGAACGTCTCCAGCAGCCAGATGCTGACGTTGGAGACGGCGCCGGTCAGAAAGCCGATGCCGGTGATCACCATCAGCACCCCCATGGCATGCTCGACCTTGCTGAGGTGCTTTTTCATCCGCGCAAACAGCGAGGAGAACTGTTCGATCATGAAGGCGGCGAGCAGGAACGGAATGCCGAGGCCGGCGGAATAGACCGCCAGCAGGCCGGCACCCTTGGCGACGGTGGCCTCCGCCGCGGCAACCGACAGGATCGCCGCCAGGATCGGGCCGATGCACGGGGTCCAGCCGAACGCAAACGCAAGACCCATGACGTAGGCGCCCCACAGGCCGACCGGCTTCGGCATCGGCATCCGGCCTTCGCGCATCAGCAGGCTGATCCGGGTCAGGCCGAGGAAATGCAGGCCCATGATGATGATGATGATCCCCGCCACGATCGACAGTTCGGCCGACCACGCCCGGATCAGCCCGCCGATCAGCGAAGCGCTGGCGCCGAGCGCCACGAACACCGTGGAAAAGCCCAGCACGAACATCAGCGCCGAGATCATCACGGCGCGCTTGGAGGCCTCTTCCGTCTCGTCATTGGCGACATGCTCGATGGTCGCGCCGGTCAGATAGATCAGATAGGGCGGCACCAGCGGCAGCACGCAGGGGGACAGGAAGCTGACGAGACCGGCAATCAGGGCTGCCGGGATGGAAACATCTTGCATTGCATAACCTTCGAGAATTGCCGCAAGGCATAGCGCCGTCTTCGCCTGTACGGAACAGCCAATCGATAAGTTTCGTCTTCATTGCGGCTCAACTTCGGTCACAGAGCCGTGTCCCGGTGGCCGAAATTGGCTCCGCAAGCGAAACGCACGCTGCTATGGTCACGTACAGCCGGTAAGCGGCCCCTGCGAAACTGGACCCCCCGGCATGCGCCTCGGCATCCGTACCGCCATCTCCGCCCTGGTGCTGACGTCCATCGTCGCCAGCGCCATCGGCGTGCATTTGCTGTGGTGGCGCACCGCCCACCAGGTGAGCCAGACGCTTGCCGACACCATCAACGGCCAGATCGTCTCGGCGGTCGGCGACGAGTTGCAGTCGATCACGAGCGAGGCGCGCTCGTCGCGGATTGCGGTGCACACGCTGTTGACCGGGCAGGCCATCGACATCGACGACGTCAGGAAGCGCGAACTGGTGCTGATTTCGCAGCTGCGCTCGCAGCCGACGGTCTCCTGGGTGGCGTTCGCCGGGCCCGACGGGTCGTTTTCCGCCGGCCATAAGCGCGGCAGCGACGTCATCGAGACGCTTGAGATCACCGTCCCCGACCGCAAGCTGCGGACCGATCGCTATGAACTGGTCGGCAACGATCTCCGCCTGATCGACAGCCGGGTCGAGGACACCGCCTATTCCGTTACCGACAAGGAATGGTTTCGCGAGGTGATGCAGTCCGGCGACGACCATTGGTCGACCCTGACCTCGCATCCCAATGGCGAGCGCCCGGCCGCGGTGTTCTCCGCGCCGATCGACATCGGCGGCAAGCGCGCCGGCGTGCTGGCCATCATCATCGAGCTGACACGGGTGTCGAACTTCCTGTCGCAGCTCACGGTGGGCAAATCGGCCGGCGCCTTCATCCTGACCCGGGACGGCGCGCCGATCGCGGTGCCCGACGACGAGGCTGACGAACTGACGCCGCTCAAGCTCGACCACCCGCTGTTTCCGGTCGCGGTGGACGCGATCCGCAACGCCAGCGCCTACAGTCCCGGCGAAGGCGAGCCGTTTCACACCACGGTGACGCGGGACGGCAAGCCGTACCAGGCGGTGCTGACGCCGATCTCGTTTCCGGGCTGGTCGCTGGTCACGGTCGTGCCGGAATCCGAATTTCTCGGCCCGGTGCAGATGACGATCCGGAACCTGCTGATCGGCCTTGCGGTCCTGATCGTGGGGGCGGGTTTGCTGTCGGCATGGCTCGCCCAGCGTCTGATCGCGGCGCCGCTGATCAAGGTGGTCGATGAGATTCGCCATGTCGAACGCTTCGACCTCGACAAGGTGCAGCGGCACCCGTCGCGGCTGGCCGAGATCGAAAACCTCTCCGGCGCGATCGGCGACATGGCGCAGGGCCTCGCGGCGTTCCGCAAATACATCCCCGCCGATCTGGTCAGGCGGCTGATCAGCGACGGCAACGGCGCGCGGCTCGGCGGCGCGATCCGGCCGATGAGCGTGATGTTCATCGATCTCGCCGGGTTCACCGGCATGTCGGAGCGGCTCGGCGACCGCATCATTCCGCTGCTGTCGCGCTATTTCGACGGCGTCTCGGCGGAGATTCAAAAGCAGAACGGCACCATCGACAAGTTCATCGGCGATGCCGTGATGGCGTTCTGGGGCGCGCCGTCGCCCAATCCCGATCACGCCGTCGATTGCTGCCGCGCGGCGCTCGGATGCCGGCGCGCGATGGAAGAGGCGGGTCTCGTCGACGACCGCGGCGAACGCGTCGGGATCCGCATCGGCATCAATTCCGGCGACATGCTGGTCGGCAATATCGGCTCCGAAGTGCGGCTGAACTACACCGTGATCGGCGATGCCGTGAACATCGCCAGCCGTCTCGAAGGCACCAACAAGGCCTATGGCTCCACCATCATCATCGGCCCCGAAACGCGCCGGCTGGCGGGGGATCGCATCGTGGTCCGCGAACTCGACCGGCTGGCGGTCTACGGCCGCGCCGGCGGATTGCAGATCTATGAACTGCTCGGCATGGCCGGCGAATGCGACGGCAAGCCGGATTGGGCGGTGTCCTACGAGGCCGGCCTTGCCGCCTTCCGCGCCCGCGACTTCCAGGCAGCGATCGCGGCGTTCGAGGCCGTGCTGCAGACCCGCGACGATGCGGCGTCATCGGCGATGATCGAACGCTGCCGGCAGCAACTCGACAATCCCGCCGGCGAGGATTGGGACGGCACGACGGTGGCGCGCACGAAGTAGGGGCGAGCGGTCACCTCGCCTTGCGCGGCGCGGCGGTCTGGCCATAATTGCGCCGGCCACAATGTTCGAGAGGAAGCGTCCGGCGTTGAAAGTCCTGCTGACCCATACGCCGCAATCCCGCGCGCAATATTACGGCGAACGCGCCCTCAGCGGCTTGCAGGCCATTGCGGAAGTGAAACTGCATGAGCAAAGCGACGCGCTCGATGCCGCCGGCCTGATCGAAGCCGCCAGCGACGTCGATATCATCGTCGCCGATCGCCTCACCGCCGGGCCGGCCTGGATATTTCCGGCGCTGCCGAACCTGCGCGCCTTCGTGCGCTGCGCGGTCGATATCCGCAACGTCGATGTCGAGGCGGCGTCCGCGGCCGGCGTGCTGGTCACGCGGGCCGGGCCGGGCTTTGTGCGGTCGGTCGCCGAACTCGCGCTCGGCTTCATGGTCGATCTGTCGCGCGGCGTCTCGCGCGCCACGGCCGATTATCACGCCGGGCGCAAGCCTGAAGTGATCATGGGCCGGCAACTCTGCGGCAGCCGCCTCGGCATCATCGGCTATGGCAGCATCGGCCGTTGCCTGGCCGAGATCGCCAGGGTGCTGGGCATGGAAGTCCTGATTGCCGATCCGTTTGCGACCGTCGGCGAACCCTTCCGGCACCTGCCGCTCGACGATCTCATGGCCCGCGCCGACTACGTCGTCTGCCTCGCCATCGCCAACGATCAGACCGAAAACCTGATCGGGCAGGCCGCGCTGGCGCGCATGCAGCCTCACGCATTCTTCATCAACCTGTCACGCGGCAACCTCGTCGACGAAGCCGCCCTGGCGGCGGCGCTCCGCGACCACCGCATCGCCGGCGCCGCAATGGACGTCGGCCGCGCCCCGGACCAGATGCCGTCGCCTGAACTGGCCAAACTGCCCACCGTCATCGCCACGCCCCATATCGGCGGCCTGACCCCGCCCGCGATCGAAAGCCAGGCGCTGGAGACGGTGCGGCAGGTGGAAGCGATTATTGCGGGCAAGGTGCCGGCGGGGGCGGTGAACGCGGAGCGGTGGCGGCGGCCATAACACTACGGGGGCTCCAAATTGCCGCCACCTCGTTTCTCAATGTCTGGATAGTCGCCCGGAGACGGAGCGTCGGTCGCCTGCGGGAATTGGGATGGCGGCTTGGCAATATGCCGTGCCAGCTGGGGAGCTGCCGCACTGGTGCCGGTCAGCCGAAACACGGCCCCGCTCCTGTTTCCTCCCGCGCGTATGCCGCGAAGGGCGTAGGACTCGTCGCAGGGCAAAAGGAAATCGGGACCATAGCGACGAGGCAGCGGACCGGGGCGAGCGGGGCCAGCCGAGGAGTAACGCGACTTGCGCCGATTCGAGATAATGAAGCCGCCGGCGACATGCACCCCGTGATCCTTGGCGGTAGCAATCCCGTTGAGGGTGCCACGGCGGTCGATCAGCGATCCGGTCCTGTTGAACTCCCCATTTGTGTACGTGCATTTGTCCTCGGCTGACCGGCCTCGTTCCCAGTTTCCATCGACAAAATACGAACGTTTGGCGCCCGTGCGCATGTTCATATTGGGATCGGTGCGTGCGACATAGGCATGAAGGCTCGCGCCCTCGGGAATCTTGGCAACCTGGATCGTCCAGTCGCCATGCTCTGCTACGACCTCGTCGTTGGCGATGGTAGGTTCGACGTGAAGCCGCCACATCGTGTCTTCACTGGTCCACGGGATCGGCA
This sequence comes from uncultured Bradyrhizobium sp., assembly GCA_964609175.1. Taxonomy (GTDB): domain Bacteria; phylum Pseudomonadota; class Alphaproteobacteria; order Rhizobiales; family Xanthobacteraceae; genus Bradyrhizobium. The sequence continues at coordinate 15,805 of CAZSRR010000080.1, forward strand.
CGTCCACTCCAGCGGGTTCTCGAGGAGGCAAAGGGGTGAGAAGGGGAAGCGGAGGTGCGGTTGGCTTGTACTGGACCCCGCTGGGCGAAATCAAGGTGACCTCGACAGGAACGGCATCGGCCGTTTTCATCCACACTTCCGCGAAGCACAGAGTGGTGTTGTTGGGGGGAAGACGCCATATCCATTCCAGATGGTCTGGCTGACCGCCGTTCCTGCAGAAAGTAACGTGATCCTGAAGCAGATAGGAATTACCTGCAGCGACCACGATATCGAGTTCGAGCTTTCCATCGCCGTCGTATTTTTTGACGAACGTTGTCAGCAACGTTTCCAGTTCGGCCAAACCGTTGTGCGGGCCTGTCGTCGGCCCGTAACTGAGGTTTATCACGAGCCGAACGGCCTTCGCGGAATCTACGTGTGACAGGATGTACAGGATGGCATCGTGGACATACGCCTTGAGCCACACGCCTGTCGCATCGCGAAGGCAATGTTTCGGGAACTGGACGAAAACCAGGTCCGTCTCGTCTTGGCTAGCTGCGTCGGCGCCTACGCTCCAGCTCGGCGGATCGCGCCGGTCGCCTCGAAAGGGACCGATTCGTGACGAGGTCGGGATGCGCCCCGCGAACAGGTCCATGATGTGCGCACCATGCGACGCGTGGTGCGCAAGGCACGGAAACCCGGCGTCAGCATAACAGCCGTCCTCATCGACGACACCTTGCGGCGTTGCATGCAACTCGATCCACTCGTTCAGTCCTATTTGCCTTGGCGTATTGCCGGACGAGTCGGAAGTTCGACGAAATTCGAGACCGTACGGAAGGTCGCTCAGTATTTTGCCAAACTGGCAAGGCTGGCCGTTCTTGTCAGTTACGTCGATTGGCTGTCTGCCGAAATTCTGGTCCCATATGCCGCGCACGCGGGTTTGTATCCCGGCCCCCGAAATTCTCTTGAGAAAATGTGCGGCGGCGAACGGGCAACCATCGTCGATCACGCCCAACAGAAGCGGCCCCACTGGATCGTCGCCATTTTCGCGACGCTCCATCTTCCTCTCAACGACAGCGGGCTCCGACGTCGGTTTCAAGGGTAGAGACAATTCGGCTCGTGAGATGTAGCGGTCCCAGACATCCAGGGCTGCGCCAGCCACCGCCGCCTTCGTCGCAAACATCGTGGCATACCGGGTGCCGTTTGACGGGCTCAAGTCGACGGCACCCCCATGGTTCCTTGCTATCTCGTCTATGAACTTTTTTCTCTGATCCTTTTCAGCGGAGTCAAACTCCAGCAGGAAGAACAATGCGAACCGCAAGTCGAAAAATTCAAAGTTTCTGAAGTCCGCCGAGATCGCATACCGGAGGTAAGGACCGAAGCATTTCGGATAGCTGCGGGGCTCTGGCATCTTATGCTCTCCGCCTGGGGTTGCTGAATGATGCTTCGCCTATGGGAATTTGCCCGCCCACTCGTATCTCGCTTTTTCCCAGACGTGTTCCAACAGATCTGACTTCGCGATGGTCGCTCCCGCGGCTTGGGAGTAGAACGGCGCTGCGTCGAGCGCCTGGGAAGCGTGGAATGGATTGAAGTCGGTGGTGGCCGCACCATCAATTCCGCCGGCCAGGAACTTCCGCTCCATGAATGTCTGGTCCCCCGTGCAACGCCCGACGAAGTACTCACCCAAGGCAACGCCCAACATGCGCCCTGCCATGCTGTCGACCGGGAAATGGACTCCCGCTATCACACGATTGGTTGAGATGCGCGCCGCCTGGCGGTAGAGTTGTTCAACTACCGTAGGGTACCCCGGATCGAGATTCAGTAGCTTTTTAAGGACGTAGGCTACAGCGTAGACGTTGGTCCCGTGTCCCATCGGGAACGCCCCGTGCCCCGGGGTCGTAATCATCGGCTGCACTTGCGCATTGTATTCGACCGGCCGCCAGCATGCGAGCGCATGCTTGAAGCGCATTTCCACATACACGCAGAACTGCAGCAGCACGTTGACGAGTTCGAATGTGCGCTTGGTCCGGTCAGAATGCATGTAGACGATCGACGACCAGAATGCATATTGAGGATCGATCTGGGCCATGATCTCGGTGGCGCGTTCATTTCGCAGTTCGGCCCAGCTGAGTACCATCGGGATCTGGGCCGCGAATGTTGATTTTTTTGGACGTCCGATTTCTGCGATCAGGGACGTACCAGACAGAATTCGGAAGGCGCTACCGGTCGCCTGAAAATTGATCCCCTGCATCAGTTCGCCGATCGCTACATAGGCGCGAACCCACGGCTCCCAGCGTTCCAACTGTTTCTCGTCGTCGATGGGCGACGGTAATGCCGGCGCATAGGTCGTGAAGTGAGGCGACGTCGAATTTTCGGGGACAACGACTGTCCCTTCGCGGCCGAGGATGAGCGCATCCACCATGATGGGATTGGCGTAAACATCGCCAAGTGTGCCAAGGACTGATCCGCCCGCGCCACCCGCGCCGCCTGCGCCTCCGGCACCACCCGCGCCGCCGGCTCCACCGGCCCCTCCTGCGCCGCCCGCACCACCAGCCCCGCCTGCACCGCCCAGTTGAGCCATCCCTGCCTCCTCTGTGAGTAAGTTCAGATTTTGCCAGTAAGTGCCTCGATGCAATTTCCGAAATTGTCTTCGTTTCGAATGTGGGCTGCTTCACACGATCATGATATTTTCGAAGTATTTTCTCCAAATCAGTGCCGGTTCGAGTTGCCGTTTCCGGACGGCAGCCCCGCCATTGCCAGGCAGCACGCCCATCGCCGGCCGATTTCGAGTCCGGCATTCGGTATTCGCGCCAGATATCTCTCCACCGTCAATTGCGGCTCGATCTGTCGCAGCTTGGCGAGCGCCTCGCGCGCTTCATCCATTCGGTCCTGCGCCACCAGCGAAATCGTCAAAGCCCGCCACGTCGAGGAATGCATGCGGTGAAGCACGAGCGACGAGCGCGCGAGCCTTTCAGCGTTTTCGTATTGCTGCGCGGCAAGCTCGGCCGTCGCGCCCAGCGACTCGAAATAGTAGCGCTGCGGATCGAGCGGAGAGAGTTCCATCGCGCGCCGCGTTGCGTCCACGGCCGCCTTGCCTTCTCCCATGAACGCGTTGACGGTGCCGAGATAGAGCCAGCCGAGGGCGTGGCTCGGATTAGCGTTCACGGCCTCGTTGCAGCGTTTGCGTGCGGTCTCCAGATCTTTCAGCAGGTGACAGTAGACGAACCCTTCGGTTGCCAGCGCCAGCGCGTCCGACGGATCGCGGTCGAGCGCGGCGTGGGTCGCGCTCAAGGCTTCGGCTGCCTCGCGGTTGCGGTCTTCGGACCAGCCGCGCGTTACCTGCAGGATGTACCAATTGCCGAGCCACGCGCGCGGCGCTGCGATGCGGCCATGGCGGTCGATTAGTTCGTCGAGAATCTTGCGCGTGTGCAGAAATTCTTGCTTGCTCGAGCGATGCATCAACTTGATGCTGCCGAGCAGCAAGGAATAGCTCTCCAGCGTTGGCAGCGGCTGGGTCAGGATATGCTCGACCTCGGCGTCGAAGACCGACAAATGCACTGCCTGCGCAATGCGTTCCGCCAGTTCGCTTTCCGGCTTCAGCAGATCGCCGATCTCGCCCTTCAATCGGTCGGTCCAGACCACTTGATTGTTGCGGGCTTCGGAAAGCTCGGCCGTTACCATCAGCCGGCCTGCATCGGCAACATATGCGCCGCTTAGCACATAGGTTGCACCAAGATGCGCCGATACTTCTTCGACATCGTCGGCGCGGCCACGGAACACGGCAGTCGA
>CAZSRR010000081.1:0-18591 GCA_964609175.1 uncultured Bradyrhizobium sp.
GGTCGGGTGGAACTGGATGAACTCCATGTCCTGCAGCGGCAGGCCGGCGCGCAGCACCATTCCGCCGCCGTCGCCGGTGCAGGTATGCGCCGAGGTGCAGGAGGCGTAGGCGCGGCCATAGCCGCCGGTGGCGAGGATCGTGGTCTGGGCCCGGAAGCGATGCAGCGTGCCGTCGTCGAGCTTCAGCGCGATGACGCCGCGGCAGACGCCCTGGTCGTCCATGATCAGATCGATGGCGAAGAACTCGATGTAGAATTCCGCCGAGTGGCGCAGCGCCTGGCCGTACATCGTGTGCAGCATGGCGTGGCCGGTACGATCGGCGGCGGCGCAGGTGCGCTGCGCCTGGCCCTTGCCGTAGTCCATGGTCATGCCGCCGAACGGGCGCTGGTAGATCTTGCCGTCCTCGGTGCGCGAGAACGGCACGCCCCAATGTTCGAGCTCGTAGACCGCGTCCGGCGCGTTGCGCACCATGTATTCGATCGCGTCCTGGTCGCCGAGCCAGTCCGACCCCTTGACGGTGTCGTACATGTGCCAGCGCCAGTCGTCCGGATGCATGTTGCCGAGCGAGGCCGAGATGCCGCCCTGCGCCGCCACCGTATGCGAGCGGGTCGGAAACACTTTGGTGATGCAGGCGGTGCGCAGGCCCGCTTCCGAGCAGCCGACCACGGCGCGCAGACCGGCGCCGCCGGCGCCGACGACCACGACGTCATAGGTGTGGTCCTCGATCGGATAGGCTTTTCCGTTGGTCGCAGGGCCACTGCCGTTGGTGGCCTTGCCGTTACCCTGAGCGGCCGAATTCTTAGAAGCCATGGGTTAAACTCCCGATGACAATTTGAAGATCGCGTAGATCGAGGCCAGCGCCACCGCGCTGCAGAAGAAGTGATTGGCCATCACGCAGGCGAGCTTGAGCTTCTCGCTGTGCACATAGTCCTCGATCACGATCTGCATGCCGATGCGCATGTGCCAGGTGCTGGCGATGATGAACAGCACCATGATGATCGCGACCGGAATCGACGAGAGGATCTGCGCGGCGCCGGCCTGGTTGCTGCTGCTCAGCATCAGGATGATGACGATGACGGGCACGATCAACAGCGCCATCGCGACCGCCGTCAGACGCTGGCGCCAGAAATCCGTGGTGCCGGAATGCGAGGAGCCGAGGTTGCGGACGCGGCCAAGCGGCGTGCGCATGGAGGTTTGGCGGCTCATCGTCCGGCTCCGACCATGTAGGCGATGATCCAGACCAGCACGGTCAGCGAAATTCCTGCGACCAGCGCGCCCCAGGTCAGCGCCTCCCGCTCATTGGGCTTGAAGCCGTAGCCGAGGTCCCAGAAGAAGTAGCGGATGCCGCTGCACAGATGATGCAGCAGCGCCCATGTGTAGCCGAACAATATCAGCTTGCCGATGATGCTGCCGGTGAAGGCCTGAAGATTGGCGTAGGCGCCGGGCCCGGAGGCCGTGGCCATCAGCCACCATGCCAGCAGCATGGTGCCGAAATAGAGCGCAATTCCCGTGGCGCGGTGGATGATGGAAAGCGCCATCGTCAGAGTGACGCGATAGGTCTGCAGATGGGGTGAGAGCGGTCGTTCGATCCTGGCAGTCATTCGGCGGCTTCATGTTGTGTGGAACCGCAGGCGGCCCAGCGGGGATGTGCGGTAGACGAATTCTATTTACGGAGTCGAATCAGTCCGCGCAACGACCAAATCGCTTTGAATTGAACATTTATTCATTACTACGAGGCTTGAATCGGGGTTGATTCAGCGGCTGGTATACCACCGGCGCATTTTCACCACATAAGTAATGAACAAAGAATCATCCCTACGCGAGATGCCGAGACATCGGTGTTGGCCCAAGTTTACGGCCATCGGTCAACGGGATAAGCGGCGAAGCACCGTCCCGTGCAATACCGATCGCGACGGCGAGGTCATGGTCCGGCTGGATACCGGCCTTGGGAGGGGACGGTTGAGGCCATTCATCCGGCCGCCACGCGCCCGGACTTCGCGCCGCGAGGGCCGACATCTCGCGGATCGCCCATGCAGAAGCGCGGGTCGCCATTGCCGGCCGCGGAATGCTCAAAGAGATGATGGCAGGACTTGATCCCCGCGAATTGATCGAACTCGCTTTGCTGCTGATCGCGGTCGGCGCGCTGGCGGGGTTCATGGCCGGCGTGTTCGGGATCGGCGGCGGCGCAATCCTGGTGCCGGTGTTCTACGAGTGCTTTCGCCTTGTCGGCGTGCCGCTGGAGGCGCGCATGCCACTCTGCATCGGTACTTCGCTCGCGATCATCGTCCCGACATCGATCGCCTCTTTTCGCGCCCACTACAAGCGGGGCGCGGTCGATATGGACATCCTCAAACTGTGGTGGGTGCCGATCGTGATCGGCGTGATCGCCGGCAGCGTCACCGCCCGCGTCGCCCCGGAGCGGCTGTTCAAGATCGTGTTCGTGATGGTGGCATGGACGGCCGCCACCCGGCTGCTGCTGTCGCGCGACGGCTGGAAGCTGGGCGATACGATCCCGACCGGCCTCGCGATGCGGGCCTATGGTTTCGTGATCGGCCTGCTGTCGACCCTGATGGGCGTCGGCGGCGGGCTGTTCGCCAATCTGCTGATGACGTTCTACGGCCGGCCGATCCATCAGGCGGTCGCGACCTCATCGGCATTGGCGGTGCTGATCTCGATTCCCGGCGCGCTCGGCTACATCTACGCCGGCTGGCCCGCCGCTGCGCGCTTTCCGGACGTCGCCGCGCTGCAACTACCGTTCGCGCTAGGCTATGTCTCGCTGATCGGCGCGCTGCTCGTCATGCCGACCACGCTGGTCACCGCGCCGCTCGGGGTCAAGGTCGCGCATGCACTGTCGAAGCGCTCGCTCGAAATGGCGTTCGGCACGTATCTGTTCATCGTCGGCGGACGGTTCGTGTTCAGCCTGGCGTCGGGTGGATAATTACGGAGACGGAATAACGGCTCGTTAACCCCGTTCTCAGGTCGCGCGAGCCGCCTACGTGTGCAGCTTCTGCAGCTCCGCCACAATAGCCTCGCCCATCTGCGTGGTTGAAGCGGCCTTGGTGCCTTCGGATCTGATGTCGGCGGTGCGAAGCCCGCTGGCAAGCACCGCGGCGATCGCGGCCTCGAGCTTGTCGGCGAGCGCGCCCATGTCGAAGGAATAGCGCAGCGCCATGCCGAAGGAGGAGATCATCGCGATCGGGTTGGCGAGGCCTTGCCCCGCGATATCCGGGGCCGAGCCGTGCACCGGCTCGAACAGCGAGCGGCGCTTTTTGGTCTTGGCGTCGATTTCGCCGAGCGAGGCCGAGGGCAGCATGCCGAGCGAGCCGGTCAACATCGCTGCGATGTCCGACAGCATGTCGCCGAACAGATTGTCGGTCACGATGACGTCGAACTGTTTCGGCGCCTTCACCAGCATCATGCCGCCGGAATCCGCGAGCTGGTGCTCCAGCGTGACGTCCTTGTATTCGCGGGCGTGAAGCTGGGTCATGACCTCGTTCCAGAGCACGCCCGACTTCATGACATTGCGTTTCTCCATCGAGGTCACCTTGTTCTTGCGCTTGCGCGCCAGATCGAAGGCGACGCGGCCGATGCGCTCGATCTCATAGGTGTCGTAGACCTGGGTATCGATGGCGCGCTTCTGGCCATTGCCGAGATCGGTGATGGTTTTCGGCTCGCCGAAATAGACGCCGCCGGTCAGTTCGCGCACGATCATGATGTCGAGACCTTCGACCGCCTCGCGCTTCAGGCTGGAGGCATCGGCCAGCGCGGGATAGCACACCGCGGGACGCAGGTTAGCGAACAGGCCAAGATCCTTGCGCAGCCGCAACAGCCCGGCCTCGGGCCGCACTTCATAAGGCACGCTGTCCCACTTCGGACCGCCGACCGCACCGAAGATGATGGCGTCGGCCGCCATCGCCTTGGCCATGTCACCCTCGGAGATCGACACCTTGTGCGCGTCATAGGCCGAGCCGCCGACCAGGCCCTGCTCGGTCTCGAACGAGGCTAGCCCCTCCTTGTTCAGCCATTCGATCAGGCGCTGCACCTCGCCCATCACTTCGGGGCCGATGCCGTCGCCGGGGAGAAGCAGCAGTTTGTGGGTCGCCATGGTCGTTACCTCCGTTTCGTCATGCCCGGCCTTGTGCCGGGCATCCACGTCATGCCGCTCGCGCAGAAAGACGTGGATGGCCGGGACAAGCCCGGCCATGACGGAAAATGTGAAATCCGGGCGGAGTGCTAAAACGGCCAAAGCGGATTGGCAAGGCATCGCGGACCAGTCAAAAACGCCGGGAACGAGCGACCCGCGCCCCCAAGAAGGCTACAAGACGGATCTCATGACGCTAGCCATCCTCTACGCCTTTGCTTCCGCGGGTTTTCTCGGCGCCGGCGTCGTGCTGGCGCAACTGGGCCTGCGGACCGTCGAGCCGCTGTCGGGGGCGGCGATCAGCGTCCCTTCCTTCACGCTGCTGTTCCTGCTGCTGTCGCCGCTGATCCTGCAGGGCGAACCGGTGGTCTGGCGGGGTCTGCCGATCTTCATCGCCATCGGCCTGTTCTTTCCGGCTTCGCTGACGCTGTTGACCTTCGCCTCGAACCGGGCGCTCGGGCCGGTCATCACCTCGTCGCTTGGCAACCTTGCACCGCTGTTTGCGGTGGCGGCAGCCGTGATCCTGCTGCACGAGCCGCTGCATCCGCCGCAGCTGCTTGGTCTCGTGGTGGCGGTCGCGGGGGCCGCGATCATCACCGTGACGCGGCCGCGCGATCTTGGCCACTGGCGAAGCTGGGCTTTGCTGTTGCCGCTGTGCAGCGCGCTGATCCGCGGCATTGCGCCGCCGGTGGTGAAACTCGGACTTGAAGTGTGGCCAAGCCCGCTCTGGGGCTGCCTGATCGGTTACATGACCTCCTCGCTGGTGGTGCTCGCGGTGCAGCGCGTCCGCAAGGGCAGCTTTGTGGTGGACGCGCCGCGGGCCGGGCTGTTCTGGTTTGCGCTGACCGGGATCAGCAACGGCCTCAGTGCCCTGACGCTGTTCGCGGCGGTGCGCAACGGCCCGATCACGCTGGTGGCGCCGCTGGCCGCGATCTATCCGCTGGTCACGGTGGGGCTGAGCGCGATGGTGTTGAAACACGTCGCGATCACCGCAAGAATCGTAGCGGGGGCGACGCTGACGGTGCTCGGCGTCGTGCTGGTGCTGGTTGGCTGAAGCCATTGCGGGATGGCAACGCACCATTGCGACCGCCGCCTCTGTCCAAGCCGACGCCGACCTGCCAGACTGCGCCTCGCCGGAGTTTCCAGTGCCTTCCCCCGACGTCCCAAACCTCTACCCGCATCCCGCGCGGCTGATCCTGATCCTCTCGATGGCGCCGACCGCCGGTCTCGGCATCGGCCGCTTCGCCTATGCGCTGGTGCTGCCGGACATGCGCGACACGCTGGCGTGGTCGTATTCCGCGGCCGGCTTCATGAACACCGTGAATGCAGCCGGCTATCTTGCCGGCGCGCTGCTTGCCGCGCACATGATCAAGAGGTTCGGAATGGTCGCCTCGGTGCGCTGGGGCACGGTGGCCTGCGTGCTGTCGCTGGCGCTGTGCGCCATGTCGGGCAATTTCTACGTCCTGACCTTTGCCCGGCTGCTCGCCGGCGTCGGCGCCGCGGCCGGCTTCGTCGGCGGCGGAGCGCTGGCGGCGACCATCGCGCAGTCAAGGCCGGAGCGCGCGAATTTCCTGCTCAGCCTGTTCTATGCCGGGCCCGGCGTCGGCATCTTCGCATCGGGTCTGGTCGCGCCGTTCGTGCTGCAATGGTTCGGGCCGGGGTCGTGGTGGATCGTGTGGTGGGCGATGACGCTGCTCGGCGCCATCATGACGATCCCGGTGCTGCTGACGCCTGTGCATGAAGGCGCGGCCTCCACAGCAGCAACGACAGCAAGATTCGCCATCAGGCCGGTCGCGATCTACCTCGCCGGCTATTTCCTGTTCGGCGCCGGCTACATCGCCTACATGACCTTCATGATCGCCTATGTGCGCGACGCCGGCGGCGGCGCGGCGGCGCAGAGCGCGTTCTGGAGCCTGATCGGCCTCAGCGCCTTCGCCACGCCCTGGGTATGGCGACGCGTGCTGGCGCTCGACCGTGGCGGCCTCGCCACCACGATCATCCTCGGCACCAATGCGGTCGGTGCGGCGATCCCGATCTTGGGGCACTCGGTGTGGCTGCTCGCGGTGTCGGCGCTGGTGTTCGGCGTCGCGTTCTTTGCGGTGGTGGGCTCCACCACCGCCTTCGTGCGCTTCAACTATCCGCCGCAGGCCTGGCCGGCCGCGATCGCGGCGATGACGATTTCGTTCGGCATCGGCCAGACGCTGGGACCGATCGTCGTCGGCGCGATCACGGACGCCGTGGGCAGCCTGTCCTTCGCGCTGAACATTTCCGCGGCGATGCTGGCGCTGGGTGCGGTGCTGGCGGCATTTCAGCGGAAGGTGAAACAGACGCCGGCGCTGCCGTAGCCTGCGGCAGTCCGCTGTCTTACGCGGGCAGCCCGTGGTAAGGTGCGAAGACAACAAGCGGCAACGGAGACAGGCATGACCTACTTCAATCTCGGGCCATACAGCCGCAAGGTCACGACGTCGTCGCCCGACGCGCAGATATGGTTCGACCGCGGGCTGAACTGGCTGTTCGGCTTCAACCATTACGAAGCGATCAAGTGTTTTCAGAAGGCGCTGAGCCACGATGGCGAATGCGCGATGGCGCATTGGGGCATCAGCTATGCGTCGGGTCCGAACTACAATCTGCCCTGGTATCGCTACGACCCGATCGGCCGGCAGAATGCGCTGTCGGCGTCGTACGACGCGATGCAGGCTGGGCTGGCGCATGCCGGCAAGGCCAGTCCGGTCGAGCAGGCGATGATCAAGGCGCTCGGCGCGCGCTATCCGCAGCGCGAGGCCATTGAAGACATGTCGCCCTGGGACAAGGCGTACACGCGCGAAATGCGCAAGGTGTTCGCCGCATTCCCGGACGATCTCGAAGTGCGCGCCGTGCTGGCCGAATCGATCATGAACGAGACGCCGTGGCAGATGTGGGACCTGCCGTCCGGCAAGCCGGCCGAGGGCGCGGGCACCGAGGAATGTCGCGCGGTGCTGGAACAGGCGTTCGACGAGATTCCGGGCGCCTGGAAGCACCCCGGCCTGCTGCATCTCTATGTCCACCTGATGGAGATGTCGCCGTTCCCCGAGCGCGCGCTGCGGGCCGGCGACCGGCTGCGCGACATCGTGCCGGATTCCGGCCACCTCATCCACATGCCGACCCATCTCGACGTGCTGTGCGGACACTACAGGGACGTGCTGGTCTATAACCAGAAGGCGCTGGAGACGGACCGTCGCTTTCTCGCCTACTCGAACGACCCGGGCGTCTACCTCGTCTATGTCATTCACAATTTCCACTTTGCGATCTACGGCGCGATGTTCCTCGGCCAGTACACGCCCGCAATCGCGGCGGCGGAAGAACTGATCGCGACCATCCCCGAAGCCGTGCTGCGGATTCAGTCGCCGCCGATGGCGGATTTCCTCGAAGGCTATCTGACGATGAAGCAGCACGTGCTGGTGCGCTTCGGCAAATGGCACGAGATCATCGCGCAGAAACTGCCGGAGGACAAAGAGCTCTATTGCTCGAACGTCGCAAAAATCCATTACGCCAAGTCGGTCGCCCATTCGGCGCTCGGCAACGTCGCGGAGGCCGAGGCGGAGCGGGCGCTGTTCATGGCGGCGAAAGCGCGCGTGCCGGAGAGCCGCCGCGTCCACAACAACAGGATCGTCAATTTGCTGGAAGTCGCGCAGGCGATGTTGGATGGCGAGCTGGAATACCGCAAGGGCCATTTCGACGCGGCGTTCGCGCATCTGCGCCGCTCGGTCGAACTCAGCGACAGCCTGCCCTATGACGAGCCGTGGGGATGGATGCAGCCGACCCGCCATGCGCTGGGCGCGCTGCTCCTAGAGCAGGGCCGCATCGAGGAAGCCGAAGCGGTGTACCGCTCCGATCTCGGCCTCGACGGCAAATTGAGCCGCGCCTGCCAGCATCCGGATAATCTGTGGTCGCTGCACGGGCTGCATGAGTGCCTGATGCGCCGCGGCGAGAGGGTGGAGCGGCCGCTGATCAGGCAGCGGCTCGATCTGGCGCAGGCGCGGGCGGAGATCCAGATCAAGGCGTCATGTTTCTGCCGCCGGATGAACATGGCGGCGTAGCCCGCTTCGCAGCGCGTCTTGCTGCCGAAAACGGTTCAACCATTGCCGCGCGGCCGTCAGCGGCGGGACAAACATCGGCCGCGTTCCGGTGGCTTTTGCGCGGAAGTATTTTAGCCGCGCAATAGGTGTAGCTTTGTCGATTTTCGGTTGGATGGAAAAACTGCTGGCGGGCGACCAGAGTGCCGCGCCGGCCGACGCGCGCATCGAGCGCGATGCGCAGGGGCGGGTGATCAGCGTCAGCCAGACGCTCTCGCCGGGCGGCACGGCAGCGCCAGACGTCGATCATCCCAGGCTTGTCCTAGGCGAAAGCCTCCGCAGCCGCCTGCGCGGAGCCTGCGACTGGCTGACCAGCCGCAACATCTCGCTGGCCCGCATGCACGGCATCGGCCTCGAAGAGACCTACGCATTCGATCAGGGCGACGGAAGGCTCGAATTGATCTTCAGCGATGGTCGGAAAATCATGGCCAGCGGCCAATTGCTCGGCTCGTTCGATCCGCGCGACCGCAGCTTTCTCTGGGCCTGGGCCAACCCTTCCATAAGCCCGGAACTGCTCGAAGACGCCCAACGCGCGGAGGCCGAAGGCCGACGTACCGGCGAGACGGCGCTGACGACGCCGACGCAGACGGCGGATTTCGGGCAATTGACGGCGCTGCTCGCGCTCGTCAGCCAGATCTCCGGCGCCGACGGCCTCTATCGCTGCATCACCAACGGCTCTACCTCGGTATTCGTCACGTTTCGGATCGACGCGCACGTGTTGCCCGACGGCAACAAGGTCGATTCGAGCGCGTTCTTCGAGGAGCGAGCCAGCGAGGAGATGCTGGCGTCCGCCGGCGCGCTGGCCCGGGCCTACGACGGCGAAATGTTCGCCATCGACCGCATGTACCATGAGCGGGGCGACGACAGCGCCCAGGTCATGAACGAATTGCTGGCGAAGAAACTCGAAATCTATGAGCGGTATTGGTCGCGCGACGACGACGACTGGAAGCCCTGCTCGTTCGGATGGCCCTCCGATCATGATCCGGAGGCGGTGAAGGCTAACTTCACGGCGCCGCATCTGCTCGGCGGCGCTCTCGACGTCTCGATCGGAAAAATGGTCCGCAAGACGATCTATCGCATCGAACCCGTCGGCGGAGCGTTGAAGCTAACGGACCAGTTGATCGACTGGGGCGCGGGCTTCGTCTGGCCCGTCGCGCCCTAGCCTGTTCCGTCAATCCTCCGCCGGCGCTCAGCTCCCGCTGAACGAATTGTAACCCTGGTCTTCCCAGAAGCCGCCCTTGTAGTCGTTGGTGACTTCCATCGACATCACGTATTTCGGATTCTTGAAGCCGAGTTTGGTCGGCACACGGATCTTCATCGGAAAGCCGTAGGCGCGCGGCAGGATCTCGTCGCCGAACTTGAAGGTCATCTGGGTCTGCGCATGCAGCGCGGTCTGCATGTCGAGCGGCGAATTGTAGCCGTCCTTGTCGGCGCACTGGAACCAGACATATTTGGCGCGGGTGTCGGCGCCGATGATCTTCAGGAAATCGCGCAACGGCGTGCCGGTCCAGCTGCCGATCGCGCTCCAGCCCTCGACGCAAATGTGGCGCGTGACCTGCTTGACCTGCGGCAGTTGATATAGTTCGTCGAGCGTCCAGGACTTCTTGTTGTCGACCAGGCCGCGCACTTCCAGCTTCCAGCTCTTGCCGTCGACTTCCGGGGCTTCGTCAAGGCTGTAATAGGCGTTGAACGGAAACGGCTTCGTGATGGCGCTTTCCGGAAAGGTCGGCGCCATGGCGTTCGGATTGAACATCCAAGACTGCACGCCGTCATTGAACTTGGAGACGCGTTTCAGCATTTCCTCGGCCGAGAACTGGTCGGTGACGTCGCAGCCCGTGAGCAGCGTCAGCGCGCCGAGGCTGGCGCCGCCGGCGATGAAGCGCCGGCGCGAGAGATCCGGCATGGCCTTGACGGCGTCGCGGACGAGCAGCGTCTTGTCGACGCCGGGGATCAGGAGGTTGCGCAGGCGGCTCATGACAATGCTCCTTTGAATTAACGGCCGATGATCATGGCGCGCAGGCTCTTCGGCACCAGAAGGGCGAGTACGACATGAACCACCATGAAGGCGACGATGCCGGCCATGCAGAAGAAATGGACGTAGCGGGCGCCCTCGTAACCGCCGAACAGCGCCGCCAGATATTGCAGTTGCACCGGCTTCCAGATCGCAAGGCCCGACAGCACGATCAGGATGCCGAGGAGGATGACACCGGCATACAGCAGCTTCTGCACCTGGTTGTATTTGCTGAGATCATCGTGCGAGAGTTTTCCGGTCAGCGCTGCCTTGGTGTCCGACAACACGCCCGCCGGCGTGATCGGCAGCAGCTTCTTGCGGAAGCGGCCGGTGGCGAGGCCGACGGCGAGATAGATCAGGCCGTTGACCATCAACAGCCACATTGCGGCGAAATGCCAGAGCAGCGCGCCGCCGAGCCAGCCGCCCAGCGTGATGCTCTTGGAGAACGTGAAGCTGAACAGCGGCGAGGCGTTGTAGATCTGCCATCCCGACATGATCATCAAGACCATCGCGAAGGCGTTGGTCCAATGCAGCGCTCGCACCCAGGCCGGCTGAATCGCCTTGGCCTTGCTTGAGGTCGCTTGGTCGTCGCTAACTGTGACCGCCGACATGGGTTCATCCTCTGCTCGGAATTTGCTGGCTATTATACGCCGGGAACCGGCTCTCCGTTACTGGCAAGAAGCTATCAGACCAATGCCTGCGACGTATTGCCCTTCACGAAAAAGCGAGCCGGGTTGCCCCGGCTCGCAATCCACACGCCCCTGTTGGGACCAGTCAGGAGCGCGCGGGAGCTCAGGACGCCGGCATCAGCACGGTGTCGACCACATGGATCACGCCGTTCGACTGGTTGACGTTCGAGATCGTGACCATCGAGGTGCCGCCCTTGGCGTCGACGATCCAGACCTTGCCGTCCTGGAGCTTGACCGAGAGCTGTTCGCCTTCGGCGGTCTTCAGCTTCATGCCGTCCTTGAGGTCGGCGGCGGCGAGCTTGCCGGGCACCACATGGTAGGTGAGGATCTTGGTGAGGGTCGCCTTGTTCTCGGGCTTCACCAGCGTCTCTACGGTGCCGGCCGGCAGCTTGCCGAAAGCGGCGTTGGTCGGCGCGAAAACGGTGAACGGGCCCTTGCCTTCCAGCGTCTGCACGAGACCGGCGGCCTTCACGGCGGCGACCAGCGTGGTGTGGTCCTTCGAGTTGACGGCATTCTGGATGATGTTCTTGGAGGGGAACATCGCAGCGCCGCCGACCATCACGGTCTTCTCTTCAGCGTGAGCGGGCGCGCCGATGGTCGCGGTGAAAGCCAGCGCGCTGAACACGGCGGCCGACAGCAGAGCAATACGTTTGGACATGGAAACTTCTCCCGATGATTGGACTGGCCGGCGGGGGATCCGCCGGTGACAACGACGCTGGTCGATGACCGGTTGATTGCGTCGTCGTTGAGCCGAGCTACGGGAGGTTTTTGGGGCGGTTTCGGCGAATAAATTATCGTGAAAACTGAAACTTTCGAGCGCACGGGCCGTGCGGTGCACGATCTCCGGCTGACATCGATCCTGCGCCGATGCTAGGCTTTGTGTTGACCGCTTGGAGGCAAAGCATGACGACTTCGATCTTCGCCGATGGCGCCGGCTATGTCAGGGGGCGCTTCGTTCCGATCGCCGAAGCAACGTTGCCCGTCACCGATTGGGGATTCACGCGCTCCGACGTCGTCTATGACGTGGTCCACGTGTTCAAGGGCGGCTTCTTCCGGCTCGACGATCACCTCGACCGTTTCGAACGCGCGATGGCAAAACGCCGGCTCCGGCCGCCGGAGGACCGCGCCGCGATCGAGGCGATCCTGCATCGCTGCGTGGCGCTGACCGGGCTTTCCGACGCCTATGTCGCGATGGCGGCGTCGCGCGGACGGCCGCGGATCGCCGGATCGCGCCGGCCGGCCGATTGCGAGAACCATCTGATCGCCTATGCGCTGCCGTGGATCGACGTGATCCCCAAGGAGGTGCAGGCGCGCGGCGCCCATGTCTTCATCGCCTCGACGCCGCGCGTGCCCGACGCCTCGGTCGATCCCACCGTCAAGAATTATCAGTGGAGCGACCTGACCTCCGGGCTGATGGAAGCGCACGACCATGATTTCGATACGGCCGTGTTGTGCGACGCGCAGGGATTTTTGACCGAAGGGCCGGGCTTCAACATCTTCGTCGTCAAGGACGGACGGGTGACGACGCCGGATCGCGGCAGCCTGCACGGCATCACGCGCCGCTCGGTGCTGGAACTCTGCACCGAACTCGGCATCGCGGCCGCGGTCGAACCGATCCCGCGGTCGGCGCTCGACGACGCCGACGAAGTGTTCATGGCGACGACGGCCGGCGGCGTGATGCCGGCGTCGCGCATCGGCGCACGCATCCTCGGCAACGACCGGCCCGGACCGATCTCGACGCGGCTGAAGGACACGTATTGGCGCAAGCACGAGGAAGGCTGGCACCGGACGCCGGTGCGCCCGCTGGAGGCGGATGCGGCGGAGTGATTTGAACCGCGTGGCGACGGACTTCGTTTTTTTACCCGCCCCTTGAGGGGGCGGGGTGACAGACTATCCGCGCATGTTCTGTTGACGTGGAGACACGTCGCCCAGCCACCACCAGAGAATGCGTGGAGAGGCTGCCACCCCACCTCGGTTCGCATTTCATGCGAACCGATCCTCCCCCTCCAGGGGAGGATGCACAACCCTCCGCTTTCGCAGTGACAACCATAGAGAGTTCTTCCATCAATCCCGGTTCGCAGGCGTCTGAATGAATCCCCGATTATGCGTCGGACTGATCAAAATCTCATTCATGCAAACCCTTGCCGGCATGCTGGCGACGAAGGCGATGGTGCGGCCGCAATCCTCCGGCTGCAGCATCTTGGCCTGCTCGGCTTCCGACGGCACCACGGGGCGCAGCTTCAGGATCGGGGTCGCGACCTCGCCGGGCGACAGGCAGCAGGCGCGCAGGCCGTTGACGCATTCGTCCATGTTGAAGGAATGGGTCAGCGCCAGCACCGCATGCTTGGTGGTCGTGTAGGCCGGGCCCGGCATCTTCGAGACATGGCGTCCGGCCCAGGAGGCGACGTTGATGATGCAGCCGTCCTTTTGCTTGCGCATCGCCGGCAGCACCGCGTGCATGCAATAGAGCACGCCGTTGAGGTTGATCTCGACCAGCTTGTCCCAGCCTTCCAGTTCCATGTCGGCCCAGCTTCGCTTCGGCACGTTGATGCCGGCGCTGTTGACCAGGAGGTCGATCCGGCCGTGCTTGGCCAGGATCTGCTCGGCGGCCTGGTTGACGGCGGCCTTGTCGCTGACATCGAGCGGGATCGCCTCGGCCTTGCCGCCCTTTTTGGCGATGTTGGCAACCACCCGGTCGAGCTCTTGCTTGCGGCGGCCCGAAACCGCCACGGTCCAGCCGTCGGCGGCGAGGAATTCCGCCCCGGATTCGCCGATACCGCTGCCACCACCGGTCACCCAGGCCACGCGTTTCCCGTTATTTGACATGCAAACTGTCTCCGTTGCTTTATGAAGGGCGTTCTTGCTAATCCACCCGGCGAAATTCCGTCGGGCCAGCGCCCTCCTCAGGGAATGTTGCATGAACACGACCGCCAACGCCAACCTGTTTTCCCGCCTGTTCGATACCCTCGACGACCCGAACCGGCCCGCGATCGAGATGCTCGACGGCACGCGGATCAGCTATGCCGACCTGATCGCCCGCGCCGGCCGGATGGCGAACGTGCTGGTTGCGCGCGGCGTCAAGCCCGGCGACCGCGTCGCGGCGCAGACCGAGAAATCGGTGCCCGCGCTGGTGCTGTATCTGGCGACGGTGCGCGCGGGCGCGGTCTATCTGCCGCTCAACACCGCCTACACGCTCAACGAACTCGACTATTTCATCGGCGACGCCGAGCCGGCGCTGGTCGTCTGCGATCCGTCGAAGGCGGAAGGGATCGGCGCAATCGCCGCGAAGGTGAAGGCCAAGGTCGAAACACTGGGACCCGACGGCAAGGGCTCATTGACCGACGCTGCCGACAAGGCCGATGCCTCCTTTGCGACGGTCACCCGCGGCAATGACGACCTCGCCGCCATCCTCTACACGTCAGGCACCACCGGCCGCTCCAAGGGCGCGATGCTGACGCACGATAACCTCGCGTCGAATTCCTACAGCCTGGTCGATTACTGGCGCTTCACGGACCAGGATGTGCTGATCCACGCGCTGCCGATCTATCACACCCACGGGCTGTTCGTGGCGAGCAACGTCACGCTGTTCGCGCGTGCCTCGATGATCTTCCTGCCGAAATTCGACCCCGAACTGATCATCAAGCTGATGGCTCGCGCGACCGTGCTGATGGGCGTGCCGACCTTCTATACGCGGTTGCTGCAGAGCCCGGCGCTGTCGAAGGAAGCGACCAGGCACATGCGGCTGTTCATTTCGGGCTCCGCGCCGCTCCTCGCCGACACCCACCGCGAATGGTCCGCACGCACCGGGCACGCCGTGCTGGAACGCTACGGCATGACCGAAACCAACATGAACACGTCGAACCCCTATGACGGCGAGCGCGTGCCCGGCGCGGTCGGCCATCCCTTGCCCGGCGTCTCCGTGCGCGTCACCGATCCCGAGACCGGCAAGGAGCTCGCGCGAGACACCATCGGCATGATCGAGGTCAAGGGCCCGAACGTGTTCAAGGGCTACTGGCGGATGCCGGACAAGACAAAGTCCGAATTCCGCGACGACGGCTTCTTCATCACCGGCGACCTCGGCAAGATCGACGACAAGGGCTATGTCCACATCCTCGGCCGCGGCAAGGACCTCGTGATCTCCGGCGGCTTTAATGTCTACCCCAAGGAAATCGAGAGCGAGATCGACGCCATGCCGGGCGTGATCGAATCCGCCGTGATCGGCGTGCCGCACGCCGATTTCGGCGAGGGCGTCACGGCGGTTGTGGTCTGCAACAAGGGCGCCGAGGTCACCGAGGCCGGCGTGCTCCGCGCGCTCGACGGCCGGCTCGCCAAATTCAAGATGCCGAAGCGCGTGTTCGTGGTCGAGGAACTGCCGCGCAACGCGATGGGCAAGGTGCAGAAGAACATTCTTCGGGATACCTACAAAGATATCTATTCGAAGCGTTAGGGGCGCGGGCCGTCGCGACTTGAAATCATGAACCGCGAGCAGGCTGTCCGCATTCAAAAGCACGTCCTCGACGCCGACGCCGCTTTGGATCGCGCGAGAATGGCGATCGCGGATCTCAAAAAAGAGGAACGACTGGCCCTCGACGGATTGCTTCAGGAAGCCGTCGAAACGTTGCATCTCGAGCTGCTCGATGAAATCTACGCCCAGTATCCTGATTTGGAGCCGCCCCTTGGATAAGGAGTCCCGGCAAACAGCAGCAGCCTCACATGGGATCAGGTTCGCCTGCCGCCTTCTGCCATCACCGGAGCCATCTCATGGACGCGCCGCATCGCCCAAAACTCGCCGAGACCTTCGTCCATGAAACCGTGCGCCTGCGCGAGGCAAGCATCGGCCGGCGCTGCGAGGTGCTGCAGAACACCCGCATCGAATATGCCTCGCTCGGCGACTACGCCTATCTCGGCGAGAATTGCGAGGTCGCCGATGCCGCCATCGGAAAATTCACCGCGATCGCCAATTCGGTGCGGATCGGCGCGCCGAACCATCCGATGGGCCGCGCCTCGCAGCACCGCTTCACCTATTGCCCGGAATATTACGAGGCGACCGCCTCGCGCGACCGCGATTTCTTCGCCGAGCGCCGCGGCGACCGGGTGATGGTCGGCAACGACGTCTGGATCGGCCACGCCGCCATCCTGCTGCCCGGCGTTACGGTCGGCGACGGAGCGGTGATTGCCGCGGGCGCCGTCGTCAGCCGCGACGTGCCGCCTTACACCATCGTGGGCGGTGTCCCGGCACGGGCGATCCGCGAACGCTTTCCGGACCACGTCGCCGCAAGCCTGCGCCGCATCGCGTGGTGGGAGTGGCCGGACGAGGTCATTTTCGAACGGCTGGGCGATTTTCGCTCGGAAGCGATCGAGCAATTTTGCCAGCGCTACGATCCGCTGTTTGTGTCGGCCCGATAGACGCAACATGCACCCCACCCCGCCTCGAGGGGCGGGTGAAAACGAGCGCTCCATAAAAAATGCCCGGTCGAAGCCGGGCATTTCCATCGTCTCATCGTCGCGCTTCAGTACAGCGGGATCCGCTGCGGGTAGCCGCCCATGTCCGAGGGCGGGTTGAGCGGCTGGCGGTCGATCGGGCGATTGAGGTTTTCGCGCGCGAAGGTCGGATAGCCATGATCCGGCGGGAAGGCATAGTCCTGGAACTTGCGGTCGCCGGGCAGCACTTCGGTGCCGGCGTCGAGCCAGGAGCGTGTTGTCACGTAGACGCGGGTGCGCGGGCCCTGCTGGTAGGAACGGTTCGGGCCGTTCGGGCCGTAGTAAGGCCGGCCGTCCCTGTCATATTGCTGCCTGCTCTGGGCGTTGGCCGAAGCCGAGCCGAGCGCGACGAGGGCAGCCGCGGCAAGCAGCATCGCGAGCTTGCTCGCAGCGGGGAATTTTCGGGTCATTGCATCCTCGTCATTGTCCGCCCGTGACGGGTTGGCGGATCGCCAAATCTGGTTTACGGCATTGTAGCCCCAGCGGGCGCTCCGTCGCTAGGTCAATTGCGCCACACCGCAATGGAATAATGCGACCTGCGACGAAAAAGTTTCATGAAAACCAGTGTCTTGGCCGCTTGTCGCCACATTCGTGAGGTGCGGCCCGGAGCCTGGGAGCGCTCGCAGAAATTCAGAGCGCCCCGCGCAGCCGCGGGTTGTCGGCTTCCATCACCCAATCCGCCGGCTGAGCGATGGCGCGCGATGCCGGGCAATCGGCCCGCCTGACCTCGGCACGGGCGAACAATTCAGCCAGTCTTGCGTCGTGTCCGGCCGTCAGCAGCACCAGCCGGTTCAGCATGCAGCCGATCGCCTTGCGCCGGGCAGGCACGTCCTCGCCAAGGCAGGACCAGCCGGAGAGACGGAATTTCGACCCATCGACGTGCTTGTAGAAGTGCAGGCAGGTACGGGCGGCCTCCGCGCCGCCGGTCCGGCGAAACAGGGTGACGGGACCAAACTTGCTGTCGACGATTCCCGCCGCCTCCAGTTCGCGTGGTCCGGCCGGGTCCATCCGCGCGGCGAGATAGCCGGCCGCCGAGCCGACCTGGTCCGGTTCTTCGCCTGGACGGTAGATCTCGAGTTCGGCGACCGGCATGTCGCCGATCCCGGTCCAGCGGAAGATATCCTTGCGACCGCCCTCGGGATGCCGGAGTATTTCGTAAGTCTCTGTCTTGCCGGGGAAAACGAGCTGGCTCACTGCGAAAGCGGGCGCGGCGCGGCCGGCCTCGCTCCAGGCTTTCGGCGCTGATTCGATCGCGGCCACCGCCGGCAGGTGCTCCCACAGCGCGATGCCGCCAATCGCCATCAGCGCCAGCGCCGTCAGGTAGGCGCAGAGCCGGGCAATCGTGCCGTAGACCTCGTCCACGAAGCTGGCCAGCGCCGTCCAGAAACCCGGCGCAGCATCGGAATGGGCCGTTCTGGCCGGAAATGGATGCATCAAATGCCCGAACGTTGTCAGAGCGGCGTTTCTCGCATAGAAGCGCTGCCTTCCCCCTTTCCGCTCAAAGCGGCGAGGCGGCATTTTTCCTCGGAGAGTGAACGATGGGTTACAAAGTCGCTGTCGTCGGTGCGACCGGCAATGTCGGGCGCGAAATGCTCAACATTCTCGACGAGCGCAAATTCCCCGCCGACGAGGTGGTGGCGCTGGCCTCGCGACGCAGCGTCGGCGTCGAGGTTTCCTACGGCGACCGCACGTTGAAGGTCAAAGCCCTCGAGCACTATGATTTTTCCGACATCGACATCTGCCTGATGTCGGCGGGCGGCGCGGTATCCAAGGAATGGTCGCCGAAGATCGGCGCCGCCGGCGCGGTCGTGATCGACAATTCGTCGGCCTGGCGCATGGACCCCGACGTGCCGCTGATCGTGCCGGAAGTGAACGCCGACGCGGCGAAGGGATTTGCGAAGAAGAACATCATCGCCAACCCGAACTGCTCGACCGCGCAGCTCGTGGTGGCGCTGAAGCCGCTGCACGACAAGGCCACCATCAAGCGCGTCGTGGTCGCGACCTATCAGTCGGTCTCCGGCGCCGGCAAGGATGCGATGGACGAACTGTTCTCGCAGACCAAGGCCGTCTACACCAATGACGAACTGATCAACAAGAAATTCCCCAAGCGCATCGCCTTCAACGTCATTCCCCACATCGACGTCTTCATGGAAGACG
>CAZSRR010000082.1:0-18372 GCA_964609175.1 uncultured Bradyrhizobium sp.
CCTCGCCCAATCGCCTGCCCCATCCCCCTCTCCCAGTCCGTCAGCGGCGCCCAGCCCCGCGCCCCCCGCAGTGCCGGTGCCGCCGCCGGCCGAAACCAAATCGCCGGCGGATACCCCGACGGCGGAAAAGCCTCCGGCGCCAACGCCGCCACCCCCCGCCGCCAGCGTTCAAACCGCCGACCCCTTCGGCGAGGAGTTTGCCCTCGTTCCCAAGAAGGTGGTCATCATGAAGGGCACCGCGAACTGGGATGCGGCGTTCGACACTCTGATCGAGGCGTTCAAATCGCTGACCACCCTGCTCGACAAGCAGGGCATCAAGGCCACAGGGAATTCGATGATCGTCTACACCTCGACCGACGACAGCGGCTTCACGTTCCTGGCCGAAATCCCGGTCGACCAGGAACCGAAGAACCTGCCCAAGAACATGAGCACGGGCAATTCACCTGAAGGCAAGGCGCTGAAATTCGTCCACCGCGGCTCCTACGACAACATGGACAACACCTACGAGGCGATCACCAACCACCTCGACGACAAGAAGCTGGAAGCCAAGGACACGTTCATCGAGGAATACATCACCGATCCGCTGAAGACGGCGGAGGACAAGCTGGTGATCAACGTCTACGTACCGCTGCGGTGAAACCAATGAAGCTTCCCCTCGCCCTCGCCATGCTGGCCTCCGCATGGCTCGCCGTGCCCGCAATGGCGCAGACGATGCCGCCGCCAGCCATTTCCGTAACCGGCGAGGCCACCGTGTCGGCCACGCCCGATCTTGCGCAGATCGACGTCGGCGTGACCTCGGAAGCCAAAACCGCGCGTGATGCCTCGGAGGCCAACAACGCAGCGATGGGCAAGGTGCTGATGGCGCTCAAGGGCGCCGGCATCGACGAAAAGGACTACCAGACCTCGCGGCTGTCGCTGCAGCCGCAGATTGGCTCGAACTATCGAACCTCGGATCGTCCCTCTGGCATCTTCGGTTTCCGCGCCAGCAACCGCGTCACGGTCAAGGTCCGCGACGTCTCCAAGGTCGCTGGTTTGATCGACCTGTTGGTCGGCGCCGGCGCCAACGAGATCGGCGGCGTCCATTTCACGGTGACGCAGGCCTCGAAAGTGCTCGACGAGGCCCGCGACAAGGCGATCGCCGACGCGCGCCGCAAGGCCGAGATCTACGCCAAGGCCGCCGGCGTGACGCTCGGCGACCCCATCAGCATTTCCGAGGAAGGTGCACCCGCGCCGGTGTTTCGCAGCAAGGTGGCTGCGCCGATGGCCGCCGGCGCGGTACCGGTCGCGCCGGGCGAGGAGACGCTGTCGGTCACGGTCAACGTATCCTGGGCGATCAAGGCGAAGCAGTAGCTTCCGTGATTGCGAGCGCAGCGGAGCAATCCATCGCGCAGCAAGTGGAGAGATGGATTGCTTCGTCGCTGTCGCTCCTCGCATTGACAGCCTAGATCTCGTAGACCTGCCCCGGCTTCAACGCCGCGAACTTTTCCGGCGGGACATTCGCCTCCTTCAGCGCTTCGCCCAGCGCGATCACCGGCGCGTCGATCGCCTCGTCGGTGAGCTGAAACGTGCCGTGATGATGCGCCAGCGCTTCGTCGGCGCCGCAATCGGCCAGCGCTTTCACGGCGTCCGACGGATTCATGTGCTGGTCCTTCATGAACCAGCGCGGCTCATAGGCGCCGATCGGCAGGATCGCCAGCCGCAGCGGCCCGTGCTGCTCGGCGACGCGCTTGAAATGCGTACCCTCGCCATAACCGGAATCGCAGACGATGTAGAGTTTGCCGGCCGGCGTCTCCAGCACGAAACTCGCCCACAGCGCCTTGTTTCGGTCGAACAGGCCGCGTGCAGACCAGTGCCGCGTCGGCACCAATGTCACCGCGATGCCGTTGCCGAGTTCGACGCGGTCCTGCCAGTCGAAGCCTTCGGCTTTGATGGCACTGTCGCTGCCGCGCATGGTGACGTCGTTGCCGAGCGGCGTGATCACGCGCGGCGAATGTTTTGCGGCGAGTTTCGACAGCGTCGCGATGTCGAGGTGATCGTAATGGCCGTGGCTGACCAGCACGACGTCGATATCGGGCAGCGCATCGAAGGCGATGCCTGGATCGTTGTGCCGCTGCGGCCCGGCAAAGGAAACCGGCGACGCCCGCCTCGACCATACCGGATCGACGAGAATATTGAGGTCCGCGGTCTGGACCAGCCAGGAAACATGACCGACGAACGACAGCCGCACCTTTCCGCCGTTGACGCGCGGCGGCGGCGTGTCGCTGTGAGCATTCGGCACCCAATCCGGCCAGTTCGCCCGCTTTCGGTCGGTGCCGATCTGCCAGCGCAACACCTCGGCCAGGGATTTCGGCGGCACCCCGTCCGGATCGAAGAAGTGGGTTCCGTTGAAATGATCCGAAACCGGGCCATCATAGGTTTTCATGTTGCTGATCCAGACCGAGGGCACGCCGACGGCCGCGGCGGCGCCGGCGAAGACTGAAAAGACACGGCGGCGGGTGATGGGCACGCGGGAATCACGGCAGGCGGGAGGGGACAACAGGCATGGGGCGTAATATGGCGTGAGTAGCTCGACTTTGAACCTGCGGCGAAAGGAAGCCCGCGCGCAGGGGTACGAACCGTCGGAAAATTGTAGTTCTGTCAACGTCTTACGGCCTGACTGCAAACCCTCGTGAACGAGTTTGCCCTTGACTTTCGGCGCCTCCGGGCGTTTAACCCCGCCACTTTCTCGAAAAGACGCTCTTTTCGACCCGCCGCCCGGTCCATGAGGCCGGAGGTCAACGCCCGACAGCGCGATGCGCCCTCGGGCGCGAAAGTGTTTGGACTTCCTTCTCCTTCGCCCCGCTTTGCGGGTAGGGGTAACAAAGGACAACGGCATTGTTCGACAACCTGTCGGAACGGCTTGGTGGCATTCTCGATCGCCTGACGGGGCGCGGCGCGCTGTCCGAGAAGGACGTCGATGCCGCGATGCGCGAGGTGCGCCGCGCGCTGCTGGAAGCCGACGTCGCCCTCGAGGTGGTCCGCAGCTTCGCCGAGCGCGTCCGCGAGCAGGCGATCGGCGCCACCGTCGTCAAGTCGGTCACGCCCGGCCAGATGGTGGTCAAGATCGTCCATGACGAACTGGTCGCGACTCTCGGTTCCGAGAGCCAGACCATCGACATCAACGCCGTTCCGCCCGTTCCGATCATGATGGTCGGCCTGCAGGGCTCCGGCAAAACCACCACCACCGCAAAACTCGCCCGCCGCCTGGTTCAGCGCGACAAGCGCAAGGTGCTGATGGCCTCGCTCGACATCTACCGTCCGGCGGCGATGGAGCAGCTGGCGGTGCTCGGCCGCGACCTCGACATCCCGACGCTGCCGATCGTGGCGGGTCAGAAGCCGGCGCAGATTGCCAAGCGTGCCCTGGAAGCGGGCAAGCTCGGCGGCTACGACGTGGTGCTGCTCGACACCGCCGGCCGCACCACGCTCGACGAAGAGATGATGAGCGAAGCGGCGGACATCAAAGCCGCCGCCAATCCGCATGAAGTGCTGCTGGTCGCGGACTCCCTGACCGGCCAGGACGCGGTCAACCTCGCGCGCGCCTTCGATCAGCGCGTCGGCCTCACCGGCATCGTGCTGACGCGCGTGGACGGCGACGGCCGCGGCGGCGCGGCGCTGTCGATGCGTGCAGTCACCGGCAAGCCGATCAAGCTGATCGGCACCGGCGAAAAGACCGACGCGCTGGAAGATTTTCATCCGAGTCGGATCGCCGGCCGCATCCTCGGCATGGGCGACGTGGTGTCGCTGGTCGAACGCGCCGCGGCGAATATCGACGCCGAAAAGGCCGCGCGCACCGCCGAGCGGATGCGGAAGGGCCAGTTCGACCTCAACGACATGCGCGAGCAGCTGCTGCAGATGGCGAACATGGGCGGCATCAGCGGGCTGATGGGCATGATGCCCGGCGTCGCCAAGATGAAGAACCAGATCGCGGCCGCTGGCATCGACGACAGGATCATCAAGCGCCAGGTCGCGATCATCGATTCCATGACGCGTGCCGAGCGCAAGAACCCTGACATCCTCAAGGCCAGCCGCAAGAAGCGCATCGCTGCCGGCGCCGGCCAGGAAGTCCAGGAAGTCAACAAGCTGCTCAAAATGCACCGGAACATGGCCGACATGATGAAGGCCATGGGCTCCGGCAAGCGCGGCCCGCTGGCCGGCATCGCGCAGGCGATGGGCTTTGGCGGCGGCATGAAGCCGCCCTCCGCTGAAGAGATGAAGGCGCTGGCCGACAAGATGCAGGGCGGCGGCGGTGGCGGCCTGCCGAACCTGCCGAAGGATCTTCCCGCCGGCCTCCGTCAGGGCCTGCCCAATCTGCCGGGCCTCACCGGGTTGAGCGGCAAGCCGAACCTGCCCGGCCTCGGCGGCTTCCCCGGCAAGAAGAAATAATCATCAACCGTTCACTCACATCATCAGAACCACACTCAGGAGAACTCTAATGTCAGTCGTTATCCGCCTCGCGCGCGCCGGCACCAAGAAGCGTCCGGTCTATCACGTCGTCGTCGCCGACTCGCGTTTCCCCCGCGACGGCCGCTTCATCGAGCGTCTCGGCCATTTCAATCCGCTGCTGCCGAAGGACAACGAGTCGCGGCTGAAGCTCGACATGGACAAGGTGAAGTCCTGGCTCGCCAAGGGCGCGCAGCCGTCGGACCGCGTGACCCGCTTCCTCGATGCCGCAGGCATCGTGAAGCGCGAGAAGCGCAACAACCCGGAAAAGGCCGTGCCGCGCAAGGAGCGCAAGGCGCAGGCCGAAGCCGCCGCGAAGGGCTAAGCGATGATTGGGGCCTCGTGCTTCGAGACGCACGGCTTGCGCCGTGCTCCTCAGCATGACGGCCTCTGTCGTCATCCTGAGAGTCTGGCTCAAACAGCAGCCTATGGAAGCGGGCCTCTGCGGCAACGCTCCGTCATGCCCGGGCTTGTCCCGGGCATCCACGTCCTTGGCGCCAGAAGTAGGGAAGACGTGGTTGGCCGGGACAAGCCCGGCCATGACGACAAGAAAACGACGCATCCTCAACATGTGAACGAGCGCGTGAAAAAGCCGGCTGCTTTTCGGTCAGGCCCCGAACTGGCGCCAACCGGTCCGCGCATAGCGCGGCCCAACGACAGGCTGCCCGCCATCTCGAAGGGCGAGGCCCGCTGATGCCGGCGCAGATATGCGTCGCACGCATCGGCGCCGCGCATGGCGTGCGCGGCGCGGTGAGGCTGTGGACCTTCACGGAGGACCCGCTCGCCGTGAAGGAATACGGTCCGCTGACGACCAAGGACGGCGCGCGCCAGTTCGAGGTGATGCATCTCCGCGAGGCGAAGGACCATCTGGTGGCGACGCTGAAAGGCGTCACCACGCGCGATGAAGCCGAACGGCTCAACGGCCTCGAGCTGTATGTATCGCGCGAAAAGCTGCCCGAGACCGATGAGGGCGAATATTACCACGCCGACCTGATCGGGCTAGCCGCCGTCAATGCCGCCAACGAGCCGCTCGGCCGCGTCGCCGCGATCCATAATTTCGGCGCCGGCGACATCATCGAGATTGCGCCGCCGCAGGGCCCGACCATGCTGCTGCCGTTCACCAACGCGGTGGTGCCGACGGTGGATCTCGCCGGTGGCCGCGTGGTGATCGAACTGCCGCAGGAAATCGAAGGCGACGATCAGGTTGAGGGAAACGGCTCGACGTAGCTGTCGCCGGTTCGTCCGTAATAAACCGCACGCCTGCCTGCGAGCGACACGAAGTAGCCGACACAGCCGGCCTGCGCGATGCGTTCGCAGAACTCACGGTACTTGATCTGCTGCTGCTGAATGGCGCGCACCGCGGCCGCGACGCCATCGGCGGTGAATGCTGTCGGCGGGACCGCGACGACCGAAGCGGTCTGCAAGCGCTGCGATTCCCCTGACGGCAGGTAGTAGGTCTTTTCCGCCCGCAGCAGATCGGCATGATATCGCTCGACACCGGCACCCGCGAGCTTCGCCACCACCTCGGGGAAGGTGACGCGCTCCTGATCTGACCCGTCAGTGCATTCCTGCAAGACGTTGATGATTTCTGCCTGCATGGTGATCTCCTTCAATCCACTGGTGACGTACGCAGGCCATGCCGGCGCACGATGTCCTGCATGATCCGCGTCATCGCAGCGCGATCCACCGCGGTCAGATGGCCGAAAAACTCCGCATCGTTCTGATCTGCGAGCGCCGCCAGTTCGGGCACCAGCGCGCGCCCGGCCGCGGTGATTGTGAGCTCCTGATAGCGGCGATCGCGTTCGTCCGCCGTGCGCGTGACCATGGCTTTGGCAACGAGACGATCGACCAGCTTGGAAATCGCGCCACGCGTCATGCCGAGTTGCTCGGCGAGCACGCTCGGCGCCAGCGACCGGTGCTCGAAAAGCACGCGCAACGTCACCCACTCCGCCACCGTCACCTCGCGTGCCAGAACCTTCCGCGCGAACGCCTGCGATACCTGGTTCGAGACGAAGCGAAGCCAGTAGCCGAGATGGTCTTCGAGATCGCTGACACGGGCTTTCGCCATGAATCCCTCAAATTAGTTGACAAGGAAACTACTATTAATAGTTTCCTTGTCAACTAATTTTTACGCGGTTTGATTTCTTTCGCGCGCCGGGCGATGGAGGGCCATGACCAACCCTTGGCGCGCCACCGTCCTGACCCTCTTCCCCGACATGTTTCCCGGGCCGCTCGGCGTCAGCCTGGCCGGCAAGGCGCTGGCGTCGGGCCTGTGGGCGCTGGAGGCGCGCGACATTCGGGCATCGGCTACCGACAAGCATCGCAGCGTTGACGACACCCCGGCCGGCGGCGGGCCGGGCATGGTGTTGCGGGCCGACGTGCTGGCGGCGGCGATCGATGCCGCGGACATCGCTCCGGATCGCCCAAGGCTGCTGATGAGCCCGCGGGGTCGACCCTTGACCCAGGCGCAGGTGGCGGCGTTCGCCGCCGGGCCGGGGCCTCTGATGGTCTGCGGCCGGTTCGAGGGGGTGGACCAGCGGGTGATCGACGCGCGGAACCTGCAGGAGGTCTCGATCGGGGATTACGTGCTGTCCGGCGGCGAAATCGCCGCGATGGCGCTGATCGACGCCTGCGTGCGGCTGCTGCCGGGGGTGATGGGCAAGCAGGCCTCCGGCGAGGACGAAAGTTTCTCGGAAGGGTTACTGGAATACCCCCAATTCACCCGCCCGCAGGAGTTCGAGGGCCGCGGCATCCCGGAAATCCTGATTTCTGGCGACCATGCCAAGGTGGCCGCCTGGCGCCGGGCCGAGGCCGAGGCCCTGACGAAAGCGCGGCGGCCGGATTTATGGGCGGCCCGCCAGCACCCAAAGGCCACAAAAAGCACGACAGACGGGTGACAAGCGCGGACGGATGCCTTATACGAGCGCCAAATCCGCAACCGCGCTGGATAGATGGACGTTTGCGCAGCCCCCGGAAGGCTGGGCGCGCCGCCGATGGAGATTTCAATGAACCTCATTCAACAGCTCGAAAAAGAGCAATTCGAAAAGCTGTCCGCGACCAAGTCGATCCCGGAATTCGGCCCCGGCGACACCGTGATCGTCAACGTCAAGGTGGTCGAAGGCGAGCGCACCCGCGTGCAGGCCTATGAAGGCGTCTGCATCGGCCGCTCCGGCGGCGGGCTCAATGAGAGCTTCACCGTCCGCAAGATCTCCTACGGCGAAGGCGTCGAGCGCGTATTCCCCGTGATGTCGCCGATGATCGACTCGATCAAGGTGGTGCGCCGCGGCAAGGTCCGTCGCGCCAAGCTCTATTACCTGCGCAACCTGCGCGGCAAGTCGGCCCGCATCGTCGAGAAGCAGGACCGCGCCGCCGCTGTCGGCGAGTAGGATTTCCTTTCAAAGGGATGCGACAAAAGCGCGGGGTTTTGCCTCGCGCTTTTTTTGTTGCGGCATGACTATCTGCACAGAGCGATCTGCCGCATCGATCGATTGTGGCGGCCATAAAGCCTGTGTTAGAAATTCAGAATGGTTCCAGATCGTATCATCTCCGGCCAGCGCGTCGTGATCGACGACCACTCGCGGCTGCCCGGCCGGTTCTTTGGCCGGTTCGCGACGTCGGCGACGTCGGAGCTTGCGCGCGCAGCATGATGCCGCTGCCGATCTCCGTTGCTTGCGCGTACCTCGCGCCCGACTCACACAGAATTTCATTTTGGAGCTGACGCTCATGTCCCAACCCACCACGCTGTACGACAAGATCTGGAACGACCATCTGGTGCACGAAGCCGAGGACGGCACCTGCCTGCTCTATATCGACCGCCATCTGGTGCACGAGGTGACCTCGCCGCAGGCGTTCGAAGGCCTGCGCGCCTCGGGCAGAAAAGTTCGCGCGCCGGAGAAGACGCTGGCCGTGGTCGATCACAACATCCCGACCACCGACCGCTCGAAGCCGAACCCCGATCCTGAAAGCATCGAACAGATGCGGGTGATGGCGGAGAACGCCAAGGAATTCGGCATCGAATATTACAACGAGTTCGACAAGCGGCAGGGCATCGTCCACGTCATCGGCCCGGAGCAGGGCTTTACGCTGCCCGGCACGACCATCGTCTGCGGTGACAGCCACACCTCCACCCATGGCGCGTTCGGCGCGCTGGCGCACGGCATCGGTACCTCCGAAGTCGAGCACGTGCTGGCGACGCAGACGCTGATCCAGAAGAAGGCCAAGAACATGCGCGCGGTGGTCGACGGCAAATTGCCCGACGGCGTCACCGGCAAGGACATCATCCTGGCGATCATCGGCGAGATCGGCACCGCCGGCGGCACCGGCTACGTGCTGGAATATGCCGGCGAAGCGATCCGCGCGCTTTCGATGGAAGGCCGCATGACCGTCTGCAACATGTCGATCGAAGGCGGCGCGCGCGCCGGCCTGGTCGCGCCGGACGAGAAGGCGTTCGAATTCCTGAAAGGCCGGCCGAAATCCCCGAAGGGCGCCGACTGGGACGCCGCGATGCGCTACTGGGAAAAGCTGCGCTCGGACGACGGCGCGCATTTTGACCACGAACTGCGGCTGGATGCGGCAAAACTGCCGCCGATCGTAACCTGGGGCACCTCGCCCGAGGACGTGGTGTCGATCGCGGGAGTCGTGCCGGATCCCGACAAGATCGAGGACGAAGCCAAGCGGATTTCGAAGCACCGCGCGCTGAAATATATGGGCCTGACGGCGGGCACCAAGATCACCGACATCAAGCTCGACCGCGTCTTCATCGGCTCCTGCACCAACGGCCGCATCGAGGATCTGCGCGCGGCGGCAAAAATCGCCGAGGGCAAGACCGTGAGCGCCCACGTCAACGCGATGATCGTGCCAGGCTCGGGCATCGTAAAGGAGCAGGCGGAAGCCGAAGGCCTCGACAATATCTTCATCAAGGCCGGCTTCGACTGGCGCGAGCCGGGCTGCTCGATGTGCCTCGCGATGAACCCCGACAAGCTGGCGCCGGAAGAGCGTTGCGCCTCGACCTCGAACCGCAATTTCGAAGGCCGGCAGGGTTTCAAGGGCCGCACCCATCTGGTGTCGCCGGCGATGGCGGCGGCGGCGGCGATCGCCGGGCATTTTGTCGACGTCCGGGACTGGCGTTGAATTTTGCTGGAGCATGATCTCCGCGCAAACGCGTTCCGCGTTTGTCGCGAGGGAAACCCGGGTCCAACTTTTCCGGATCGTGCTCTAATCCGGCGATGCCTAGATAACGAGTCGTTCGCGAAACGGCTCGTTAAGGGTGCCGGCGCACAATGGAACCTCGCGAAAGCTTTTCGCGAGGGACCGTTATGACCAACAAGCCTGAATTTGTCGATATGATCAGCGAGGCGACCAAGCAGGTTCGCCGTCGGACGGCGCCTGTGATCGTCGACGTCAAGCCTGTGGCGAAGGAAACCTCGCGTCTCAGCCATTGGCCGCCGGAGCACTGGGCGCATTGGCGGATGACCAAGCTGACCCCCTGGAAGGTCAAGGAGTGGGAAGCCAAGGATTGGTAGACCGCGAAGCTCGCATCTCGTGAAAACAGGCGCCCCACCGGGCGCCTGTTTCGTTTCAACCCGTCTTACCAATAACGGTACGGGTTACCGTAGTAGCGAACGCGGTAGTGGTGACGGTACCACGGGCGGTAGCGACAGATCTTGCGCGGTCCGTAATAGGTCCAGATCACGCGGCAGTAGCGGTGCCGGTAGCCATAGTAGTAGCCGGGATAGCCGTAATAGCGCGGCGCGTAATAACGGCGGTGGTAGTGATACCGGTGACGGAAGTGCGGCCGGTGATAGTAGTGCGGGCGGTGATAGTAATGCGGCCGGTGGTAGACGTGGCGATATCCGTAGCCCATGCCACCACCGCGGAACACCGGCGCGGCGCGAAAGCCGCCGCGATGCACCGCAAAGCCGCCGCCTCTGAAGCCGCCGCCGTGGAAGGCCGGGCCGCCGCCTCTGAATCCGCCGCCCCTGAAACCACCCCCGTGGAATCCGCCGCCACGGAAGCCGCCACCGCCGCCGCGGAAACCACCACCGCCGCCATGACCGCCGCGGACTTCGGTCGTCAGATTGTCGGTGACAAATTTCGCTGCCGGCGCCGTGCCGGGACTTGCGAGCGAAAGCGCCTCGGCGCGCTGTGATGTCGCCGCGAACGCCAGAAGCGCCGCAGCCGCAATCCCCAGACGGCGGACAAGGCCGCGCCCGGGATCCGATATCGACATGGATAAACCTCCCTAACAGGCGACGGCGCGCCCTCAGCCATTCTGGCTGATCCCCGTCGCGTAGCTCTGCCGTCGCTCCCAACGTGACGTTAGGGATAACTACGTGAACGCGCCATGAATGCAGCGACCGCAATGATGAACGCGTGATGGCGGCGCACATCGCTGGGGTCCGGCGCCGGAACCTCGCGAGACGGGGATCGCATCTCGCGCGGGGTTTTGCCCGCGAGGCCGCGCCAGGCTGCGGGCTGCTTCAGGTGCCGGTTGGCCGGGGAGCCGTCACCAATACGGCCCAACCCCAACACCGAAACCAAAGCCGAACGGTCCCACGCCGAAATAGGGATAAGGCCCGTAATAATAGGGATGGGGGCGATAGTAGACGGGGTACGGCCGATAGTAATAGGGCCGCGCGTAATAGTGAGGCCTGTAGTACGGCCGATAGTATGATCGGTAATAGGGCCGGTAGCCATATCGATGGTAGCGACGGTAGTGGCGTCGATGCGCGCTGAAGTCGGTCGCGTCCGACGATGCGGTCGCGTGCGCCTTCGTCTGCGGCGCGGCAACGGCGGAATCGATCGCGACCGGCCCGGTCAACGCAAGGGCCCCGGCAATCATCGCGGCTCCAATCAGTGTTTTCATGGCGAACTCCTTACGCTCATTGGATGGCCAGAACAGCGCAGCGATCGTGCCGTTTTCCAAGGCGGCGATGCCCGCGCAGGTAAGCTAAATCAAAATAGGCCCGCGACGAAGCGGGCCTATTGATTTCAGTCAAACTGCATTCACCAGCGGTGCCAGTGGCGATGATGATAGTGGTGATGATGACGATGCCAGCGGTGCCACCGGTGATGATGGTGGTGGTGATGACGGTGTCGCCAATGCACTTCCGTGGTGGCCAGCTTCGCATCGTCCTGAACCGCCGCGGCGGCGCCGGGATTGCTGAGCGACACTGCGTTGGCAGGCGCGGCTGGAGCAGCGAGCGCGAGCACCGCGCCGATGGCAGCGAGTCCCATCATTTTCGTGAACTGCATCAATACTCTCCTTTGTCCGGATCACGTCTGCGTCGAACCGCTCGCCGCATCGCTGCGCGCAATCTGAAGCCTGCGACTTGAACAGGCTCTGAATGAATGCGCCACGGACATGAACGGAGGACGTCCGCCGTTCGCCGCGATCGATACACGCGCGCCGGCGCGACGTCGGCCCAACGCGTCAGCAAATCCGCATCAAGAAGGTAGGGGAGAGGCTAGCCCGGACGCCAGTAGCAGTTCATGCGCGGCGTGATCACGGTGCCGCTCGGCCGGTATTCCTCGACATAGTGCGCGGTGCAGGAGCGCACGGCGTTGCGGCCGGGATTGTAGCGCGGATAGACGTCGGGCGCCCATTCCTCCTGCCGGTAGATCGGCACGCGCCGCAATGATCGACGCCGCTGCGCGGACAGATCGGTCGCGATGGGCTCCATGCCTGCCCGCAGCCCCGACGGCGTCTGCAACTCCGACGTCTGTGCCTGGGCCATCGAACCCGGGAACAGGAGCCCGGCAAAAGCGGCCCAAGCCGCGACCCTCACAATCCGCTTCATCTGAAGTCCACCCACGTCTGATATCCCCGCACGGTCACTGATTGGCGCGCCGAGGTCAACTGCGCAAAAGTAAGGATGCGCACTGCCATGACACACGCTAAATACGCCGCTATGTGGACCGAAGCAAAAGCCCCCTCGCTCGCCGAGATGGAAGCCATGGCGCACGAGGTGTTCGAGCGCCTGCCCGAGACGTTCCGCGCCCTGTGCGAGGGCGTGATCATCCGCGTCGATGACTTTCCGACCGACGAGGTGCTGGACGAGATGGAGGCGCAGTCCGAGTTCGACCTGCTCGGGCTATTCCAGGGCATCGGCCTGCCGCAACAGAGCCACGGCGACGTCGCCCGCCTGCCCAACATGATCTGGCTCTACCGCCGGCCGATCCTCGACTACTGGGCCGAGCATGAGGAGACGCTGGGCCATATCGTCCGCCACGTCCTGATCCACGAGATCGGGCACCATTTCGGGCTTTCGGATGCCGATATGGAGGCGATCGAGGCGGCAGCGGGCTAGGATTGCGCATTTGGGCCTTTTGCCGGGGCAATATTCGGGATAAATCAAGCGCCTTGCCCCCAATTCAACCGGGAAGCGACCGATGGAAAAGTTCACCACCCTGGAAGGCGTAGCTGCCCCTCTGAAGATCATCAATGTCGACACCGACATGATCATCCCGAAGCAGTACCTGAAGACCATCAAGCGCACCGGCCTTGGCAAGGGCCTTTTCTCGGAACAGCGCTACAAGGATGATGGCAGCGAGAACCCGGATTTCGTGCTTAACCAGCCGGCCTATCGAAACGCCAAGGTGCTGGTCGCCGGCGACAATTTCGGCTGCGGCTCAAGCCGCGAGCACGCGCCCTGGGCGCTGCTCGATTTTGGCATCCGCTGCGTGATCTCGACCTCGTTCGGCGATATCTTCTACAACAACTGCTTCAAGAACGGCATTCTGCCGATCCGCGTCAGCCAGGAAGATCTCGACAAACTGTTCGACGACGCCGAGCGCGGCGCCAACGCGACGCTGACCATCGATCTCCCCAACCAGGAGATCCGCGGTCCCGACGGCGGCAAGGTCAAGTTCGAGATCGATCCGTTCCGCAAGCACTGCCTGATCAACGGCCTCGACGACATCGGCCTGACCATGGAAAAGAAGTCGTCGATCGACACCTACGAAGCGAAGCTGAAGAAGGAGCGCGCCTGGGCCTGACCGTGCCGTCCGATCGTGTTACGGGAGCCCCGATCGGATCGGGGCTCTTTTGTTTGGCGTTCGTCTGTTTAAGGGAAAGCGACACGGATGCGGCCTGACGTCGTCACGTTCTGGCATGGTCCGCTCGACCGGCTGCGGCAGACCTGCCTGCGCTCGCAGGTCGCCGCCGGCCACAAGGTGACCGTCTACAGTTTCGATCCGATCCCGGGCCTGCCCGACGGCGTTGGCAATGCCGAGGCGGAGGCGGTCCTGCCGCATTCCTTTGCCGAGCGGCTGCGCCCGCCGGAGCCGGACGGCAGCTGGCGCGACTGGACGATTCTGCAGTTCAGCGACTTCTTCCGCATGCGGCTGATGGCGGAGCGTGCCGGCCTTTGGCTCGACGCCGACGTGCTGCTGCTCAAGCCGATCGGGATCGATCCCGCCAAACCCTATTTCGCGTGGGAGCGCCGGCGCCAGCTCGGCAACTCGGTTTTGTATCTGCCGGCGAACAGCCCGATCGTGCGCGCCTTCGAGGAATTGATGGAGCAGGAGGAGCTGACGCCGGACTGGCTGGCGCTGCGTCACCGCCTCACCTTCATGCTGCGCCAGCTTCGGCGCCGCTCCAGCCGCCTCGCCGACATCCGCGTCGCGATCTACGGCCCCGCCGCCATCACCGCGCTGGCGCGCCGCGCGGGTGAACTGCAACTCGCGCTGCCCAAGCAATCGTTCTATGCGGTGCATGCGGAGCCGAAGCTGTTCTTCGAGCCATCGGATTATTCCGGCTTGCTCGCCGATCGGGAAATCATCGGGCTGCACATTTCGCCGAAAGGCCGCGGCGGACAGGCTCCGGTTCCAGGCAGCCTGTACGCCTGGGCGGCGGAGACGTTCGGGAAATAGCCACGCTTTCCGTTTTTCTCGTGCGGGAGCGGGAGCAGCTCGATTTGATCCAGCGCAACGACGCCGACGTCATCTGCGTGCATTTTAAGTCATGACTGTACCCCAAGGGAGCCGCGCCATGACCGCTCAGCAGAAGCCCTATCCCGTCGTCGATCTCGTGATCGATACCTTCGGCGAATGGCTCAAGCACCGCCGCGAACTGAGGGAAATGCACGAAATGGACGCCGCCAATTTCAACCAGATCGCCGGCGAGTTGCGGATGTCCGCCTCCGATCTCGAGGATCTGGTCCGCCGGGGCCCGCACGCTGCCGACGAACTGCCGAAGATGCTGGCAGCGCTCGGGATAAGCGAGCAGGACTTGGCACGGACCGAGCCGCACGTGCTGCGCGACATGGAACGTGTCTGCTCGATGTGCATTCACAAGCGCCAGTGCGATCGCGATCTCGCGGCCGGCACCGCCGCGCAGCATTACGAAGAATATTGCGGCAACGCCGACACGATCGACGGCCTCGGCCCGCGGGTACATCAATAGAGGCTCCGCCGGGAGTCCCCAAGAATGGCGCGTTCCACATGGCTGCATATCTTGATTGCGGCGGCCATCGCGGCCGCGGTGTTGCTGTTCGTGCGGCTGCACAATGCGGACGGCGCACCGTTGCCGTCAGATAGCGTTTCAGCCGGCCGCGGCCTTGCCGAAGCCTGGTGCAAGGACTGTCACGCGATCGACGCCGCGACCGCCGGCACGAGGCGGCGGGGACCGGATTTTGTCGCGATCGCCAACCGGGTATCGACCACGGCGCTGTCGCTGAAGGTCTTCATGAAGACCAGCCATCACAGGATGCCCAATCTCATCATCGCGCCGGCCCAGGCCGATGATCTCGCGAATTACATTCTGAGCCTCAGGCGCGAGTAGATCGGGGCAGGCCCGGACGGCTCGCCTGCGACGGCGGCTGAAAACAAAGTTTCGAAAACAACCCCACGCAAAGCAGCATAGGCGGCGCCGATCTTGAAGCTCAACGCTCTCTAATCATTTGCCTTTTCGACGGAGAGCCTGATCTAGTTTTTCATCGCCGCGATCGCATCCGCAATCGCAATCGTACGTTTCGCCATGTCAGCGTGCAGCCGCTCGACCATCCTGCCGTCGAGCTGGATGGCGCCGCGGGAGGCGTTCTCCGGCTTTTCGAATGCGGCGATGATCTTGCGCGCTTCGGCGACCTCTTCGGCCGGCGGCGTGAAGATGGCGTTGCAGGCCTCGATGTGGCTCGGATGGATCAGCGTCTTGCCGTCAAAGCCGAGATCGCGGCCTTGCGCGCATTCGGTGGCAAAACCGTCGATATTGCTGATGTCGCCGTAGGGGCCGTCGAGGATCTCAAGCCCGTGGGCGCGCGTCGCCAGGATGCAATGGGTGATCATCGGGATCATCGCCGCACGGCCGGGCTGCATGCGGATTCGCGTCTCTCGCGAGATGTCGTTGGGTCCGAACACGAAGCCCGCGAGCCGGATTTCGGAATCCTTCGACGCTGCCGCCAGCCTGTCGGCATCGAGCACGGCGCGCGCCGTTTCGATCATCGCCCAGACCCGGATCGACGTGTCGGCATTGATGTCGCGCAGGCGGTTGGCGATGGCCGTGAGGTCAGCCACCGTCGAAATCTTGGGAACCAAAATGCCGTCCGGCCTGGCCTTGCCGGCCATGGTGACGTCATCGATCCACCAGGGCGTGTCGAGGCTGTTGACGCGGATCAGCACCTCGCGCTTGCCGAAACCGCTGGCGGCAACCGCCTTGGCGATCTGGTCCCGCGCCGTGGCCTTGGCGTCCGGCGCCACCGAATCCTCGAGGTCGAGGATGATGCCGTCGGCCGGCAGCGTGCGCGCCTTTTCCAGCGCCCGCGCGTTCGAACCCGGCATGAACAACAGGCTGCGGCGCGGACGGGTCATAAGCTTGGTTCCTCTGGGCGTTTCGGTTCCTCGCCCTAACATTTCAAGCCGAGGTCCGGAAGCCTTGTTCCGGTCATTGGTCTATGGTTAGAGCGTTTTCGAGCGAAGTGGCGCCGGTTCGCGATCACAAGACGCGTCAGAATGAAACCTGGAGCCCGATTCCGGTTCAATCGGAATCGGGCTCCAAGCATGCCCAGCAAAGGCGGAAGAAGCATGACATCGACATTCCCGAAACATCTGCTCGACGGCTACCGGGCCTTCACCGAGCAGCGGCTGCCGACGGAACAGTCGCGCTACCGGGAACTCTCCGAGCGCGGCCAGTCGCCGGCCGTCATGGTGGTCGGCTGCTGCGATTCGCGCGTCTCGCCGGAAGTGATCTTCGACGCCGGCCCGGGTGAGCTGTTCGTGGTGCGCAACGTCGCCAACCTGGTGCCGGTCTATCAGCCCGACGGAGGCGCCCACGGCGTCTCGGCGGCGCTGGAATACGCCGTCAACGTGCTGCGCATCCAGCATGTGGTCGTGCTCGGCCACGCCCAGTGCGGCGGCATCCGCGCCTTCATCGACAAGATCGATCCGCTGTCGCCGGGAGATTTCATCGGCCGCTGGATGGCGATGTTCATCAAGCCGGGCGAGGTCGTCGAGCAGCGCGAGCACGAGGCGATGCAGGACTTCGTGACCAGGATCGAAAAGGCCGCGATCTTCCGCTCACTCGAAAACCTGATGACGTTCCCGTTCGTGCGCAGCCGCGTCGAAAAGGGCGAGATGCAACTGCACGGCGCCTATTTCGGCGTCGCCGAGGGCTCGCTGTTCGTGCTCGACAAGCCGACCAAGGAGTTCCGGAGCGTGCGCTGAGCGCAGACAAGCGGTTTGCAAGCAGATTCCTTCCGCTCGTTATCGGCTGGTCCCTGTTCGCCTAATGCCCTGCCCCGCCATGGTCGCCGCTCCAGCGGTCGGACAGGGCCAGCATCAGGGTCGAGAGAACGAAGACGAGGTGCACGCCGACCAGCCAGCCCATCTTCTGCGCATCGAACACCACATCGATGTTCATGAAGGCTTTCAGTACCTGGATGGCGGAGATCGCGACGATCGAGGACAGCAGCTTCTGCTTCAGGCCGCCGAAATCGACCTTTGTCATCCATTCCGGCCAATCCGGATGTCCGGCGGGATCGATCCGCGAGACGAAATTCTCGTAGCCTGAGAACACCACGATCAAGATCAGATTTCCGGTCAGGCAGACGTCGATCAGGCTGAGCACGCCGAGGATGATATCGGCTTCCTTGGCTTGCGGCACATGCAGGACGAATTCGACCAGCAGATAGCCGAACTTGTAGAGCAGGACGGCGAGGCAGACGACGAGGCCGAGATAGAATGGCGCCATCAGCCAGCGGCTGTTGAATATCAGGCCTTCGAAGCCTCTTTCAACGCGCTTCAGGCGATGATCGGGCCGCTCTGCAACGGGCTGCTCGGTCATTCGATCCGGCTCCTTCGATGAATGCTGACGCAAAGGCGGTCACCGCGAAGATGCCCACCTCGCGCAACCGGCTTACGCCGCCTTCTGCTTCGCCGTGATCAGCTTGCGGTTGATCAGGCATTCGGCGATCTGGATCGCGTTCAGCGCGGCGCCCTTGCGCAGATTGTCCGACACGCACCACAGTTCGAGGCCGTTCTCGACGGTGGCATCCTCACGGATGCGGCTGATATAGGTGGCGTCCTCGCCGGCCGCCTCATACGGCGTGACGTAGCCGCCCGGCTCGTGCTTGTCGATGACGAGGCAGCCCGGCGCGTTGCGCAGGATGTTGCGCGCTTCGTCCGCGGTGATCGGGTTTTCGAACTCGATGTTGACGGCTTCGGAATGGCCGACGAAGACCGGCACGCGCACGCAGGTCGCCGTCAGCCTGATCTTGGGATCGAGGATCTTCTTGGTCTCCGCCATCATCTTCCACTCTTCCTTGGTGTAGCCGTCTTCCATGAAGACGTCGATGTGGGGGATGACGTTGAAGGCGATGCGCTTGGGGAATTTCTTGGTGACCAGCTCGTCATTAGTGTAGACCGCCTTGGTCTGCGAGAACAATTCGTCCATCGCGTCCT
>CAZSRR010000083.1:0-17732 GCA_964609175.1 uncultured Bradyrhizobium sp.
AGCCGGGGAAGTAGTAATACTTCGCCACCTTGTAGAAGCCGAGCTTCTCGTCGTCATAGGGGCCGACGAACTCCGCAGCATCGATCGACCCCTTTTCCAATGCCGAATACACTTCGCCGCCGGCGATCTGCTGCGGCACGATGCCGAGCTTGGCCAGCACGTGGCCACCCATGCCGGCGATGCGGAATTTCAGGCCCTGCAGATCGTCGACGGTCTTGATCTCCTTGCGGAACCAGCCGCCCATCTGCGTGCCGGAGTTGCCGCACAGGATCGCATGCGTCTTGAACGGCTTCAGCGCCTCGTTGGTCAGGTCGGCGCCGCCGCCGAACGACCACCAGGAATGCTGGTGGCGATGGTTCATGCCAAACGGCGCGCCGGTCGCATAGGCCAGCGCCGGCTCCTTGCCGATGTAGAAATACAGCGGCGTCTGCGCCATCTCGACGGTTGCGGAACTGACGGCGTCGAGCGCCTGCAAGCCCGGTACGATCTCGCCGGCCGCAAAGGTCTGGATCTGGAATTTATTGTCGGTGGCGTCGGCGACGTATTTCGCAAATGTCTGTGCCGTGCCGTAGATGGTGTCGAGCGACTTCGGAAAGCTCGAGGTCAGGCGCCATTTGACCTCGGGCGCCGATTGCGCGATCGCCGGTGCCGCAACCAGCGTCGTCGCGCCGGCCACAGCGCCACCTTTGAGAAATGTACGGCGTTTCATGATGCTCACTCCCTGAAATTGCTGGTCTATTGGCGCGGGCCAAGAAGCTTTCCGCAGCCATTCGGTGGTCACGATAGCGACCCTTGGGGCATGCATGAAGCGCCAGACCGGGCTTCTAGCAAACCATGGCGCACTGCCGCAACCTCGGTGGCACATCGACCCGGGCGCGCTTGCCGGACTTGAAATCGCCGCTGTCGCACCCGCATAGTTTGTTGCAGGGGTGCCGTAGAGAGCGCCCTTTGCTTGGGGAGGATACCGATGAAAGCATTCATTTTGGGTGCGGCGATCACGCTCGCCTTTTCGGCCACAACCTACGCGCAAGCGCCGACCTGGACCGTTCCGGCAGAGAGCCAGCGCTGTCCGTCGAAATGGGGCGCGGCCGACGAACGCGGCTCGGCCAATCACCAGAAGCCCGCGGCGGTGATGAACGCCACCAAGCTGATCAAGTCCGGCGAGGTGATCGAACTCGCACACGTGCTTGGCCCCAGCATGGCGTTCTTCGGAACGCGGCGCTTCGACATGCACACCAAGCGCACGTTCATGAACCAGTTCTCCAACATGCGCGGCTCGAACGAAGAAATCATCATCACCGAACTCGGCCAGGTCGGCACCCAGTTCGACGGCTTTGCGCACCAGACCCATCTCAACAGCTGGTACAACTGCCAGAAGGTCGACGAGAACGCCGATCGCGGCGGCTTCAAGAAGTTCGGCATCCACAATGTGGGTGCCCTGTTCACGCGCGGGGTCCTGATCGACGTCGCCGGTTTCAAGGGCGTCGAGATGCTGGGCGACAATTACGAGATCACCGTCGAAGATCTCGAAGGCGCGCTCAAGAAGCAGAACCTGGCGCTACAGCCCGGCGACGCGGTTCTCATCCATACCGGCTGGGGCAAGCTCTACGGCAAGGACAATCCGCGCTACGTGAAATCCTGCCCGGGCATCGGCGTGCCGGCCGCGCTCTGGCTGGCCACCAAGGACCCGATGCTGCTCGGCGCGGACAACTGGCCGGTGGAAGTCTCGCCTAATCCCGACAAGCAATTGTCGCTTCCGGTGCACCAGGTCGCGCTGGTGGTGAACGGCATCCATCTGCTGGAAAACCTGAAGCTCGACGAACTCGCGCAAAAGGGCGTCAGCGAATTCGCCTTCGTGATGCAGCCGCTCAAGATTCAGGGCGGCTCGGGCTCGACCGTGTCGCCGATTGCAGTGCGGTAAGTTCTTCAATTTCGGCGAGACGCGGCCGTGAGCGGCGTCCGTCCCGGAAGCGGAGCGGACGTCGCGAAATTCTACCCAATACCGAACTCGCGCTGGTGACTATTGCGCGCTCAGCGTCCAGTCGGCGCCGCCGGGCCGGCGCGCTCCAACAACCGATCGAACTCGCCGGCGTGATAGGTCGCACCGTCGGGCGTGACGATCTCGACGTTCCAGCAGCCGTCGGAGATCAGTTCATCGGCCTTCTTCAACGCAGCCGGAACCGACATCCGGTTAAGGGTCACGTTTCCTGCCGTATCTTGCGCATGAATCAGAAATTTCATGGGCCGCCTCCCCCCAGGGCAAATCACCCGCCATTGTGGCCCGGGGCGATGCGCCGTCAAGGCTTTGACCTCTCACTTCGCAAAAGGATTCACCCCGCCTCCCCGGCCGGCCGGCGCGCGCGGCGGATAGGCGGCCTCCAGGTAGTTCAGCACCGTTTCGCGATCCTTGGCGTCGAGCGCCGGCATGTTGTGGCGGCGGACCATCAGGTTGATCGAATCCTCCCACTGCGCGCGCGTCATGCCCTGCTGCGCCACCAGGCGAAACCCGTGGCAGGCGGTGCAGGCGTAGAAGGTTTCGTCGCGGCCCTTGCCGGCTGCGAACTCCTCCGGGCTTTCCTCGCGCGGGGTGAATGTCGTCTGCGCCATGGCCGGCACCATCATCAGCGCGCCGGCCAGGGCAAACCACGGCAATCGCTGCATCATCCGACCAATACGGCGATGCGGTGCATGGCGTTGCCACCATAGCCCTGCGGATTCCAGAAGCCGGCCTGATGCGGCTGCATTGCGCCCTTGGAATCGGTGGCGCGCGCCCAGATCTCGAAATAGCCGTCGGTCGGCAGCTTGACGGTCGCGGTCCAGCGCTGCCAGTCGTATTTGTTCTTCGGCTTTTCCAGCCTGACCCGTTGCCAGCTCGCACCGAAATCGAGCGAGACATCGACTCGCTTGACTGTGAGGTCGCCGGCCCAGGAGGCGCCACGCAGCTTCAGCTCCTTGATGCCCGCCGCGAATTTCGCGCCGTTGGCGGGATTGGTGATGATGGAGCGCACCGGCATGGATTCCAGAATGCGGAAATTCGCCGGATCGCCCTTGCCGCCGGGTACCATCGGCTTGATTGCCGTTCGATAGGAGAACTCGGTCATGCCGGGGCCGTCATGTTCCTTGTCGCGGATGGTGATGCGGGTCAGCCATTTCTGCGAAGCCGAACCGGCCCAGCCCGGCACGATCAGCCGCACCGGTCCGCCGTGAATGTTCGGCAGCGGCTTGCCGTTCATCGCCCACACGATCAGCGTGTTCGGGTCCATCGCCTTCTCGATGCGTACGCCGCGCGAGATGCTGGGCTTGTTCGCATCGCCCGACAGATGCAGATCGGCGGCATAGTGCGCGGTGTATTTCGCGGATGGCTTGAGACCGGCTTTCTTGAGCAGGTCGGCGAGCGGCACACCGGTCCATTCAGCGCAGCCGGCGCCGCCATTGGTCCACTGGTTGCCGCGCGCCGGCGGCGAGAAGGCGGCGCGGCCGTTGCCGCCGCATTCCAGCACCATGCGCCTGGTCACCGCCTTGTATTTCGATTTCAGCTCGCCGAGCGTGATCTCGATCTTGTTGTTGACCTCGCCGTCGATGACGATCTTCCAGGCGTCCGGATCTTTCGCTTCCTCGGGGATCTGCCCGTTGTTGCGGATATAGAATTTTTCGATCGGCGTGGTGTCGTCATCGAGCAAGCTCTCCGGGGTTTCCGCCACCAGCGGCTTTTCGCCGAGCACGACGAGGCCTTCATTCTTGCCGGGGAATTTCAGATATTGCGGTCCCTTTGGCGCAGCAGGTGCCGCGGCCTGCGCGTGGGCCTGCGGAATAACCGAACCGTCGCGCGACAGCGGCACCACCCCGCCAATGACCGCGCCGATCGTCGCCAGACCCGAACTGACCAAAAATCTGCGCCGGCTGGTCTCCCATCCGTTACTGTCAGCCATTGTGCCCCCGGTTTCCCGCGCCATGACGTATCTCCCTCAATGCCCGCTGCCCAGGCTTGCCTGGCCGGCCTCCCGTCGGAAGCCCGGCCTGGGACGAAGTATTTGCACATTGCGGCCAAGCCGCAAGGCCAG
This sequence comes from uncultured Bradyrhizobium sp., assembly GCA_964609175.1. Classification (GTDB taxonomy): domain Bacteria; phylum Pseudomonadota; class Alphaproteobacteria; order Rhizobiales; family Xanthobacteraceae; genus Bradyrhizobium. The sequence goes on from CAZSRR010000083.1 coordinate 4,062, forward strand.
CCGTGACGCTACTTCGCTTCCTCGCGAGTTCATTTCGCGCTGCGTCATGCCTCGCGATAATGACCTCTTCACGAAAAAACGGTCGATGCGCCGGCGCCGACGATCGACAAGGCCACGGCCACAAGCAAACCACAAAGGACGATCCAGTAGGAAAGCTGCCAATCGAAGGCGTGTTTGATGCCCGCCGCCGCAGCAGCCACCAGCAGCAGCCCGCCGGCGAGGTATGCATAGGATTCTTTCGAGGGCGCGCCGCCGAGACCTGCCGCTCCAACGGTGATTACCTCCACCGAGGCGATCCCGGCGATCGCCGATCCGATCAGCAGGACGGCGCGGGTGGCGAAATAGATAAATCGGCTCTCGGCCCTGGTCCCGCGAATGCACAGCAGCAGGAAGACGAGGATCGCCAAAAGGATTCCGCTCGCGACGACCGGCCGCCGGGGAAACGCCTCGAGCAGGGTGATCGCACCGAGGAGCCAAACCTCCGCCAGAAGCAATGCGACCGCGACCGCCATGATCAAGAGGGCCAACTGGCTCGGGAGAATCCGGGAGTGATACCGCAATTGCGCCTCCAGTTGATCAGGCCAGAAAAGGATGTCGGCACGCGGCAATCTATTTTGGCCCAAGCTTCGGCACTGTGAATGGCTTCACATGGGAGGCGCGAGGCATTCGAAATCGCGATCGGCGGCGCTGCGATCAAACCGATCCCGCCGGCTCCGCTCGCTTGGCGGCGATCGCATGGCGCATCAGGATGCTGCCGCCGGTATGGGAAAGGCGCGGATGCGCCGGGATGTCGGCGATACCAATCCTGACGAAATTGCGCGCCTCGTAGAAATTCACCGCAGGAATGTTGTCGGCCCAGACGTGCAGGCTCAGACGATCGTACCCGGCCCCCGCCGTCACTGATTCCGCCCAGGCCAGCAACGCCGCGCCGACTCCCAGTCCGCGATGTGGCTCGTCAACCGCCAGACAGTTCAGGAACATGCTGCCCCAGTCCTGCAGTTCCAGCATCGGCCGGATATGGTTGTGACGCTCCGAGCCGAGCAGCACATAGTGGTCTTCCCTCAGTAGATCGGCGGGGAAGACGTTCGCGGCAGCGACGATACCGCCGTCCGGACCGAGCGCCGCGACGCGGCAATTGCGGTATGAAATCGGATATCGTTCGCCGCCGATCCCGACCGACAACAAGTCGATCGCCATCACGAACGGGATCAGATCGTCGAACAGGAACTCGTAGACGCCGCCGCCGGCGATGGACATCAACCGGGCGACATCGCGGCTGTCCTCGGGACGGGCCATGCGATAGACGATGTCAGCAGTCATTCGCCAGTCTCGGCAAGCGGGTTGGCCACGTCATCGCGCGACGAACTCCTGATGCGCTCCATTGCGGCTTGATGGAAATATATTACGGGGCCAACGGCTATTCCCATTTGATCGGCGTCAAACGTTTCGCGCGCATGACGCGACGGTGAATACCAAACCGAGGTCTAACTGTGAAACTTCAGCCCGTCGACGATCTTGTCGATCACCTTGCGCTCGGCGCGCATCGCGATCCCTACCAGATTGAGCTCGGCGCGGATCACCGCGCGCACGGCCTCGCGGTTGGCGGCGTCATGCGTGGTCTTGAACATGTCCTCGGTATAGACCGCGGGCGTGACGTCTCGCGCCAGTGCGCGCTCCAGTGCACGGGAAAGTGCGGGCCGGTCGGCGCCGTAGATCAGGATCGGCTGGCCGATCAGCGAGAGATATCGGGTGCCCGATGCGTCCCCATAGGGCTCGCCGACGCATTCGGGGAACGCCGCGGCAATACCGCCGGCCAGGAACGAGGCGACGTTGAGCTTCTGCCACGCCTCGAGGTCGGTCCGGATCACGACCGCGATCTTGGTGTCGAATTGCATGAGGTCTCCAGATAGGCGGCTGTCATTCCGGGGCGATGCGCAGCATCGAACCCTGAATCCATCGGCCCGTATATCACGCGGCTACATGGATTCCGGGTTCGCGCTACGCGCGCCCCGGAATGACGATAACAGGATTAGCCCCTGGCGTCGCAGGCCCAGGCCCGGATCACGCATTCCTTGCCGCCGAATTCGTAGCACTTCTTGGTCGCGGCGTTGAGCGATGAGGATATATTGGGTTCCACCGCGTAACCGTGGGCGCCGCATGGATTGATCAGGTCGAGGGCGAACGCGGCGCAGGCGCGCTTCATGGTGACGGCAATGCATTTGCCCTTGCACTGCTTCAATGCCGCGGCGCGGGCGGCGGGTTCCGCCGGGTAGTCGTAGGCCTTGCCATAGGCGCCGCACTTGCCGACGGCGAACGCGCCCGCCGCCCAGGCCTTGCCGAGGTAGCCAGAGACGCCCAGGATCAGCGCCAGGGCCGCAACGAACAACGCGCGGCGTTGCGCCGCCACGGTCGAAACGATCAAGATTCCCTCCCCCCGAGGCAACAACCTCTGGATTATAGTCGGGGAGAGTTTCTAGTTGGTGAATGGTGCTGGCAGCAACGCAACGACGCGCGACGACCTACCCTCGCCGCGCCGCTTCCAGCGCCTGCGGCGTGTCGATGTCGAGGAACGCGCTCTCGCCATCGACCGGGACTTCGGCCACTGCCTCGGCGTGCTTGGCGATCAAATGACGCGCGCCGACGTCGCCGTCGAGCGTCATGAGTTCCTTGAAGAATCGGCGCGACCACAGCACGGGATTGCCGCGGCGGCCCTCGCTGACGGGGACCGCGATCAGGTGGCCGCGGTCCGGCGCAAAGGTCTCGATCAACCTGTCGATCAATTTGGCATCGATCAGCGGCATGTCGCCGAGGCAGACGATCGCGCCGTCGGCCTTGTCCGATACCGCCGCGATGCCGGCCTTGACCGAGGACGCCAGTCCGCCGGCAAAATCCGGATTGCGGACGAATTTCACGTCCAGCCCGGCCAGCGCCTGTTCGACCAGCTCGGCCTGGTGACCGGTGACGACGATCACCTCGCTGGCCTTCGAGGCCAGCGCCTGCTCGGCGACGGTCCGCACCAGCTTCTTGCCGTCGAGTTCGGCGAGCAGCTTGTTGGGTCCGCCCATCCGGGTCGAGCGGCCGGCGGCGAGCACGATGGCCGTGACATTGCGGTTGGCCTCGCCTTCGGTGTTGGTGCGCGGCTGCGGCCGGGTGACGATCTCCATCAGCAGGCCGCCGACACCCATGCCGGTAAGTTCGGCGCGCGTGACTTTCAAGCCGGCGAGCAGCCGCATCAGCACCCAGTCAAAGCCGTTTTCCACCGGGGAGCGGGCACAGCCCGGTGCGCCCAGCACCGGCACGCTGCCGGCGCTGCCGATCAGCAGCAGGTTGCCGGGATCGACCGGCATGCCGAAATGTTCGATCCGGCCGCCGATCCCGGTGATCGCAGCCGGAATGACGTCGCGGCGGTCGGCAATGGCGGAGGCGCCGAACACGATCACGAGCTCGGCGCCGAGGCCAAGCAGTTCCTTGATCGACGACGCCAGCGCCACTTCGTCGTGCGGCACGCGGCGCTCGGCGATGATGGTGGCGCCCGCCGGGGCCAGCCGTTCCGCCGTCACCCGAAGAGTCTTGTCGATCACTTTTGGTGCCAGCCCCGGCAACAGGGTCGATACCACGCCGACCTTCTTGATGACGTAGGGCGCGATCCGCAGCGTGTGCTTGCCCGCGACGGCCACCGCCGCATCGCGCAATTTCGCTGCGACGCCGAACGGAATGAGTTTGACCGTCGCGATCATCTCGCCTTCGACCACCGGCTTGAAAGCCGACAGTGTCGCAAAGGTGATGGCTTCGTCGACGCCATTGATGCGATCGACCGCCGCGCGATCCACCACCAGCACGCCGGCCTGCGCCGCGAACAGATTGGAGCGGCCTGTGAAAGCGCGCTCGACATTGACGCCCTCGCCGGCGACCGCCTGCGCGATGCTGGCGGCGGCCTCGTCCTCGGAGACGTCGCCCGCCTCCAGCCGCACCACGACGATTTCCTTGACGCCGGCCTTCTCGAGCGCCTCGACCTCGGTCGCGCCGATCATGGTGCCCTTCTTGAGCACCAGCGGCCCCTGCCGCAGCGTGTGGACGGTGACGCCGCCAATCGCATCGGCCGGACTGGCGGGACCGAACTTCATGCCGCCTGCACCTTTGCGGTTTCCTTCGGCAGCCGCAGCTCGGCGGTGATCTCGGCCATGATCGACACCGCGATCTCCGACGGCGACACCGCGCCGATGTTGAGGCCGATCGGCGCATGGATGCGCGCGATATCGGCGTCCGATGCGCCCTGCGCCTTCAGTCGCTCGGCGCGCTTGGCGTGGGTCTTTCGCGAGCCCAGCGCGCCGATATAGAAGCAGTCGCGCGCGAACGCGTGCAGCAGCGCCGGATCGTCGATCTTGGGATCATGCGTGACCGCGACGAACGCCGTGTAATGATCAATGTTGAGCGGCGGCAGCGCCACGTCGGGCCATTCGGCGATCAGCGGCACGTCGGGAAAGCGCTCGGGGCTTGCAAACGCCGTGCGCGGGTCGACGACGGTGACGTCGTAATCGAGCGAACGCGCCAGCGGCGCCAGCGCCTGGCTGATATGGACCGCGCCGATGATCACGAGACGCGCGGTCGGCGCATAGACGTTGAGGAACAATTTCTTGCCGCCGCTCTCGACCGAGCCGCTCTTGCCCATGCGGAGCTGCTTTGCAAGTTCGGCGCTGAGCGGATCGGTCGCGATGTCCTTGGCCTTCACCAGCCGCTGCTCGCCGGAGGCGGTATCGGTGACCACGATGACGGGCCGGCGCGCGGCGCGCTCGATGTTGACCTGTGTGAGGGTTTCCAGTTTCACGGGTCACCCCACCTTTTCGACGAAGACGCGAATGGTGCCGCCGCAGGACAGACCGACATTCCAAGCGGTCTCGTCGGCGACGCCGAATTCAAGCATCTTCGGCTTGCCGCTGGCGATCACGTCCAGCGCCTCGGTGACCACCGCGCCCTCGACGCAGCCGCCGGAAACGCTCCCCAAAAACGTACCGTCATCGTTGATGACGAGGCTGGAGCCCGCCGGCCGCGGCGCCGAGCCCCAGGTCTCGACCACGGTCGCCAGCGCCACGCCGTGGCCGGCCTTTTGCCAGTCCTCGGCGGCCTGCAGAATGTCTTCGTCGCGATTGAGCATATCAGACCCTCCTCAGGCGGCCGAGCGGATGCGGCTGATGTGGTGCGGCGGCGGGGCTGCGGAAAGCGCCTCGATCAGCCCCTCCATCGAGGTCAAGTTATGCACCGGGCGGAATTCGTCAACGTGCGGCAGCATCATTTTGATGCCCTGCGCCTTGGCTTCGAATCCGCTGTAGCGCAGCAAGGGATTGAGCCAGATCAGGCGGCGGCAGGAACGGTGCAGCCGGTCCATCTCGAAGGCCAGCTTGTCGTCGGCCTCCCGTTCGAGCCCGTCGGATATAAGGAGAACGATGGCGCCCTGGCCGAGCACGCGCCGGCCCCACAGCTTGTTGAATGTATGGAGCGAGGTCGCGATCCTGGTACCTCCGGCCCAATCTTGCACCGTGGATGAGCAGCTCGCCAGCGCCTCGTCCGGATCGCGCGCCCGCAGCGACCGCGTCACATTGGTCAGCCGCGTGCCGAACAAGAACACGGAGACCCGCTTGCGCGCATCGGTGATGGCATGGAGAAAATGCAGGAAAAGCCGGGTATATTCGCTCATCGAGCCGGAGATATCGAGCAGCGCCACGATCGGCGCAGGCTTTTCGATCCGGCCAAGCTTTCGGATATCAATGATCTCGCCGCCGGTGCGCAACGAACTGCGCAGCGTCCGGCGCATGTCGAGCCGCAGGCCTTTTGTATCAGGCTGGTAGCGGCGGGTGCGCAGTTCGGCCTGCGGCAGCCGCATGTCGGCGATCGCCCGCGTTACCTCGGCGATCTCCGCCGCGCTCATCTGTGCAAAATCCTTTTTCTGCAAGACCTCCTTGTCGGAGACCGACAGCCGCAATTCCTGTTCCTGTGCCTGCGGCGCCTCCTCGCGCATCGACGGCTGCGCCAGCGCTTCCTGCACCCGGCGCGAGGCCGGCGGCGGCTTTTTCTTGGCGTGGTCCGGCAGCGGCACCGAATCCAGCATATGCTTCCAGTCTTCGGCGGCGCGGAAGAACAGGTCAAACGCCTGGGCGAAGATCAGCATGTGCTCGCGCCGTTTGACGAAGATCGCCTCCAGCGTAGCGTAGACGTCGGCGCGGTTGCCGATCTCGATCGCCTGCAGCGCGTTGAGTGCGTCGATGACCGCGCCGGGACCGACCGGGATGCCGGCCGCACGCAACGCTCGGGCGAAGCCGACAACGTTGTTGGCCATGTGGCCCGTGGGGGGATTGAGGTGGTCGATGTCGGTCATGGTGCTGCTAACCTCCGCCGTCATTCCGGGGCGAGCGAAGCGAGAATCCGGAATCCAACGGGCAGCACCGACGCTGATAGATGGATTCCGGGTTCGTGCTTCGCACGCCCCGGAATGACGGCAAATGGCGCGACGCGCGACTCAGTCGCTCGTCGCTTCCTTCAAGACCTTCTGCAGCGTATCGCCCTGCATCCGCGCGATGTCGTCCTGGTACTTCAACAGCGCGCCCAGCGTGTCGCCGACCAGTTGCGGGGTCAGCGAGCGGGCGTCGAGCTCGGTCAGCGCGGTGGCCCAGTCGATGGTCTCGGCGACGCCCGGCGACTTGTAGAAATCCTGGTCGCGCAGCGCCTGAACGAAGCGCACCACCTGCTGCGACAGCTTTGCCGAAATGCCCGGCACGCGCGACTTGACGATCGCCAGTTCGCGCTCGGCCTCGGGGTAATCGACCCAGTGATAAAGGCAGCGCCGCTTCAGCGCATCGTGGATCTCGCGGGTGCGGTTCGAGGTGATGATGACGATCGGCGGCTGCGGCGCCTTGATGGTGCCGAATTCCGGGATCGTGACCTGGAAGTCGGAGAGGATTTCCAAGAGATACGCCTCGAACGCCTCGTCGGCGCGGTCGAGCTCGTCGATCAGAAGCACCGGCGCGCCGGCGACGTCGGGCTCCAGCGCCTGCAGCAGCGGCCGCTTGATCAGAAAACGCTCGGCAAAGATATCAGACGACAATTGGTCGCGGTCGGTCTCGCCTGCAGCCTCCGCCAGCCGGATCGCGATCATCTGGGCGGCGCTGTTCCACTCATAGACGGCCGAGGCCACGTCGAGGCCTTCGTAGCACTGCAGCCGGATCAGCTTGCGACCGAGCGCCGCGGACAGTACTTTGGCGATCTCGGTCTTGCCGACGCCGGCCTCGCCTTCGAGAAACAGCGGCCGCCCCATGCGCAGCGACAGATAGGTCACCGTCGCCAGCGACCGTTCGGCCAGATAGCCGCGCGAGGTCAGCAACTCGAGCATGCCATCGACGGATTTCGGTAGCGCCGATGCAGTCATGGGCAGATCCGTTCTCGGAAGACCAATTTCGGCAAACTTTACTTCGCCGTCGCGGCTTCAACGGCGCGCCGGGTCAGCACGCCGATCAGATGCGCGCGATACTCGGCGCTGCCGTGCAGATCGCTGTTCAGCCCCTCGGCCAACGCCGAGATGCCGTCGAGCACCTTGTGCGAAAACCGTTTCTTCAGCGCTTCCTCGAACGCGGTGGCGCGGAACACGCCGTTCGAACCGGCGCCGGTGACGGCGACGCGAACATCCGCCGGACGCTTGGCGACGAACACGCCGACCAGCGCGTAGCGCGACGCCTGATTCCGGAACTTGATGTAGGCCGCCTTCTTCGGCAGCGGAAACATCACCTTGGTGATGATCTCGTCACTTTCGAGCGCCGTCGAGAACAGGCCCTGGAAGAATTCTTCCGCCTTCAGGCGGCGCTTGTTGGTGACGATGGTGGCGCCGAGCGCGAGCACGGCGGCGGGATAATCCGCGGTCGGATCGTTGTTGGCGAGCGAGCCGCCGATGGTGCCCTTGTGGCGCACCGCGGGATCGCCGATCTGGGCAGCGAGTTCGGCGAGCGCCGGAATGGCTTCGCCGACAATCGCCGACGTCGCGACATCGGCATGCTTGGCGGTCGCGCCGATCACCAGCGAACGGCCCTTCATCTCGATCGTGTCGAGCCCCTCGATGTGGGAGAGGTCGACCAGATGCGGCGGGCTGGCGAGGCGCTGCTTCATGACCGGCACCAGCGTGTGCCCGCCGGCGATCACCTTGGCGTCTTCGTTCTTTACCAGCAGATTGGCGGCCTGCCGCACGGTCGCCGGGCGGTGATATTTGAATTCGTACATGGAGGACTTCCTGATCGCGGTCGCGATGAAATCAATTAAGCGAGATCGGATTTGCCCATCGCCTTGGCGCCGGCGGCAATCGAGGCGACGATGTTCTGGTAGCCGGTGCAGCGGCAAAGATTGCCTTCGAGCTCTTCGCGGATGACCTGATCGGAGAGGTCATGGCCCTTGCGATGGACCAGATCGACCGCGGTCATGATCATGCCGGGCGTACAGAAGCCGCACTGCAGGCCGTGATGCTCGCGAAAGGCTTCCTGCATCGGATGCAGCGGCGCGCCGTCGGCGGCCAGCCCCTCGATGGTCTTGACCTCGTGGCCGTCGGCCATGACCGCGAGCGTGGTGCAGGCCTTCACCGCCTTGCCGTCGAGATGCACGACGCAGGCGCCGCATTGCGAGGTATCACAACCGACATGGGTACCGGTCAGGCGCAGATTTTCCCGCAGAAACTGGACCAGGAGGGTACGGGGGTCGATATTGGCGTTGACGGGATTACCGTTCACAATCAGGGAAATCTTTGCCATCGGCACTCTCTTGAGCTGCACAACCGCATGTCGGCCGCGCAGGCGATTAAAACCATTCCAATGTCCATAATATGGGCCATCCCGGTAATGAGCAACCTCAACAGCCCCTCACCTGAGGCATGGCCTGAAAGACTTGACGGACCCGCTCGGCCCGGGCGGGACGCGCAGAATCAGCCTTGTCGATTAAGTCAACCTTGCACGGCCTTGGCGAAGTTGGCGAAGAATTCGTCGGCCAGTTTCTTGGCCGCGCCGTTGATCAGCCGCTGGCCGAGCTGGGCGAGCTTGCCGCCGATCTGGGCCTCCACATTATAGCTCAGCAGCGTACCGCCATCCTTCTCCGCGAGCGCCACGGTGGCCCCGCCCTTGGCGAAGCCGGCGACGCCGCCCTCGCCTTCGCCGGATATCTTGTAGCCGTTGGGCGGATCGAGATCGCTTAGGTTGACCTTGCCCTTGAAGCGCGCCGAGACCGGCCCGACCTTCATCTTGGCGGTGGCGCGAAAGCCGTTGTCCTCGGTCTTTTCCAGTTCCTCGCAGCCGGGGATGCAGGCCTTCAGCACTTCCGGATCGTTCAACTTGGCCCACACGGCCTCGCGCGGCGCCGCAAGCTGGACTTCGCCGGTCATCGTCATTGCCATGGGGTTGCCTCCTGGATCACCTTGTACCTGATATCCCCAAGTAAAGCACGGCCGGGCCAAAAGGAAGGCCGCCAGGGGCTGCCAGCGATGCATATTCGCAACCGCGGCAGAGCCCGACCGACAAGGCCATTGGCAGCGACAATCCATAATGGTTAGGTCGCGCGTACATGAGCACGCCCCTGTCCCCCCTGCTGGCTCCGATGCTGTCGAGCGCGGCGATGCGCGCGATCTGCGACGATGCCGCGTCCCTGCAAAACATGCTCGATTTCGAGGCCGCGCTGGCGCGCGCGGAGGCCGCGGTGGGGGTGATTCCGGCTGATGCTGCCGGGCCGATCGCGAAGGCGTGCCGTGCCGAATCATTCGACCTCACGGCGCTCGCCGAGGCCGCGACCCGCTCCGGCAACCTCGCCATCCCGCTGGTCAAGGCGCTGACGGCCAATGTCGCCAACGTAAATGCCGAGGCGGCGCGTTATGTGCATTGGGGCGCGACCAGCCAGGACGTCATCGATAGCGCCGCGATGCTCGGCCTTCGCGCCGGTATCGACGCGCTGCTCGCCGACATCGGCCGCGCCATCGCAGGCTTTGCCGACCTGGCCGGTCAACACCGGCATACCCCCGTGGTCGCCCGTACCTGGCTGCAGCATGCGCTGCCGATGCCGTTCGGGCTGAAGCTCGCCGAGTATGCCGCGGCTCTCCACCGCTCCAAATTGCGGCTGCAGCGGATACGCCGCGAGACGCTGGCGCTGCAGTTCGGCGGCGCGGCCGGCACGCTGGCGGCCCTGGGCGACAACGGGCTGAAGGTCGCGGAAGGACTGGCTAAGGAGCTCGGGTTGCCGCTGCCCGACGCGCCCTGGCACAGCCACCGCGACCGCATTGCGGAAGCGGCTTCGGCATTGGCCATTGTCGCCGGCACCTGCGGCAAGATCGCGCGCGATATTTCGCTGATGATGCAGACCGATGTCGGCGAAGCTTTTGAGCCCCCTGGCGAAGGCCGCGGCGGCTCCTCGACCATGCCGCACAAGCGCAATCCGGTGGCGGCGGCCAGCGCCCTGGCGGCGGCGACCATGGCCCCTAACCTCGCCGCGACGATCTTTGCCGCACAGGTACAGGACCACGAGCGCAGCGCCGGTCCCTGGCACGCCGAATGGCCGACCTTGCCGACGCTGATGCTGGTGACGTCAGGCGGCTTGGCCGCGATCGTCGATATCGCCGAGGCGCTGGAAGTCGATACCGCGCGGATGCGCGCCAATCTCGACGCCACCGGCGGGCTGATCATGGCGGAAGCCGTCACCTTCGCGCTCGCCGAAAAGATCGGCAAGAGCGATGCGCACCATCTGATAGAGGTCGCCAGCAAGCAGGCGGTCAAGGACAAAAGGCATCTCCGCGACGTCCTGACGGCGGATACCAGAATCACCGCGCAGCTCAGCGCGGATAGAATCGCTGCCCTGTTCGAGCCGATGGCCTATCAGGGTGCCTCGCAGGCGCTGATCGACCGACTGCTCGCTTCGCTGGCCGAAAAGCAAGAAACCGGAGACCTCACATGCCCATGATCGACGCCGACGGGTGCCTGCTCAACGTATCCGTCGAAGGCCGCGACGGCGGACCGACGCTGATGCTGTCGAATTCGCTCGGCGCCACCATGCAGATGTGGGAGCCGCAGATGAAGGCGCTGACGCAGGTGTTTCGCGTCGTCCGCTACGACCGGCGCGGCCACGGCAAGTCGAACGTGCCGCCCGGGCCTTACTCGCTGGAGCGTTTCGGCCGCGACGTGCTGGCGATCCTCGACGACCTCAACATCGCCAAGGCGCATTGGTGCGGCCTGTCGATGGGCGGCATGGTCGGGCAATGGCTGGGCGCCAACGCGCCCGACCGGTTCGGCAAGATCGTGCTCGCCAACACCACCTGCTACTACCCGGACCCGACGCGCTGGAACGACCGCATCGCGGCGGTGAAGCAAGGCGGCATCGCCGCGGTCGCCGACGCGGTGCTGTCGGGCTGGCTGACCGCCGATTTCCGCGAGCGCGAACCGCAGATCACCGCCAACATGAAGGCGATGATGCTGGCGACGCCGGTCGAGGGCTACATCGCCTGCTGCGAGGCGCTGTCGACGCTCGACCAGCGCGACCTGCTGCCGAAGATCAAAAGCCCGACGCTGGTGATCGCCGGCCGCCACGACATGTCGACCACGATCGCGGACGCCGAATTCATGCGCAGCCGGATTCCCGGCGCCAGCATGACCATCCTCGATGCCGCGCATATTTCCAACGTCGAGCAGCCGCATGCGTTTACGGATGCCCTGGTCGGATTCTTGACGCAGAGATAACGCCACATTCAGCGTCATTGCGAGGAGCGAAGCGACGAAGCAATCCACTCCTTCGCTTGCCGCAAGATGGATTGCTTCGCTGCGCTCGCAATGACGGAGGAACTACTGATGAATGATGAAAAACGCCGCGACGAGGGCATGGCCCAGCGCCGAAAAGTGCTCGGCGATGAATGGGTCGACAGGTCGATCAAGAACCGTAACGCCTTCAACACCGATTTCCAGGATCTGATCACCCGTTACGCCTGGGGCGACATCTGGACCCGCCCGCATTTCGATCACCGCACCCGCCGGGTGCTCGTGATCGGCACCATGGTGGCGCTCGGCCAGTGGGATGAATTCCGCCTGCATGTGCGCGCAGCACTCGCCGAGGGCGGCTTCACCCCCGACGACATCAAGGAAATCCTGCTGCAGCAGGCGATCTATTGCGGCGTGCCGGCAGCCAACCACGCGGTGAAGGAAGCCAATGCGATCATCGCGGAGATGGGGTTGCTGAAGGCTAGCTCGTAGCGCCTTCACCAATCACAACGTCATCCGAGGTACGGACCCAGCGGTGCAAGTGCCCTGCTGGGCCCGCCTCGAAGGATGGTCCGAAATCGCAAACCGACCGGCCCGCTGGTCCAGATCAACGCGCCCGGGGCATCCGCGACCACGTCGTCGGCCTGCTCAAAAATGGCGGGCCCCGGCATGCGGGCCTTTGGCGGGATCACCGCCTGTCGGCAGCGGTGCCGTCGACATATCCGACGGGATCGCATCATCGAACTGCAAGCGGCAGCATGATAGCTCGGTCCGGACGGCCAAGCGCATGACAGCAATCTTCCTCTGTCTCAAAGCCGATCAACACTCCGGCCGGCTTGCCGTGGCGTGTGATCACTCCATTCATGCATCAGTCCGGCCGCCGATCCTTGGGCATCTGGCCCTGCGTGGGGTTTATCCCTGCCGCCCGGTCTGCTGCTGCGGCCGGGCTTCTGACCGGCGGCTTGCGGCGGACCTGGTCCTGATCCAGCTTTAGATGGAGCCGGATCCCACGAGAGACGTGGGCATTCGTTGCAAGGGAACGCCGGTTCCGCTGCGTTCATTCCGCGGCAATGCCGTGTTCGGACCGTGCAGCCGGAACCTCTGCCGAAAAAATGGCACTGCACAATCCAATTTGGCTGCAGCCGGCGCTGTTGCCGCCGCCGGTTCCCACCTGTTAGATACGCAACGACGCGTCGTCCTGGGCTGCCGGAGCTCTCGCCGCGTCTTTGGGGACAAAACGGCAGCGCATGGATTATTTCGCACAGCAACTGATCAACGGCCTCGTGCTCGGCTCGATCTACGGCCTGATCGCCATCGGCTACACGATGGTCTACGGCATCGTCGGCATGATCAACTTCGCCCACGGCGACATCTTCATGATCGGCGGCTTCATTGCCCTGATCACGTTCCTGATCCTGGTCTCGTTCGGCCTGACCGCGATCCCGCTGATCCTGCTGGTCGTGCTGCTTGTATCGATGGCGATCACGGCGCTCTATGGCTGGACCGTGGAGCGCATCGCCTACCGGCCGCTGCGGCACTCATTCCGCCTCGCGCCGATGCTGTCGGCGATCGGCATGTCGTTCGTGCTGATCAATTACTCGCAGGTCGCCCAGGGCGCGCGGGTCAAACCCGTGCCGCCGATCATCACCGGCGGCTACACCCTGCATGAGGGCGCCGATGGCTTCAACGTCCAGCTTTCCAACATCCAGATCATCGTCGTCATCACCACCGTCGTACTGCTGGCGCTGTTCACCTGGCTGGTATCGCGCACGCGGCTCGGACGCGACATGCGCGCCTGCGAGCAGGACCAGACCATGGCCGCACTGCTCGGCGTCGACGTCGACCGGACCATCTCGATGACCTTCGTGATCGGGGCCGCGCTCGCCGCCGTCGCCGGCATGATGTACCTGCTCTATTA
>CAZSRR010000084.1:0-17269 GCA_964609175.1 uncultured Bradyrhizobium sp.
AGGTGTGCCGGCGCGCGTTGGAATCGTAGGGCGAGATCCGCACCAGCCGATGCACGCCGGCCTCGGTCTTCAGCCAGCCATAGGCGTTGTGCCCCGAGATCAGGATGGTGGCGGACTTGATGCCGGCCTCTTCGCCCTGGGTCTCTTCGAGATATTCGATCTTGAAGCCGTGCTTTTCGGCCCAGCGCGTATACATGCGCAGCAGCATCTCGGCCCAGTCCTGGCTTTCGGTGCCGCCGGCGCCGGCATGCACTTCGAGATAGGAATCGAATTTATCCGCCTCGCCCGAGAGCAGCGCTTCGAGTTCGCGGCGGGCGACTTCCTTCTTCAAGGCCTTCAGCGCGTTCTCGGCCTCGGCCACCACACCTTCGTCGTTTTCGGCCTCGCCGAGCGCGATCATCTCGACATTGTCGCCGAGCTCGCGCTCGACCTTGCCGATGCCGGCGAGCGCGTCCTCCAGCGAGGTGCGCTCCTGCATCAGCTTCTGGGCCTTCTGGGGATCGTTCCAGAGATTGGGATCTTCGGCGAGCTTGTTCAGCTCGGCGAGGCGAGCCGTGGATTTCTCGACGTCAAAGATGCCTCCTCAGCAGCCCGACCGACTGCTTGATCTCTTCTACGAGGCGTTCGACTTCGGCGCGCATGGTCTCTTCTGTCTGCGGTCAAACCGCGTTGCATGATGCGAGGGGTGTAGCGGCGTACGCCGCAAAGCGCAATCCACCGGAGCCTAGAGCTCTGGTTTTTTGATTTGACGCGTTTTCGTCGCGCGAACTGGTTCCCGCCCCGGATCAAGTCCGGGGCCGGCTTTCGCTCGAAAACGCTCTAATAGATCCTCCCCGTGCCGGGCCGCATGATACTGCCGGCATCGGGCGCTCCGCCCTGGATGCTGGCGGCTTCCGGCGGATATCCCTGCGGCACGCGCCCATCGCCCTCGACGACGCCGACGGCGGCGGGCGGCATGTAATTCTCCGGCGGCGCGGTGCCCGGCTTGAAGGCTTCCAGCACCGTGCGGCCCGTATCGCCCGGTGCGGGGCGCAGACCGCTCTTCGAATCGATACGGACCAGCCGGATTCCGGGCGGCACCTTGAACGGCGTCGGCGGCTTGTCGGCCAGCGCGAGTTTCAGGAAATCCTTGGCCACCGGCGCGGCAATTCGGCCGCCCTGCGCGGCCCTGCCCAGCGTGCGCGGCTTGTCGTAGCCGAGATAGAGACCGACGACGAGATCGGGCGAAAAGCCGACGAACCAGACGTCCTTGGCGTCGCTGGTAGTGCCGGTCTTGCCGGCGAGCGGCTTGCCGACCTCGCGCAGGATCGTTGCCGTGCCGCCCTGCACCACGCCTTCGAGCATCGACGTGATCTGGTAGGCGGTCAGCGTATCGAGCACCTGCTCGCGGCGGTCGACGAGTTGGGGCTCTGGCTGGTTCTTCCAGCCCTCCGGCGCATCGCAGCCGCGGCACTCGCGCTGGTCATGCTTGAAGATGGTGCGTCCGTAGCGGTCCTGGATGCGGTCGATCAGCGTCGGCTTCACCCTCCGCCCGCCATTGGCGAACATCGAATAGGCCGTGACCATCCGCATGACAGTGGTTTCGCCAGCGCCCAGCGAATAGGAAAGATAATTCGGCAGATCCTCGTAGACGCCGAAGCGTTTGGCATATTCGCCGATCAGGGGCATGCCGACATCCTGCGCCAACCGCACCGTGACGGTGTTGAGCGACTGTTTCAGCGCATCGCGCAGCGTGATCGGCCCCTTGTAGCTGCCCACCGAAAAATTGTCCGGCCGCCAGACGCCCTGTCCCTGCCCCTGATCGATCTCGATCGGTCCGTCGATCATGATCGTCGCCGGGGTGTAGCCATTGTCGATCGCCGACGCATAGACCAGCGGCTTGAACGTCGATCCGGGCTGCCGATAGGCCTGGGTCGCGCGGTTGAACTGGCTCTGGTCGAACGAGAAGCCGCCGACCATCGCCAGCACACGGCCGGTCAGCGGGTCCATCGCGACCATGGCACCGGACACTTCCGGCAGTTGCCGCAGGCGATACTGGCCCTCGATCTGCCTGCCCTCCTTGTCGAACAAGGGATCGGCGTAGATCACGTCGCCCGGCGACAGAATCTGCGAGACCGATGCCGTCGCCGGCTTGCCGCGCCCCCCGGTGGCGACCGGCTTCGCCCATCGCACGCCATCCAGCGTGATGAGTCCGGTTTGCCGTTCCTTGGAGACGGCGCCACCGAGTTCCCGGCCCGGCTGGAAGCCGATCCGTGCCGACTGGTCGGATACTTCCAGCACCACCGCCATCCGCCAGGGCGAGATGTCGCTCAGCGATTTGATGTCGGCGAGCTTGACGCCCCAGTCGCCGGAAATGTCCAGTTTGGACGGCGCGCCGCGCCAGCCCTGCGCCTCGTCGAAATTCACGAGGCCGGCCGCCATGGCCTTGCGCGCCATGACCTGCAGCTTCGGATCGAGCGTGGTGCGGACGGAGAGGCCCCCTTCATACAGCTTCTTTTCGCCGTAACGCTCGAAGATGTCGCGGCGGACTTCCTCGACAAAATACTCGCCGGCAAACGTGTGCGCGCCGTTGCCGCGACTGGCCACGACCAGCGGCTCCTTGCGGGCTTTCTCCGCATCCGACTGCTTGATCCAGCCGTTCTCATACAAGCGGTCGATCACGTAGTTGCGCCGCTCGACCGAGCGTTCGCGGTTGCGCACCGGATGCAGCGTGCCCGGCGCCTTCGGAAGCGCAGCGAGATAGGCAGCTTCGGCCACGGTCAGTTCGTTCACGGACTTGTCGAAATAGACCAGCGAAGCCGCGGCGATGCCGTAGGCGCCGAGGCCGAGATAGATTTCGTTGAGATAGAGTTCGAGGATGCGGTCCTTCGAATAGGCGCGCTCGATGCGCATCGCCAGCAAGGCTTCCTTGATCTTGCGGGTGAAGGAAACCTCGTTGGTCAGCAGGAAGTTCTTGGCAACCTGCTGGGTGATGGTCGAGGCGCCCTGCGGGCGCTTGTTGGAACCCAGATTCTGTACATACGCCACGGCCGCGCGCGCCATGCCGGTGAAGTCGATGCCGCCATGCTCGTAGAAGTTCTTGTCCTCCGCCGCCAGGAACGCGTTGGTGACGAGCTTCGGCATCGCCTGGATCGGCAAATAGAGCCGCCGCTCCTTGGAATACTCGCCCATCAGCGCGCCGTCGGCGGCGTGCACGCGCGTCATCACCGGCGGCTCGTAGTCCTGCAGCTGCGAGTAGTCAGGCAGGTCCTTGGAGAAGTACCAGACCCCGCCCGCGACGCCCCCCACACCGACCAGGAACAAGATCGTCCCGGCGGTGAACAGGAAACCCAAAAATCGGACCACAAAGCGCATTACCGAACTTCCATTCCAACCTTTGCGCCGTGGCGGCGGCGCGTGTTCCCATGTCCACCGGACATTCACTCACCCGTCAGATCAGCGAATCCACCGGCTCAACGTTCATCGTACAATGTTCAAAGATTTGCCCTGAGGTCGAAACAGACACGTACGGATCAATAGAGCCCGCCAGGACGCATGATATTGGCGCCGTCGGGCTGATATCCCTGCTGGTAGCCCTGCGGATATCCCTGCTGATAGGGCTGCGGATATCCCGGAGGCGGCATCCGGCCGTCCGCATCCGCCACGCCGATGACGGAATAATTATCCGGCGGCGCGGTGCCCGGCTTGAAGGCCTCCAAAATGCCGCCGCCGCCCGGACCGGCGCGCATGCCGCTCCTGGGATCGACCCGCACCAGCTTGATGCCGGCCGGCACCTTGAACGGAATGGCCGGCTTGTCGGCCAGCGCGAGTTTCAGGAAATCCTTGGCGATCGGCGCGGCCAGATGACCGCCGGTCATGCCGCGGCCGAGGTTGCGCGGCTTGTCGAAGCCGACATAGATGCCGACCACGAGGTCGGGCGAGAAGCCGATGAACCAGGCGTCCTTTTCGTCGTTGGTGGTGCCGGTCTTGCCGGCGATCGGCTTGCCGACTTCCTTCACCACGGTCGCGGTGCCGGCCTGCACGACATACTCCATCATCGAGGTGATCTGGTAGGCGGTCATCGGATCGAGCACCTGCTCGCGGCGGTCGACAAGCTGCGGCTCGGGCTGGTTCTTCCAGCCGCCGGGCGCGTCGCAGCCGCGGCATTCGCGGGCGTCGTGCTTGTAGATGGTGTGACCGTAACGGTCCTGGATGCGATCGATCAGCGTCGGCTTCACCCTCCGCCCGCCATTGGCGAACATCGAGTAGGCCGTGACCATCCGCATCACGGTGGTTTCGCCGGCGCCCAGCGCGTACGACAGATAATTCGGCAATTCGTCATAGACGCCGAAGCGCTTGGAATATTCGCCGATCAGCGGCATGCCGATGTCCTGCGCCAGCCGCACCGTGACCGTGTTCAGCGAATTTTTCAGCGCATTGCGCAGCGTGACCGGCCCCTGATATTTCCCTGACGAATAGTTTTCCGGCCGCCAGACGCCGGCGCCCTGCCCCTGGTCGATCTCGATCGGCGCATCGACCACGACCGTCGATGGCGTATAGCCATTGTCCATCGCCGCCGAATAGACCAGCGGCTTGAACGACGAGCCCGGCTGCCGGTAGGCCTGGGTGGCGCGGTTGAACTGGCTCTGGTCGAAGGAAAAGCCGCCGACCATCGCGAGCACGCGGCCGGTCCACGGGTCCATCGCAACCATCGCGCCGGACACTTCCGGCAATTGACGCAGCCGGTACTGGCCCTCGACCTGCTTGCCTTCCTTGTCGAACAACGGGTCGGCGTAGATCACGTCCCCGGCCGCCAGCACCTGCGCCACCGAAGTCGGCGTCCGGCCCCGTGCCGGCCCCGAAGCCGCCTTTGCCCAGCGCACGCCGTCGAGCGTGATGAGCCCGGTCTGCCTGACCTTGGAGACGGCGCCACCGAGTTCGCGGCCGGGCTGGAAGCCGATCCGCGCGGACTGGTCGGATACTTCCAGCACCACCGCCATCCGCCACGGCGAGATGTCGCTGAGCGATTTGACGTCGGCGAGCTTGACGCCCCAGTCACCCGAGATGTCGAGCTTGGACGGCGCGCCGCGCCAGCCCTGCGCCTCGTCATATTTCACGAGACCGGCGACCATCGCCTTGCGCGCCATGACCTGCATCTTCGGATCGAGCGTGGCGCGGACCGAAAGACCGCCCTCGTACAGTTTCTTTTCGCCGTAGCGCTCGAAGATGTCGCGGCGGACTTCCTCGGCGAAATATTCGCCGGCGAAGATATGGGCGCCGGTGCCGCGGCTGGTCACGCCGAGCGGTTCCTTGCGGGCCTTGTCGGCGTCGGCCTGCTTGATCCAGCCGTTTTCCACCAGACGATCGACCACGTAGTTGCGCCGTTCGACAGCACGGTCGCGGTTGCGCACCGGATGCAGCGCGGCCGGCGCCTTCGGCAGTGCCGCGAGATACGAGGCTTCCGCGATCGTGAGTTCGTTCACCGACTTGTCGAAATAGACAAGCGACGCCGCGGCGATGCCGTAGGCGCCAAGGCCGAGATAGATTTCGTTGAGATAGAGTTCGAGGATGCGATCCTTCGAATAGGCGCGCTCGATGCGCATCGCCAGCAAGGCTTCCTTGATCTTGCGGGTGAAGGAAACCTCGTTGGTCAGCAGGAAATTCTTGGCGACCTGCTGGGTGATGGTCGAGGCGCCCTGCGGGCGGCGATTTGAGCCGAGATTCTGCGCGTACAGCACCGCCGCACGCGCCATGCCGGTGAAGTCGATGCCGCCGTGTTCATAGAAATTCTTGTCTTCCGCCGCCAGGAACGCGTTGATGACGAGTTTCGGCACGGCCTGGATCGGCAGATAGAGCCGCCGCTCCTTGGAATATTCCCCCATCAGCGCGCCATCGGACGCGTGCACCCGCGTCATGACCGGCGGCTCGTAATCCTGCAGCTGCGAGTAATCGGGCAGGTCCTTGGAGAAATGCCAGACCGCGCCGGCAACGCCGGCCACGCCGACCAGGAACACGACGGTACCGGCGGCGAACAGGAAACCCAAAAACCGGACCAGCAAGCGCATTATCGAAGTTCCGTTTCAACCCTGTGCGCCGAAATCTGCGGCGCCATCCTAACACGGCGATCCCGATAAGGGCCGCCGTCACGCGGTCGAACATATAGAGGGTCCGGCGGACAATATTGACCGATTCCGAAGACCAGCAGCCGATTTTCTATACCGTTGCCGCTGTGGCCAAACTAGGGCTTGGGCCGCCGGAACGCATGCCTTATCCGCCGGCGCTTACGCCGCCCGCACTGAAAATTTTACTTGCCGGGCGCGGCGGTTGCCAGCCGTTTGGCTAAAAATGCGTCGATCGCCTGTGCCATCGCGCCAACCGTCTTGTTCCGCCAGCTTTCGGAAACCAGATGTTCCAGGTCGGCCTTGTTGGAGACGTAGCCAAGTTCGACCAGGACCGAGGGCACGTCGGGCGCCTTCAGCACCCGGAAACCGGCGGATTTCAGCGGGTGCTTGTGCATCCGGACCGTGGTCTTCATTTCGCCCATCAGCACCCGCGCAAAGCGGTTCGAGAACGTCTTGGTCTCCCGCTGCACCAGATCGATCAGGATGTCGGCGACTTCACTGGGCTCGTCGGCGAGATTGACGCCACCGATCGCGTCCGACTTGTTTTCCGCGTCAGCCAGCCGCTCGGCGTCGCTGTCGGACGCCTTGTCCGACAGCGTATAGATGGTGGCCCCCTGGGCGTCGCCCACGCCGCGCTTCAAGGCATCGGCATGGATCGAGATGAACAGCGCCGCCGACTCTCTGCGCGCGACCTTCACGCGGTCGCCGAGCGCAACGAAGGTGTCGTCGGTCCGGGTCATCACGATGCGGTATTTGCCCGATTTCTCGAGCCGATCCCGTAGCGCCAATCCGAAGGTCAGCACCAGATTCTTCTCCATGAAGTCGGTGCCGCCGGCCTCGGTGCCGTTGTCTTCACCGCCATGGCCGGGATCGATCACCACCACCGGCCTCTTGTCAGCGGGGTTCGACGGCGCGGCCGGCGCTTCGGCCTTTGCGACCGCCGCGTTGGCATTGGCCTCGGCGATCGCGGGCCGCAGTTCTGGCCGGCTTTCGGGGGCCAGCGCCTGCACGAAGGCGGTGCGGTCGACCTCTTCAAATTCGAGTACCAGCCGCGGCGGCTGGCCATTGGCCGCCTCCACGATATAGGATTTGGCGATCCTCGCCGGACCGGTCAGGTCGAACACGATCCGCGAGCCGCCGGGCATCACGAGACCGTAGCGGAACGCCTTGACCAATCCCCGCCCCGAGGTCCCGGCCGCGGCCGGAAGCTGGAAATTGACCTGGTTGAGGTCAACGATCACCCGATAGGGATCCGCCAGCGTGAACGCCCGAAATTGGACCGGCTTGTCGAGATCGAGAATGAAGCGCGTCTGCCTCGCATCACCCGCCAAGCGTGCGTCAGACGCAATCGGGAAGTTCGATACCGGCGCGGGGCTCGGAATCGTAGCGGGCCCTTGATACAGCGGGGTCTGGTAGGTCGCAGGCGCTTGGTGGGCCTGTGCCTGCGCGGCCGCGTGGCCGACCAGCCCGCACGGCAATGCCGCAGCGCACAACAGGCCCCACCCCAGCAAAACTGGCTGATTTGCACGGCTCGCCAACGATTCGGTGCCTCCGGAACAGCCTTCACTTACCGCAATAGGAGTGCAGGGTTAATTGGACCTTAAGGGCGAATCTGTGAAAAGGCGGGACTGTTGCCGCCCTGCGACGCTAGGAAGCGGGTTCCATCGCGCTTCCCTTGCACGCAGTCGCCAATCCACGTATGTACGAGGTGCTGACGGCTAATACTCCCGGTTGTGTCGCGTTCAGCCTCCCGGTGCGCGCCGGACCCTTCGAAGCCGAAGGGACCTGCGTCTTTCCCGATCCCTCCCCAGCCAGCGCCGCGCGCGGCTGACCCGGAGAGGCGGTTTTGAACCCGGGCGGCATCTTGTCCCAAGTACTTTATGGGTACTTTCCAGGGACATCTTGAGACACGGCAAAACCGATTATCCGGACCCCAAACGGTCCGATATGCGATAGCCGGCGGGCGTTCAGGCGCCATGCCGGGCCTTCAGCGAAAGATACGGCGGTATCCTTCCGCCAATATGTTTAGACGGGCCGACGCTTGATGCGCCAGACTGCATTGCCGACCAGGATCCAACGAACGATCGTGCCAACGCGGGGTGAAAGCTTCGCACGGCCCCTCGCTCCTGCGGTTCCTCGATCGGCGCGGCGACAAGAAGTGCGTTTCGGCCTTCCCCTCACCCCCGAATCAGGTGGACCGTCGCGTCACCGGGCCGCGCAATTTGCGCGCGCCATGCACCGCGCCCGCCGCCGTCAAGAGTTCCAAAATGCCCAACAAGATGTTGATCGACGCCACCCACCCGGAAGAGACCCGGGTCGTCGTGGTCCGCGGCAACCGCGTCGAAGAGTTTGATTTCGAGACCGCCCAGCGCAAGCAGCTCCGTGGTAATATCTATCTCGCCAAGGTCACGCGCGTAGAACCGTCGCTGCAGGCGGCGTTCATCGAATATGGCGGCAACCGTCACGGCTTCCTGGCGTTCAGCGAAATTCACCCGGACTATTACCAGATCCCGGTCGCCGACCGTCAGGCCCTGATCGAGGCCGACGAGCGCGCGCACCGCGAGGCCGAGGAAGAGAGCGAGAATCGTTCCAACCATCGCCGCGGCCGCTCGCGCCACCGCAACGCCCGCCGGCGCGGCCATGCCGACCGCGTCCAGAGCGAGATCGTCGATGGTGCCGCCATCGATCCGTCGCAAGCCGCCCAGCCCCTTTATGAGGGAGAGGACCATCCGCACGAATACGACGGCGTGCAGGCGGGTGAAGCGCCGTTGCACGACGTCGAACATCACGAAGACGCCGTCCATCACGACCACGACGCGCACGACCGCCCCGCGCAGGCTCACGGCGACGAACAATCGTACGATGGCGATCATGACAAGACTGCCCATGACGCCACGGCCCCCGTGGCCAGCGAAGCGCCGGCGGCGCAAGCGCAAACCGATGATGCCGCCCCGGCCGTTGCGGAACCGGTCAGTATCGCTCCGCCTGTCGAAGACGAGCGTCACGCCGAAGCGCGGGACGAGCGCCACGACGAGCACCATGACGCCGAGCTGGCGCAGGAAGATGCCGCGCTGGCCGACGACATGCCGCATGTCGAGCACGCCGGCGACGAATATCCCGCGGTCCCGCATGAAGAGCATGCCGCCGAAGGCGACGAGGACGATGACGAGGACGACGGCGAGGACGCTGAAGAGGACGTCGTCGAATCGGTCGGCGGCGACGACGTGCTGGAAGAAGTGCCGGAGCGCGCCTTCCGCCCGCGCCGTCAGTACAAGATCCAGGAAGTCATCAAGCGCCGACAGGTGATGCTGGTCCAGGTCGTCAAGGAGGAGCGCGGCAACAAGGGTGCGGCGCTGACGACCTATCTGTCGCTGGCCGGTCGCTACGCGGTGCTGATGCCCAACACCGCCCGCGGCGGCGGCATCAGCCGCAAAATCACCTCGGCCCAGGACCGCTCCCGGTTGAAGGAAGTGGTGCAGGATCTCGACGTGCCCGAGGGCATGGGGATCATCCTGCGTACCGCCGGCGCCTCGCGCACCAAGCCCGAAATCAAGCGCGACTTCGAATATCTGATCCGGATGTGGGAAACCGTCCGCGACATGACGCTGAAGTCGCAGGCCCCGACCCTCGTCTACGAGGAAGGCTCGCTGATCAAGCGTTCGCTGCGCGACCTCTACAACAAGGAAATCGACGAAATCCAGGTCGCCGGCGAAGCGGGCTACCAGGAAGCGCGCGACTTCATGAAGATGCTGATGCCCTCCAATGTACGGGCGGTGAAGCAATATCGCGACGGCCAGCCGCTGTTTTCGCGGATGGGCGTCGAGAGCCAGCTGGATGCGATGTTTTCGCCGACCGTGCAATTGCGCTCCGGCGGCTACGTCGTCATCAACCAGACCGAGGCCTTGGTCTCGATCGACGTCAACTCCGGCCGCTCGACCCGCGAACATCACATCGAGGACACCGCGCTCAAGACCAATCTCGAGGCGGCCGAGGAAGTGGCGCGGCAGCTGCGCCTGCGCGATCTCGCGGGCCTGATCGTCATCGACTTCATCGACATGGACGAGAAGCGCAACAACCGCGCGGTCGAGCGCAAGCTGTCCGACTGCCTGCGGCAGGACCGCGCCCGGATCCAGGTCGGGCGCATCTCGCATTTCGGCCTGCTGGAAATGTCGCGCCAGCGCATTCGCGCCAGCGTGCTGGAAAGTTCGACCGAGCCTTGCGCGGTTTGCGGCGGCAGCGGTCACGTACGCTCGGTCTCCTCGGTCGCGCTGCAATTGCTGCGCGGCATCGAAGAGATTTTGATGAAGGGCGCGACCCACAATCTGGTGGTGCGCACCCGCACCGACGTCGCGCTCTATGTGTTGAACCACAAGCGCGGCCACCTGCGCGATCTCGAAAACGCCTTCAAGGTGTCGCTCGCCGTCAGTGCCGATCCGACGGTAACCGGCCAGCAGTCGTTCATCATCGACCGCGGCGAACAGGTGCATACGCTGGAAGCCGCCAAGGCATTGCTGGTGGCGCAGGCCGCCGCCTCCCCGCCGCAGGTCGAGGAAGCCTATGACGATGATGATGCGTTCGACATCGAAACCGAATCCGAAGTCGAAACCGACGAAACCGAGGGACTGACCGAGGATGCCGCCGAGGCGGCCACCGGCGAAGGCGACGGTCACCGCCGCAAGCGCCGCCGGCGCCGGCGCGGCCGCGGCGAGCCGCGTGACGGCGCCGTACCGCGCGATGACAGTGATACGATGCGCGTCGCGAGCGACGCGCTCGAAGGTGCGACCGCCGAGGATGGCGAAGCCGAGGAAGAAGAAGGCGACGAACAACCCGGCATGCTCCGCGGTGATCAGCCGGCGAGTGGCGAGCGGCGCCCGCGCCGCCGTGGCCGTCGCGGCGGACGCCGTCGGCGGGGCGGCGAGCTGGAAGACGGCCTTGCCGGATCGATCTCAGACGAACTCGGGCCGCCCTCTGCTCCGGAAGTGACCGAAGCGGTCGCCGATTTCGACGGCGGCGGGTCGGAGCCCGCGCCATCGCTTGTCCAAACCGACGTTCCAGCCGAACCGGACCCGGAACCGCAGCCGGTGGCCTATAACCGGCCCGAACCGGCCGAGAATACGCCCGCGCCAGCGATCGATGAGACGGCGCAGGAACCAGAGCCGGCTGCCGCGCGGCGTCGTTCGACCGTACGCGAAAAGGTCAGCTTCGCGGCCAGCGCGCCGACCGAACCTGTTGTTTCCATCAGCCCGCCCGCGCCGGAGCCGCCCGCGCCGAGCGAACCGGCGACCGCGACGCCGGTCGATGCCGCCCCCCGCAAGGCCGGCTGGTGGTCGCGACGCTTCGGCAGCGGCGAATAAGGGTCGCAACAAGCAAAGCCGCCCGGTCGAAGCCGGGCGGTTTTTTATTGCCCGTCGCAACGCCGTCTCGACGCCGGTTGCAACAGAGTAGACGGCGCGCGCCGTCTACCGGGGTGCATCGACCGTACGCCGAATCGCCGGCACCAGTGCCGCACCCAGCGCGTTCTTGATCAGCGAGGCCGCGATGAACGGCGCAATGCCGACCAGCCACGCCTTTTCGATGCCGAGCTTCAGGCCGAACGCCAGCCAGCCGAACCCGGCGGCGAGAATCAGCATGTGTCCGAACGCCATCGCCGCGAACAGCCAAAGCACCGAGCGGTCCCAGCCGCGCTCGGCAAGCCAGCCCGCGACGAACGCCGCGGCCACAAAGCCATAAAGGTATCCGGCCGTCGGACCGATCAGCGGCGCGATGCCGCCAACCGGACCGGCGAACACCGGGAGTCCGATGGCGCCCTCGGCCAGATAGGCGATGATCGTCGCGCTGCCGAGCCGCCAGCCATAGGCCGCCCCGATCATCAGCACCGCGAGGGTCTGCAGCGTCATCGGCACATAGGGCAGCGGCAGATTGACCTTCGCCGACAGGGTCAGCAGCGCCGTTCCCAGCACGACGAGGATGGCGTTGCGCACGAGGCCGGACGATCCGTCCGCGCGGTGCGGCCACAGCAGCGCAGCGAGCGGAAAATGCGGTGCGGCAGCGGTTTCAGTCATGGTTCGGACGGTCACGGAAACTCCCGTTGTTGCAGTCGGGTGATGGTGGATGAGGTGGCCGGCGTTATCGCAGCCAGCGCGCGATGCGCGCCACCGCTTCGTGCATCTCCTCGGCCGAGCGCGCATAGGAGAAGCGGATGAACCTGCGGCCGTGGATCGGATCGAAATCGACGCCCGGGGTTGCCGCCACATGCGCCTTTTCGAGCATGCGGCCGGCGAATTCAAAACTGTCGACGGTGAAATCGGACACATCGGCGTAGAGGTAGAAGGCGCCATCGGCCGGCAGGAATTTCGTCAGCCCGGCTCTCGGCAGTCCTTCGATCAGAATGCGGCGGTTCTCCTGATAACCGCGCTTGATCGCCTCCATCTCCTCGCGGCCCTCGAATGCCGCCTCGGCCGCGATCTGCGACAGCGTCGGCACCGATATCGACAGATTCTGCTGCAGCCGCTCGATCGGGCGCACCAGCGGCTCCGGCACAACCATCCAGCCGACCCGCCAACCGGTCATGCAGAAATATTTCGAGAACGAGTTGATCACCAGCGCCTGCGGCGAGAGCTCGGCCGCCGTCACCGCCGGAAATGCGTAGTCGAGGCCATGATAGATCTCGTCGGAGATGAAGCGGATGCCGGCGCCTTCCGCCGCATCGATCAGCCCGGTGAGCGCCTCGCGCGACATCATCGTGCCGGTGGGATTGGCGGGACTTCCGACCAGCACGCCCTTCAGCGGCGTCTTGCGGTGCGCGGCCAGCAACGCCTCGCCGGTCAGCGCGTGACGCGTATCGCTCGAGGTCTCGATCAGCACCGGCTCGCAGCCGAGCGCCGTCAGGATGTGCCGGTACGGGGGATAGCCTGGCACGGTGACGGCGACCCGATCGCCCGGCTCGAACATCGACAGGAACGCCAGGATGAATCCGCCGGAAGAGCCGGTCGTGATCACGATGCGCTCGGCATCGAGCGCGCAGCCATAAGTGTCCCGGTAATGTCTTGCGATCCTCGCGCGCAGCGAGGGAATGCCCAGCGCGGATGTGTAATCAATCCGCGCCGAATCGAGTGCGGCATGCGCGGCCGCGATCGCGACCCTCGGCGCCGGCGCCGCCGGCTGGCCCACTTCCATGTGAATGACATCGCCGCCGGCCGCCTCGATGCGGGCCGCCGCCGCCATCACGTCCATCACCATGAACGGGGGGACATCGCTTCGGATCGAGGGCGTCAGCAGCGCTGCCGCGCGGTCTCTAAGTGTCGGTTCCACCATCGATATCTGCAATTTGTGCGAGGTGCCGCCGAATTCGGGTTCCCGAACCGGCGGGCGCCCCGGACTGGCCGTATTCGGGGGCTTGTTATAGGCTTTTCCAGCGAAGCGATACCCATGTTCCCGGAGATGTCCTCGCCGGTGAAAGAAACAGGTTGAAACGACAAACCCGAACCTGCTTCTGATCTAACCGGAAACCGAACCTGGCGTCCGGACAGGATAGGACGCGCGCCAATCGCCAGAGACCGCAATCGCCAGAGATCGCAATCGCCAAAGACCGCTCATGCTGCTCCGCATCTTACGCAAGAAACCACTGAAGTTGACCGCGCTGGCGATGGCCATGGCGCTCGCTGCGGCGCCGATGGCGGCCGAAGCGCAGCAGGCCAAGGGCCCGCCGGTGCTCCGCGACACCGAGACCGAGCAGTTGCTGCGCGAATATACCAGGCCGATCCTGCGCGCCGCCGGCCTGGAGAAGCAGAACATCCAGATGGTGATCATCAACCAGAGCGTCTTCAACGCCTTCGTCGCCGACGGTCGCCGCATCTTCGTCAATTATGGCGCCATCATGCAGTCGGAGACGCCGAACCAGATCATCGGCGTGATGGCGCATGAAACCGGCCACCTCGCCGGCGGCCATCTCGCCAAGATGCGCGAGCAGATGGCGCAGGCCCAGACGCAGATGATCATCGCCATGCTGCTCGGCGCCGGGGCAATGGTGGCGGGCTCGCAAAGCGGCGGCGCCAGCAGCGGCCTGGCCAACGCCGGGGCCGCCATGTTCTCGGCGCCGGGAGAAATCATCCGCCGCAACCTGCTTTCCTACGTCCGCCAGCAGGAAGAAAACGCCGACAAGGCCGGCGTCAAGTTCCTGAACGCCACCGGACAGTCCTCGCGGGGCATGTACGAAACCTTCAAGCGCTTCACCGAGGAAGGCCTGTTCGCCGCCCGCGGCACCGATCCCTACGTTCAGTCGCATCCGATGCCGGCCCAGCGCGTCGCCGCTTTGGAAGAACTGGCGCGGTCGAGCCCCTATTGGGACAAGAAGGACGACCCTGCCCTGCAACTGCGCCACGACATGGTGCGCGCCAAGATTTCGGCCTTCATGGAACGGCCGGAGACCGTCTACCGGCGCTATCCGATGTCCAACACCAGCCTGCCGGCGCGTTACGCCCACGCCATCTCGACCTACCTGCATGGCGACCTGCGCAGCGCGCTCAGCCAGATCGACGCGCTGATCCAGCAGCAGCCGAACAACCCCTACTTCTACGAAGTGCGCGGCCAGGCGCTGCTGGAGGGCGGCAAGCCGCAGGAAGCGATCGCGCCGCTGCGCAAGGCGCTCGCGCTCTCCAACAACACGCCGCTGATCGCGATGATGCTCGGCCAGGCCCTGGTGGCGACCAACAACAACGCCTACACCGACGAGGCCATCGCCATCCTCCGTACCGCGGTGGCGCGCGAGACCGAGGCTCCGCTCGGCTACATGCAGCTCGCGATGGCCTATGGCCGCAAGGGCGACTACGCGCAGGCCGATCTGGCCTCGGCCCAGGCGGCCTATCTGCGCGGCGACAACAAGACGGCGCGCGACCTTGCGTCGCGGGCAAAGACGCGCTTCGCCATCGGTACGCCGGGATGGGTCAAGGCTGACGACATTGTGAGCGCCAAGCCGCTGCCGGGCCAGAAGAGCAACTAGCAATCGGCCATGTTCGGCTATAATCGGAGCCGGGATGTTGACCCGGGAGCCGGCTCAGCAGAATTGCCGCAGAACCGCCGTATAAGGATTAATCGATGCCATCGCTCCGTTTCCTGACTTCCGCGTTTTTTGCCTCCACATTTTTCGTTTTGGCGCTGTGCGGCGCGCCGATGTCCGCTTCCGCGCAAAGCTTCAACGACACCCAGCGCAGCGACATCCAGAAGATCGTCCGCGAATACCTGATCGCACATCCCGAAGTGCTTGAAGAGGCGATGACGGAACTCAGCAAGCGCCAGGCCGCGGCGGAAGCCGCCAAGCACGAAGCCGGCGTCGCCAAGAATGCCGAAGCGATCTTCAACTCGCCGCGCAACGTCACGCTCGGCAACAAGGACGGCGACGTCACCTTCGTCGAGTTCTTCGATTACAATTGCGGCTACTGCAAGCGCGCGATGATGGACATGATGGAATTGATGAAGGCCGATCCGAAGCTGAAGGTGGTGCTGAAGGAATTTCCGGTGCTGAGCCAGGGTTCGGTCGAAGCCGCGCAGGTCGGCGTCGCCGTACGCATGCAGGATCCGACCGGCAAGAAATATCTCGACTTCCACCAGAAGCTGCTCACCGGCCGCGGCGCCGCCGACAAGGCGCGCGCGATGGCGGTGGCCAAGGAAGTCGGCCTCGACATGACCAAGCTGGAAAAGGACCTTGCGAGCGCCGAAGTACGCAACACGCTGGAGGAAAATTTCAAGCTCGCCGAAGCAATGGGGATGAACGGCACGCCGAGCTACGTGATCGGCAAGCAGGTCGTGATCGGCGCGGTCGGCGTCGAGGCCCTGCGCGAAAAGATCAGCAACGCCCGATGCGGCAAGGCGACCTGCTGATATCGCGTCGCACTTCCAATATCTCGCAACGAAGGCCGGCCCGACAGCCGGCCTTTTCGTTTGCGGCGCTCATCTGTTTGCGGCGCTTCAACGCGCGTGTTTGCGGCCCTTCAATGCGCCCCGGTTAATCCCGCATTCACAAAACAAAGTCGCCGGAACCGGCAATGTTCCGGAACATCGCGCGTTTCTTCTCGTTGGGGTGCGGGCAATGCAGACATGTGAGGAGACAGCAGATGACAAATCGCTTTTTGATTTCGGCCGCCGCGGCGGCTCTGATCGCCGGTACCGGTATCGCCAACGCACAGGGTCCGGGCGGCGGCGCCGGTTCGGCACCCGCGGCGCAGCAGGGCGCGCCTGCTTCCGGCGGCGGCGCTTCGTCCGGCGGCGCGATGCAGCGTGACACCGGCGGCTCCGCCGGCGGCGCGATGCAGCGCGATGGCGGCGGCAGTTCCGGCATGAAGGGTGCCGAATCGAGCGGACGTGGCGAGCCGGGCATGCGCGGCGAGTCGGGCATGAAGGCCTCGGAGTCCGACAAGGCGCAGCCTTCCGGCAAGAGCGCGCAGGACGGCAACCGCATGCAGGGCGAGAAGTCCAAGAGCATGCAGTCCGAGACCGCGCCGAAGGGCGGCAAGGACATGAAGGCAGAGGGCCGCGACAGCAAGAGCGGTGATACGGCCCAGACCAAGGGCACGACCGACAGCAAGTCCCAGACCACCACGGGCAACGCCGCCACCTCGGCGACCGCGGCGCCGCCGGCCGAGAAGCGTTCCCAGATCAACACCGCCATCCGGTCGGAGAAGATCCAGGAAACCACCAACGTGAACTTCAACATCTCGGTCGGCACCGCGGTGCCTGCCTCGGTTCGCTTCCACCCGCTCCCGCCCCGGATCGTCGAGATCTATCCGGAATGGCGTGGCTACGAGGTGATCCTGGTGAAGGGGCGCTACGTGATCGTCCGTCCGCAGACCCGCGAGATCGTCTACATCATTGAGGGCTGACGCCTTCTGTGACTTTTGTGACAGCTTTGAGAAGCAATCGGGGGTGGGCAGAGTTGCCCACCCCTTTTTCTTGAGGCTGCGCCCAAAGTGAGTTAACGAATGGTTACCGTAGGTTACGGGCGACTTTTTACGAATTAGATGAGGCATTTGGGGGGCATTCCGGCAGGCCGGAAGGCTTCCCCTGCGCCGCGATGTTACCTATAACGCCGCGACCTGCACCGACCCTGTTTGCTGGAATCCGGATGGCCCAAGGAAGCGCCCAAGCCCCTGCCGCGACGATCTATGTCCTCAACG
>CAZSRR010000085.1:0-16812 GCA_964609175.1 uncultured Bradyrhizobium sp.
TGGCGCCGGCGGCGTTGTAGGCGAAGTCGACCGCCTCGCGCGCCTTGTGGATGGCGTTGGTGGAGGCCATGCGGATATTCATGCGCTGTGCCACCGTAATCGTCGCGCCTGCGCTGAGATCCTCCCAGATATCGGCCATCGATTGCAACAGATAGCTGCGGGCTGCGCGGAGATTGACTTCCGCCTGCGCGAGGTTGGACTGGACCACGGCATTGTCGCGCAACGACTGTCTCGCGCCGCGCGGCACCTTGGTGCGCATGGTCTCGACGAAATTTTCGAGCGCGGAGCGGGCAATGCCGCAGGCGACGCCGGCAAAGCCCATCTGGTAGCAGGTGTGATTGCTCATGCGGTAGAGCGGGCCGCGCTCGCGGCATTCGCGGTCGAACTCGCGGGTGATCGAATGGTCGGCGCGGACGAAGAAATCGTTGAGCGCGAACTGGTCGCTGGCGGTGCCGCGCAGGCCGACCGTGTTCCAGATATCGGTCCATTCGACGTCCTCGGTTCGCACCAGCATGGTGCGCTCCAGCGGCGCGCCGTTGGCGTCGAGCCTCGGCGAGCCGTCGGCCGTAAATATCGGGCAGTGCGCACCGAGCCAGGTTGCATGCCGGCCGCCCGAGGCGAACGACCAGACCCCGGTGACCCGGTAGCCGCCTTCGTATTCGACCGCGCGGACCTTGGGACCGGGCCCCCAAGCCAGCACCGCGCGCGGATCGCCGAAGATCGCCCGCGCCACCGGGAGGTCGAGATAGGCTGCCGACATCGCGCATCCGCCGGCCTGGCTGAGGCACCAGGCCGTAGAAGCATCGGCCTTGGCGATGGTCTCGATGACGTGGAAGAAGGTGACGGGATCGGTCTCGATACCGCCGGCCGAGCGGGGCAGCAGCAGGCGAAACAACTGCGCGTCGTGCAGCTTGTCGAGCAGGGCAGGCGGCAGTCGCCGCGTGGTTTCGATGTCGCCGGAGGCCGCCGCGATATCCTCGAACATGGCCTCGGCGCAAGCGATCATCGCGCGGTCGCCGCCAAGGCTGCCTGAATTTGCGATCGGTATCGTAGCGACCATGCCTGCCGGTCCGTTCCGCCCTTGGGTTGTTGGTTAGTGAAAAGCTAACGCGCGCCAACGGGAATCGGCAAGTCCATGATGGGTGAGATCACACCTGCCAATAAGGCGTTCGTACCGCTCTGCACAATGCCGGCGAGCCGACTTGTGTAAGTTCTTTCGCTAGGTTAGCGGTTCGGCTGCACGAGGGGTGGATGGGGCATGGAAGAGAAGCGCAGATATCCACGCATGGACCTTGACGAGCCCGGCTTTGTTTCGTCGGGCGGTTCCGTCATGCCGTGCATGGTCCGCAATATTTCGCCGGAAGGCGCGGCAATCGACGTCGACAACCCGGCCTTCGTTCCTCAGCGCTTTCGCCTGGTGATGGCGAACGACCGCGCCGTCGTGCACGAATGTCGCGTCGCCTGGATCCAGAAAAATCGTATCGGCCTGACCTTCCTGCAGACCGCGGATGCGGCCGACGGGCGGCCGCTACCTAGCGCCTGACCCGTCACTCGATCCGCAGCTTTGCGTCGCGAACCACCTCGCTCCACTTCTCGATCTCAAGTCTGATGCGCGCGCCGAACTGGTCAGGCGTGTTGGCGACCGGCTTGAAACCGAGCGCGGTAAGACGTTCTTTCACGTCCGGTTGGGCAACCGCTCTTGCGATCTCGCGATAGAGCAGGTCGACGATTTCTTTCGGCGTCCCGGCAGGTGCGACGATGCCCGTGAGCGTGTCGGCGTCCTGATCCTTGACGCCTTGCTCGGCGAAAGTCGGCACGTCAGGCATGCCGGCGGCCCGTTCGGCCGATGCGATGCCGAGCGCACGCAACTGGCCGTTTTGCACCGCCGCCAGCGCCGGCGGCAGGGCGGTAAAGGCAATCGGCGTGTGGCCGCCGATCGTTGCCTGGATCGCCGGGCCGGCGCCGGTGAAAGGCACATGCACGAGATCCAGATTGAAGGCGAGGCGGAACAGCTCGCCGCCCAGGTGCGGCGTCGATCCGACGCCCGGTCCGGCAAAGCCGTATTTGCCGGGATTGTTCTTAACGAGTTGCACCAGTTCCGGCAGCGTCTTGGCGGAAACCTGCGGGTTCACCACCACGACATTCGGCGACACCGCCACCAGCGTCACCGGCGCAAAATCCTTGACCGGATCGTACGGCACCTTGGCGTAGAGGCTGGGATTGACGACGAAGCCGGTGCTGATCGCCATGATCGTGTAGCCGTCCGGCGTCACGCGCGCGACCTGGCCGGCCGCGGTATTGCCACCGGCGCCGCCGATGTTTTCAACGAAGAATTGCTGGCCGAGATTGTCGGTCAGCTTCTGGGCGACGACGCGCGCAATGACGTCGGTCGGTCCACCGGCAGGGAAGCCGACGACAATGCGTACCGGCCGGGCCGGGTAGTTTTGCGCAGCCGATGCCGCAACACCGGTCAGCAGCCATGCAACAGCCAACACCACGCGCAAAGCTGCGACCACGGCGCTTTCTCCCTATCTTTGCTTATTGGGGCCATCATCGACGAGGCGGCCACAATAAACAAGGGGGGATTGCGACGATATCTGAGCGCTATTTCTTGAGCAGTTGCTCGAGCCGTTCTTCCAATTCCTCGAACGGCATCGCGCCGCGGAACATCACGCCGTTGAGAAAGAAGGTCGGCGTCGACGTCACCTTCAGCACCTGGACGGCGTATTGCTGGTCGGCGGTCAACCTGTCGAATTGCGCCTGATTCTCCTCGCAGGTCGCGACGTCCTGTTCGCTCATGCCGTGCTGCCTGCCGACATAGAGCAGCGTATCCTTGGTCTGCGCCACCAGGCGATCCTGCAGCTTGAACATGATCTCGACCGCGCCGAGGTATTTTTCCGGATCGCCGTTGCCGATGCAGCGCGCCAGGATCGAGGCGGCGGCGGCCTTGATGTCGAGCGGGAATTCGCGAAACACGAAACGGACCTTGCCGGTGTCGATATATTTCGACCGCAGCATGGGGAAAACGTTCTGCCCGAACGCTGCGCAGTGCGGGCAGGTCATCGATGAATATTCCGTCAGAACAATCGGTGCGTCGACAGATCCGATGGCGATGTCCGGCAGCGATACCGGCTTGGCGACGGCTTCGGCGATCGCGCTTTCGGCGAAGGCTGCGCCTGCAAATGGCGGCGTGGCGCAAGCCAGCAAGACGGCGAGCGCGACGCGATGGCAAACGTTCAACGGCTACTCCGAAGCTGTCGACAGGCGAGAATGAGCGGACGAACCGGGGAAGCGACCCGGCTCGGAGCAACCTTACCGGTTTTGCGGCCGAACGCTACCAGAAGGCAGCAAATCAAATTGGCGGCCGTTGTCGATTTTGCAGGCAGAGAATAAAAATGCCCCGCTACGCGGACGTTGTGTCCAGCAGTGGCGGGGCAGTCTTAGGAGAAAACGGCGAGATCGCCGAATAATGATGCGGACATCGTCGTCGGAGCATCATCCAAATGAATACTCCGCCGATCCGGCAGGGATCGCATTGCGCTGGATCAAACGATCCGGTCAGTTCACGAGGCCACGCGGCTCCAGGTGTGCTTACAGGGAGCGGACGCCTGATTCGCCGCATGCTCGAACCCGTGCTGACCGCTTAGATGCATCACCTCGACGCAGTCGGCGTTCAGACGCTCGTTGTCCACCAGCTTTTCCGCCAATACCAGCGCCTGCGACGGTCCGGCCGACTGGACGTCGATCTGACGTTGCAGGCACTTGAAGCTATGGCCATCGGAGTTGCAGATATCCTTGTAGAAAGAGACGCGATAATTGTTCACGTTGTCCTCCCGGGTTACCAGGGCCTCGCGGCCCAGTTTACGCTCAGGCGTCCATGTCTGCCAGCCGCTGGCGGTTGCGGAGGACGATTTGGCGGGCGCTCGAAAACGCCAGCACACCCTGGTCGTTGAGCTGGGACAGCGCGCGGGAGACGGTTTCGAGCGTCAGGCCGAGATAGTCGCCGATGTCGCGGCGGCACATCGGCAGCGCCATCAGGCCGGCCCTGGTGAGGCGGCGGTCCATTTCGAGGAGAAAGGTTGCGACCTTCTCCATCGCGGTCTTGCGGCCAAGAAGCAGCATGTGCTCTTCGGCGTGCCGGAGACCGTTGGCAGTCATGGTCCAGAGGTGGTGGGCGACGTCGACGTTCGATCGCGCGGCCGATTCGAGGCTGCGGCGCTTGACCAGGCGGACGGTGGTGTCGGTGATCGCTTCCGCGGTCAAACGATGGGTCGCGCCGGCATCGAGGCCGAACACGTCGCCTGGCAGATGGAACGCGCCGATCTGGCGCCGTCCGTCGTTGAGGAGCTTGTAGGTACGAACCGCGCCGTGAACCACCTGATAGACGTACTCGCAGGGCTCGCCGTCACCGTAGATTTCCTCGTCCTTGCGGTAGGAAAACTCGCTGGCGACCACGCCCGCGCAGGCGGCGATCATGCTGAATTGGTCGATGGTCGGAGCGGGCTTGGCGTGCGGGGCGGGGAAAGCCTTGGCTACCGGAGCCGTGATTGTCTGGGTGAGCATCTTGCCATCTCCTCGCTGCGGGATGGCCTTCGTGTAACCGGGACTACCGTCCTGCGATATTTGGGACCATATCCTAGGGGCAAACCCCTACGGGGTGCTACGGAGGCGGCCTCAGGGCCGGTCTGGCGGGTTGGCCTCGCCGATCGCCTGCCGAACGCTCTCGATCAGGTTTTCTTCAAGATTCGGCTTCAAAAGCACGTGGCGCACACCAGCGGCGTCCGCCTTGGCCGCAATGTTCTTGTCCAGATGACCCGTGATCAGGACGATCGGCGTGCAGATTTGAGCGCTTTGCAACCGGAAAACGAGTTCCAGACCGTCAACCTCGGCCATTTTATAATCGACGACCAGGCAATCCGCGCGATTTCGGGTGGAAGACGCCAGTAGCGCGGTTCCGCTACGGAAGGTGCGGACGTCAAATCCTTCAGTCTCCAGCAGGAACTGTAACGATATCCGCACGTCGTGATCGTCATCGACGACGTAGACCATCGCCTTTCGCTCCGGAAGTGCTGGTCCCGCTTCATCCTTGGCGCTGGCATGGGTGTCGATCATTTCGTCAAGATAGACGGGTATCGATCCCACGAATTGACTTGGCTCAATCTTTGACGAGACCGGCCCGGATTGCAAAACGCACGAGTTCGGAAAGGTTACCTGCCTGCATCTTGGTCATGACGTTCGCCCGGTAGACCTCCACCGTTCGCGGGCTGATATCGTATTCGCGGGCGATCGCCTTGTTTGATTGCCCGGTCACCAGCCCCTGCATCACCTGACGTTCGCGCTGGGTAAGGCTCGCGATGCGGGCGGCCATATCGGCCGACAGCGTCTCGTTTTTCGAGCCGCTTTCCTGCTCCGCCAGTGCGGTCCGAATCATGCCGATCAGGCGGTCGTCGTCGAACGGCTTCTCGAGAAAATCGAGTGCGCCGAGCTTCATTGCTTCGACGGCGAGCGGCACGTCGCCATGCCCGGTCATGACGATCACGGGAAGCTTTCTTGGACGCGAACCCAATCGGCGCAGCAGCTCCATCCCGTCGATGCCGGGCATGCGCACATCCGTCAGCAAACAGCCGGCTTCGAGGTTCGTCAGTTCGTCGAGGAACGCCTGGGCGGAATCGAACACACGTACGTCGAAGCCTGCCGCGCCGAGCAGGAAATCCAACGACTCCCGCATCGCCGGATCGTCATCGATGACATAAACTTTATCGCTCTGCGGCATAGGTCATATCCTTGGCATGCGCCGCGGGCAGCGTGAAACGGAACGTCGCCCCTCCGGAGCCGTTGGTCTCGGCCCACATCCGGCCGCCATGCGATTCGATGATGGTGCGGCTGATGGAAAGGCCTACGCCCATACCGGTTTCCTTGGTTGTGAAGAACGGCTGGAACAATTTGGCAAGCGCACCGCCTGCGAAGCCGGGGCCGGTGTCCGAAACCACGATTTCGACCATGTCATCGGCGGCCTTGGCGTTCGAGGTATTCAGTTCCCGGTGCGTCGACGTCGCCATGGCTTCCAGCGCGTTGCGGAACAGATTGACCAGGACCTGCTGGATCTGAACCCGGTCGGCCAGCACGAGGTCCGCGGCCGGGTCAAGATTGAAGCGTAGCAGCACACCCTGCTCGTTAGCGCCGCTGAGCCCTAGGGCACCGGCCTCCTCGATCATCCTCGAAAGGCTCTCAACGCGCTTCTCGGATGCATCGCGTGCGACGAAGTCGCGGAGCCGCCGGATGATGTCTCCGGCGCGGATGGCCTGTTCGGCGGCGCGATCGAGCGCCGCTTCGATCTTCGGCGCGTTGGCGTCGGTCGAGCCCGCCAGCAGGCGGCGCGATCCCTTCATATAGTTGCTGATGGCCGATAGCGGCTGGTTGAGTTCGTGGGCGAGGGCGGAAGCCATTTCGCCCATCGCGCTCAGCCGCGAAACATGGACCAGTTCGGACTGGATTTCTTGCAGCCGGGCCTGGGTCTGCTGCTGCTCGGTCAGATCGCGGACGAATCCCGTAAAGAACGGCCGTCCTCCCGAACGCATTTCGCCGATGGTGAGGTGCATCGGAAACGTCGTGCCGTCCTTGCGCATGCCGGCTACGATACGCCCGACGCCGATGATGCGCCGCTCGCCGGTTTTCAGATAGCGCGCAATGTACGCATCATGACGGGCGCGATCCGGCTCCGGCATCAGCAGACTGATGTTGCTCCCGATCGCCTCGCATTCCGCATAGCCGAACTGTCGCTCGGCGGCGCTGGAGAAGAACTGCATGATGCCATGCTCGTCGATGACGATCATCGCATCCGGGATCGTATCCAAAATCGATCGAAAGTGGCGTTCACGCGTCCTGACGCGCTCCTCAAGGAGCTTTTCGCGGCTGATGTCGATGACGATGCCGCTGAGCCGGGCAGGGGTGCCGTCGGGGCCGTTGATGGTAGCGCCGACAGCACGCAGCCAATGCTCACCGTCCGAATCCCGGCGCACCCGGTACTGGGTGTCGAGATTGCATCCGGTCTTGATCGACTCCTGCATGGCGCTCGCCGTGCGATCGCGGTCCTGCGGATCGAGCAGGGAAAGAAAGAGATCGTAATCGACCGACGCATCCTGGCTGACGCCAAAGAGCTTGCGGGTGGCCGTCGACCAGCTCAACGCCCGCGTCGACAGGTCGAGATCCCAGTCCCCGAATCCCGGTGCCTCGGCGCCGCCCTGCGGGCTCCGGTCGAGCGGATCCAAATCGAAAGAGGGGCGGTCGGAGACGGTCATCTTCAGCCTTGCGGGCAACTCTCGCTTCTCAGATACCGCATTCGATCCGGCGTGTGAAATAGCCGCCGAACCAATTTGCAGTCGATCAACATCTTATTGAAATCAATGCCATTTCAGTCGCCATGAGGGCGTCGCGCCCTGCGCTATGGCCGGTTCCGGCGCACGTGGGCCGGGATCGGGGCTTTCTTGATCTAGGTCAGCTTCAAAAACGGGGCACGCGTTTAGGATAAGCTATGCGGCGCGGCGAGCGTCCTGAGGCGTGGAGCAGCTTATGAACTACAAAACCGTCATGGTCGGTCTGGCGCTCGATCGACCCAATGCGCCCTGCCTTCAGGTGGCCGGCGACATCGCCGAACGGTTCGGCGCGCGCATCGTCGGCGTTGCCGCTTCGGACCTCAGGCCGCCGATGTATTTCGCCGAAGGCGCCTACGCGCAAGAAATGCTTGATGAGGAGACCGGCGCCGTCGAACGCCGGCTGTCGGAACTCGAAGCGGAATTCCGCGCCGCGGTGGAGAAGCGCGCGGCGGCGCTGGAATGGCGCTCCGCCCGCGCCTTGCCGGTCCCCTACATGCTGCAGCAGGCGCGTGCGGCGGACATCCTGGTGGTCGGCGGCCGCGCCGAGACGCTGGTCGATCCCTACGCGGCGCCGGACCCGAGCGATCTCCTGATGCAGCTCGGCCGGCCGCTGATCGTGGTGCCGCCCGCGGTCGAGTGGCTCGATCTGCGGAGCGTCCTGGTCGCCTGGAAGGATGTGCGCGAAGCGCGCCGGGCCGCCTTCGACGCGTTGCCGCTGCTGGCTGCCGCAAACGAAGTCACGATCGCGGAAATCGTCGAGCAGGCCAGCCACCGCGCGGATGCGCTGGCGCATGTCGCCGACGTCGCGGCCTGGCTTCAGGGCCATGGCATCAAGGCCAACACCCTGGTCCCCGAAAAGTCCGGAGAGGTGACCACGCAGATCGAGAATATCGCCGGGCATATCGGCGCCGGCGCGGTGATCGCCGGCGCCTATGGGCATTCGCGTTTTCGCGAATGGGTGCTCAGCGGCGTGACGCGCCACCTCGTCACCGAGTCGCGTCGCTGCGCGTTCCTGTCCCGTTAACAATGGCGGAGAGCTCCCCGTGCATAAATTTCTCGAAGCGACCGCCGGGCAGTACATGACGCAGGAGGTCAAGACGGTAACGCGCGACACCACGATGCGCGACCTGCACGAGATGTTCGAGAACGACGATTTCAACTGCTATCCGGTGCGCGAAGGTGACGACATCGTCGGTGTCGTCAGCCACTTCGATTTCCTGAAATGCTTTGCGTTCAACCCGGTCCGGATGGTCCCGGCCTACGATGATTTGATGTCGCGGATGGTTGGCGACGTGATGACGCCCGAATTCCTCTATGTCGATCCGTCGACCAAACTGACGCGCGTGCTGCAATTGATGGTAGACCACCGGATGAAGAGCCTGCCGGTGCTGGATTCCCAGCAGCGGCTGGCCGGCATCATCGCGCGTGAGGACATCATGCGCGCCTTGGCCGACAGCGCGCGCAGATAACGCGCTTCCGCGCGCCGGAGCCGGCGCGCCTAGCCGGCCTTCGCCATTTCGACGTCTTCCGGCGATTCCAGATACATTCCTGACATGGCGTCGACCCAGCACAGATGATCGTGCACCTTGACGACGCCGCTGACGTTCTCCGCGGCGACCATCGCTGCCTGCCGCGAACTCTCGTCGGTGATCACGCCGCTGAGATGGACGATGCCGTCACGCACGATGACGTTGAGCCCGAACGGGCTCCAGTCGTGCTTCTCGATCGCGGCGATGATGCGGCGGCGGATGTGGTCATCGTCGGCGGTCGGATCGGGGATGTCGCGGGCGAGGCCGGCGACGGCCTGCAAGAGGTTGGCGCGCGTGACGATCCCGACCAGCTTGCCGTCCTTCATGACCGGCAGCCGCTTGACGCCGTTGCTCTCCATCGCCTTGACGATCTCTGCCAGCGTGGCGTCTTCGGCCACCGTGACCGGTTCGGCGGTCATGACTTCCGAAACCTTGCGGCCGTTTTCACGCACGTAATCGGTGGCGGTGGCGCTGCTTCCCAGCAGGAATCTCAACCAGCGGCCGCGCTTGCGCTGCGTGCCGATTTCGCTGCGGCGGATGAAATCGCCCTCCGAGACGATGCCGACCAGCTTGCCGGCCGCATCGACCACCGGAAGCCCGCTGACGTGCCGCTGCAGCATGAGGTTGGCGGCCTCGAGAATGGTGGCGTCCGGCGCAATTGTTGCCACTGAATGTGTCATGATCTGATGCGCGCGCATGGCGATCTCCTGTTGGATTTTTATTGTGATGACGAGGCGCCGCAAGGCCGCGCAACGCCCCGTGCATCTCCGCTCAGGCGGCGGATTTGATTTCGATCTGCTTGCTCTGGGTCGGCGCCGGCTTCGGCACGGTGACCTTCAGTACGCCGTTGGCGATCTCGGCCGAGATGTCCTCGATCTTGACGCCCGCGGGAAGCTCGACCGAGCGCGAGAACGAGCCATAGCTGCGTTCGACGAGGTGATAGTTCTTGTTCTTCTCCTCGCGCTCGTTCTTCTTCTCGCCGCGGATGGTGAGGAGATTGTCGACCACGTTGAGCTCGACGTCCTTCTTTTCCATGCCGGGGAGTTCGGCGGTGATCTCGATCGCCTTGTCGGTTTCGCTGATGTCCATGCTCGGCATCGTCGTGGTGGCGAAGCCCGGAATGTTGCGCGTGACGCCCTCGAACAGCCGGTCGATTTCCTGCTGAAGCAGCGAGAACGGATTGGTTTCGCGCCGGGCGACAGCGCCTAGGGTTCGAACCGGGATTACAGATTTGGTGTTCATGTGTACCTCCAGGTTAAAGCCGTAGTGGCCGGAACATGCTATGAGGTAGCGGGCTGCGGCCCCTTGATGGGGATCAAATTTCCGCCGGTTTGGACGGGATAGATTGCACACGCTTGCGTGAGGACGACCGACGAGATGCACGCCATGGTCCTGCCGGCGCCCGGCGCGCCGCTTCGGTTCGAGCAGCGGGAAGATCCGGTTCCCGGGCGAGGGGAGGTCCGCGTCAGGGTCGCCGCCTGCGGCGTGTGCCGGACGGATCTGCATGTCGTGGACGGGGAACTGCCCGACATCCATTATCCGATCGTGCCGGGGCACGAAGTGGTCGGCCGCGTGGACGCGATCGGGACCGACGTGACCTCGTTGCGCGGTGGCGAGCGCGTGGGCATCCCGTGGCTCGGCCATACCTGCGGCGAATGCGACTATTGCCGAAGCGGCCGGGAAAATCTCTGCGACCGCCCGCGCTTCACCGGCTACACGCGCGACGGCGGCTTTGCCACGCATCTGATCGCGGACGCCCGCTATTGCTTTCCGCTCGGCGAGGCCGGCGACGACGTCGCGATCGCGCCCTTGCTGTGCGCCGGCCTGATCGGCTGGCGTTCGCTGGCGATGGCAGGCGAGGGAAAGCATCTCGGCATTTTCGGTTTCGGCGCGGCCGGCCACATCATCGCGCAGGTCGCACGCTGGCAGGGACGCTCGGTCTATGCGTTCACCCGCGACGGCGATGTCGAGGCCCAGCGCCTCGCAATGTCGCTCGGTGCGGCATGGGCCGGATCGTCCGCGGATCAGCCGCCGGCTCTGCTCGACGCCGCGATCATCTTCGCGCCGGTAGGCGATCTCGTGCCGCTGGCGCTACGTGCCGTGCGCAAGGGCGGCCGGGTGGTTTGTGCCGGCATTCACATGTCGGACATTCCCTCGTTCCCCTACCGCATCCTGTGGGAAGAACGGCAGCTGCTGTCGGTTGCCAATCTGACGCGCGGCGACGGGACTGCGTTCTTCGATGTCGCGGCGCAGGCGGGCATCGTGACGCATACCAGCGCGTTCCCGCTGCGCGAGGCCAACGAGGTCCTCGCAAAACTCCGCGCCGGGCAGATCACCGGTGCAGCCGTGTTGCTGCCATGACCAGAACGGCCGATGCCGGCACCTCCACGGCCGAGCGCGATTTGCAACGGCAGGTGCTGAAATTTCTCGACGACTCGAGCTTCGGTCCGGGTGGCGGCGGGAAGCGGATCGATACCCATGCCTCGATGGTGTTTCTCGGCGCCGATCGGGTGCTGAAAGTCAAGCGTGCCTGCCGCCTGCCTTTCCTGGACTATTCGACATTGGAGAAGCGCAAGCTTGCCTGCGAGGAAGAGCTGAGGGTCAACGCCGATAACGCGCCCGAACTCTACCGGCGTGTCGTTGCCATCACGCGCCATGCCGATGGAGGCTTTGAGATCGACGGCGCGGGAACCCCGGTCGAATGGGCGGTTGAAATGGCGCGCTTCGACGACAACCAGACGCTCGACCGGATTGCGGCTGCGACCGCGGTCGATCCGGCACTGGCGACGGCCGTCGCCGATGCGATCCGGCAAAGCCATGCGCGAGCGCCGCGCCAGCACGGCGAGCGCTGGCTCGCCTCGATCGCAACCACCATCGCGCGCAACACCGCAAAATTCTGGACCGTGCGCGGACTGGATACCGCCGCCGTCGATCGGCTCGATGCCGCGAGCCGCGACGCTGCGACGAGGTTGCAACCGCTGCTCAGACAGCGCGCCGAACACGGGTTCGTGCGGCGCTGCCACGGCGATTTGCATCTCGCCAATATTGCCGTCGTCGATGGCCGGCCGCTGCTGTTCGACGCCATCGAATTCGATCCGGTCATCGCCACCGCCGACGTGCTGTACGACCTCGCCTTTACGCTGATGGAC
This sequence comes from uncultured Bradyrhizobium sp., assembly GCA_964609175.1. Classification (GTDB taxonomy): domain Bacteria; phylum Pseudomonadota; class Alphaproteobacteria; order Rhizobiales; family Xanthobacteraceae; genus Bradyrhizobium. Next base: position 12,052 of record CAZSRR010000085.1, read on the forward strand.
CTCGTCCATTTCAATCAGGCTGCGGCGGCGAACCTGGTGTTCAATCGTTACCTGGCAGGTGTGGGGTATGAAGGGCTCGACGGCCTCCGCCTGCTGCCGCTGTTCCTGTCGATACGGGCGGCAATCCGGGCGCATGTGCAGTTCATGAAGAGCGAACAGGCCGGCGACGATGACGCGGTCTGGCAGGAGGCCAAGCGCTATTTCGATCTGGCGGGACGTCTCATCACACCAGAACCGCCGGTGCTGGTGGCGATCGGCGGATTGTCCGGGACGGGAAAATCGGTGCTCGCGCGCGGGCTCGCGGGGCTGGTCGGCTCCCCGCCCGGCGCGGTCATCGTTCGCTCCGATGTCGTCCGCAAGCACCTTTTCAATGTCGACGAAACCACGACGCTGCCGGAATCCGCCTACCAGCCCGACGTCACGGCGCGGGTTTACCGCATGCTTGCGCAGACCGCGCAACAGGTGCTGGGCCAGGGCTGTTCGGTGGTGCTCGACGCAGCCTACGTGAAGGAGGGGGAGCGGGCACAAATCGCATCCCTTGCTGGCAATTGCGGCATCCGCTTCACCGGCCTGTTTCTCACCGCCGATCTCGCGACGCGGCTGGCGCGCATCGAACGACGCACGGGCGATGCGTCGGATGCAACCGGGGCTGTCGCGCGGAAGCAGGAAACGTTCGCGACCGGCGCCGTCGACTGGCATATTGTCGACGCCTCGGGGACGCCGGATGAGACGCTCCGCGGCGCCAAAATGCTGTTGTTTGCGCCGGAAGAACAGGGATGAAAATCCATCTTTGCGAACCCAGGGGCCGTGGCAAGGCCGCTAACGCGGTGGGTCTCGATTGCGCTGCCGCATTCCAGGCGATTGCGCTCGGCGCCGTCGGCGCCATCAAGGGCCATCTTGCGGATGCGCGTGCCGGCGATGCCGAGGCCGTGCACCAGATCCGGGTCGCCATCACGCGGCTGCGCGCCGCCGTGGCGTTCTTCGCACCGATCCTGGAGGATTCCGAATGGCTGCGCCTGAAACAGGAAATCGCCTGGCTGAACGGCCTGCTCGGCGCCGCCCGCGACAGCGATGTCATCATGGACCATGTGCGCCAAAAGAAATACCAGGCATGGGCCCGACCCATGATCGACGAACTTGAAGAGCGACAGGCAGGAAATCATCATCGCCTGGCGCGCGGCCTGCGTTCCGTCCGCACGAAACGCCTGATCGTCGCTTTGACGCGCTGGATCAGACAAGGTTCGTGGCTAAAGCGCTTCGGTCGCAGCAGGTCCGCGGAAACTCTGTCGTCCTATTGCGCCGGCGAACTCGGCCGCTGGCATGCCCGACTGCTTCGCAATGGAAGGCGTCTGGAAGATCTGGGCGCGGAGCGCCGGCACCGGCTGCGGATTCGGGCCAAGCGCTTCCGCTACATGGTTGAAGCGCTGACGGAGACCGTCCCGCTTTGGGACCGCGGCAAATGCCGTCATCTGCACGGGCCGGCAAAGCGAATGCAGGGCGCCCTGGGCGATATGCGCGATCTCGAACGCCTTGCCGACCTCGCTGATGAACAAGGCGAGAAGCGTCCGCCAGGTTCCCGTCATCAAGGGGAAAAGCTGCTCGGCAAAGCCATCGCAGCCTATCGCGATCTCAGGCGGGTCACGCTCGCTGATCACCGAATTTGACATGCATCAACTTCGGTCTTGCGCCTGCCTCCTATATTGCCAACCACAGTCCGGGACGGGGGCGACAAGCCCTCGCCGATGCGTGGGAGACGGGCGATGTTCAGGAACATTCTGGTTCATATTCCCTCCGAACGTCAGGTCAGGCCGGTGGTCGACGCCGCCGTCAACCTGGCCATCGCCCGGCGGTCGCATCTCGATGCGATCTCGATCGGCTACGAGTCGATCGGCGCCGCCGGCATGATCGTCGAGGGTGGAGGCGCTGCCGTTGCCGCGGTGATGGGGGCCGAACAGGAGCGGGCCCAGGAGCGGGCCGACGCCGCAATGGCGGTGTTCGAAACCGAAGCCAGGCTCGCCAAGATCGCTTACGGCACGCGGGCGCTTGCGGCCATACCCGCCGATGCCGGGCAGATCATCGGGGCGCTCTCCCGGCTTTACGACATGACGATCGTGCTGCAGCCGAACACATCGACCAGTGGCTATGACAACGAGATTCCCCAACATATCCTGTTCAATTCCGGCGGCCCGATGCTGATGGTCCCGCACATCCACCACGGGCCGCTCGATGCGCACCATGTCGGCATCGCCTGGGACGGCAGCCGGCTGGCGGCGCGCGCGGTGCGCGATGCGCTTTCGTTCCTGATTGGCGCGAAGGCGGTGACCGTGATTGCGATCAATGAGGAAGCAGGCGAAGCCTCTTCCGACCAGCTCGCCGTGCATCTCGGGCGTCGAGGCATCGCAGCCAAGGTTCAGCGCCTGACGCTCGACGGTGGCAACGTTCAGGGCGCCATCCTGTCGATCGCGGCGGAGAGCAATATGGGCCTGCTCGTCATGGGCGGATACGGTCACTCGCGGCTGCAGGAGCGCATTCTGGGCGGCGTCACACGCAGCATGTTCGACAGTATGACGGTGCCGGTGCTGATGTCGCACTGAGCGCACAAGCGGGAGAATGTCATGTCAGAGTCGTCCGAGCGGGCCGCGCCCGCTTCCTTTTCGGCGGCCGCAAATGCCGAGGCGGAAGCTACCAGGCTGAACCAGAGCGCGCTGCAATTCATGCTCGGCGCGCAACGGATCATGTTCGAGGAAATGGTCTTTCTCGGCGACGAGATGCTGGAGCGGACGCGGACGGAAACGCACCTGTTCTCCGAGTTTGTCTCGAAGATGGCCGGCGCGCATTCGGTCAAGGACATCAGGACGATGTGCCAGGAGTGCGGCCAGCATCAGCTCGACTTCATCCGCCGCGACACCGAACGGGTGTTCAAGCATGGCGAGCGGATGCTCGCGGCGACATCGAACCTGATCGGCGGCAACGCGAACTGACGGAACCGGTTCGCATGCAGCAGAAATCGACCCTGCCGGCGGTGGACGTCGGAGTTGCGCCGGTTCGCGGCGCCGTCGCCGATCACGGCGAGGGGCTGCAGCCGGCTTCGCCCATCGAAACGCAGGCGGCAGCGCGAACAGATCACGGCGGAGACACCGAGCACTATCCAGCCGACCGCACGCTTCATGCCATGCTCGCCCGCCTGAGCGGCGGCATCTCGCCGACCGCGCTGCTGCTGGCCTATACGGACTGGCTGTCGCATCTGGCCGCGTCGCCGCAGCGGCGGCTCGAGATCGCGCAGGAGGGCGTGGTCGATGCCGAACGCTTTTTCGCTGCGGCGCGCCGCTTCTTCGCGCCCGACCAGGGACCTTGGTCATTGATTAAGCCGACGCCGCAGGACAGGCGTTTTGCCCGTGCCGAATGGGAACAGCCGCCGTTCAATTTGATGGCGCAGGCTTTCCTGCTAGGTGAGCAATGGTGGCACAACGCGGCGACCGGCGTGCGCGGAGTAGCCAAGCAGAACGAGTCGATCGTCGAGTTCTCGATCCGGCAGATGCTGGACGTGATGTCGCCGTCGAATTTCGCGGCGACCAATCCGGAGGTGCTGCGCCGGACCTTCGAGAGCGGCGGCGAAAATTTTGTGCGCGGCTGGCAGAATTTCTGCAGCGACTGGGCCCGCCTGGTGTCCGCCGGCCTTGGTCCGGTCCCCGGCGGCGACTTCGTCGTCGGCAAGACCGTCGCCACGTCGCCCGGCAAGGTCGTGTATCGCAACGCACTGATCGAGCTGATCCAGTACGCGCCGACGATCGATAAGGTGCGCCCGGAACCGGTGTTGATCGTGCCGGCCTGGATCATGAAATATTACATTCTCGATCTGTCGCCGCATAATTCTCTGGTGAAGTATCTCACGGGCGAAGGTTTTACCGTCTTCATGATTTCGTGGCGCAACCCGGATGCCGACGACCGCGAAATTGCGTTCGACGATTACCGCAAGCTGGGTGTTGCGGCCGCGCTCGACTTGATCGGCGTGATCGTGCCGAACCAGAAAGTGCACGCGCTGGGCTATTGCCTGGGCGGCACGCTGCTGTCGATCGCCGCCGCCACCATGGCGCGCGACGGCGACCGACGGCTGAAGTCGATCAGCCTGCTTGCGGCACAGACAGATTTCACCGAGGCTGGGGAACTGACGCTGTTCATCAATGAAAGCCAGGTCGCGTTCCTCGAAGACATGATGTGGGAGCGCGGCGTCCTCGATACCACGCAGATGGCCGGCGCGTTCCAGCTCCTGCGCTCCAACGACCTGATCTGGTCACGGCTGACCCGCGATTACCTGATGGGGCAGCGGGCGGCGCCGAGCGATCTGATGGCCTGGAATGCCGATGCCACCCGCCTGCCATACCGGATGCATTCGGAGTATCTGCGCAAGCTGTTCCTCAATAACGATCTGGCAGGTGGACGGTATGTCGTCGAGGGCAGGCCGGTCTCATTGTCGGACGTCCATACCCCGATGTTCGTCGTCGGCACGCTTCGCGATCACGTCGCGCCGTGGAAGTCGGTCTTCAAGATTCACTACCAGGTCGACGCCGACGTGACGTTCGTTCTCGCCAGCGGCGGCCATAATGCGGGAATCGTGGCGCCGCCCGGCGAACCCGGACATACCTATCGGATCAAGACCGAAGCGGCGCACGCCACCTATACCGGGCCCGATGAATGGCTGAACACGGTACCATCAGTCGAAGGTTCGTGGTGGCCGGAATGGACCAGATGGCTGGCCGCACG
>CAZSRR010000086.1:0-16139 GCA_964609175.1 uncultured Bradyrhizobium sp.
CGTGATAGAGGTCGTTGCCCTCGCGGGTACGCTCGCCGACGCCGGCGAACACCGAGTAACCACCGTGCGCCTTGGCGACGTTGTTGATCAGTTCCTGAATCAACACGGTCTTGCCGACGCCGGCGCCGCCGAACAGGCCGATCTTGCCGCCCTTGGCGTAGGGCGCCAACAGGTCCACGACCTTGATGCCGGTGACGAGAATTTCAGCCTCGGTGGACTGGTCGGTGTAGGTCGGCGCTTCCTGGTGGATAGCGCGGGTGCCTTCCGACTTGATCGGGCCGGCTTCGTCGATCGGCTCGCCGATGACGTTCATGATGCGGCCCAGCGTGCCGTCACCGACGGGAACGGCGATCGGCTGGCCGGTGTCCTTGACCTCCTGGCCGCGCACCAGACCTTCGGTCGCGTCCATCGCGATCGTGCGGACGGTGGACTCGCCGAGATGCTGGGCGACTTCGAGCACCAGACGGTTGTTGCCGTTCTTGGTCTCCAGCGAATTGAGAATGGCCGGCAGATGGCCTTCGAACTGCACGTCGACGACGGCGCCCATGACCTGGGTGACGCGACCGATCTGGTTGGCTGCTGTAGCCATTGACTATCTCCTTCGATCCGAATTTCTTGCCGAATTTTGCTGCCGGGTCAGACTGCTTCTGCGCCGGAGATGATTTCGATGAGTTCCTTGGTGATCTGGGCCTGACGCGTGCGGTTGTAGACCAGCGTCTGCTTGCGGATCATTTCGCCGGCGTTGCGCGTCGCGTTGTCCATCGCGCTCATCTGCGCGCCGTAGAACGAGGCGTTGTTTTCCAACAGCGCGCGGAAGATCTGCACCGCGAGATTGCGCGGCAGCAGGCGGGTGAGGATCTCATCCTCCTCCGGCTCGTATTCATAGGAGGTCGCCGGACCGCTGCCGCTGCCGGCCTCGACCACGAGCGGGATGATCTGCTGCGCGGTCGGGATCTGGGCGATCACCGACTTGAACTGCGAATAGAACAGCGTGCAGACGTCAAACTCGCCGGCTTCGAAACGAACCAGCACTCTCTTCGCAATGTCTTCGGCATTGACGAAGCCGAGCTGGCGCACGCCGCGCAGGTCGAGATGCTCGACGATCTGCCTGTCGAAAGTGCGGCGGAGCTGCTCGTAGCCCTTGCGGCCGACGCAGAAGAATTTGACTTCCTTGCCCTGGTTGATCAGCGACAGCGCGCGCTCGCGGGCAAGACGGACGATCGATGAGTTGAAGGCGCCGGAAAGACCGCGCTCGCCGGTGCAGACCAGCAGCAGGTGAACCTGATCGCGGCCGGTGCCGCCGAGCAGCGCCGGAGCGCCGGGCGATCCCGCCGCGGCGGAAGCGATGTTGGAAATCACCGCGTCCATCTTCTGGGCGTAGGGCCGTGCGGCCTCGGCCGCGGTCTGCGCACGGCGCAGTTTTGAGGCCGCGACCATCTGCATGGCCTTCGTGATCTTCTGCGTCGCCGTGGTCGAGGCGATGCGGACCCCCAGGTCATTAAGTGAAGCCATTCTCAGTTCACCCCGGCGGTTCGACCGTTGCGTCGGACCGCTAGCCTATCCCTGTCGTCATGCCCGGGCTCGTCCCGGGCATCCACGTAACTGTTTCCACGCTGCGAAACGTGGATGGCCGGGACAAGCCCGGCCATGACGGCGCTCTTATGCGAACGTCTTGGCGTAGCCTTCGACCACGGTCTTCAGCTTGGCCGCGAGATCGTCCGACAGATCGCGGCTGTCGCGGATACCGTCGAGAATGTCGGCATTCTTGCCGCGCAAGAGCGACAGCAGGCCGTCCTCGAACGCGCGCACCTTGTTGAGCGGCAGCGGGTCGAGATAGCCGTTGGTGCCGGCCCAGATCACGCAGACCTGCTCTTCCATCTTCAGCGGCGAGAACTGCGGCTGCTTCAGCAGCTCCGTGAGACGCGAACCGCGGTTCAGCAGGCGCTGCGTCGAAGCGTCGAGGTCGGAGCCGAACTGCGCGAACGCAGCCATTTCGCGATACTGCGCCAGTTCGCCCTTGATCTTGCCGGCGACCTTCTTCATCGCCTTGGTCTGCGCCGACGAGCCGACGCGCGACACCGACAGACCGACGTTCACCGCCGGACGGATGCCCTGGAAGAACAGATCGGTTTCGAGGAAGATCTGGCCGTCGGTGATCGAAATAACGTTGGTCGGGATGTAGGCCGACACGTCGTTGGCCTGGGTCTCAATGACCGGCAGCGCGGTCAGCGAGCCCGAGCCCATATCCTTGTTGAGCTTCGCCGCGCGCTCCAGCAGGCGGGAGTGCAGGTAGAACACGTCGCCCGGATAGGCTTCGCGACCCGGCGGGCGGCGCAGCAAGAGCGACATCTGGCGGTAGGCGACGGCCTGCTTGGACAGATCGTCATAGATGATCACGGCGTGCATGCCGTTGTCGCGGAAGTACTCGCCCATGGTGCAGCCGGTGAACGGCGCGATGTACTGCATCGGCGCCGGGTCCGACGCAGTAGCGGCGACGACGATCGAGTATTCCAGCGCACCCTGCTCTTCCAGCACCTTGACGAACTGGGCAACCGTCGAACGCTTCTGGCCGATCGCGACATAGACGCAATACAGCTTGATGTTCTCGTCGGGCTGCGCGTTGAGCGGCTTCTGGTTAAGGATGGTGTCGAGCGCGATCGCGGTCTTGCCGGTCTGGCGATCGCCGATGATCAGCTCGCGCTGGCCGCGGCCGACCGGGATCAGCGCATCGATCGCCTTGAGGCCGGTCGCCATCGGCTCGTTCACCGACTTGCGCGGAATGATGCCGGGCGCCTTGACGTCGACGCGCATGCGCTTCTCGGCCTGGATCGGGCCCTTGCCGTCGATCGGGTTGCCCAGCGCGTCGACGACGCGGCCGAGCAGGCCCTTGCCGACCGGAGTGTCCACGATGGCGCGGGTCCGCTTGACGGTCTGGCCTTCCTTGATCTCGCGGTCGGCGCCGAAAATAACGATACCGACGTTGTCGGTTTCGAGGTTCAGCGCCATGCCGCGGGTGCCGTTCTCGAACTCGACCATTTCGCCGGCCTGGACGTTGTCCAGACCGTAGACACGAGCGATACCGTCACCGACGGACAGCACCTGTCCGACTTCGGTAACTTCGGCTTCCTGGCCGAAATTCTTGATCTGGTCCTTGAGGATCGCGGAAATTTCCGCGGCGCGGATGTCCATCAGCCTGCCTCTTTCATCGCGTGCTTGATCGAATTGAGTTTGGTGCGAAGCGAACTATCCACCATTCGGCTGCCGAGCTTGACCACAAGGCCGCCGATGATGGAGGGATCGACATTCACGTTGAGCGCGACGTCCTTGCCCGTCACCGACTTCAGTGCGGTCTTCAGCGCGTCGAGATTCTTTTCACTGAGTTGTTCGGCGACGGTGACGTCGGCGCTCACCTCGCCCTTGAATTTCGCCACCAGCGCGCGGAAGGCGCGGATCACATCGGCGACGGCGAACAGCCTGCGGTTGGCGGTTAGCACCTTGAGGAATTTAGCGGAAGTGCCGGAAATCTCGGCCTTCTCGAGCACCGCACTGAGCGCCCTGGACTGCGCCTCCGCTGAGAAGACCGGACTGCGAACCAGGCGCTTCAGATCGGCGCTTTCGTTCAGCATCGCCTCGAACTTATCGAGATCGGCCTTGACGGCGTCGACGGACTTTTCGTCGCGCGCCAGTTCGAACAAGGCCGTAGCATAACGGCCGGACACTCCCGAGACGGACGGATCTTCTGCAGCCACAGACCTTGCTCTTTTCAGCTGTCAAATTCGCAAGGGAAAAACCGTCGCCACGGTAGCGGCGCCTAGCGATCCAAGCCCTTGGAATTCAAGCGGGACTTCGATTTTCGACCGGCGCGCGAGGCGCCGGGACCGTTAAAATCGCGGCTTTGCTAGCATGGCGGCCGCGCAGGTGCAACATGACCGCACGCCCCACAGAGGCCTCGCCGCATCTCTCCTGGCGAGTGTTGCAGATCGCTGTTTTGGCGGAAATCCACACTCGGGAAATTTTGTGGTCGGCGCCTCGCCGGCGACCGGTCATCGAGACGGGAATCGTTCCCGCCATATTTGCATGGCGGCCATGAGGCGTCACCGCGGACAGAACCGGAGCGCGAACAACTTCATTTTGCCCATTACTTGCCCAAATCTTCTCTAATCAAATGAAGACTGTATTCGCATGTATTAGGTAGTATTGAAATAGTTAAATTTTCGTTAAACCTCAAGATTACGGAACATCGATCGATTAATTATCCCCGGTAACAAGATATGTCAGCCAGAGGCCGTCGGGATTTACTGCCCAATTCATGCCTCATTGCCTGACCAAACGGCAACCCGTGAAATGGGACGGGGGTTCCATTTGCCACGCTTGTGGCAATACTGTCTGAGGGACTAGCTTAATGTTGCATATCAATAATGTAGTGCCGGGAATTCCAACCCGGTCGCGTACGGCGTTCGCCTTGATCGCTGCAACCCTCCTGATTGGCGGCAGCATCTCCGAGGCCTCCGCCAAGTCCAGGCACCATCGCCATCATTCCCACCACGCCAAGGCGCAGCCGGCCGGCAGCTGGCTGAACGCCAACGCGTCGATCGGCTCGACGGGCGGTCGCAGCTTTTCCGGCAAGGCGTCGTATTATGGCAACGAATCCGGCAGCCGGACCGCTTCCGGCCAGCGCTTCAACCAGAACGCCATGACCGCGGCGCACCGCTCGCTTCCGTTCGGCACCAAGCTGCGGGTGACCCATCGCGGCCAAAGCGTCGTCGTCACGATCAACGACCGCGGCCCGTTCATTCGCGGACGGGTGCTCGATCTGTCCAAGGGTGCCGCGCGCGCGATCGGTCTGACCGGCGCCGGCGTCGGCCACGTCACCGCCGAGCTGATCTGAAAAAGCGCGCCACGTCGCCAAAAGGCCTGCCGTCGCCAATGACGGCAGGCCTTTTCATTATAGGCATTCTTTCTGCCGTGACCGCTCTGGCCACCACGGTGTCAGGAGGGCCGTGCTAGTTTTTGCAGCGAGCGAGGACGCAGTCAGCACGCCTCACCGAGGGATCGCCATCATGAGCCAACTCAAAACCGTGGAGCAACTGAGAACCGTTCTCCCCGAGCCGCGCGAGACCACCAAGGCCAAAATCCTTCCCTTTCTCGACGAGCAGGCGATCGACTTCCTGCAAACCTGTCCATTCGCGGTGATGGCGACCGCCGGCCGCGACGGGCCGATCGAAGTGTCGCCGAAGGGCGACGAACCGGGCTTCGTCCATGTCGAAAACGAGCGAACGGTTCTGCTGCCCGAACGGGCCGGCAACAATCTCGCCTTCGGCCTGCAGAACATCATCGAGACCGGCCGGATCGGCATGATCTTCCTGCGCCCCCGCACCGGCGAGACCTTGCGGCTGTCCGGCCGCGCAGAGATTTTTGACGATGCCGACCTGCTGGCCACCCTCGGCAGGCCGGCCCGCCCGGCGCTGCTGGCGATCCGCATCCACATTCAGCGCTGCTATTTCCACTGCGCGCGTTCGGTGATCCGGGCCCATCTATGGGAGCCGGAGCACTGGCCGGAAACCAAGCGCATCTCGTTCGGCAAGATCTTTGCCGCTCGCGCCGGCGGCGGCGACGACCAGGCAGCAAAGATCGATGCCTTCGTCGATCAGGGCTACACCACCAATCTGTGGTCGAACGGCTGACGCGCGCCTTACAAAAAACTCTGCGGATCGACGTCGACTTCGAGCTTGAGGTTGCCCTTGGTCTTCGGTCCGCCCGCTAGCCATTCGCGCAGATACTCCGACAGGTCGACATTGCGCAGCGACTTCACCAGCAGACGAAACCGGTAGCGGCCCTTGATCACGGCGAGCGGCGCTTCGGCCGGCCCCAGCACCTGGATGCGCTCGTCGATCGGCGCGACCGAGGCAAGCTTGCGCGCAAAGCCCTCGGCGGTCGGGCGGTCGCCGGCGGAAATGATCAGGCTGGCGAGCCGGCCGAATGGCGGATAGCCGGCGCGCTCGCGCGCCTCGATCTCGCTGGCATAGAATGCCTCGCGGTCGCTCGCGACCAGCGCCTTCATCACGGGGTGCTCGGGCTGGTGCGTCTGCAGGAAGCCGACGCCGCGGCCCTGCTCGCGCCCGGCGCGCCCGATCACCTGGTTGAGCAATTGAAATGTCCGCTCGGCGGCGCGCGGGTCGCCATTGCCGAGGCCCAAATCCGCATCGACCACGCCGACCAGATTGAGCCGCGGAAAATTATGTCCCTTCGCCACCAGTTGCGTGCCGATGATGATGTCGACGCGGCCTTCGGCGATCTCGTTCAACTCGTTGCGCATGGTCTCGATCGAGGTGATCAGATCGCTCGACAGCACCATAGTGCGCGCGTTCGGAAACAGCGACGCGGCTTCTTCCTGCAGCCGCTCGACGCCCGGCCCGATCGCGGCCAAGGACTCCTCGGCCTGGCAATTTGGACAGATGTTCGGCCGCGGCATCGAGAAGCCGCAATGGTGGCAGACCAGACGCTGGCGAAAGCGGTGATCGACCAGCCAGGCGTCGCAGATGGTGCAGGCAAAGCGATGGCCGCAGGCGCGGCACAGCGTCAGCGGCGCGTAGCCGCGGCGGTTGAGAAACAGCAGCGCCTGTTCGCGCTTCTCGATCGCGAATTGCACCTGTTCGGCGAGCGGCGGCGAGATGAAGCGGCCGCGCGGCGGCGGCGCGCGGCGCAGATCGATCGCCTCGATCTGCGGCATATGCTGGCCGCCGAACCGAGACGGCAGCGCGACGCGCTGATAGCGGCCCTTGCGCGCGTTGACTTCGGTTTCGACCGACGGCGTCGCCGACGCCAGCACGATCGGGATTTTGGCGATATGCGCGCGCACGACGGCCATGTCGCGGGCGTGGTAATGCGCGCCGTCGTCCTGCTTGTAGGCCTGGTCGTGCTCCTCATCGACGATGATCAGGCCCAGATCCGCATAAGGCATGAACAGCGCCGAGCGCGCACCGACCACGACCGGCGCCTCGCCCGACGATATCGCCGCCCAATTGCGCTGCCGCGTGCGCGGCGTCAGTTCGGAATGCCATTCGATCGGGCGAACGCCGAAGCGGCGCGCGAAGCGGTCGAGAAACTGCCCGGTCAGCGCGATCTCCGGCATCAGGATCAGGCATTGCTTGCCACGGCGGATGACCTCGGCGATGGCCTCGAAATAGACCTCGGTCTTGCCCGAGCCGGTGACGCCGTCGAGCAGCGCGACGTGAAAGGTGCCGTTGGCGGCGAGCGCGCGTATCGCATCGACAGCCGCGCGCTGCTGCGGGGAAAAATCCGTCTGCGCAAACGCCGGATCGGGCGCCGGCGGCGCGGGCGGCGGCGGCATCGCCTCGACCGCGAGCGTGCCTTCATCGACCAAACCGTCGACCACGCCCGAACTGACGCCGGCTTCCCGCGCCGCTTCGGACTTGCCGTGCAGCAGGCCGTCCGACAGCACCTCGATCAGCCGCCGCCGCGCCGGTGTCAAACGCTTGGGCGGCTCGCCGACCAGCCGCACGCCGAGCCGCATCCGTTCGGGTCCGAGATTTTCGCCCATCCGCAAGGCCATGCGCAGCACCATGCCGCGGGGCGACAGCGTGTAGGTCGAGACCCAATCCACCAGCTTGCGCAACTCCTCCTTCAGCGGCGGCACGTCGAGCTTTTCGCCGACATCCTTCAGGCGGTTGTGCAGGCGCGGATCGGGATTGGCGTTCTGAGCCCACACCACTGCCACCACCTCGCGCGGCCCGAGCGGCACGCAGACGACGTCGCCCGGCGCCAGATCCATGCCGCGCGGGACCCGATAAGAATAAGTCTGATTGAGCGCGACCGGCACCAGCACATCGACGACGCCGGTCGACGATGCGGAAGAACTGGTTTGGCGGGTGACGTGATCCATCGGGAATCGGCTTTGCGGTATCCGGAACGAGGCTAGCGCCGGCCGCCCAAGTTAGCGAACGGTAAACGATAGAGGTGCGATATAATCAAGGGAATCAATGCCACCAAGGCAAGGTAGAGCGGCCATGGGCGACGAAGTTCCGCAACCGACCGAACTCGACTGCGCCGACGACAGCCTTGCGCGGGAGATGACGCGCTGGCTGTCGCATCTGCGCGCCGAGCGGCGGCTGTCGCCCAAGACGCTCGAAGCCTATGCCCGCGACGTCAGGCAGTGCCTCGTCTTCCTCAGCCAGCACTGGGGCGAGACGGTTACGCTGAAGCGATTTTCCGCGCTGGAAGCCACCGACATCAGGGCTTTCATGGCAATGCGGCGCGCCGACGACATCGCCGGACGTTCGCTGATGCGGGCGCTCGCGGGCCTGCGTTCGTTCGGCCGCTACCTGGAGCGCGAGGGCAAAGGCCGGGTCGGTGCGCTGTCCGCGATCCGCGCGCCCAAGGTGGCAAAAAGCCTGCCTAAGCCGATCCAGATGGATGCCGCCAAGCGTCTTGCCGATGCCGACGAACGCGCCGGCGAGGAGCGCGAGCCCTGGATCTGGGCGCGTGACGCCGCCGTGATGGCGCTGCTCTATGGCTCCGGCCTGCGCATTTCCGAAGCCTTGGGGCTGAAGCGCCGCGACGTGCCGAAGCCGGGCGAAGGCGACGTTCTCATCGTCCTCGGCAAGGGCAACAAGACCCGCATGGTGCCGGTGCTGCAGAACGTGCTGGCGCTGATCGCCGATTACGTCGCGATGTGCCCGCATCCGCTGCCGCCGAACGGCCCGATCTTCGTCGGCGCGCGCGGCGGGCCGCTATCCCCGCGGATCATCCAGCTCACCATGGAGCGGCTGCGCGGTGCGCTCGGCTTGCCCGACAGCGCCACGCCGCATGCGCTGCGTCATTCCTTTGCGACGCATCTGCTCAGCCGTGGCGGCGACCTGCGCGCGATCCAGGAATTGCTCGGCCACGCCTCACTTTCGACCACGCAGATCTATACAGGCATCGACAGCGAGCGGCTGCTGCAGGTGTACAAGAGCGCACACCCGCGCGGGTGATTTTTCCATACTTCTCGCCGACATACTCCCGTCACATCGTTGACTTCCCCAGCTAACCTCTTGCGCTCGCACGGCGGTTCGGCAATCGTGCGCCAGCCATAAGCAAGAGGGGAATCATGGGCGCACATGAAAGCATGGAGCATGCGGAGCATGCCGAGCACGCTTCGGGCTCGAACAAGAGTATCGCGCTGCTTATTGCGGTGATCGCCCTGTTCCTGGCGTTCTCGGAAACGCTGGGCAAGGGCGCACAGACCGAAGCGATCAGCAAGAACGTCGAGGCCTCCAACCTGTGGGCGTTCTTCCAGGCCAAGAGCATCCGCCGCACGGTGGTGCAGGCCACCGCCGAGCATGCCAAGCTCAGCCTCGGCACCGTCGGCGACGACGCGTCCAAGGCCGCGCTGCAGAAGCAGATCGACGACTGGAACAAGACGGCGCAGCGCTACCGCTCGGAGCCGGACACCGGCGAAGGTTCGGAAGAGTTGGCTAAACGCGCCAAGCACGCCGAGCACCAGCGCGACGAAGCCACCGCCAAATATCACCACTATGAAATCGCGTCCGCCGCCTTCCAGATCGGCATCGTGCTGGCGTCGGCCACCATCATCACCGGCATGATCGTGCTGGCCTGGGTATCCGGTATCCTGGCGATCGCCGGCATCGTGATGACGGGGCTCGGCCTCTACGCGCCGCATCTGCTGCATTTGCATTGAGCACGGTTCTTACCCGCCCTTCGAGGTAGGGCTATCGCATATAGGCGAAATCGCCTTCGGCAACTCTCCGTCATGCCCGGGCTTGTCCCGGGCATCCACGTCCTGGGCGTCAGAAGCGAGGACGTGGATGGCCGGGACAAGCCCGGCCATGACGATAAAAAAACAACTCCTCCTCGATACGTGCAGCGCCATATGCGATAGCCTTGCCCCTCGAGGGGCGGGAGAAAGAGCTACCGCGCCTGGTGCACGCTCCTGCGAAAGCGCTGGATCATCCGCAGCGTGCGCGATGACCAGCCGTTGCCGTCGCCGCGCAGGATTTCGCGGATCCGCTGCTTGATGGGATTGACCAGGGCCGCCGCCCTGGCGCGCAGCACCAGGATGAAGTGATAGGTCTTCCTGAACCACTTCATCTCCAGCAGCTTGGCGCGCGTCACGTCGAAGATGAAGGCCGTCACGCCGAGACCGACAAACTTTCCAGCCACGATGACGATGGCAGCGGCCAGCCAATATTCATGCGCCAGCAGCCAGAGGCCGACGAGCTTGAGCGGAAACAGCGGAACGACCGGCACCGCGAACACGATCAGCGTCATCGCCGGCGACAGCGCATCGACGCGCACGGACAGCCAATGCTTGAACGCACGAAGCGGAATCCGCGCAACGATGCGCTCGACGATCGGCTCGAGGTGATCCCACAGCCACGCTTCGATCAGGAAGATGACCGCAAGCAGGACCCAGAACGGCTGTAACAGGCGGCGCATCATCGATGTGATCTCTGCCCGGCATCGGGCCCTCGATCACATATGGATGGCGCGTTTGCCGACCGCAAGCGCGGCTTCCTTGACAGCTTCGGAGCGGGTCGGATGGGCGTGGCAGGTGCGCGCCAGATCTTCCGCGGAGCCGCCGAACTCCATCAGAACGCAGGCTTCGTGGATCATTTCGCCGGCTTCGCGGCCGATGATGTGCACACCGAGCACGCGGTCGGTCTTCGCATCTGCGAGAATCTTCACGAAACCGTCAGTGGTCTGGTTGACCTTGGAGCGGCCGTTGGCGGTGAACGGAAACTTGCCTGACGTGTAGGCGACGCCGGCCTGCTTCAGTTCTTCCTCGGTCTTGCCGACGGACGACACTTCCGGCGTGGTATACACGACGCCTGGAATAACATCGTAATTCACGTGGCCCGCCTGTCCCGCGATGATCTCGGCGCAGGCGACGCCTTCGTCTTCCGCCTTGTGCGCGAGCATCGGCCCCGCCACCACGTCGCCGATCGCATAGACGCCCTTCACGGTAGTGGCGAAATGTGAATCGATCTGCACGCGGCCGCGATTGTCGAGCGCGACGCCGGCTTCCTTCAGCCCGAGTCCCTCGGTGTAGGGCACGCGGCCGATGCAAACCAGAACCACGTCGGCTTCCAGCGTCTCCGCCGTGCCGCCGGCCGCAGGCTCCACCGTCGCCTTCAACGTGCTGCCCGACGTGTCGACGGCGGTCACCTTGGCGCCGAGCTTGAACGCAAAACCCTGCTTTTCCAGGATGCGCTGGAATTGCTTGGCGACCTCGCCATCCATGCCAGGCAGAATGCGGTCGAGGAATTCGACGACGGTGACCTTGGCGCCGAGACGGTGCCAGACCGAGCCGAGTTCGAGCCCGATCACGCCGGCACCGATGATCAGCAGATTCGACGGCACCCTCTCGAGCGACAGCGCGCCGGTCGACGACACCACGCGCTTCTCGTCGATCTCGATGCCCTTCAGCCGCGCGATATCCGAGCCGGTCGCGATGACGATATTTTTGGTCTCGACAGTCTGCGCCTTGCCGTCGGCGCCCGCGACCTCGACCTTGCCGGCGCCGAGGATTTTGCCCTTGCCGTGGATGACGTCGATCTTGTTTTTCTTCATCAGGAACTCGACGCCCTTGACGTTGCCGTCGATGCCCTGCTGCTTGAAGTTCATCATCGCGGGCAGGTCGAGCTTTGGCGCGGATACGCTGACGCCCATCTTGGCGAAGGAATGCCCGGCCTCCTCGAACATTTCGGAGGCGTGCAGCAACGCCTTCGACGGCATGCAGCCGACATTGAGGCAGGTGCCGCCGAGCGTCGCATTCTTCTCGACCACGGCGACCTTCATGCCGAGTTGCGCCGCGCGCACCGCGCAGACATATCCGCCCGGTCCGGTGCCGATGACGACGAGATCGTAGGTAGCCATGATGTAGTCCTGTAGCTCAAAAATGTGTCAGGGATTACCGCCCACCCGAGACATCGATGGTGGTGCCGGTGACGTAGGAGGCCTCGTCCGACATCAGCCAGACGATGGCATTGGCGATTTCTTCGGCCTTGCCGACGCGTTTCATCGGCACCATCGGCGCCAGGCGGTGTGCCCGGTCCGGTTCGCCACCGGAGGCATGGATGTCGGTGTCGATCAGACCGGGACGGATGCCGGCGACGCGAATGCCGTCGGTGGCGACCTCGTGGCTGAGGCCGACGGTGAGGGCATCGATCGCGGCCTTGGAGGCGGCATAGTCCACATAGGTGTTGGCCGAGCCGAGCCGGGCGGCGACCGACGAGATGTTGATGATGACGCCGCCGTGGCCGCCGAATTTGGTCGACATCCGCTTCACCGCTTCGCGCGCGCACAGGATTGCGCCGGTGACGTTGACGGCCATCACTTCCTGGATGCGTTCGGCCGTCATGTCCTCGACGCGGACGCCGCTCTTGCCGACGATCCCGGCGTTGTTGACGAGCGCACCGAGCGTGCCGAAACCGTCCGCGGCCTTGAACAGCGCGAGAATGTCGGCCTCGCTGCCCACATTGCATTTCACGGCAATGGCCTTGCCGTTCTTGGCTTCGATCAGCGAGACTACTTCATCGGCCGCCGCCTTGTTGCTGGCATAGCCGATCACGACGCGATAGCCGCGTGCCGCGGCGGCGAGTGCGGCGGCGCGGCCAATGCCGCGGCTGCCGCCGGTGATCACAACAACCTTGTCCGTCACATCAGCCCCCAATGTCTAACACGCATGTCTCGGCCCAAAGTTCAGTTCATGACTTCGGCGACTCGGTCATGGTCCAACTGGTTGTCAGATCGGGATCCACGACCGTCTCACCAGTCGAGCGCAATTTATATTCACCGGGCTTCGCCGCCTGGAAGGCCCGCAACTCTGGCGGCAATGTCATCCGTTGGCCGTTCCAGGTCTTTCCTTCGCACTTGATCGCAATCCCTCCGGAATCCGCACTGACGATCCGACCCCAACACTGGACCTGAGATGTCACAGTCTTTCCATCGGCAGCAAGGTAGGTGATCCCCGCCAGCAGAAGTTGCCCAACAAGACCATCCCCTTCATCCTGGTCCCACGATGGCGGGCTGTTGCCGTCGGGAATGTCCGGCGGCATCCAGGGCGGACGGCTTGGAGCTTCATCTGACACGGCGTTGCGATCACAGATCCAGCACCAGCCGCGCCGGGTCTTCCAGGCTCTCCTTGACGCGGACCAGGAAGGTCACCGCTTCCTTGCCGTCGATCACGCGGTGATCGTAGGACAGCGCCAGATACATCATCGGACGCACCTCGATCTTGCCGCCGACCACCATCGGCCGCTCCTGGATCTTGTGCATGCCCAAAATGCCGGACTGCGGCGCGTTGAGGATCGGCGTCGACATCAGCGAGCCGTAGATGCCGCCATTGGTGATGGTGAAGGTGCCGCCCTGCATCTCGTCGATCTTGAGCTGGCCGTCGCGGGCGCGGCGGCCGAAATCCGCGATCGACTTCTCGATGTCGGAGATCGACTTGTGGTCGCAGTCGCGCACCACAGGCACGACCAGGCCCTTGTCGGTGCCGACGGCGACGCCGATGTGGTAATAATTCTTGTAAATCAGATCGGTGCCGTCGATCTCGGCGTTGACGGCCGGGATGTCCTTCAGCCCCTGCACGACGGCCTTGGTGAAGAAGCCCATGAAGCCGAGTTTTGAGCCGTGCTTCTTCTCGAACACGTCTTTATACTGTGCGCGCATCGCCATGATGTGGGTCATGTCGACCTCGTTGAAGGTCGTCAGCATCGCCGCCGTGTTCTGCACATCCTTCAGCCGCCGCGCGATGGTCTGGCGCAGCCGCGTCATCTTGACGCGCTCCTCGCGCGCGGCGTCATCGGCCGGCGACGGCGCGCGCACCTGTACGGCGGCAGCCGGCTGGTTGACCGGGGTCGGCGCGGAAGCTGCTTTTTCGATCGCGGCCAGCATGTCGCCCTTGGTGACGCGCCCATCCTTGCCGGAGCCGGGAACGGTCGAGGCATCGACGCCGCTCTCAGTGGAGAGCTTGCGGACCGAAGGCGCCAGCGGCGCATCGGCGGCCACGGTCTTGGCGGCCGGTGCAGGCGCTGCGGTGGGGGCCGCTGCCGGAGCGGCAGCCTTGGCGGGTGCAGCGGCCGGCTTCGCCGCGCCCGCAGCCGCGCCGTCGGTGATCTGACCGAGCAGTGCGCCGACGGCGACGGTTTCGCCATCCTTGGCCGCGATCTCGCCGAGCACGCCGGCGGACGGCGCAGGCACCTCGATGGTGACCTTGTCGGTCTCGAGCTCGACCAACGGCTCGTCCACCGCGACCGCATCGCCGGCTTTCTTGAACCAGCGGCCGATGGTGGCCTCCGTCACGGACTCGCCGAGCGTCGGCACACGAATTTCAGCCATGGTCTTCTTTCCTCAATCATTGGCGTGAGATCGCCCGCGCGGTGCGCAAACGGCGCCCTGGGCCAGTCGTGATCGGAACGCACGGCACGGTGTACTGAATGCCCCGCACCGGCGCGCCAAGGCGCACAGGGCGAGGCACAACGAATGGAACTACGAACTTAGCGCGTCATCCAGCAGCGCCTTGAGCTGCGCCACATGCTTCGACATCAAACCGGTGGCCGTCGCCGCCGACGCCGCACGGCCCGCGTAACGCGGACGGCGGTTCGGCGCGTGGATCTGGTTCAGCACCCATTCGAGATAGGGCTCGATGAAGTGCCACGCACCCATGTTGCGCGGCTCTTCCTGGCACCACACCACTTCGGCGTTCTTGAAGCGGGCGAGTTCCTGCACCAGCGCCTTGAGCGGCACCGGATACAGCTGCTCGATGCGCATGATGTAGATGTCGTCGATGCCACGCTTCTCGCGCTCGTCATAGAGGTCGTAATAGACCTTGCCCGAGCACAGCACGACGCGCTTGATCTTGGCGTCCGCCACCAGCCTGGTCTTCTCGTCGGGCGCCATCTGGGCGTCATCGTACAGGATGCGGTGGAACGTGGTTCCGGCGCCGAGTTCGTCGAGCCGCGAGACCGCGCGCTTGTGGCGCAGCAGCGACTTCGGCGTCATCATGATCAGCGGCTTGCGGATCTCGCGATGCAGCTGACGCCGCAGCACGTGGAAGTAATTCGCCGGCGTCGTCGGATACACCACCTGCATGTTGTCTTCGGCGCACATCTGCAGGAAGCGCTCGAGCCGCGCCGAAGAGTGCTCCGGCCCCTGCCCTTCGTAGCCATGCGGCAGCAGGCAGACCAGGCCGGACATGCGCAGCCATTTGCGCTCGCCGGACGAGATGAACTGGTCGAACAGTACCTGCGCGCCGTTGGCGAAATCGCCGAACTGCGCTTCCCACATCGCGAGCGCCTTCGGCTCGGCCAGCGAATAGCCGTACTCGAAGCCGAGCACCGCCTCTTCCGACAGGAGCGAGTTGATCACCTCGTAATGGCCCTGGTCGTGGCCGAGATGGTTGAACGGCGTGTAGCGGCTCTCGTCCTCCTGGTCGATCAGCACCGAATGGCGCTGCGAGAAGGTGCCGCGCTCGGAATCCTGCCCCGACAGCCGGACGTGATGGCCTTCCTGCAGCAGCGTGCAGAACGCCAGCGCCTCGCCGGTCGCCCAGTCGATGCCGACGCCATTGTCGATCGCCTTGGCACGGTTCTCCAGGAAGCGCTGGATGGTGCGGTGAACCCGGAAACCGTCCGGAACCTTGGTGATCTTGCGGCCGATATCCTTGAGGATGTTGACGTCGACGCCGGTGACGCCGCGCCGCGCATCCTCTTCCTGGTCGGCGACCTTGAAGCCCGCCCACTTGCCGTCGAGCCAGTCGGCCTTGTTCGGCTTGTAGCCGGAACCCGCCTCGAGCTCGGCATCGAGCCGCGCACGCCAGTCGGCCTTGGCCTTCTCGACCTCGCCCTCGGTCATCACGCCGTCGGCAACCAGCCGCCTGGCGTAGATCTCGAGCGTCGAGGGATGCGAGGCGATTCGCTTGTACATCACCGGCTGGGTGAAGCCCGGCTCGTCGCCCTCGTTGTGGCCGTGCCGGCGATAGCAGAACATGTCGATGACGACCGGCTTGTGGAACTTCTGCCGGAACTCGATCGCGACCTTGGCGGCGAACACCACCGCCTCCGGATCGTCGCCGTTCACATGGAAGATCGGCGCGTCGATCATCTTCGCCACGT
>CAZSRR010000087.1:0-15466 GCA_964609175.1 uncultured Bradyrhizobium sp.
TCGTTGAAATTTCTGGCGCCTAGGGGAATCAACCCTGTTTCAGCCTTGAGAGGGCTGGAAGTTTTTTCTCGGCCGGTTCACATTTGTTCGCCACAATCTAATCTTATCAATAGCTTATCTGAAAGCCGTCCGTCACTGTTCGGCTTTGTACGCCGATGCTTATTCGACTGATATTCGACGACTTTGGGGTCGGGTGCTGTGACGAAAACACTGACGGAAGCTCAGATCACGACCGCCAAGGCGCGCGCCCGGTTGGAGTTTGGCGTGCATTGGCGCCGCCTCGACGCCGAGGCGCACCTTGGCTATCGCAAGAACAAGCGGAGCGGCGTGTGGTTCGTGCGTTGGCGTAATCACCATGCCGGAGCCAACTACAAGCAGGCGCCGGTCGGCGTCGCTAACGACGTCAACGACAAACCTGCCGAAGGAACGCTGACTTTCGAGCAGGCGGTGACACAAGCGCGGGAACACGTCACCCGGTCCAGAATAGAAGCGGCGGCGCAAGCAGCCGGACCAGCACCCACCGTGCGGACGGCTGTAGAGACATACATCAGGGAGCGTAATGCCCGTGATAGCCGGAGGGCTGGCCGCGAGGTCCGATCCGATGCTGGTCACCGCTTGCGGCGCTACGTTCTTGGTCAAGAAGAGCGCGGTAGCCAGGAAGCCGTTGAGGCTGCCTCTCTCGCCGTAGTCCATTTGCACGCGCTACAGGAAGATCACCTCTTCACGTGGCGAGAGGACCTTCCTGTAGAATTGAAGGCCACGACGAAGCAGCGGCTCATAAACGACCTGAAGGCAGCGCTGAATGCAGCATGGCCACGCTTGACGGCGGAACAAAAGAAGCTGAATCCAACATTCCCATCTATCGTAAAAGACGGGTTCAAGGCTGAGCGCATTGATGACGATGACGAGATATCTGTCGCCCGAGACAATCAAGTCCTCACGGACGCGCAGATCAGCACCTTGCTTCGAGCCGCATGCGAGATCGACGACGAGCAGGGATTTGAAGGCGACCTATATCGCCTTGTCGTCTGCCTTGCAGCAACTGGCGCGCGATTTGCGCAGGCAAGGCGGATGCGCGTCAGTGATGCACAACTGAAAGAGCAACGCTTGATGGTACCGGGTTCCTACAAGGGGCGTGGCGGAAACGGTGGCTCCGTCCCGGTTCCGGTGGGCGAAGATATCATCGAAGTCCTCTTACCGGGAATCTTAGATCGTCCGAGGGACGCGCCGTTGTTCGAGCGATGGAGCCATGAGCAGGAAGCAGGTAGCATCGTTTGGAGAAAGTCAGAACGGGGTCCGTGGAAGACGGCAGAACTTACTCGTCCGTGGCATGCTATCCGCGAGCGCGCAGGGTTGCCGGAAGCCATTCCTTATGCCTTACGACATTCCAGCATCGTCCGCGGCTTGCGAAACCGACTGCCTATTCAGCACGTTGCTAAGCTGCACAACACTTCCGTGAAAATGATCGAGCGGCACTACGCGAAATATATTTCGACAGCCTTGGAAGATCTCGCTCGGGCAGCAGTTGTACCGCTGGTCCCGCGGCCCGGTGAAAATGCGGTCGGCGCGGATGACAGTAAGAAGCTTTTGCCATCTAACGCATAACTTTGCAGGCTTGGCTTCCGCGGCCCCAAGCCCGGAGCGCACTCACTGCTTTTCCGGGCTGATATACAATCGATCAAGAGCTAATTCACAATCGATTCGATAGGCCTGCTGTCGTCAGCTTCCGCACCTGTTCGGGTGACTGTCATCAGGAGCCGCGAACCTATCCGCGGTCGGCTGGTGTCGTATTGACGCCAACCAGAGCCAGCAGTGATTGCACAATGACTAGCCGACGACGACCGACGGTCGTCGTGGTAACTCGACCATCGCCGATTAATTCATAAATCTTGGTCCGCCCGAGACCGGTCACTTCACAAGCCTCCGCGACGGTGCAGGTCAACCGCTGCGCAAACGGAAGGCGTCGACCTTGATGACAGGGCATCGACTTATCTGCCGTCGCCTCGCGTTCAATTTGGACACTGCGTTCGAGCTCCGGACCACGCCGTATCAAGGTTACTCCTCCCCTACAATCGAAGAGCTACCCTGAGGCGCGCCGCCTTCCACGTCAACGGAAGCAGAAGCGCAGAACGGAGAGCCTTAGCGAACGTCAGGAAGCATCGGAAAACTCTCGGCAACAAAAGGCATCGCAGAATTTTTCACAACCAATATCGACGTATCGCGTAAGAACTTCCCACCCACTCGGCACGGAAGGTGGAGTCGCCGCTAACGGGAGCGTTATCTGGCCGCCCTATTGAGCAATTTCTCTGGAATGATTCCGTCATGAAGCATGGCACGCTTTAGCATCGAAATATCACGGCCGTTGTTCACCGCGATTGCGCCGGCAATTTTATCGTGACTATCGAGGAAGATTGCCGTCCAATTGTTCGTTTCAGGATCGTCCAGCACGACACTGCGGTCAGCATTTTGCAGCACTCCTAACGACTGAATGTTGTGTCCAAACTGGTCCGACCATAGCCACGGCGGCTCCGCATAATGCGAGTCAATCCCTGCCATGGATTTCGCCGCGACCAGCGATTGGCCCGAGGCCACCTTCCAGGACTCAAGTCGCTGACGAAACGCGCCGCCTAAGACGGGGTGTGACGTCACCTCTCCCGCAGCGAAGATCGCCGGATCAGATGTCTGGCAGCGATCATCCACGACAATACCATCATCGACGTCCAGCCCCGCGTCCGATGCAAGTTGGGTGTTGGGTTGAACCCCGATCCCGACAACGACTGCGTCGACATCTGCGAATGCATTCCAGCGCAATCGCAACGAACCATCATCCTGATGATGAATTGAATCGATCTTTGAGCCAAATTCGAACTGGACTCCGTTCAGGCGATGCAATTTCTCAGCCCAACGGCTCAGGATAGCAGGCATGCCGCGAGATAGTATCCGATCCGTCATCTCAAACAGAAAAACCTCGCAGGCCATCGCCCGAGCGGCGGCAGCAACCTCTAACCCAATGAACCCGCCGCCGATCACAGCAATTCGACGCGATTCCCGAAGCACGGATTTCAAGCGAACCGCGTCTTCAAGCGTTCGCAGATAGAGAATTTTCGAGCTTTGCCCGACGCTATCCGGCAATTTTCTCGCCCGCGATCCGGTCGCGAGGAGTAGCCGATCGTAAGCATAAGCATTTCCGCAAGCGGTTAGAATTTCGGAGCGGTTTCGATCGATCTGCGTCGCGGTTTGTCCGGGATGATACGAAATACCGTTCTCATGATAGGTCTCCGCGTTTGCCAGATAGCGCGGTGCGCCCTCGCCAAGGACTTCTTTGGACAGCGGCGGGCGATCATACGGCAGGCCGAGTTCGTCTCCGAGAATATCGATCTTGGCTTGTGGCGCCAACTCGCGAAGATGCACGGCGGCTGTGTGCCCCGCGAGGCCTGCTCCGACAATCACAAAACGCATTTTAGCGCTCCCTGTAGGGGAAGGGCACATTCGGCGCGCCCGTCCTCCTTATCCGCCGTTGACAGGCGCCGAGCACTCTCACATTCAATACCTTCAGCCGAAGGCTAGTTGGCAGATTCTGCTGATATTCATCTGCGACGCACTTGCTAGACGCTGTAGAAATCGAGCGCAGTGGCCATTTGATCGTTCGTAAGGGAAATCTTTTTGAATCCGATCAGCCAAGCCTCTCCAAGACGGCGCAGCCGAAATTCAAGGCGTCCGAAGTTGGTATGGCTTTTACAAGCGCGCGGATCGTACGTATGAACCGTGAAGCAGGCATTTCCCTCGATCGAATCCGTCGAGGCCGCATCGACCATGATGTTCGTATAGGAATGAACCGTGCGCGGAAGCGGCATCGCCGTGATGGACTTTCGCGACTGTATCCTGTCAATTCGGTCACTCAGCCCATATGAGTTCTCATGATATATCATTGAAAGCTCGCGGTTCGGATTGGACGTCGTCTCGTACTCGTCCTTCCAGGCCGGCACCCAGAAAATCGCATCGTCAGCGTAGAGCTTGACCCAATCGCGGAATTTCTTCTGATCCAGAAGTCTTGCCTCCGTGAAGAGAACGCGAGTAGCAATCTTCAGGTAATCATCCTCTGACATGTCGCTAACCTAGCCTTCCGAAGGATCACGAGTCATAAGGCGCAGCCATTCCCGGTAACCGGAATGAAAGCATGTCTCATCGCCGAACAGGGGCGCTCCATAGGTCCACCGATCAGGTGAAACCTGCAATTCGGAAGAGTAGTTGAGTGCCTCGCCGGACTTCGGCCTCAAGCCTCGCGCATACCCCTGCGTAGGACCAGCGAAACGAGCTCCGTAGCCGGTCTGGCAAAGCTCGTACATGACGTTGTCGTCGGACGTCGCAAGACCGCTCGGATTGAAGAAATCCTCGTACAGACGGATGCGAACGCGGCGCGCCTCGTCACTTTCACCAATTGGGGCAAGACAGTGAGACGTAATCTCCGTCTTGTCCGGAGCCAATGGCCGCCACGTCCGCAACTGCAGCGTGCCGATATCAACGATCTGCAGGTTAGGATAAATCGTGAGATTGCGCTGACGAAACATCCACCTGAGCTTGTCTTCCCGAGTCTGCCCCTGAACCGTCGACAGAAGTTTGCCATCCTGATTGAGAGGGCGGAGCTTATAAACCCTTGACGCGTGAATGGACCACATCATCGCGTGCCCCCTCGCCAGGCTGAAGCTTCCTTGCGCGTCGGGGTCGGTCTCTGTCGGATTCCACGGCTTTACTTCTAGCGGTCCTCTCCGCACTTCACGCTTCTTGAGAACGTCGATATACGAACTGTGCGTTGAAGCGAAGTGGTAATAGTCAAGCCCGTTCTCGAACTGAAGCTTCCAATTGGCGTCGAACGTGTAGCTTACGTTTCCGTCAACGAACTCCAGCCCTTCGACGCCCTGATCGACAACGAGATCGATAAACGCGCGCGCGTCACCAAGATGCTCCTCTAGCGTCGGCACGTCGGGCGACACGCTTGCAAACAGAAGCCCTCGATAGCTTGCAATCTTGGGAACAGGCTTGAGGCCATGATCATCCGCAAGAAAGGACGGCGGATACTGGCCATCCTTCTCATCGGTCATCGAAACATTCTTGCCGGCACTATCGTACGACCACCCATGATAGCGACAAACATGGAATTTCTGATTGCCCTTCTTAAAGGGGCAAACGATTGCCCCGCGGTGGCGACAGGTGTTAAAGAAGCATCGAATTTCTCCAGTCCCGTCCTTTGTAATCAGGACGGGGTGGCGCCCGATGTACGTCGTCACGAAGTCATTCGGCTTGCGTAACTGACTTTCCAGCCCGACGAAAACCCAAGTCCCTTCGAAAACGTGAGTAAGTTCGCGCTCAAAAATATCCCGATCGGTGAACACCGTCCGATCTACCCGAAATATTCCGTCATCGGGTCGATCGTCCAGCAGCTTCGAAACCATTTCGGGTGTGATTGGCCCACCTCTGACACCACCATCGCTCGGCCTCACAGGGCTGGGTACTTCCGACCTGAAGCTGGTCAATTCGACCTCCTCTATTTTTCTTGTAGCAAAGCGGAGCGGCTATTTCGGACGAGATGGGGGCGTCACACTAAATGGCGACATCGTCGCCCCCCTTGCCGTTAAGTTAGGTTGACGCGTCGGGATTAGACGGTGCCGAGGTGACATCGATTTCCACAGCATCACCGACGACACGAACAGGATAGGTTGCCAGGGCCGTTTCTGCTGGTGAGGTCAACGCCGCGCCCGTTCGAACATCGAAGCGGGCGCCATGAAGCGGGCACTCGATCTCGTAACCATCGAGCCAACCGTCGGACAGAAGTGCATAGGCATGAGTACAAACGTCAGACGTGGCAAAATACTCTTCGCCGCAGCGGTAGAGCGCAACTTTGCATCCGTTGATATTGAGCTGCTGAATGCTGTCATCCGACACATCTTTCGTAAAAGCGGCTTTTACCCAGTTAGTCATTCGAGTCGACGCTCGCTTTTGGATTGTTGCGAACTTCAGTTCTTTCCGAACATATTCTTCCAGGCCTCGGTGCCCGGCTTCGCTTCCCATTGTTTGCTGTCGGACAACGTATTTATGCCCGCCCTAACCCCCGGACGGTCTTTGATCGCCTGGTACCATCGATCAATGTTCGGGTACTCCGACAAGTCACGTCGATGCAGCTTTCGCGTGCGAACCCAAGGGAATGTGCTGATGTCAGCGATGGAATACTCGCCGGCGAGATATTCAGATTCGCCAAGGCGCTTCTCGAGAACGTTGTATATTCGACCAACTTCCCGATCATAACGTTCGATCGCGTAATCGATCTTCTCAGTCGCATACACCATGAAGTGGTGCGCTTGGCCCAGCATTGGACCCATCGTCGTATTCTGAAATACAAGCCACTTTAGCGTATCGTAGCGCTTTTCAGGATCCTGAGAGAGAAATCTACCGGACTTTTCCGCGAGATAGATAAGAACGACCGCGGATTCAAAAACTGCATATGGCTTGTTGTGCGGGCCATCGTGATCCACGATGGCCGGCACTTTGTTGTTTGGATTGATCTTCAGAAATTCCGGATGAAACTGCTCACCTGCCGTTATATCAATCGGAACTACACGATACTCCAAGTCCAACTCTGCCAGCATTATAGCTGCTTTATACCCGTTCGGGGTTGGCCAGAAGTATAGATCAATCATCGCAGAAGACTCCTATCCGACGATCTTGAGCCCTGCTGGCTTGTCAACGATCAGCCCAGGGTTCAACATCCACTTCGGGTCCAGTTCGGTCTTGGCGGCTGCCAGCACACGGCGGAACAACGGATCGACTTCCTTGTCGTACCAAGGACGGAACGATTTTCCGACAGCATGGTGGTGCGTGATGGTTGCGCCGAGTTCGATTAGCGCGTCCGACGCAACGTCGTGGAGCATCTTATAGGCTTCAAGGCTGTTGGCGTGCGTCGAAGGAGCCATGATCGAATAGTAAGGAGCCGGGCCGTCCGGATACAGGAAGGAGAACCTGCGGCAGACGATGCCGCCGCCAAGATTTTCCTTCTGGGCCTTCCGGATGCGACGCATGATCTCGGTATCGACTTCTTCGAACCGATCCCAAGTGTAGGCAGTTTCGAACGTGAAGCTGACGATTCCCATCGCTGCGCGCGTATGCATCAACCGGGGCAGATATCTGAACTGGTGCCGCCAGTTACCCTGCGGCCCGCTACGGCTGGTCTCCAGCGCGTTGTCCGCAGTTCCCGCCTGTTGCTTCACGACGCCACCGAAGTCCTTGCAGATTTCGAGACTACGCTCCAGCCACGCGTCCACCGGATGGTCGGCGGATTCGAAGCCCAGCAACAGGACCGAATCGGTGCCGTCTCCAGCGCCGTAGAATTTGGCGTCCTGCTCGTCCAGATAGCGACAGTTCGCCGGGAACAGTCCTGCTTGGGTGATCTGACGGACGGCCTTGGCACCCTGATAGAACGTCTTGAAGGAGATCGACGCATTCGCACGGAATTTCACACGCCCCTGTAGACGCATCCATGCATCGGTGATGATGCCCAGCGAGCCCTCAGACCCGATGAACAGCCGATCCGGATTGGGTCCCGCACCCGAGCCTGGCAGGCGGCGGTTCTGGATCGTTCCCGCCGGGGTGACCACGCGCAGGCTTTCCACCATGTCGTCAATATGCGTGAGATGGGTCGCATAGTGACCGGAAGAGCGGGTTGCGATCCAACCGCCCAGCGATGAGAATTCCCACGATTGCGGAATATGGCGCAGGGTGAGGCCATGCGGCTTCAGTTGTTCTTCCAGAGCCGGACCGAGAATACCCGCCTGGATCCGCGCGCAGCGCGACACGGGGTCGACTTCGAGAATCTTGTTGAGGTTGCCCAAGTCGATTACGACGACCCCGGGAAAGGCGTCGCGCTCGGGACCCCAGAAGCCGCCGGTGACGCTCGATCCGCCGCCATACGGGATGCATGCATAACCATTTTCCCCGCACCAGTCGAAGATGGCAGCGATGTCTTCTTCGTCGCGCGGATAGGCCACGACGTCCGGAGCCTTCTTGAAATCGCGCCGGTAGATAAGGGTCATGTCCTTGAAACCCTTACCGTACGTATGAACAATTCTGTCCCATTTTTCCGAGGTACAGAAATCCTCCAGCGTTCGCGGGATCTTTATGCGCGACGCATAAAGTTCAATCTCGTCCAGAGTCGGATCTGACAGAATTTCGATGTCTTTAATTCCAAGCCGCTGCTCCACGCGGTCTCGCATGGTTCGAATTTCGTCCTTGGAATTATCTTCACCTTCATATCCCCACGACCAGAACTTCCTTCGCTGGCCGTAGTAGCCACTCTTTTCCTTCGCCACAGCGCTTCTCCTTCGAGATTTTCGACGTAAATCAACCATCCAGGTGCGCATGCGTTTTGGTAGACATCGCGATCTGGTTGGACCAGATTGGCATATCCAATTCGCTCAGTCAATGGTTCTCGGATTAGATAGGCGCCCCGGAGCTACGCCACCGCGACAACATTCGCCTTGACACCGCCGCCAAGAGCACGCTTGAATGGTATTACCAGATTGGATGTGCCAGATTGCAACTGATCTGCAAATAGAGAACTCACCTCATTTTTTGATGAGCGGGCGTTCAGCGGCCTTTTTCACATAGAGAGGGACAAGAGCGTGGTGCTGTCGGACCAAGCCAATCTGCATGGTGAGCGCGCCCTCCAATGGACCGCGTCATGCTGAGATATCTAATTCGTCGCCTTGTCGCCCTTGTGCCGACGTTCCTGTTAGCGAGCGTTATTGTGTTCTCGGCCATTCGCCTGATACCGGGAAACACGATCGACATGATGATGTCGCAGAACGACATCTCGGCCAGCGTCCAGACCCGCGAAGATCTTATCAAGGCACTCGGGCTCGATCAGCCGGTCCTTGTACAATATTGGCACTGGATCAGCTCGATTGTGTTCCACGGGGATTTCGGTCGCTCGCTTTGGACGGGAGATAGCGTCACCCGCCTCGTCGCCGAGCGCATGCCGATTACTCTGTATCTAGGCGTGCTGGCCATGATATTCGCGCTCTTGATCGCGCTGCCCGTCGGGATCATCTCGGCGATCCGGCAAAACAAGCCGGTCGATTATCTCGGCCGTGTCTTTGCCATCACGGCCCTGTCCGTCCCGCCTTTTTGGCTCGGGACATTAGTGGTGGTCGTGCCGGCGATGCTTTGGGGGATCGCTCCGACCGTGCAATATGTTCGGCTGACCGACGATCCCCTCCTTAGTCTCCGCCAGATGGTGCCGCCCGCCATCGTCCTCGGCATCGCCTTGTCGGGAGTGACGATGCGGATGACCCGCACCATGGTCCTCGAAGTCATGCGCCAGGATTATGTCCGTACAGCTTGGAGCAAGGGTCTCGACGAGCGGACGGTCGTCCTGCGCCATGTCCTCAAAAACGCGCTTCTGCCGGTCATAACCATCGTCGGGTTGCAGTTGCCACTGATGATCGGTGGCGCGGTCGTGATTGAGCAGATCTTCGTGATCTCCGGTATGGGCCAACTACTCCTGATGGCGGTGTCGCAGCGGGACTATCCGGTCATTACGGGCATCTTTCTCCTCGTGGGCGTCGGCGTAATGACGATCAACCTGCTCGTCGACATCAGCTACGCCCTCCTAGATCCCAAGATTCGTCAGGGCTGAACGCATGACTATCGAGTCACCTCTGAAGATCGAAACAGGTCCCGGGCGAGGCGCTTGGGCAGCACCCGTCAGGACTTTCTTCAGTCGCCTTTTTAAGCAGGATATCCTCGGAACGGTTTGCGCCGGCCTTCTCGCCGCGATCGTGGTCTGCGCACTCTTGGCACCTTGGATCGCACCGTACGACTTCGACGCGATCGACCTTACATCGCTGATGCAAGGGCCGTCCTGGTCGCACCACCTCGGCACAGACGAACTCGGACGCGACATCCTCAGCCGGATCATCTATGGAGCCCGTACTTCCGTTATCGTCTGTATCACCGCCGCGCTGCTATCGCTCGCCCTATCGGTCACGCTCGGGGTTCTGTCCGGGTATTTCGGCGGACGTCTCGATGCCCTGGTTCAGCGGTTCGTCGATACTTGGCAGAGCTTTCCCGACCTAATCGTGCTGATCGCGGGCGTCGCGGTTCTCGGCCCCGGGATCGTGCAGATCATCGCCCTCCTCGGCATCCTCTACGGCGTTGCCGGTTCGCGCATCGTACGCGGCGCGGTCCTGTCGGCGCGCGAGCAGCTGTACGTGCAGGCGGGCCATTCCTTCGGCGCCGGTAACTGGCACATTATTCTCCGGCACATCCTGCCGACGATCGCCGCGCCCCTCATCGTGCTTTACACCACGCGCCTCGGCGGCGTGATCCTGGCCGAATCGAGTCTCAGCTTCCTTGGTCTTGGTGTGCCACCGCCCGCACCCGCGTGGGGCCGTATGCTGAGCGATGCCCGCCCTTACATGTTCGAGAACGTCTGGATGGTCGCGGCCCCTGGCCTCGCGATAACTCTGATCGTTTTTTGCGTGAACATCTTCGGAGACTCTCTCCGCGATCTTCTCGATCCACGCGGAATAGTGCGCAATTGAGCGAAAAACCATAACACTAAGGAGGAGCAAGGAATGGTAGGCCGACATCTCGGAACAATGGCGGTTATCGCGCTCGGGGCTGTGATTGCGACCCAAGCCGTGAGCGCCCAGGAACCCAAATACGGTGGCACGCTGACCATCGTTCCTTACTCCCCGGGGATTGCGGCGTTGTCGTGGGATCCCGCCGACTGGAACTGGAAGGTCTCTATCGATGCTGGGCCCTACATGGAGCAGTTGATGGTGGGCGATCTAAGCAAAGGCGTACGTGGCGGCGGGAAGAACAACTTTTTCAGCGAGGCCTGGCTCAGCGACGACGTGCTGCGCGGCGAACTCGCAGAGAGCTGGGAGGTCGTCGACAAACCGCTCTCGATCGTTATCAACCTGCGCAAGAACGTGAAATGGCAGGCCTGCAAAGGCATCATGGAAGCGCGCGACTTTACCGCCAAAGACGTCGTGTTCGCGTATAACCGTCTCGTCGCTAGTCCGAAGGCGAACAAAGTCTATTTTTCCTTCATCGACAGGGCCGAGGAGACGGGACCGCACCAGGTGACCTTCTTCCTGAAGGAGTACAACTCGGAGTGGAAGTACCGCCTCGGCTACGGCTATTACGCCGGCATCTATCCCAAAGAGATCACGGAGGCCCCTAACGGCGGTGCTGGCAACTGGCAGAATGCCTGCGGCACGGGTCCCTTCCGGTTGACGCGGTATGAGGCCGGGGCCTTCGGGGATTATCAGGCTAACAAGGAGTACTGGGACCGCGAGACGATCGACGGCAAACCTTACAAGATCCCATTCGTCGATAACCTTGTGATGCGGACGATCGGGGATTCACAGACACGCCTAGCCGCCTTCCGCACCGGCAAGATCGATGTCATGGCGAATATCAACTGGGACGAACTCAAGTCACTGGCGCCGATCCAAGATAAAATCAAAGTCATCGAACACCCCGACTATGCGGGTGAGGCACTGGCAATGCGGGTCGATGCACCACCCTTCGACAACCAGAAGGTGCGTCTCGCCTTGAATCTCGCGGTCGACCGGGCCGCCATCTCGAAGCAGATCTATGGCGGCCACGCCGACTTTCCGCACCTGCCGATGGACGAAACTTGGGAAGGCTATTTCACGCCGCCCGAAAAGATGCCGAACGAGGCCCGGGAGGTTCTCCAATACGATCCGGCCAAGGCCAAGAAGCTCCTCGCCGAAGCGGGTCTTGCGAATGGTTTCGAGTTCAAGGCACAGGTTCCGAGCTTCCCTGAGCAGCTAAAGAAAGCGCAGATTGTAGCCGGATATCTGTCGGCAATCGGCGTAAAGATGACCATCGAGCCAAAGGAGTATGGAGCGTTTCTCAGTCTGATGACCACCGGCAAGCACGGCCCCGGCTATTGGCATTTCGCAGGCATGAGCAATCCGACGGCCTCAATCGAGAAACTGTACCGGTCCTCTTCCGTCTGGAATTCGGCCCGCGTCAACGACCCGAAGGTCGATGCGGCACTCGACACCATCCAGCAGGAGAGGGACCCGGACAAAGTCAAGAAGGGCGTCGCCGCGCTCACCAATGAGATGACCGCGCGAGCGCCATTCCTGTTTCTGCCCAGGCCGCGCTCGTTCACGGTATGGTGGCCGTGGGTCAAGAATTACTATGGTGAGATTTCGGTCTCCGCTCGGCGTGATGCGCCGGTCTGGGCGCGCGCTTGGATCGATCAGGATCTAAAGAAGTCGATGGGCTTCTGATCGATGCACGGAACTTTGGAAATGTCGGGGCCCCCGATACTGGATGTACGCGGGCTCTGCGTGGGCATCTGGTCGGGCAAGACGGAGCTGAGTGCTGTCGCAGACGTTTCGTTCCGGGCCTATTCAGGCCAGGTCGTGGCGCTCGTAGGCGAAAGCGGCGCGGGCAAGAGCATCACCGCGATGTCGCTCACCCATCTACTGCCAATGCCACCGATCAAGATCACGGCCGGCGAAATACGCCTCTCCGGCCGTGATATGCAGACGCAGTCACCGAAACAGATCAGGGACATCCGAGGCAACGAGGTCGGCATCGTTTTCCAGGAGCCGATGACAGCGCTGAACCCAAGCCTGCGCATCTGGCGCCAGATCGCCGAGCCGCTGGTGCGTCATCGCCGGATGTCCTGGAGCGCCGCCAAAGCGCAGGCGATCTACCTTCTCAAGAAGGTCCGCATCCCGGATGCAGAGACCAAAGCCGAGGCCTATCCTCACCAGCTCAGTGGGGGTATGCGCCAGCGTGTCATGGTTGCTATCGCGATCTCCTGCGAGCCAAGACTCATCATCGCGGACGAGCCGACGACAGCACTCGACGTCACCGTGCAGGCGCAGATTTTGACGCTTCTCACTGACCTTACCCGCGGATTGGGCGGGGCGCTGCTTCTCATCACGCACGATCTCGGCGTCGTGGCGCGCTACGCCGATTGGGTCAACGTGATGTATGCCGGCCGCATCGTCGAGACAGCGGCGGCCGACGAGCTCTATCGCGATGGGCGCCATCCTTATACGCATGCCCTCCTCGCCTCCGTGCCCAAGATCGTCGGTCCGATCGCTCATCGGCTCGAGTCGATCGCTGGGCAGCCACCCGCCCCCTCCGACGGAACCGGGGGCTGCGCCTTCGCACCGCGCTGCCCACGTCGGACCGAACGGTGCGACGAACGCCCTCCGCTTAGCGGCGACGAACGCACACGGAACGGCCATCTGTTCGCGTGCTGGAATCCGCTATGAACGACGTAGCAACGAATATTCTCGAGGTCTCGGACCTGTGCGTCGACTATGCAAGCACAACCTCTTTCGGCGTAACGGGCGCCCCCTCCGTTCGAGCTGTCAAGGGCATATCCCTCACACTCCAGCGCGGCGAAACTCTCTCGCTCGTCGGCGAAAGCGGTTGCGGCAAATCCACCACGGCCATGGCCATACTACAACTGACGCCGCCGAGCGGCGGCCGGGTCGTGTTCGACGGACGCGATATCACGAGCTTCAGTCATCGCCAGATGCGACCGCTAAGGCGTGAGATGCAGGTCATCTACCAGGATCCGTTCGGGTCGCTAAATCCCCGCATGACAATCGCCGACCTGATCGCCGAACCGATGGCGATTCAGGGCGTCGGCAGATCGGGCCACGAGCGCCGCGCGAAGGCTGCCGAACTCCTAGATACGGTCGGAATGGGTACTCGCTTCCTCGACCGCTATCCGCACCAACTCAGCGGCGGCCAGCGTCAGCGGGTCGCCATCGCGCGCGCCCTGTCGCTGCGTCCGAAACTGCTCATCTGTGATGAGCCGGTCTCAGCTCTCGACGTCTCAGTGCAGGCCCAGGTTCTGAACTTGTTTTCCGACCTCAAGGAGCAGTTCGGCTTGTCCTATCTGTTCATCTCGCACGACCTCGGCGTCGTCCGACACATGAGCGATCGGGTCGCAGTGATGTATCTCGGACGCATCGTCGAGATCGCGACGCGCGACGACCTCTACGGCGAACCGCTCCATCCCTACACGCGCATTCTTCTCGATGCGGTAGCGGTGCCGGACCCGCAAATCGAGCGCGCCCGCGATCACGTGCTCCTTCAGGGCGAGGTGCCGAGCGTCGCCACCCCCCCGCCCGGCTGTCCATTTCACCCTCGCTGTCCGTCCGCCATGCCGGTCTGCAGCCGCGAAATTCCGCCGCTGCGGTTGCACGGAAATCGGCAGATCGCCTGCCATCTGTATGATGAGACAGCAGCCAAGAAGGCAATCGAAGCCGCGATGGACGGAAATGGCAATCCAAACTAGGATGTCAGAGCGGGCGCTTGTCCGCACCTAGCCCAAGCACCCCTCTAGGACGTCAGGCAACGGGCCGCCCATCGCCCAATCGACCAACTCCACCGTGTGGACGACTGGAATGCGTGTTCCAGCACCAATCTGCGTTATGCAGCCGAGATTTCCACTCGCAATGATTTGCGGTTTGACCTTCTCAATGTTGGTGACCTTTCGTGCGCGCAGTCGATTGGCGATCTCAGGCTGCAGTACGTTGTATGTTCCGGCGGAGCCGCAACATATGTGGCCTTCCGGTACTTCTCTCACTACAAACCCCATTCGCCTCAAAAGTGACTTCGGCTGATCTCTAACCTGCTGTCCATGCTGCATCGAGCATGCCGAATGGTAAGCCACGACCTGGCCGGTAGTCCGAACACCGTCTTGAAGCGGTAATTCATGCAAGAATTCTGTGATGTCCCGCGCTAGAGCCGAGATCCGTGCGGCTTTCTGAGCGTAGGCGTTATCGTTGCGAAGTAGGAAGCCATAATCTTTAATGACCGTTCCGCAACCGGACGTCGTAACCACGATGGCATCGAGGCCGCCGTTCTCGATTTCACGCGTCCATACATCCACGTTGTGTCGAGCCGCATCCAGCGCCCGACTTTCGTATCCCAAGTGCTGCACGAGAGCTCCGCAGCACCCTTCGTCGATCGGTTGAACTACTTCGATACCGTGACGCGTCAACAACCGGATTGCAGCCTCGTTGATGTTCTGGCCGAGGACCTGCTGGGCACATCCGCTCAGAAGCGCAACCCGACCGCGCGGCCTGTCGACGGTCGCGCCCGGTAACCTTCGGGTCGGCCTTCTTCGCTTGAATGACGACGAAAGTTCAATCATCGCAGCGAGTTGCGCGCCGCCGGGAAGATTGGCGAGCCACTTTCTGATCGGCCTGCTCACGGTAGCCACGCGTAAAGCCAACCTAAGTCGGCCCGGAAACGGCAGCACCTTCGCCAACATGCCTCGAAGCAACCTATCAGGCAGAGGACGCGTGTAGGTTCGGGCGATTTGGGCTCGCGCGTGATCGACCAGGTGCATGTAGTGCACGCCGGACGGACAGGTCGTCATGCAGGATAGACACGT
>CAZSRR010000088.1:0-14237 GCA_964609175.1 uncultured Bradyrhizobium sp.
GGGAGTAGCTCAGTTGGTTAGAGCGCCGCCCTGTCACGGCGGAGGCCGCGGGTTCGAGTCCCGTCTCTCGCGCCATTCCCCGAATGGCTTGTTCACCGCCGCCTACAAGCCGCGAACGCCAAGCTGCAAACAACAAAAAGGCCGCCCGAGGGCGACCGTTTGTATTGCAAAGCTACCTGTTTTCAAGACCTGCAATATCGTTTAGCGAACCGTCGAGGTGCTCGAGCTGGTGACCACCACCGGCTTGCCCGCCTTCACGACCTGGGCGGTCTGGCTGTAATCGGCGCCGGTCCGGGCGGAAATACCAAGCGCGGCCACGCCGATGCCAGCCACCAAAGCAACAACCACGATCTTCAGATGCGTACTGCGGTCCGCAGAGTGAATGGAGTGGTTCATGTGATGCCTCCCGGACGGCTTCCGCGTCCTGATGAGCGAGAGAAGTACGCCCGATGTGTTTCAGGATCGTTTCGCGGTTCCCGCAAAATGGTTTCATTCCGTCGGTTTTTGGCCTGCTTTTCGCCGACTATCCGTGACCGGCATCACACAAAGAATTTTGCGATTGACGCTCTAGGGGAGGGTGGGCCGGTCGGCCCCGGCTTCAGCGCCGCGATGGCAGCAGCGGGCGATGAGCAGCCTGGCGCGGCCGTGCCGGTTGCGAAGCAGGACCAGATCCTCGCCCAGCACGCGCACTTTCCTGGGGATATCGGCGGCGTCGCTGACGGGGCCAACCGGAGTCTGTTCGGTCCGGGTCGTGGACGGCTTGATGGCGCAGCCGGTCACGAGATCGCGATCCCGCTGCGCGATGTCCATGCCGCTTTCTCCTGCCGCGGCTTTCGGCTCGGCAATCGTTCTATGGGAAGCGAAATGCAGATCGATGCCAGGAACGAGTCCGACGCCGAACAAGCACGTTGAGGGGATTCCGGTGCCGATCACCGCGATGCCGGGCGTTGGCGGAACTGATCGCCCGCAAGCTGGTCGCCAAGCAACCGCCGGACAATAACGACACGCAGCTCTGCCTGTCCGAGGCTGGGCAGGCGCCGCATGATGTCATTATATGATCATCGCGGGTGCAGGAACGTAACCGTCGCCTCCTGGAACGGCTCAGCCAGGACGAGCTCAGGAGCGTGCCTGGACGGATCGATGGCTCACTGACACGGCAGCCCGGATGCTCGCCGATGAGGAAGAATTGACCGGCAGGGTCGGTCCGACGCGCCGGCCCGGCAAGGCAGGAACGCAACACCTTCGCCTGTTCTGGCGATCGCGCCGAGGGGCTGGAAGACGTCAAGTTGGCTTGCCTTGCGCGCTCTGTTGCGCTGCGCTAAGCCAAGAACAATTCCAATCAACGAGTCTGCGGATCAAATCCGCAGGAAAAGGCACCGCGGATGACCGGCATCCTGCAGAATTATCTTCCACTCGTCGTGTTTATCGGGGTAGCGGGCCTGATCGGTCTGGCGCTTCTGATCGCCCCGTTCCTGGTCGCATTCCAGCAGCCGGATCCGGAAAAGCTGTCTGCCTATGAATGCGGATTCAACGCATTCGACGACGCCCGCATGAAATTCGACGTGCGGTTCTATCTGGTCGCGATCCTCTTCATCATCTTCGATCTCGAAGTGGCGTTCCTGTTTCCGTGGGCGGTCGCCTTCGGCAAGCTCGGCGCCACCGGCTTCTGGTCGATGATGGTTTTCCTGGCCGTCCTCACGGTCGGCTTTGCCTACGAATGGAAGAAAGGCGCGCTCGAATGGGATTGAGCCCGACCGTATCAGGCGCTTCGCCTGCGATCGCGCAGGCCCCGAAGGGCATCATCGACCCCTCGACCGGCAAGCCGGTC
Organism: uncultured Bradyrhizobium sp.; assembly: GCA_964609175.1. GTDB lineage: Bacteria > Pseudomonadota > Alphaproteobacteria > Rhizobiales > Xanthobacteraceae > Bradyrhizobium. Next base: position 1,829 of record CAZSRR010000088.1, read on the forward strand.
GGGGCCAACGACCCGTTCTTCCTCGAGGTCAACCACGAACTGTCCGACAAGGGGTTCTTCGTCGCCACCGCCGACGACCTGATCACCTGGGCGCGGACGGGCTCCTTGATGTGGATGACGTTCGGCCTCGCCTGCTGCGCGGTCGAGATGATGCAGGTGTCGATGCCGCGCTACGACGTCGAGCGTTTCGGTTTTGCGCCGCGCGCCTCGCCGCGGCAGTCCGACGTCATGATCGTGGCGGGCACGCTGACCAACAAGATGGCGCCGGCGCTGCGCAAGGTCTACGACCAGATGCCCGAGCCTCGCTACGTCATCTCGATGGGCTCCTGCGCCAATGGTGGCGGCTACTACCACTATTCCTACTCGGTCGTGCGCGGCTGCGACCGCATCGTACCGGTGGATATCTACGTGCCCGGGTGCCCGCCGACGGCGGAAGCGCTGTTGTATGGCGTGCTGCTGCTGCAGAAGAAGATCCGGCGCATCGGGACCATCGAACGCTAAGGTTTTAGGCAATGGACGACGGCAAACTCGACGCCCTTGGGCAGACGATTGTTAGCGCGCTTCCGGGCGCGGCCTCCGCCCATGCGGTCGCGTTCAACCAACTTACGATCAGCGTGGATGCGGCCAAGATCGTCGAAGTGATGAAGCACCTGCGCGACGATCCGGCGCTGCGCTTCGTCAACTTCACCGACGTGACCGCGGTGGACTATCCGAGCCGCGAGAAGCGCTTCGACGTGGTCTATCATCTGCTGTCGCCGACGCTGAACGCGCGCATCCGCGTCCGCGCCGAGGCCGACGAGACCACGCAGGTGCCCTCGATCATCGACGTGTTTCCCGGTGCCGACTGGTTCGAGCGCGAGGCCTACGATCTCTACGGCGTGATCTTCACCGGCCATCCCGACATGCGGCGGCTGTTGACCGATTACGGCTTTGACGGCCATCCGCTGCGCAAGGACTTTCCGCTCACCGGCTTCGTCGAGGTCCGCTACGACGACCAGGAAAAGCGCGTGCTCTACGAGCCGGTGCGCCTCAACCAGGAATTCCGCAAATTCGATTTCCTCTCGCCCTGGGAAGGCGCCGATTATCCGCTGCCGGGCGACGAGAAGGCTGAGCCGAAGGCCTGACCATCATGAACGAACAGCCGCAGAATCTTCGAAACTTCACCATCAACTTTGGACCGCAGCATCCCGCCGCGCACGGTGTGCTGCGTTTGGTCCTTGAACTGGATGGTGAGGTCGTCGAACGCGTCGATCCGCATATCGGACTGCTGCATCGCGGCACCGAAAAGCTGATCGAACAAAAGACCTACCTGCAGGCGATCCCGTATTTCGACCGGCTCGACTATGTCGCGCCGATGAACCAGGAGCACGCGTTCTGCCTCGCGGCCGAAAAGCTCCTCGGCATCACCGTGCCGCGGCGCGGGCAGTTGATCCGCGTGCTCTATTGCGAGATCGGCCGCATCCTGTCGCATCTGCTCAACGTGACCACGCAGGCGATGGACGTCGGCGCGCTGACCCCGCCGCTGTGGGGATTTGAAGAGCGCGAAAAGCTGATGGTGTTCTACGAGCGCGCCTCCGGCTCGCGCATGCATGCGGCGTATTTCCGTGTCGGCGGCGTACATCAGGATTTGCCGCCCAAGCTGATCGACGATATCGACGCCTGGTGCGACCCGTTCCTGCAGGTCGTCGCCGATCTCCATACGCTCTTGACCGGCAACCGCATCTTCAAACAGCGCAACGTCGATATCGGCGTGGTGTCGCTGAAGGAAGCCTGGGAGTGGGGATTCTCGGGCGTGATGGTGCGCGGCTCCGGCGCGGCCTGGGACCTGCGCAAGTCGCAGCCCTACGAGTGCTACGCCGAGATGGAGTTCGACATCCCGATCGGCAAGAACGGCGACTGCTACGACCGTTATCTGATCCGCATGGAGGAGATGCGCCAGTCGGTGCGCATCATGAAGCAGTGCATCGCTAAGCTGCGGGCGCCGGATGGCCAGGGGCCCGTGGTGGTCGAGGACAACAAGGTGGCGCCGCCGCGCCGCGGCGAGATGAAGCGTTCGATGGAAGCGCTGATCCATCACTTCAAGCTCTACACCGAGGGCGTCCACGTGCCGGCCGGCGAGGTCTACGTCGCGGTCGAGGCGCCGAAGGGCGAGTTCGGCGTCTATCTGGTCGCCGACGGCACCAACAAGCCCTACAAGTGCAAGATCCGCGCGCCGGGCTTCGCCCATCTGCAGGCGATGCATCACATCTGCAGGGGCCATCTGCTCGCCGACGTCTCGGCGATCCTCGGCTCGCTCGACATCGTGTTCGGAGAGGTCGATCGGTGATGGCGCAGGCGCCCATCCAGTTTGACCGGGCATCGGGCGCGCTCGTCGGTGCGAACGCATGGGAGCGTTTGGCCGCGGTGGCGCTGACGCTGGGGTCGAAGGTGGGCGCGAACTTTTCGCACCGCGGCTACAACATGTGCGCCAATCTGCTGCGCACGACGCTGCCGGAGCGCGGCATCCAGGTGAAGCTCAATCCCGACGCCATCTTCGAGTTTCCCTATGGCGACGGTTACTGGAGCAAGCTGCTCAACCGTACCTATCACTACGAGGACGAACTCGAACTGCTGTTTCAGGACTCCGCCGACGTCGACTACACGCTGCTCGATTGCGGCGCCAATTACGGCTACTGGTCGGTGCTGGTGTCGAGCAAGCCGTTCGGTTCGCACAGGGCGATCGCGATCGAGCCGTCGGGGCAGAATTTTCCAAAGCTGGCCAACAACGCGCGGATCAACGGCAACCGCTTCGAGACCATGAAATGCGCGATTGGTGCTGCGCGCGGCACCGCGCGGCTGTCCGGCACCAAGCACGAGGCGTTTTCCATCGCCGGCGACCAGTCCGGCGGCGAGGAAGTGCCGGTGCTCGCGCTGGACAATCTGCTCGACGACGGCAAGGTCGCGCCTGGCGGCAAATTCCTGATCAAGCTCGACGTCGAGGGCGTCGAGATCGAGGCGATGAAGGGCGGCGCGCGGCTGATGCAGGGCGACAGCGTCTTGTTGTGCGAGGAGCACGGCAACGATCCCCGGCACACCGTGTCGCGCTACATCCTCGAACAGACCCCGCTGACGCTGATCGTCTTCGATCCGCGCAGCAATCGCCTTGAAACCGTGACCGACCTTTCGATCCTGGACCGGATCAAGGTTTCAACCCATGTCGGCTACAACGTGTTCGGCACCGCAAGCGCATTCTGGCTCGCCCGGATCGATGCGCTCAATGCGAAGGCCGGACGCCGCGTGCAATGAGAGACTGAACGATGTCCGTCCGCCGCCTCGCACCGAAGGAATTGCAACCCGCGAGCTTCACGTTCTCGGATGAGAATCTCGCCTGGGCCAAGGCGCAGATCGCAAAATATCCGCCCGGACGGCAGGCGTCGGCGGTGATTGCGATCCTGTGGCGCGTGCAGGAGCAGCACGAGGGATGGGTGTCGGAAGCCGCGATCCGCGCCGTCGCCGACCTGCTCAAGATGCCCTACATCCGCGTGCTTGAGGTCGCGACCTTCTACACCATGTTCCAGCTGCAGCCGGTCGGCAAGAAGGCCCATGTCCAGGTCTGCGGCACCACGCCGTGCCGCCTGCGCGGCGCCGGCGACCTGATCGAGGTGTGCCAGCATCGCATCAGCCATGAACCGTTCGAACTGTCAAAGGACGGCAATTTCAGCTGGGAAGAGGTCGAGTGCCTCGGCGCCTGCGTGAACGCGCCCATGGTCCAGATCTGGAAGGACACCTACGAGGATCTGACCGCGGAAAGTCTTGGCAAGGTGCTGGACGGCTTTGCGTCGGGCAATCCGCCGAAGCCGGGCCCGCAGATCGACCGTCAGTTCTCGGCGCCGGTGGGCGGGCCGACGACGCTGAAGGAAACCACATGACGCGTAGCGGCACATTGGCTGCAAGCGGGCCGGGGAGGGTCGGTGCGATGAAGAACTGGCGCTATATCGCCATGCACACCGTTGCGGCGGCCGCGTTCATCTTCCTGCTGCAGCGCTATGGTTTGAATGCCACGCTCGAATCCAGCCTGCTGTGGGCGATCACCTTCGGCGGCTGCGCCGCGGGCCTCGCCTACGCGCAATCCAATCGCTGATCCCGGGAATTTCAGGTCATGCTCGACGACAAGGATCGCATCTTCAAGAACCTCTACGGCCTCCACGACTGGGGCTTGGAGGGCGCGCGCCGCCGCGGCGCGTGGGACGGCACCAAGGCGATCATCGACAAGGGCCGCGACTGGATCATCAACGAGATGAAGGCGTCGGGCCTGCGCGGGCGCGGCGGGGCTGGCTTTCCCACCGGGTTGAAATGGTCGTTCATGCCGAAGGAATCGACCGACGGGCGGCCGAGCTACCTCGTCGTCAATGCCGACGAGTCCGAGCCCGGCACCTGCAAGGACCGCGAGATCATGCGGCACGATCCGCATCTGTTGGTCGAAGGCTGCCTGCTCGCCAGCTTCGCGATGAACGCGCATACCTGCTACATCTATGTCCGCGGCGAATTCATCCGCGAGCGCGAGCGCCTGCAGGCCGCGATCGACCAGGCCTATGATGCAAAGCTGGTCGGCAAGGACAATGTCACCGGCTGGCCGTTCGACATCTATGTCGCGCATGGCGCCGGCGCCTATATCTGCGGCGAAGAAACCGCGCTGCTGGAGAGCCTCGAAGGCAAGAAGGGGCAGCCGCGGCTGAAGCCGCCATTCCCCGCCAATGTCGGCCTCTATGGCTGCCCGACCACCGTCAACAACGTCGAGTCCATCGCGGTCGCGCCCGATATTCTCCGCCGCGGCGCATCGTGGTTCGCCGCGATCGGCCGGCCGAACAATGTCGGCACCAAGCTGTTTTGCGTTTCCGGCCATGTCGAGCGGCCCTGCAACGTCGAAGAGGCGATGGGGCTGCCGTTCCGCGAACTGATCGAGCGGCATTGCGGCGGCATCCGCGGCGGCTGGGACAATCTGAAGGCCGTGATCCCCGGCGGTTCGTCGGTGCGCATGGTGCCGGCCGAGCAGATCATCGATACGCCGATGGATTTTGACAGCCTCGGCAAGCTTCGTTCGGGCCTCGGCACGGCGGCCGTGATCGTGATGGACAAGTCCACCGACCTGATCCGGGCGATCGCGCGCATCTCCTATTTCTACAAGCACGAGAGCTGCGGCCAGTGCACGCCGTGTCGCGAAGGCACGGGGTGGATGTGGCGCGTGCTGACCCGCATGGCCGAAGGCCGCGCCCACAAGCGCGAGATCGACATGCTGCTGGAGGTGACGAAGCAGGTCGAAGGCCACACCATCTGCGCGCTCGGCGACGCCGCGGCGTGGCCGATCCAGGGCCTGATCGCGCATTTCCGGCACGAGATCGAAGAGCGCATTTCCGAGTATTCGCACAAGGCCGATATCGACGATATCGGCGTGCGCGATCCCGTGAACATGGTAGCCGCGGAGTAGGGCCATGGCGGACCAACCGGACAGCATCGTGTTGGCGATCCTGCGCAAGGTCGATCAGCGTACCGAGCGGATGGCGGAAGCTATTCAGGATTTGAAAACGCGCATGACTTCCGTCGAGGAAGGGCTTGCTGGCGTCAACCGCAGGCTGGACTGGCTGGAGGTTCCCGTGGACCGGATTGAGAAGCGCCTTGAATTGTCTGACGCAACGCACTGAATGATGGGACAGATGTCGCAACAGGGCCTGACCTGGCAGAAGTACGGCACGCTGGCGCAACTTGCGCAGGCGACCGTTGCGCTGCTCGGCTTTGCTGCGATCCTGTTCCAGATCAACGAGGTCCGTACCAGCAACAATGCGGCGACCGCACGCCAGGCCTTCCTTGGCTACACTGAGCTTGCGTTCAACAACCCGAAATACGCCCAGCCGGACTACGAGTCGATCAAGGCCGGCAGCCGCGAGGATCGCGTGCAGTATGAGAGCTTCGTCTCTTATTTTCTGTATGCCTGCGAGGAGGCGATTGCCGCCTTCAAGGACAAGCGCGAGTGGCAGGCGTCCTGCGACTACGACCTGAAGCCGCATCTGCCGTTCCTCTGCGAGAAGAACGCGGCGCAGCCGGCCTGGCTCGCCACCTACGGCGCCGAGACCCAGCGATGGATCACGGCGTCGCTGAAGACCGCCAGCGTTACACCGCCAGACTGCAAGCTGGGAAAGACCTGAGACCGCAATGACCAAACTCATCATCGACGGCAAAGAGATCGATGTCCCCGCGGAGTACACGCTGCTGCAGGCCTGCGAGGCCGCCGGCGCCGAGATCCCGCGCTTCTGCTACCACGAGCGGCTGTCGATCGCCGGCAATTGCCGGATGTGCCTTGTCGAGGTGAAGGGTGGACCGAAGCCGGTCGCGAGCTGCGCCTGGGGCGTGCGCGACTGTCGGCCGGGACCGAAGGGCGAGCCGCCGGAAATCTCGACGCGTTCGCCGATGGTCAAGAAGGCGCGCGAAGGCGTGATGGAGTTCCTGCTGATCAACCACCCGCTGGATTGCCCGATCTGCGACCAGGGCGGCGAATGCGACCTGCAGGACCAGGCGATGGGCTACGGCGTCGACACCTCGCGCTTCGCCGAGAACAAGCGCGCGGTCGAGGACAAATATCTCGGCGCGCTGGTCAAGACCTCGATGAACCGCTGCATCCAGTGCACGCGCTGCGTCCGCTTCTCGGCGGAAGTCGCCGGCGCTCCCGAGATGGGCGCCACCGGCCGCGGCGAGGACATGGAGATCACGACCTATCTGGAGCACGCGCTGACCTCCGAGCTGCAGGGCAACCTCGTCGATATCTGTCCCGTGGGTGCGCTGACCTCTAAGCCCTACGCGTTCGCGGCACGCCCCTGGGAGCTCGGCAAGACGCAGTCGATCGACGTCATGGACGGCGTCGGTTCGGCGATCCGCGTCGACACCCGCGGCCGCGATGTGATGCGGATCCTGCCGCGCATCAACGAGGCCGTGAACGAGGAGTGGATTTCCGACAAGACCCGCCACATCGTCGACGGCCTGCGCACGCAGCGGCTCGACCGGCCCTATATCCGCGAAGCCGGCAAGCTGCGCGCGGCGTCCTGGCAGGAAGCTTTTGCCGCCATCGCCGCCAAGACCGCCCGCATCGACGGCAAACGCATCGGGGCTATCGCCGGCGATCTCGCCGCGGTCGAGGAAATGTTCGCGCTGAAGGAATTGCTGGCGAAGTGCGGTTCTTCCAACCTGGCGGTGCAGGGCGGAGATGCCTTCGATCCGAAGCTCGGCCGCGCCAGCTATATCTTCAATCCGACCATCGCAGGCATCGAGCAGGCCGACGCGCTCTTGATCATCGGCTCCAACCCGCGGCGCGAAGCCGCCGTGCTCAACGCGCGGATCCGCAAGCGCTGGCGCACCGGCCAGCTCAAGGTCGGCGTCATCGGGCCCAATGCCGATCTCACCTATGATTACGACTATCTCGGCGCCGGCACGGATACGCTGACGGATCTCGCCAATGGCAAGCATTCCTTTGTCGACGTACTGAAGGGCGCCAAGAACCCGATGGTGCTGGTCGGCGCCGGCTCGCTGTCGCGGCACGACGGCGCGGCGGTGCTGGCGCTCGCCGCCAAGATCGCCACGGGCGCAGGCGCGCTGAAGGACGGCTGGAACGGCTTTGCCGTGCTGCACGACACGGCGTCGCGCGTCGGCGCGCTCGATATCGGCTTCGGGCCCGGCGATGGCGGCCTGACGCTGGCGCAGATGACGACGTTCGGCACGATGGACGTGCTGTTCCTGCTCGGCGCCGACGAGGTGAAGGTACCGGACGGCACGTTCGTGGTCTATATCGGCACCCATGGCGACCGCGGCGCGCATCGCGCCGACGTCATCCTGCCGGGTGCGGCCTATACCGAAAAGTCCGGCCTCTACGTCAACACCGAGGGCCGGGCGCAGATCGCGGCCCGTGCGGCCTTCCCGCCGGGCGAGGCGCGCGAGGACTGGGCCATCATCCGCGCGCTGTCGGACGTGCTCGGCAAGAAGCTGCCCTATGATTCCCTGCAGGCGCTGCGGCAGGCGCTGTTCAAGATCGTGCCGCATCTGATGCGGATCGATCAGATCGAGCCCGGCAAGCCCGGCGACGTCAATGCGCTGGCGGGCAAGGGCGGCAAGGTCGACAAGACCCCGCTGAAATCGTCCGTCGAGGATTTTTATCTGACCAACCCGATCGCACGGGCCTCCGCCATCATGGCGGAGTGCTCTCGGCTGGCGGCGGGACGAATGCTGACGGCAGCAGAGTGAGCATCAACTGATGGCTGAATTCTTCGCAAGCTCGTTCTGGACCGGCTTTCTCTGGCCGCTGATCGTGATGGTCGCGCAGAGCGTCCTGCTGCTGGTCGTGCTGCTGGTCGCGATCGCCTACATCCTGCTCGCCGACCGCAAGATCTGGGCGGCGGTGCAGATCCGCCGCGGTCCCAACGTGGTCGGCCCGTGGGGCCTGCTGCAATCCTTCGCGGACCTCTTGAAGTTCGTGCTGAAGGAGCCGGTGATCCCGTCCGGCTCCAACAAGGGCGTGTTCCTGCTGGCGCCGCTGGTGTCCTGCGTGCTGGCGCTCGCCGCCTGGGCCGTGATCCCGTTTGATCTCGGCTGGGTGATCTCCGACATCAATGTCGGCGTGCTCTACATCTTCGCCATCTCGTCGCTGTCGATCTACGGCATCATCATGGCCGGCTGGTCGTCGAACTCGAAATATCCGTTCCTGGCGGCGCTTCGTTCGGCGGCGCAGATGGTGTCCTACGAAGTCTCGATCGGTTTCGTCATCATCACGGTGCTGTTGTGCGCCGGCACGCTGAACCTTTCCGCCATTGTGGAAGCGCAGAATACGCGGGGGCTGGCCAGCCTGATCGGCCTGCCGCAGCTCACCATCCTGAACTGGTATGTGTGGCCGCTGTTCCCGATGTTCGTGGTGTTCTACGTCTCGGCGCTGGCCGAGACCAACCGTCCGCCGTTCGACCTGGTGGAAGCGGAATCCGAACTGGTGGCGGGCTTCATGGTCGAATACGGTTCGACGCCGTATTTGCTGTTCATGCTCGGCGAATATGTCGCGATCACCACGATGTGCGCGCTGGCGACGATCCTTTTCCTCGGCGGCTGGCTGCCGCCGGTGGACCTGCCGCCGTTCAACTGGATCCCGGGCGCGGTGTGGTTCGCGCTGAAACTGTTCTTCATGTTTTTCCTGATCGCGATGGCGAAGGCGATCGTGCCGCGCTACCGCTACGACCAACTGATGCGACTCGGCTGGAAGGTGTTTCTGCCGTTGTCGCTGGCGATGGTGGTGATTGTGGCCGGCGTGCTGCAGTTCGCCGGCATCGCGCCGAAGTGAGGCCGTCATGACGCTCTCGAACGCGGGATTGATTGGTGCGGGTATCGGATTTGCCGTGCCGACAGCCCTTTACCTGGCGGTGTCTTTTGCGCTCAGGCGCGGAGCGCAGCAGGTTTCCGGAACAGGTGCCGAGGAGCGCGAGCGCAACCAGTCGATCATTCGGCTGATTTTGCTTGCGGACATCCCGATTATGGCCGGGCTCGGCTATTACCTTGGGCAGATGTTCGAATGATGATGCAGAGGGTTGGGATAAAAGGACGATCGCGATGAGCGTCAATGTCAACGCAACCGCCCGCGCGCTTCTGTTGAGCGAATTCGTATCGGCGTTCTTTCTCGCCATGCGCTACTTCTTCAAGCCGAAACCGACGCTGAACTATCCCTTCGAGAAGGGCCCGATCTCGCCGCGCTTCCGCGGCGAGCACGCGCTGCGCCGCTATCCCAACGGCGAGGAGCGCTGCATCGCCTGCAAGCTGTGCGAGGCGATCTGCCCGGCGCAGGCGATCACGATCGAGGCCGGCCCGCGCCGCAATGACGGCACCCGCCGCACCGTGCGCTACGACATCGACATGGTGAAATGCATCTATTGCGGCCTGTGCCAGGAAGCCTGCCCGGTCGATGCCATCGTCGAGGGACCGAATTTCGAATTCGCGACCGAGACCCGCGAGGAACTCTACTATGACAAGGCGAAACTGCTCGCCAATGGCGACCGTTGGGAGCGCGAGATCGCGAAGTCGATCGAACTCGACGCGCCGTACCGGTGAGGTGATGAACGTGGCTGGTGAGACGCAAGCATTCGCCGCGCACGCGGTTTGCCCTCTCTCCCCTTGCGGGGGAGCGTGGGAGAGAGGGGTAAGCCCCGGGGTCGGTGCGCGCGGCTTACCCCTCTCCCTAGCCCTCCCCCGCAAGGGGGGAGGGAACGCGGTCGTGTGCGTCGATAGACCGGCACCCCAATACGGGAGGCTCACATGATCCTTCCCGCGCTGTTCTTCTATCTCTTCGCCGGCGTCTGCGTGGCGTCGGCGGCCATGGTGATCGTGTCGCGCAATCCCGTGCACTCGGTGCTGTACCTGATCCTGGCCTTCGTCAACGCCTCCGGCCTGTTCATCCTGATGGGGGCCGAGTTCCTCGGCATGATGCTGATCGTGGTCTATGTCGGCGCGGTCGCAGTGCTGTTCCTGTTCGTGATCATGATGCTCGACGTCGACTTCGTCGAACTGCGCGAAGGTTTCATGCAGTATCTGCCGATCGGCCTCGTGATCGGCGGCATCTTCATGTTCGAGCTGCTGCTGGTCGTCGGCGGCTGGGCGATCAACCCGACGGTGACCAAGCAGATCACCGCGGCGATCCCGAGCAATGTCAGCAACACCGAGGCGCTCGGGCTGGTGCTCTATACGAAGTACATCCACTACTTCCAGATCGCCGGCATGGTGCTCCTGGTCGCCATGATCGGCGCCATCGTTCTGACGCTGCGCCACAAGGCCAAGGTCAAGCGGCAGGACATCAACGTGCAGAACGCGCGGACGCCCGAACTGGCGATGGCCATCCGCAAGGTGGCGACGGGGCAGGGCCTGCAGGATTCGGACGCCGCGGAGTGGGTGAAATGACGATCGGACTGGGGCACTATCTTGCGGTCGCGGCCATCCTGTTCACGCTCGGGATCCTCGGCATCTTCCTCAACCGCAAGAACATCATCGTCATCCTGATGTCGATCGAGCTGATCCTGCTCGCCGTCAACATCAACCTCGTGGCGTTCTCGACCTTCCTCGGCGACATCGTCGGCCAGGTGTTCGCGCTGCTGGTGCTGACGGTTGCCGCCGCCGAGGCCGCGATCGGTCTGGCCGTGCTGGTGGTCTATTTCCGCAACCGCGGTTCGATCGCGGTTGAAGACGTCAATCTGATGAAGGGCTAAGGGCGCCACCATGGTTCAGGCAATCGTCTTTCTGCCGCTGCTGGGCGCCATCCTGGCCGGCCTGATCGCGTTGTTCGGAGCGCATGCGCGCAACCCGAGCGGCGACGAGGTCGAGCATCATGATCACGGCCATGGCCAAACGCACGCGGAGTCGGCCCATGACGACCACGGCCACGACGCCCACGGCCACGACGACCACCACGTCTCCGAGCCGCCGGCGCAGGGCTCGCGCGCGGCCGAGCTGATCACGACCGGCCTGCTGTTCGTGTCCGCGGCGTTGTCCTGGGTGACGCTGGTCGATGTCGGCTTCATGCACCACGACTACCGGATCACGCTGCTGCCCTGGATCAATTCCGGCGATCTGCAGGTGGCCTGGACGCTGCGGGTCGACACGCTGACCGCCGTCATGCTGGTGGTGGTGAACACGGTTTCTTCGCTCGTGCACCTCTATTCCATCGGCTACATGGACGAGGATCCGAACCGGCCGCGCTTCTTCGGCTATCTCAGCCTGTTCACCTTCGCGATGCTGATGCTGGTGACCGCGGACAATCTGGTCCAGCTGTTCTTCGGCTGGGAAGGCGTCGGTCTCGCCAGCTACCTCCTGATCGGCTTCTGGTACCAGAAGCCGTCGGCGAATGCCGCGGCGATCAAGGCCTTCGTGGTCAACCGCGTCGGCGATTTCGGTTTTGCGCTCGGTATTTTCGCCGTCTACATGCTGCTCAAGACCACCGATTTCGAGACGATCTTCGCCGGCGCCCCCGGGCTGCAAGGCAAGACCATCGACTTCTTCGGCTGGCATGCCGACGCGCTGACGCTGATCTGCCTGCTGCTGTTCATGGGCGCGATGGGCAAGTCGGCGCAGTTCCTGCTGCACACGTGGTTGCCGGACGCGATGGAAGGCCCGACGCCGGTGTCGGCGCTGATCCACGCCGCGACGATGGTGACCGCGGGCGTGTTCATGGTCGCGCGGCTGTCGCCGGTGTTCGAATATGCGCCGCATGCGCTGCAGTTCGTGACGCTGATCGGCGCGGTGACGGCGTTCTTCGCGGCGACCGTGGGTCTCGTGCAGAACGACATCAAGCGGGTGATCGCGTATTCGACGTGCTCGCAGCTCGGCTACATGTTCGTCGCGTGCGGCGTCGGCGCCTACACGGCGG
>CAZSRR010000089.1:0-14113 GCA_964609175.1 uncultured Bradyrhizobium sp.
GAGCGAAGCGAAGGCGGATGAGGGGTTCTCTCCCCAAGCACAGGCCTATGTGCGCGGAGAGAACCCCTCATCCGGCGCTTCGCGCCACCTTCTCCCACAGGGGGAGAAGGAAGAACTTTTCTTTTGCCGTCAGCAAAAATACTGTGTCCGCCATGTCCACGCCCGAAATCCGGCCTGCCACCGAGGCCGACCTCCCCGCCATCACCGACATCTACGAACACGCGGTCCGCTTCGGTACCGCGACGTTCGAACTGATCCCGCCCGATCTCGCCGAGATGACCCGGCGGTTCAGGACGCTCACGGACGGCGGCTTTCCCTATTTCGTGGCGGCCTTAGAGGGCCGGGTGATCGGCTACGCCTATGCCGGCCCCTACCGGCCGCGGCCGGCCTACCGCTTCGCGGTAGAGAATTCGGTCTACCTGCAGCCGGCGATTCACCGCCGCGGCATCGGCCTGCAATTGATGCAGCGGCTGATCGCCGAATGCGAGGCGCGCGGCTTCCGGCAGATGATCGCCGTGATCGGCGATTCCGCCAATGCCGGCTCGATCGGCGTACATACAAAGTGCGGGTTTCAGATGATCGGGACGCATCCGAATGTCGGGCTCAAATTCGGCCGCTGGTTGGATACCGTGATGATGCAGCGTGCGCTGGGCGAGGGCGCGACGACGGTGCCGGCGTCGTAGTTCAGTTTTGTAGCCCGGACGAGCGGGGCGACATCCGGGGGAAACTGCATCCGTGTCGACGCCTGCTCCCGGATATCGCTCCGTTCATCCGGGATACGGGACCGCGCGAACCGGCTACACCACCGCCAGCTTGCGGTCGATCACCAGCAGCACCCGTTCCAGCTCATGGCCGCGGCGCAGGATCAGGCCGGTCGCCGAGATCACGCTGTACATGCCCTGCTTGCGCGCGAGCTTCGGATCCTTCTCGATTCGGTAGATCGGCACCTCGGAGGCGCGGCGAAAAACCGAGAACACCGCACGATCCTTCAGGAAATCAATGGCGTAGTCGCGCCATTCGCCGTCGGCGACCATGCGCCCATACAGATTGAGGATACGATTCAATTCGAGGCGGTTGAACGTGACACGATTTGGCTGCGGCGTTGCAGTGACGGGACGCGCCACTGCGCGAATCCCGCTTGGATCGATATCCTCCGAAATCGTGCTCATCGAGCGCCTCCTGTCATTCAACTTACATGATTGCGCTAACCGGAAGACGCCGCAAGGGGGTGCTACACCGGAGGAACCCGACCAACCCACCAACTGATCAGGAATAGTGATTCACGGGATCGTTAGCGGAATCTTATTGCTGCCCCACTTCCGCCAACCGCCCGCCCCGCTAGGTTGCAATAACAAGATACTGCGTTGGCCCGGTCCTTTCGGTTCCGGATTCCTCAGCCCCCAGCCCCCCGGGGCCGTCGGGATCGGGCCTGTTCGCAGAGGGAGTTCAATCCCGATACTGGGCCAACGCAAGTTGGTCCTTTTTCGTTTTTGGGAAAGGCCTCGGCGTCGTGCCCTTGCCCACCCAAGAGTGCCCTTGCCCAAGTGCCCTTGCCCAAGTGCCCTTATCCGCCGCCATCGCGGCAACGTTTGCCAGGAAAAATTTCGGGACAGAATCTACTGCAGCGCGGCAAAGGCGGCGCCGAGCATGGCACCGGGCTTGTCGCGGCTGCCGTGCTGGACATAGACGACCGCGGCATCGACGCCTTTGCTGGCAATGCTGTCGAGCGGAATGGTCCAGCTTGCTGCCCCGCCGTTCCAGTCGCCGACCTTCACGAGGTTGCGCACGACATTATAATAGGTGACCTGCTGTCCACGGTTCTCGCCACGGCCAATCGCAATCGGCACCGACCGCGAGACCGAGCAAAGCCAGACTTCGCCGCCATCCGCTGCCGACACCTTGCTCGCCTCGACCGAGACGTTGATCAGCTTGCCCGCCAGCGTCATCTTCACCGGCACCGACATCACGCCGTCGGCCTTGCCCGTGCTCCTGATGGCGCCCTCGATGGCGGAGCGATCGCTGCCGATCACCTGCGCCGAGCCGTTGACGATCGCCTGGGGCGTGAAGAGATTGCGGTCGCCGCGGACACGCGAATAGGCCTTCTGGCGCGCGCTGAAACGCGAGTCGGCCAGCGTATCCTTCCAGCCGAGATAGTCCCAGTAGTCGATCGGCATGCTCAGGGCGATCACGTTCGGATCCTTGGCAAGTTCGCCGATGATCCTGTCAGCCGGCGGACACGACGAACATCCCTGCGAGGTGAACAACTCGACCACGGCGCGCGGCTCGGCGTGAGCCGGGCGGATGACGGCGATGATCGCGCAGACGCCGAGGGCGCCGGACCATCGCGATATCAGATTGTGGGCCATCATCGCTGTCATTGTACAAACCGTTGGTAGTGCCTTCCGTCTTTGGTTGTACGGGTCACGATTTCACCTGAAAACCTGTGCCCCCAGACGCGCGAAAGCGGCCTGTCTTAGGCCGCCTTCAGCGTGGTCGCTACTCACTTCGAAGTGAGGCACAGATCACAAATCCGCGCTTTAACCCTTTTTCGAGCGAGGCAAGCCCCCTCCGACTCGATCCGAGGGCACCTATCGGTTCGCGCGAAGAAAACGCGACAAAACTATGCCGCGAGTTTGCGCAGCACATAGTGCAGGATGCCGCCGTTGCGGTAGTATTCGAGCTCGTCGAGCGTGTCGATGCGGCAAAGCAGCGGCACGCGCTGCAGCGCGCCATCGCCGGAGACGATTTCCGCCGTCAGCATCTGACGCGGCTTCAGGTCGCCCTGGAGACCCCGGATCGTCACCTTCTCGTCGCCCTTGAGGCCGAGCGAGGTCCATGACGTGCCATCCTCGAAGGTGAGCGGCAACACGCCCATGCCGACCAGGTTGGAGCGGTGGATGCGCTCAAAGCTCTGGCAGATCACCGCGCGCACGCCGAGCAGGCGGGTGCCCTTCGCGGCCCAGTCGCGCGACGAACCGTTGCCGTATTCGGCGCCGGCGAACACGACCAGCGGCACGCCTTCCGCCTGGTACTTCATCGCGGCGTCGTAGATCGACATCTGCTCGCCGTCGGGCCAGTGCTTGGTTAGGCCACCTTCCGGAATGTTGCCGTCGGCGCCCTTCAGCATGAAGTTCTTGATGCGGATGTTGGCGAACGTACCGCGCATCATGATCTCGTGGTTGCCGCGGCGCGTGCCGTACTGGTTGAAATCGGCCGGACGCACCTGGTGCTCGCTGAGGAATTGTCCGGCGGGCGAGGTGAGCTTGATCGAGCCGGCCGGCGAGATGTGGTCGGTGGTGATCTTGTCGCCGAACATCGCGAGGATCCGCGCATCGACCACGTCTGCGACCGGATCGGGCTGCTTCTTCATGCCTTCGAAATAGGGCGGGTTCTGCACATAGGTCGAAGACATGTTCCAGCGATAGGTCTCGCTGTCGGTGGTCTTGATCTTGCGCCAGTTGGTGTCGCCCTTGAACACGTCGGCGTACTTCTTCTTGAAGATCGTCGCCGTGACGTACTTCTTCATGAAGGCATTGATTTCCTTCGTCGTCGGCCAGATGTCCTTCAGGAATACCGGCTTGCCGTCCTTGCCGATGCCGATCGGCTCGACCGCGAGGTCCTTGGTCACGGTGCCCGCCAGCGCGTAGGCGACGACCAGCGGCGGCGAAGCCAGATAGTTCGCCTGCACATCAGGCGAGACGCGGCCTTCAAAATTGCGGTTGCCGGACAGCACGGCCGCGGCGACGATGCCGTTGTCGTTGATCGACTTCGAAATTTCTTCCGGCAGCGGCCCGGAATTGCCGATGCAGGTGGTGCAGCCGAAGCCGACCAGGTTGAAGCCGACCTTGTCGAGGTCCTTTTGCAGTCCTGAATTAGCGAGATATTCCGCGACCACCTGGCTTCCGGGCGCCAGCGAGGTCTTCACCCACGGTTTTGCCTTCAGGCCCTTGGCGGCAGCGTTACGCGCCAGCAGGCCGGCGCCGATCAGAACGCTCGGATTCGACGTGTTGGTGCAGGAGGTGATCGCGGCGATCACGACGTCGCCATGGCCGAGGTCGAAATCCTTGCCCTCGACGGGGTAGCGCGTGTCGGCGCCTTCCGGCTTCTTGTATTCGCCGGCGAGCGCGGCAGCGAAGCCGGTGGACACGGCGGGCAGCGCGACGCGGCCCTCGGGGCGCTTCGGGCCGGCCATCGACGGCACCACGTCCTTCAGATCGAGCGTCAGCGTTTCCGTAAACACCGGGTCGGGCGATTTCGCGGTGCGGAACAGGCCCTGCGCCTTGGCATAGGCCGACACCAGCGCGACGCGGTCCGACTTGCGGCCCGAGGTCTTGAGGTAGTCGATGGTCGCGGCGTCGACCGGGAAGAAACCACAGGTCGCGCCATATTCCGGCGCCATGTTGCCGATGGTCGCCTTGTCCGCGACCGAAAGATAGTCGAGGCCCGGGCCGAAGAACTCGACGAACTTGCCGACCACACCCTGCTTGCGCAGCATCTGGGTCACGGTCAGCACCAGGTCGGTCGCGGTGACGCCTTCCTTGAGTTGGCCCTTCAGCTTGAAGCCGACCACTTCCGGCAGCAGCATCGACAGCGGCTGGCCGAGCATGCAGGCTTCCGCCTCGATGCCGCCGACGCCCCAGCCGAGCACGGCGAGGCCGTTGACCATGGTGGTGTGCGAATCGGTGCCGACCAGCGAATCCGGGTAGGCGACCTCGAAGGTGCCGGTCTTCTTGCCGACCGTCATCTTCTCCTTCTTGGTCCACACGGTCTGGGCGAGATATTCGAGATTGACCTGGTGGCAGATGCCGGTGCCGGGCGGCACCACCGAGAAGTTCGAGAACGCCTTCTGGCCCCACTTCAGGAATTCGTAGCGTTCCTGGTTCTGCTTGTACTCCTCGACCACGTTCTTGCCGAACGCCTTGTTGTCACCGAAGAAGTTGACGATGACCGAGTGATCGATGACGAGGTCGACGGGGACCAGCGGGTTGATCTTCTCGGCGTCGCCACCGAGCGCCTGCATCGCGTTGCGCATGGCGGCGAGGTCGACTACCGCCGGCACGCCGGTGAAATCCTGCATCAGCACACGCGCCGGGCGGAACGCGACTTCATGCTCGAGTTTACGCTTCCTCAACCATTTCGACACCGCAACGATGTCTTCCTTTTTCACCGTGCGGCCGTCTTCGTTGCGCAGCAGGTTCTCCAGCAGCACCTTCATCGAATAGGGCAGCTTGGAAATTCCCTTCAGACCGTTCTTCTCGGCAGTGGGCAGGCTGTAATACACGTAGGTCTTGCTGCCGACCTTGAGGGTCTTGCGGCATTTGAAGCTGTCGAGCGAGGTCATGTCAGGAAATCCCAGATTCTAGTTATACCCGGCAAGGGTATTTAAACACCGTCGGCGTTGGCTGCCTCTCGGCTTGCAGCCGCCGATTGTGTGCTGCATCAAGTTCCGGGCTTATAGAATCTTTCTAGAAGCGCCGCCACAACGACAAGCGTGCTGAGCGATGCGGTACCCACAAATTCTGACGCGGTACCCCTTAATTTCAGGAGGCTGTGAAGAGGCAACATGCGGCTCTCGGGGCGCCACATCGACTGTATCAGGGGCGGCCGCACCGTGTTCTCCGGCCTCGATTTCGAAGCCGCCTCCGGCGAAGCGATGGCCGTCGTCGGCCCCAACGGCTCGGGCAAGACCTCGCTATTGCGCCTGATCGCGGGCCTCGTGGTCCCCGCCGCCGGGTCGGTCGCCCTTGAGGGCGGCGAGGACGAACTGACGCTGCCGGAGCAGGCCCATTATCTCGGCCATCGCGATGCGCTGAAACCGGCGCTGAGCGTTTATGAAAACCTCGCCTTCTGGCGGGATTTTCTCGGCGGCGCGGTCGGTGACCTCGCCAAGAGCCTTGCCGCGGTGGGGCTGGCCCATGCCACGCATCTGCCGGCGGCCTACCTGTCGGCCGGCCAGCGGCGGCGGCTGTCGATCGCCCGCCTGCTCGTGGCGCGCCGCCCGGTCTGGCTGCTGGACGAGCCGACCTCGGCGCTTGATACCACCGGGCAGGATCTCTTCGCCGGCGTAATGCGCGAGCACCTCGCCGGCGGCGGCATCATCGTCGCCGCGACGCATATGCCGCTCGGGATCGAGACGCGGGAGCTGCGGATGGGAGGCGCGAAGTGACCGCCCTCGCCGCGCTGATTCGCCGGGACATCCGGATCGCGCTGCGCGTCGGCGGCGGGGCCCTGATCGGCGTGCTGTTTTTCCTCACCGTCACGGTGCTGATGCCGTTTGCGATCGGGCCGGATCTCGCGCTGCTGTCACGGCTGGGGCCGGCGATCCTCTGGCTCGGCGCGCTGCTGGCGAGCCTGCTCACGCTGGACCGGCTGTTCACGGCCGACCATGACGACGGCTCGCTCGATCTGATCCTGATGGGCCGGGCGCCGCTGGAACTGGCCTGCGCCGCCAAGGCGCTGGCGCACTGGCTCGCCGCCGGGGTGCCGCTGGTCGTGGCGACGCCGGTGCTGGGCCTCCTTCTCAATCTCGACGCCACCGCGACCTCGGCCGTGGCGCTGACGCTGCTGGTGGGCACGCCGGCGCTGACCTTTACCGGCATGATCGGTGCCGCGCTGGCCGTGACGCTGCACCGCGGTGGTCTCTTGCTGGCGGTGCTGGTGCTGCCGCTGTCAATTCCGGTCCTGATTTTCGGCGTCGCCGCCTCCCAGGCGGCGATCACGGAGCCCCTATCGTTCGGAACACCGTTTTCGATCCTGTGCGCGCTGTCGCTGGTCAGTCTCGTCATCGGACCTTTTGCCGCCGCCGCCAGCCTGCGCCATGGTCTGGATTGAAAAGGCCTGATTGAAAAGGCCTGATTAAAGAGGCCTGGATTGACCATGACCGACCATAACTTGACGCCGATCAACTCTCGCGGAGGCAAGATGAAACAAACCATGCCGCATTGCCTGCCCCGCCGCCGACGACTATCAGGATTGCCATGACGCTGATCGATCTCGCCAATCCGACCAAGTTCCTGTCGCTGACGGCGCGCGTGCTGCCGTGGCTGGCGGGCGCGACCGCGATCTTGCTGCTGATCGGTTTCTATCAGGCGGCAATGGCGCCCGACGACTATCAGCAGGGCGCCACCGTCAAGATCATGTTCGTCCACGTTCCGAACGCGTGGCTTGCGATGTTCGTGTGGGGCGTCATGAGCATGGCCGCGCTCGGCACGTTGGTGTGGCGGCATCCGCTTGCCGACGTCGCCGCCAAGGCCGCCGCCCCGATCGGCGCCGCCTTCACCTTTCTGGCGCTGGTCACGGGCTCGCTGTGGGGCCGTCCGATGTGGGGCACCTATTGGGAATGGGATGCGCGGCTCACCTCGGTGCTTATCCTGTTCCTGATGTATCTCGGCCTGATGGCGCTGTGGCGCGCGGTGGACGATCCGTCGCGCGCGGCACGCGCGGCCGCGGTGCTCACCCTGGTCGGCGCGCTCAATTTGCCGATCATCAAGTTCTCGGTGGATTGGTGGAACACGCTGCATCAGCCGGCATCGGTGATGCGCATGGGTGGCAGTTCGCTCGACAAGGCGTTCCTGGTCCCGCTGCTGGTGATCGCGGTCGGCTTTTCGCTGCTGTTCCTGACGCTGCATCTGGCAGCGATGCGCAACGAGATTCTGCGCCGTCGCGTCCGCAGCCTGCAGATGATGCAAGCCAGCCAGCAGGCGGCGTGAAGCGATGTCGCTCGGACCCTACGCCTCCTACATCGTGACCTCCTACGCGCTGGTGGCGGCGATCGTGCTCATTCTCATCGCCTGGATCGCACTCGACTACCGCCGTCAGAAGGAGCGCCTGCGCCAGCTCGGCGCCTCCGGCGTAACCCGGCGCTCCGGCCGCCAGGCGACGGACATCTGATGAGCACGCCCGTGACATCGAACGAACAGCCGGGCCGCCGGCGCTGGCTGGTGGCGCTGCCGCTGATCGGCTTTCTCGCCATCGCTGCACTGTTCCTGCTGCGGCTGTACGGGGGCGATCCTTCGAAAATTCCATCCGCACTGATCGGCCGCCCGGCACCGCAGACCACGCTGCCAGCGCTGCAAGGTCTGGTCCAGAACGGCGTGCCGGTCCCCGGCCTCGACCCGGCGCTGTTCAAGGGCAAGGTTTCGATCGTCAACGTCTGGGCGTCGTGGTGCGTGCCGTGCCACGACGAGGCACCGCTGTTGACCGCGCTGGCCCAGGACACGCGGCTGCAGATCGTCGGAATCAACTACAAGGATTCACCCGACAACGCCCGCCGCTTCCTCGGCCGCTACGGCAATCCATTCAGCGCCGTCGGCGTCGACGGCAACGGCCGCGGCTCGATCGAATGGGGCGTCTACGGCGTGCCCGAAACCTTCGTGGTCGGCCGCGACGGCACCATCGTCTACAAGCTGGTCGGCCCGGTGACGCCAGCCAATCTCGACGGCGTCTTGAAGGTCCAGATCGAGAAGGCGTTGAACAAATAAACTTGCGCTTTTACCTGCCGTTCATTTGGCAGCCATGGCGCCGCCACGAATCCGCAGCTAGCTTGACGGGGTTAAATTGAACCATCCTTGGAGGGACACCCATGCGTCATTTCACGCTCGCTTCCATTCTCGCCACCGCCCTTTCTCTCGGCCTCATGACGGCAACGCCGTCGCTGGCCCAGACCGCGCAGCCCGCGGCCAAATCCGACGGCAAGATGATGGCTCCCGAGCCGAAGGCCTCGGAATCGAAGATGGCTCCCGCGAAGGTCGAACTGCTCGACATCAACTCGGCGACCGCCGAACAGCTCGACGAATTGCCCGGAGTCGGCAAGGCCTATTCCGCCAAGATCATCGCGGGCCGCCCGTACAAGGGCAAGGACGATCTCGTCAACAAGAGCATCCTGCCGCAGGCGACCTACGACAAGATCAAGGACAAGATCATCGCCAAGCAGAAGAGCTGAAGTCTCGCGGCGGACACAGGTCCGTAGGGTGGGCTGAGCGAAGCGAGCCCACCATGCGGCAGGAGCGTCAACGAAAATAATGGTGGGCACGCTACGCGTTGCCCACCTGAAACTATAGATGGGGTAACGGGCCGGCCGCCCGCGACGCGCGCTTTCCAAATTGCGCCGTAGCGAGCGGGCGGCCGGCCCGTTAACCCATCTACATTCTTTTCACCCTCTGCGACTTCACCCCTTGCTCACGTCGCCCGCTTCGGCCTCGCTGGCTTCCAGCGTGGCCGGCGCCAGGTGGTAACGCTTGACCAGCGGCATCTGGGCGATCGCGAACACCATCGTCAGCGGCGTGACGCCGAAGACCTTGAAGTTGACCCAGAAATCGGTCGACTGCGTGCGCCAGATGAATTCGTTCAGGATCGCCATTGCGAAAAAGAACAGCGCCCAGCGCAAGGTCAGGATGCGCCAGCCCTTCGGCGTCAGGTTGAACACCTGGTCGAACAGGATCGCGATGAAGGAGCGGCCGAACAGGAGGCCGCCGCCGAGGATCACGGCGAACAGGCCGTAGATGATGGTCGGCTTCACCTTGATGAAGGTCTCGTCGTGCAGCACCAGCGTCAGCGTGCCGAACACCAGCACGATCACGGCGGTGACGATCGCCATGACCGGGATGTGGCGCACCACCACGTAGGAGGCGATCATCGCGGCCACGATCGCCACCATGAAGGCGCCGGTGGCGACGAACAGATTGAATTTGGCGTTCGCGACGAAGAACACCAGCAGCGGACCGAGTTCGGTCGCCAGCTTGAACATCGGATGCGGCTGGGTCTTGTCCATGCTTGACTAACTTTCAATCCCGGCGATCGCCTTGGCGAAATCCCGCGCGGTGAACGGCGCGAGATCTTCAACGCCTTCGCCGACGCCGATGAAGTGCACCGGCAGTTTGAACTTTTCCGCCAGCGCCACCAGGATGCCGCCGCGCGCGGTGCCGTCGAGCTTCGTCATCACGAGGCCGGTGACGCCAGCGGTACGATGAAAAGCCTCGACCTGCGACAGCGCATTTTGTCCCACCGTGGCGTCGAGCACCAGCAGCACCGCATGCGGCGCCGACGCATCGACCTTCTTGATGACGCGAACGACCTTTTCCAGCTCGTTCATCAACTCGGCCTTGTTCTGTAATCGGCCCGCCGTATCGATCAGGAGTACGTCGACATTCTGTTCCTTCGCCGCCGTCAGCGCGTTGAAAGCAAGACCAGCGGAATCCGAGCCTTGAGCGCCCGATATGACCGGCGATTTCGTGCGCTCGCCCCACACTTTGAGCTGCTCGATCGCCGCCGCGCGAAACGTGTCGCCGGCCGCCATCATGATCCGGCGGCCCTCGCTGCTCAACCTTGCGGCCAGCTTGCCGATGGTCGTCGTCTTGCCCGAGCCGTTGACGCCGACCACCAGGATGACGAACGGCTTTTGCGCGGCGTCGATCTCGAGCGGTTTTGCGACAGGCGCCAGCACCTTCTCGACTTCAGTGGCGACCACCGTCTTCACTTCATCCGCCGAGATTGCCTTGTCGTAGCGGCCGGCGCCCACCGCGTCTGCGATCCGGACGGCCACCGTCGTGCCGAGGTCGGCGCGCAGCAGCACATCCTCGATATCGTCGAGCATGGCGCGGTCGAGCTTGCGGCGGATGACGAGATCGGCAACGGCCGTGCCGAGCGCACTCGACGTGCGCTTCAGGCCGCTGGAAAGCCGCCGCCACCAGCTCTGTTTGGGGGTTCCGGTATCGCTCATGACGGAGACGTGTTAGCGGTTTCGCGCCATGAGCGGAAGTCACAACAAATCCATTGTGATGCCCGGGGCATCCTTTGATGTTCCAGGCTTAACGGCCGACGAGATCCAGGCCCGCGTACTCCACCGCGACGGGCTGATGCTGGTCATCGACAAGCCGGCCGGGCTTCCCGTCCACCGCGGCCCCAAGGGCGGGCCGAATCTCGAGGCCTCCTTCGATCACCTGCGGTTCGGGCTGCCGCGTCCGCCGGTGCTGGCCCACCGGCTCGACAAGGACACCTCCGGCTGCCTGGTGCTGGGACGCCACCGCAAGGCAACTGCCTCGCTCGGCCTGCTGTTCAAGCACGGCAAGATCGGCAAGACCTATTGGGCCGTGGTCGAAGGCGGGCCTGCCGAAGACGAAGGCAACATCGACATGCCGATCGGCCGGCTCAACGCCGAGCGCGGCTGGTGGCAGAAGCCGGACCCGGACGGCCAGAAAGCCGTGACGAAATGGAAGGTCTGCGGCCGCGGCAACGGGCTGACATGGCTGGCGCTGGAGCCCGTCACCGGCCGCACCCACCAGCTGCGCGTGCATACGTCGGCGATGGGTTGGCCGATCGTCGGCGACAACATCTATGGCAACGGCCCGAGGGTCGGCGAGCCGATCCTGCACCTGCATTCGCGCGAGATCGTAGTGCCGATTTCGAAGAACAAGGAGCCGGTGCGGGTCGTGGCGCCGGCGCCGGCGCATATGCGCGAGCGGCTGAGGAAGTGCGGGTGGAACGGGGAGTAGTCGCGCCGCCCGCCTCTTCCCTTCTCCCCTTGTGGGAGAAGGTGCCGGAGCGAAGCGTAGGCGGATGAGAGGTTCTCTCGGCAAGCACTGAACGCGCGGAGAGAACCCCTCATCCGGCGCTTCGCGCCACCTTCTCCCACAAGGGGAGAAGGAAGAATCTACACCATCAGCCGTGCACCATCGTGGCCGCTGATCGCCATCACCCTCACCGCGCCCGGTGTTTCACCTTCAATCGCGACCGGCAGGAAATGCTCCGTCCGCCCCTGCGTCGCGCTCTCGATCAGTACCTGACGCGTTGCGCCGATCTCCGCCGCCAGCCGCTTCCGCAACGCCGCCTCGCCGGTCGCCCGCAGGCGCTTCGCACGCGCCTTGATCTCAGCCCCAGCCACCTGCGGCATCCGCGCCGCCGGCGTACCGGGGCGCGGCGAATAGGGGAAGACATGCAGGAACGTCAGATCGCATTCCTCTATCAAGTCCTGCGAGCACGCGAACATCTGTTCGGTCTCGGTCGGAAAGCCCGCAATGATATCAGCGCCGAGCGTGATATCCGGCCGCAGCCGCCGCACCTGCGCGCAGAAATCGATCGCATCCTGCCGCGAATGTCGCCGCTTCATCCGCTTCAAGATCATGTCGTCGCCGGATTGCAGCGACAGGTGCAGATGCGGCATCAGGCGTTCGTCACTGGCGATGACGTCGAGCAGATCGCAGTCGGCCTCGATGGAATCGATCGACGAAATCCGCAGCCGTTTTAGTTCCGGCACGTGCCGCAGAATCTGTTTCGTCAGTTGTCCAAGTTTCGGCGATCCCGGCAGGTCGGCGCCGTAGCTCGTGAGATCGACGCCGGTCAGCACGATCTCGGCATGGCCGCGTTCGGTCAGCGCACGGACTTGATCCACGACCGCGCCCATCGGCACCGAGCGAGAATTGCCGCGGCCGTAGGGGATAATGCAGAAGGTGCAGCGATGGTCGCAGCCGTTCTGCACCTGCACGAACACGCGCGGCAGGCCGGCCTTGAAACCGTCGAGAAGATGCGGCGCCATCTCCCTGACCGCCATGATGTCGGCGACCGCGATCTTCTCGCTGGCCTCGATGCCGAAGCCTGTATCGAACGCCACGCGCGCCTCGCGCCAGGCTTCGCCGCGCATCTTGTCGTCATTGCCGACGACGCGATCGACCTCGGCCATGTCGACGAACATCTTGGCTTGCGTCTGCGCCGCGCAGCCGGTGACGACGATGCGCGCGTTCGGCCGCTCGCGCTTCAGCCGGCGGATCTGTTGCCGCGCCTGAGCCACCGCCTCGTTGGTGACGGCGCAGCTGTTGATGACGACGGTATCAGAAAGCCCGGCCCGCTCCGCCTCGCGGGCGATCACCTCGGATTCGAAGGCGTTGAGGCGGCAGCCGAACGTGAGGACGTCGACGCTCATGCGACGCTGGCGAACAGCGCCGGATCGAATCGACCCTCATATTCGAAATCGGCGGTGCCGGTCATCAGCACATGGTCGTCGCGCTCGCGCCATTCGATGGAGAGCTTGCCGCCGGGCAGCGTGATCTCGACATGGCGATTGGCGCGCTTCAGCCGCGCGGCGGCGACCGCGGTGGCGCAGGCCGCCGAGCCGCAGGCCTTGGTCAGGCCTACGCCGCGCTCCCAGGTGCGGATCGTGATGTGCTCGCGATCGACGATATGGGCGAGCGTAATGTTGGCGCGCTCGGGGAAGATCGGGTGGTTCTCCAAAAGCGGTCCGAAGCGTTCGATGTCGTAGGCGTTGACGTCGTCGACCCAGAAGATCGCATGCGGATTGCCCATCGAGACCACCGACGGCGAGTGCAGCACGGGCGCGTCGATCGGACCGACCTGCAATTCGATATAGCGGGTATCGCGAAACTCTTCCGCCAGCGGAATATCCCGCCAGCCGAACTTGGGCGCGCCCATGTCGACGGTGTAGAGGTCCGGCGCCGGGCCCTGCCAGCAATTCAACAGGCCCGCGCGGGTCTCGAAGGTCACCGACGTCTGCCCGGTCTGCTCGAACAGGCGGCGCACCACGCACCGCATGCCGTTGCCGCAGGCGCCGGCTTCCGAGCCGTCATTGTTGTAGATGCGGATGAAGGCCTCGGTACCCGAAAGCCGCGGCGGCTGCAGCACCATCAACTGGTCGTAGGGCACGCCGGCGGGCGAGGCGACCGCCCGCGCGTCTTCCGGCGTCAGCGCAGCCTTCGAATCGCGCAGGTCCACCACGACGATCTCGTTGCCGATGCCGTTCATCTTGGCAAATACGTGGTTGGCCAGTGCGCTCATGGAATTTTCCCAAATTCCGCCTGTTTATATGGCGAATGATGGCCGATTGCCTAGCCCAGAGCGTTTCATGACGGGGCTCCGTGCGCGGGCATATGACGCATCTGTCATGGGACGAAAGCGGAGCTTGCGTGTTAGGAAATGAAACCATCCTGGCGGGCGCGGATGGGACATGCCGCCGCCAGGTGGGGTGGATGGAGAAAGACCTGCAATGAACCGTATCAGCACCTTAGGTGCGGCCCTGGCCGCGCTCTCCATGGTTGTGTTTGCCAGCGCCGTCCTCGCCCAATCGCCTGCCCCATCCCCCTCTCCCAGTCCGTCAGCGGCGCCCAGC
>CAZSRR010000090.1:0-13056 GCA_964609175.1 uncultured Bradyrhizobium sp.
GCGAGCTTGCGCACGCCCTCCTGCCCCTCGGGCGTGTGGAGATCGAGCACGACGCTGCGCTTGTTGCGGTTGAAGGCGAGATAGTTCGGCCCCGCCCCGCCGGCGAACGGTGGTCCCCAATGACGCGCCTCGTCGCCGCGGC
The DNA here is from genome assembly GCA_964609175.1 of uncultured Bradyrhizobium sp. Taxonomy (GTDB): domain Bacteria; phylum Pseudomonadota; class Alphaproteobacteria; order Rhizobiales; family Xanthobacteraceae; genus Bradyrhizobium. Next base: position 143 of record CAZSRR010000090.1, read on the forward strand.
CCGGAATCTCGACCTTGATCACGTCCGCGCCCAGATCCCCCAGGATCATGGTGCAGAACGGACCGGTCAACGCGCGCGTGATGTCGATGACGCGGATGCCCGCGAGCGGTCCGTCGCTCATGCGGCTGCGCCTCCGCGCACGATGAATACGGGCAAACTCTGTCCGTTCTCCAGCACGCGAAAATCCAGCACGGCCGAGGCATCGACCGCGATGTGGCCGCCGTCCTCGGCAATGATGCGGCAGAAGTAGTGCACACCCTCGGTCCAGCGGCCGCTCGCTTTCATGTCGAAGAACATCGACATCAGCGAGGCCGCGCCGTCGCACATCGCGGTGTCCACCACCTGGCCCTTGCCGGACTTCGAGGCTTCCAGCATCGCGGCCAGCACGCCGACCACGAGATAGAGCGCGCCGCCGCCGAAATCGCCGACGAGGTTGAGCGGCGGCACCGGCTTCTCCTTAGGTCCGATCGCGGCCAGCGCGCCGGTGATCGAGATGTAGTTGATGTCGTGGCCGGCGGCGTTCGCCAGCGGACCTTCCTGGCCCCAGCCGGTCATGCGGCCATAGACCAGCTTTGGATTGCGCGCGAGCACCACGTCGGGGCCGAGTCCGAGGCGCTCCATCACGCCGGGCCGGAAACCTTCGATCAGCGCGTCCGCGCCGGCGAGCAGGTCGAGCACCTGCGCCACCGCGGCCTTGTCCTTCAGGTCGAGTTCGATCACCTTGCGGCCGCGCACCGCCACCGCCTTCAAATTCTTGCCGGCGCCGACGCGGTCGAGCGTGATGACCTCGGCGCCCATGTCTGCCAGCAGCATGCAGGCGAAAGGTCCCGGCCCGATGCCGGCGAATTCGACGATGCGGAAACCGGCGAGCGGGCCGGAAGCGCGGGTGGCGGATTGGGCGGCTGGTTTGTCGAGCACGTGTTTTCTCTCCCAGGGGAAAATCTTAGTTAGTTGATTAGCTAAATTGTCCCGCCGAAGCGAGGGCGTGGCAAGCTTCTTTTGCCGGGAGCCGAAACAAAATGCGAAAGCGGCGCGCATCGCTGCGCGCCGCTTTCGGAGAAGTTGCGTCCAGGCGTTGGACGATAGCTAACCCGCGGCCTCCACCGCGCGCTGCGCCATCACCTTCACCAGATTGGCGCGGTAGTCCGACGTGCCGTGGATATCGCTCATCAGGCCGCTGTCGGGAACCTTGACGCTGTCGATCGCGGCCGACGACCAGTTCGCCTTCAGCGCCGCCTCGATCGCCGGCACCCGCATCACGCCGTCCTGCGAGGCGCCGGTCGCCGCGACCCTCACGTCACCCGACTTGGTCTTGGTCACGAACACGCCGGTCAGCGCGAAGCGCGAGGCTGGGTGGCGAAATTTTGCGTAGCCCGCCTTGGCCGGGATCGGGAACGACACCGCCGTGATGATTTCGCCGTCTTCCAGCGCCGTCGTGAACAGGCCCTTGAAGAAATCATCCGCCGCGATCGAGCGCTTGTTGGTGTTCACGGTCGCGCCGAGCGAGACCAGCGCGGCCGGAAAATCCGCCGCCGGGTCGTTGTTGGCGATCGAACCGCCGATGGTGCCGCGATAGCGCACCGCGGGGTCGCCGAGCACCGAAGTGAGATGGGCGATCGCGGGGATCGTCCTCTTTACGTCGGCGCTTTGCATGATGTCGTAGTAGGTCGTGGCCGCCTTGATGGTCAGCGCGTCGCCCGAGGCTTCGATGCCGACCAGTTCCTTGATCTTGCCGAGATCGATCACGTCGGTCGGCGCCGCCAGCCGCTGCTTCATCACCGGGATCAGCGTATGGCCGCCGGCCAGATATTTGGCGTCCGAGCCCTTGGCGAACATCGCAACGGCTTCGTCCACGGAGGAGGGGCGGTGATAGGTGGTCTGGTACATGGTTCTTGCTCCTCTCAGCCGTGGATCGCATGCCAGACGCGGTCGGGCGTCGCGGGCATCGTCAGGTTGTTGTTGCCGATTGCATCGGTGATGGCGTTGATGACGGCGGCGGACGCGCCGATCGCGCCGGCCTCGCCGCAGCCCTTGACGCCCAGCGGGTTGCCCGGACACAGCGTCGTGGTGTGCGACAGCTTGAACGACGGCACGTCGTCGGCGCGCGGCATGGCGTAGTCCATGAAGGACGCCGTCAGCAATTGTCCGGAGGCATCGTAGGCCGCGTTTTCGAGCAGCGCCTGGCCGATGCCCTGGACCAGCCCGCCATGGACCTGGCCCTCGACGATCATCGGGTTGATCAGCCGGCCAAAATCGTCCGCCGCCACGAAGTTGACGAAGGTCGATTTGCCGGTGGCGGCGTCGACTTCCATCTCGCAGATATAGGCGCCGGCCGGGAAGGTGAAGTTGGTCGGGTCGTAGAACGCGCCTTCCTTCAGGCCCGGCTCCATGCCGTCGGGCAGGTTGTGGGCGGTGTAGGCGGCGAGCGCGACCATCGGCAGCGCCAGCGACTTGTCGGTGCCGGCGACCTTGAACTCGCCGTTCTCGATGACGATGTCGTTCTCGGACGCCTCCATCTGATGCGCCGCGATCTTCTTCGCCTTGGCCTCGACCTTCTCCATCGCTTTCAGGATCGCGGTGAGACCGACGGCCGCCGAACGTGAGCCGTAGGTGCCCATGCCGAACTGCACCTTGTCGGTGTCGCCGTGGACGATCGAGACCTGGCTGATCGGCACGCCGAGGCGATCTGCGATCAGCTGGCAGAACGTCGTCTCGTGACCCTGGCCGTGGCTGTGCGAACCGGTGAGGATCTCGATGGTGCCGACCGGGTTGACGCGCACTTCCGCGGATTCCCAGAGACCGACGCCGGCGCCCAGGCTGCCGACTGCCTTCGACGGCGCGATGCCACAGGCCTCGATGTAGCAGGAAATGCCGATGCCGCGCAGCTTGCCTTCCGACTTGGCCTTGGCCTTGCGGGCGGGGAAGCCGGCATAGTCGATCGCCTTCATCGCCGCGTCGAGCGAGGCATTAAAGTCGCCGATGTCGTAGGCCATGATCACGGGCGTCTGGTGCGGGAACTGGGTAATAAAGTTCTTGCGGCGCAGTTCGGCCGGATCGACCTTCAACTGCCGCGCCGCGGTTTCCATCAGCCGCTCCACCACAAAACTCGCTTCCGGGCGGCCCGCGCCGCGATAGGCGTCGACCGGCACGGTGTTGGAGTAGACGCTGATCACCTCCGCAAAGATGTTCGGGATGTTGTACTGGCCCGACAGCAGCGTCGCGTACAGATAGGTCGGCACCGAGGACGAGAACAGCGACATGTAGGCGCCGAGATTGGCGTAGGTCTTCACGCGCAGGCCGGTGATCTTGTTGTCCTTGTCGAACGCTATCTCGGCCTTGGTGAGGTGATCGCGTCCGTGTGCGTCGGTGAGGAAAGCCTCGGTGCGGTCGCCGTTCCATTTCACCGGGCGGCCGACCTTCTTCGACGCCCACAGCGCCACCATCTCCTCGGGGTAGATGAAGATTTTTGAGCCGAACCCGCCGCCGACGTCGGGGGCGACGACGCGCAGCTTGTGCTCCTGCGCAATGTTGTAGAACGCCGACAGCACGAGGCGGGCGACGTGCGGGTTCTGCGAGGTCGTGTAGAGCGTGAAGTGCTCCTCCGCCTCGTTATATTCGGCGATCGCCGCGCGCGGCTCCATCGCGTTCGGCACCAGGCGGTTATTGGTGATGTCGAGCGACACGACATTGGCCGCCGCCTTGAAGGCGGCGTCGGTCGCGGCTTCCTCGCCGATCACCCAGTCATAGATCACGTTGCCCGGCGCTTCCGGGTGCAGTTGCGGCGCGCCCGGGGCGATGGCGGCGCGGATGTCGGCCGCCGCCGGCAGTTCCTCGTAATTCACGACCACGGCCTCGGCGGCGTCGCGCGCCTGGTTCTTGGTCTCGGCGATCACGACCGCGACCGCCTGGCCGACGAAGCGCACGGTTTCCGGCGCCATCGCCGGCCATGCGCCCATCTTCATGCCGGTGCCGTCCTTGGAGGTGATGGCCCAGCCGCAGATCAGATTGCCGATCTTGTCGTCGACGATCTCCTTGCCGGTCAGCACGCCGACCACGCCCGGCATCTTCATCGCTGCCGACGTGTCCACGCTCTTGATTTTCGCATGCGCGTGCGGGCTGCGGACGAAATGGGCGTAGGTCATGCCCACCAGCTTGATGTCGTCGACGTAACGGCCCTTGCCAGTAATGAAACGGCGGTCTTCCTTGCGCACCACGCTTGCGCCAATGCCTTCAACGCCCATGATCGATCCTCCCAACCGGAGTTATTGTTTCCGCCATTTCCATCGAAACGCGGTTTGAATTCGGAAAATGTTTGCCTGCGGCGCTATTCCGCCGCCTGCGCGACCTTCATGCGGCCGGCGGCGTCGAGCACAGCCTTGACGATGTTGTGGTAGCCGGTACAGCGGCAGATGTTGCCTTCGAGCTCGGTCCGGACGGTTTCCTCGTCGAGCTGGCCGTTGTGGCGGTGCACAATATCGATCGCCGACATGATCATGCCCGGCGTGCAGAAGCCGCACTGCAGGCCGTGATTGTCGCGGAAGGCCGCCTGCATCGGGTGCAGTTCGTCGCCCCTGGCAATGCCTTCGATGGTGGTGACGTTCGAGCCCGCCGCCTGGCCGGCCAGCACGGTGCAGGACTTCACCGCCTGCCCGTCGATATGGACCACGCAGGCGCCGCACTGGCTGGTATCGCAGCCGACATGGGTGCCGGTCAGGTTCAGGTTTTCGCGCAGGAGATGGACCAGAAGGGTCCGGTCCTCGACCTCGGCCGACACGGCTTTGCCGTTCACGGTCAGTTTGACTGTAGACACGTGTTTTACCTCCCAGGGTGTTTTGTAATTATTCCAATTAGAAACACCGGACGCGGAACTTGCAACTAGGATTTTGGTCGCCCTTGTCGTTGTGATGTCATCGGGTGGTGCGTCGCGACTCGCGGTTTGGCCTTCTCGGCCGCCCCACGAGCGGCAGGCCTGCACCCCCTGCCGCTTTTGCCCGTATTTACGCCGCCTTATCCATTCTGCCTTAGGTTTGCGCACCGCGTTGGGGTTGCGGCCTCGATGCCTGTTTTTCAGAACGAAAACGGGGGATACAATGCGCTTCCAGAAGCCTGGCGGCTGGTCGTTCCGGCTGCCGACCTTGCGATTCCGTTCCAAGATCATGCTCGGTTTCACGGTGGTGCTGGCAATTTCGGCCGCCAGCATGGGCTTCGCCTATCTCGGCTTCGAGCGGGTTTCAGGCGTAGTCGACGCCTACCGGAAGAGCGTGCAGGAGGCCGATCTGGCGCGCGACATCGACCGCGAGCTGATCTCCTACCGCGCGCTGGCGCGCTATTTCGTGGTCACCGGCAAAGAAGAGGACGGCAAGGCCGCCCTCGAAGCCGAAGCCCGCCTGAGGGACGCGATCATGGCCTCGATGAAGGGCACGACCGATCGCGCGCGGCTGGAGCAGGTCGCCAGGCTGGAGCGCGAGTTCCGCACCTTCACCAAGATTTTCGCCGACATGCTCAAGACCAAGGAGGAGAGCGCACGGATCGCCCAGAACCAGCTCGCGCGTACCGGCAACTCGGTGCGTTACAAGGTCGACGACCTGCCGAGCAACGCCGAAGACGACGAGATGCAGCTGATCACGCTCGGATCCAAGAAGGTGACCGAGCAGTTCCAGGCGGTCATCGCGCTCGCCAACACCTTCGTGGTCAATTCCGACCAGACCGTCGCCAACAGCGCGCTGGCGCGCCTGAAATTCGTCGAGAACGGGCTGAAGGCGATATCGACGACCAACGCAAAAGTCCTTGACGGCATCAAGGAAGTCTCGGGCCTGCTCGAGGAATACCGTGGCTCGCTGGCGAAGCTGGTCGGCAACGCGAAGGAGATCGAAGGCCTGACGCAGGAGATGACGGAGACGGCCGCCGAGATCATCAAGGCCTCGGCGGCGATGAAGTCGGACCTGCTCGCCGATCAGAACAGGCTCGACGCCGAGTCGGATTCCTCCATTGCGGAAACCCAACGGCTGGTCGCGATGCTGGCCGCGGGCGGACTGCTGCTCGGCTGCGTCTGGGCTTTCTTCCTCGGCATCGGCATTTCCCGGCCGATGACCAGGATGTGCGGCGCGATGCGCGAACTCGCCGCCGGCAATTTCGATGTCGTGCTGCCCGGCCTCGGCCGCCGCGACGAACTCGGCGAGATGGCGGGCGCGGTCGAGGAGTTCAAGGTGCAGGCGATCGCTCGCGCCGAGCGTGACGCCGCGACGCAAGAAGAGCAGAGCAGGGCGGCGAGCGCCGCGCGCCGCGCCGAGCTCATTCGCTTCGCCGACGATTTCGAGGCCGCGGTCGGGTCCATCGTCGCCAACGTCTCGTCCTCGGCCGTCCAGCTCGAAGCCGCCGCCGGCACGCTGACGCGCACGGCCGAGACCACCCAGAGCCTGTCGAGCCAGGTCGCCGGCGCGTCGGAAGAAGCCTCCAGCAACATGCAGTCTGTGGCCTCCGCCACCGGGGAACTGTCCGCGTCGGTTGACGAGATCGGCCGCCGCGTCAAGGAATCGAGCCAGATCGCGGAAGCCGCCGTGCTGCAGGCCGAACAGACCGACGGGCGGATCGGCAAATTGTCGCGCGCCGCGCAGGAGATCGGCGACGTCGTCAAGCTGATCACGGCGATCGCCGAGCAGACCAATCTATTGGCGCTCAATGCCACCATCGAGGCGGCGCGCGCCGGCGATGCCGGTCGCGGCTTTGCCGTGGTGGCGTCGGAAGTGAAGTCGCTCGCCAGCCAGACCGCGAAGGCGACTGACGAGATCTCCAATCACATCGCGGGCATGCAGGGCGCGACGCAGGAGTCGGTCGCGGCGATCAAGGAGATCGGCGGCACCATCGGCAAGATCTCCGACATCGCCTCGACCATTGCCAGCGCCGTCGCGCAGCAGAGCTCGGCGACGCGGGAGATCGCGCGCAGCGTCCAGAACGTCGCGCAAGGCACCCAGGAGGCCGCCAGCAACGTCATGCATGTCAACCGCGGCGCCACCGAAACCGGCACGGCGTCGGAGGAAGTGCTGAACTCGGCGCGCAGCCTTTCGAGCGAAAGCACAAGGCTGCGCGAAGAGCTCGATCGCTTCATGGCAAACATCCGCGCGGCGTAAGGGGACGTTTGCGATCCGGGGTCGCGCGACAAAAGGCGGTGCCATTATCCGACCGGAGTGCAATTGCGCACCGGGGTCGATGATCCAGCATTCCAGGGACAGCAGCGATAAGCCGAGCGGCCGTGGCGTACTGGCTGCCGCTTTCGCGGGCATCAGAGGGATGAGGCACTATCGAAAGCTCACTCCCGCCCGAACTGGTGCTTCAGCTCCAGCTTCGCGCGTTCCAGCCGCGCGCGCGTCGTCTTCGGCAACGTCTTGCCCGCCCGGTTGATGTAGAACGTCAGCATCGACAGCGCGGAGCGGTAGGCGTTGGACTTGCGGCGCGCGCTGTGTTCGGCGGAGCGCTTGAGCGAGGCCGCGATCTTCTTCGCGCTGGTCAGCTTGAACACGCCCTGCTTCAGGTCGAGCGCGTCGCTTTCGCGGGTAACGCGTTGTGACCATCGCTTTGGGGAGGACTTCTTTGCAGCCGTCATTCGCCCGGCCTTTCGCGTTGTCGTCTTGCGGGCGTTCTTCTGTCGTTCGGCCATCGTGGGCTCCTCGATGTTTCGCCGAAAACGGTCGCCCTAAAACGGTCGCTCTGTCGATCGGTTCCTCGCTGCAATTCCGTCCGCGTGCAGGCACAGAGCCTTCGCAGCCCTGCAAGTTCTTTAACCGGGCTCGCAGGAACCCCATCGCACCGCAGGCGTTATCTTTGCGTCAGACATCATGTTTGCCGCAATTGCGCGTGAAAACCCTGGGGCTGGGGCGTTCCGGGCGAATTTTTGTTGGTACAATGCGATGGGTGCGACGATCATACGGCAGGGTGGGGCGGTGGATGAACGCGCGCACCCGCCTGCAACGGCCAGTCAGGATCACGAGCGCGTCGTCGAGACCAGCATTCCGGCGCGGCTCGACAGCTTGCGCTGGGGCGGGTTTCACACCCGCGTCGTCGCCGCGCTCGGGATCACCTGGATTCTCGATGGGCTGGAAGTCACGCTCGCCGGCGCGCTGTCGGGCGCGTTGAAGGAAAGCCCGACGCTGAAGTTCTCGAATTTCGACGTCGGCCTCGCCAACAGCGCCTATCTGGCCGGCGCCGTGATCGGCGCGCTCGGCTTCGGCTGGCTGACCGACCGGATCGGGCGCAAGAAGCTGTTCTTCATTACGCTGGCGCTCTATCTCAGCGCCACCGCGGCCACCGCGCTGTCCTGGAGCGTGACGAGCTACGCATTGTTTCGCTTCCTCACGGGCGCCGGCATCGGCGGCGAGTACACCGCCATCAATTCGACGATCCAGGAACTGGTGCCGGCGCGCTATCGCGGCTGGACCGATCTGGTGATCAACGGCAGCTTCTGGATCGGTGCTGCGATCGGCGCGGTGGCCGCCATCGTGCTGCTCGATCCCGCCGTGCTGGCGCCGGACCATGGCTGGCGGCTGGCGTATTTCATCGGGGCCATGCTCGGCCTGATCGTGCTGTTGATGCGGATGTGGATTCCGGAAAGCCCGCGCTGGCTGATGATCCACGGCCGCCCCGACGAGGCGCACGCCATCGTGAACGAGATCGAGAAGGCGTCGGTGCGGCATTCGGATCATGCGCCTAACGAGGTGTTTCCAAAGATCCGGATCAGGATGCGCAGCCACACGCCGCTGCGGGAGGTCGCGCACACGCTGCTCACCGCCTACCGCCAGCGTTCGCTGGTCGGGCTGGTGCTGATGGCATCGCAGGCGTTCTTCTACAACGCGATCTTCTTCACTTTCGCGCTGATACTGACCGACTTCTTCGGCATCCCGTCGAGTCATGTCGGCTGGTACATCCTGCCGTTTGCGGCTGGCAACTTCCTGGGCCCGCTGTTGCTCGGCCGGCTGTTCGACACGCTGGGCCGCCGCGCCATGATCGCGACCACTTACGGCGTATCGGGCGTGCTGCTGGCGCTGTCGGGCTATCTGTTTTCGATCGGTGTGTTGACGGCAGAGACCCAGACGATCGCCTGGATGGTGATCTTCTTCTTTGCCTCGCCGGCCGCGAGCGCGGCGTATCTCACCGTCAGCGAGACTTTTCCGCTGGAGGTGCGGGCGCTGGCCATTGCGCTGTTCTACGCGATCGGAACCGGCATCGGCGGCGTGGCCGGACCGGCGCTGTTCGGCGCGCTGGTGGACACGGGATCGCGCGACAGCGTATTCGCGGGCTACCTGTTCGGGTCGGCCCTGATGATTGTGGCTGCATGCGTCGCGTGGCGATACGCCATCGCCGCCGAGCGAAAATCGCTCGAGACTGTCGCACGGCCGCTCGCCTTTGTGGAGTAAGATGAAATGAGCGATGATCTGATGGAAATGCGATCGGAGAACAGGGTGGAGGACGACATCGTGCGCGCAAACGAGACTGCGCCGGAAACCGTTCCGGTGCCGCGTTCGCTGATCCCGCATCTGAGCGAGACGGCGATCCTGCTCGATATCGACGGCACGCTGCTCGACCTGATGCCGACGCCGCGCGAAGTCTGGGTGCCGCCGGGCCTGGCGCAGACATTGAATCGCCTGACGGTGAAAACCGGCGGCGCGCTGGCACTGGTCTCAGGCCGCTCGCTCAACGACATCGACCTGATCTTCGCGCCCGATCAATTCCCCGCCGTCGGCGGCCACGGCGCCGAGATGCGGATCGACCCGGGCAGCGATTCGGTGGCCGCGCACGCACCGCCGATGGACAAGGAATTGAAGCTACGGCTGGCGGCGATCGCCAAGCTCAGCCCGGGAATTTTGCTGGAAGACAAGGGCTATTCGCTGGCGCTGCATTATCGGCTGGCGCCGCAGGCCGAGAAGGCGATCTATGAGGCGGTGTCGCTGATCCGCGCTGATCTGCCCAACGCGCCGATCGAGGTGCTGCCCGGCAAATGCGTCTGCGAGATCAAGCATGCCGGATTCACCAAGGCGAGCGGCGTGCGCGAATTGATGACGCGCCAACCGTTCAAGGGCCGCCGCCCTTTCTTCATCGGCGACGACGTCACCGACGAAACCGTGTTTGCGATCATGCCCGATTTCGACGGGCTTTCGTTCTCGGTCGGGCGCCGCGCCCAGGGCGTCGCCGGGCACTTCGATGCGCCTGCCGACGTCAGGGAATTCCTGACGCGCCTGCTTGATGACGAAAGCGACGCATCGCGGCCATAATGACTCTCGAATCGCCGGGTTTCGACCATAGATTCTCGCGCTTGCTGCCGAGGTTCACGACGAATTTTATTTTTCGTGAGTTGTGGTGAGTTCCTCCACGGCAGGGCCCGAATTTGGTTTCAATTCGTTGGAAGGGTAAACAGGAACCATATAGATGAATGGTTGTTAACCGCCGGCGTTACCAACGGAGGGGAATTTGAACCTCATCGTCGTTTCTAACCGCGTTTCGCGCGGAAAACCCAACGAACCCATGACAGGTGGACTCGCCGCGGCACTGCTGCCGATCGTCGAAAAATCCGGCGCCATATGGGTCGGTTCCTCCGGGCGGGTTCGCGATGGGAACCTGAAGGAACCTTTGGCTGAAGTCGAAGCGCTCGGTTCCGGCGCGCTGGCGATGCTCGACCTGCCGGCCGCGCACTATGGTGGTTACTATGAAGGCTTCGCCAATTCCGCGCTGTGGCCGGCGCTGCATTCGCGTGCAGACCTGATTCGCGCCACACAGGAAGATTATGTCAGCTACCGCGAAGTCAACGCCTTCATGGCGCGCGCACTGCTGCGCTTCCGCAAGCCCGATTCCGCGTTCTGGATCCAGGACTATCATTTCCTCGCGCTCGGCGCCGAGCTGCGCGAGCGCGGCGTCAGCGAGCCGATCGGATTCTTCCTGCACACGCCGTGGCCGTCGCGTTCGATCATGTCGGGCGTGCCGTACCATCGCGAGCTCGTCGAGGCGATGCTGGCCTATGACCTCGTCGGTTTCCAGACCGAGGAGGACTGCGAGAATTTCCTGTCCTATGCGCAGGCCGATCTTGGCCTGCGGGTGCATGACGGCGTCATCACCTCGCGCCATGGCCGCACCCGCGCCGCGGTGTTTCCGATCGGCATCGATCCCGGCCAGTTCGCGCAGCTCGCGGCGAAGGCCTCGACGCATCCCGACGTCTCGCGGCTGCGCCGCAGCCTGAACGGCGAAAGGCTCGCGATCGGCGTCGACCGCCTCGACTATTCAAAAGGCCTCACCAACCGCATCAAGGCGTTCGACCGGATGTGGCAGCTGAATCCGTCACTGGCGCGCACCGCGTCGCTGCTGCAGATCGCAACACCCTCGCGCGGCGCGATCGAGGCCTATGGCAATCTGCAGAGCGAGGTCGCCAAGCTCGTCAGCGAGGTCAATGGCCGGCACGGCGAGGTCGACTGGACGCCGATCCGCTACCTCAACAAGGGTTTTGGCCAGGCCGTGCTTGCGGGGCTTTATCGCAGCGCGCAGGTCGGCGTGGTGACGCCGCTGCAGGACGGCATGAACCTCGTCGCCAAGGAGTATGTCGCCGCGCAAAACCCGGTCGATCCGGGCGTGCTGGTGCTGTCGAAATTCGCCGGCGCCGCCAACGAGCTCGACACCGCGTTGCTGGTGAACCCGCACGACATCGACGGCATGGCGCGCACCATCGCGATGGCCTTGTCGATGCCGCTGACCGAACGCCGCATGCGCTGGGAAGCGATGATGAAAAAACTGCGCGGCCAGACCATTCATCAATGGTTCGCCGACTTCACCGTCGCCCTCAACGACTGCCGGCTCGACCGCAGCGAACTGGCGCCGGTGATGGCCGACGCCGCCATCTGGCCCTTCCGCACCGCCAGCAACAGCAACGTGCGGTATCATTAGCTCCCTCTCCTGATCGTCATGTCCGGGCTTGTCCCGGCCATCTACGCCCTTCGTGCGCAGGCCGAGACAAGAACGTGGATGCCCGGACAAGCCCGGGCATGACGGAGAGAATTACTCGTGTTCAAAAGTTAAGCCGCGGGCGGCCCTTCAGCTCTCCCGCGCGCGGGAGTCGAGACGAGCGAAGCTCGCTCTGGGGTCGGATCGCATCAAAGATGCGATCCGGGTGAGGGCTCTCTCCACCCGGCGACAATCCCCGAGGAGAGCGTCACGCGATCACACCCAATTCAAAAACAATACGCCACACCATCCAGGATCGGACACCGCGCCTTGCCCGGCGCGCTCGGATTCTCCATCGGCACATGCCCGCCCTTGCCGTTGCCCGCGAACACCCCCGGCCCGATCACCACCGACGATTTGTTGCCGATGATCACGCTCGGATGGGGCGAGGCCAGCCGCGACGTCGAGCCGTCCGCCCACACGATCACGTCGCCCTGGTAGATCCCGCGCCGCCCGTCGTCGCAGGTGACGTCATTGCCCTGCCGCGTGCAGGCCTGCGCCAGCACCGGCGAGGCCGCGCCGATCGCGAGCACCGTAGCCAGGGTTGCCGTCAGACCGGCCATCTGCAGCGTCCGAAAGATCATGTGTGCCGTCCTCCACCAACAGGGTCGCCCCTTATTCCCGTCGATCGTGGCCGGATTCCGGTTCAAGCCGCGCAAGCGGCTCGAACTCGCGGTACGCCGCGATCAAAATACCCAAGCAAATTCAATGAATTGGGGAAATTTCCGCCGCTGCTGCCGGCGTCCCTTGCAAAATCAGTCCTGCCCCGTCAAGAAAGCCCTCCGGAGAGATGGCCGAGTGGCTTAAGGCGCACGCTTGGAAAGCGTGTGTGCGGGAAACCGTACCGTGGGTTCGAATCCCACTCTCTCCGCCAGCAAATTTTTTGTCCAGCCCGGACACATAGGTAACAGGTCGTACCTGAGACATGGGTGACAACC
>CAZSRR010000091.1:0-12998 GCA_964609175.1 uncultured Bradyrhizobium sp.
CGCAGCTGGTGCGTGCGGCCCGTCACCGGCTCCATCGCCACCCATGACATCCGGGCAATGCACGCAGCGTTTCGGCCGAGCACTTCGTCAAGGACGAGGGCAACGAGGCCGCGCGCCATCCATTTCGGGACAGAGCTCACCGCAATTCCAGGATTCGTTCGACGAATATAATGTGAAGTTCGGGAGCGACAATCAGAACGACACATTCCAAGCGACGGCGGAGAACGACTACTATTTCGGTCTCGGCGGCGACGACCGCCTCGGTGGGGGCATGGGAGACGACCATCTGGACGGCGGTGCGGGCAACGATCTCCTGAGCGGCGACGACGGCCAGGACGATCTTCGCGGCGGAACGGGGAACGACAGACTATACGGCGGCGCGATGGGCGACAGCCTGATGGGCGAGGACGGAGACGACTACCTGAGCGCCGGCGCCGGACATGACATGGTCGACGGCGGCGCCGGAAACGACGTCCAGAACGGCGGCGACGGCGCCGACGCGTTCATCGTCGCCCACGGCAGCGGTAACGACGTGGTCGTCGGCGGATTCGATGCCGGCCCGGGTGCATTCGATCACATCGCCTTCACCGACATCATGCCGAACGAAGTGAAGGTCGCCGATACCATCTCCAGTCATGGGGACGGGCACAGCGGCGTATTGGTGAGCTGGAGCGACGGGTCGATCTTCATCGAAGGCATCCGGAAGAGCCAGATGGCGCAGGACGACTTCATGTTCAACGCCGTCGAAGGCGGAGCCTTCGTGCCGGATCCGCAAATAAGCACGGAGGGAAGCAACCTGATCTTCCAAGGCACGCAGCAACAGCCGGATTGGCACATGGCGTGATCTGGCGGGACGGCCCTCAAGATCCGCGGAGGGCTCCGGCGCTCCGCGACTCCCCGCCCCAGCGCACCTAAGGCGAATCTCATGAATGCGATCTCACCCTCGACCCAGGCCGGCCCGTCGGGACGACGGGTCAAGTTCATCGTTTGGCCCGCCGTGGCAGGCATCGCGCTTCTCAGCGGTCTCATCAGCATGCTGTACTTGACCGGTTCGCTGTTCATGTTGGAAGTGTATGACCGGGTCCTGCCGTCCCGGAGCGTTCCCACCCTTGTGGGACTCGGCGCATTGGTGCTGGCGCTATACGCTTTTCAGGGCTTTTTCGATCTGATCCGCGGCCGCCTCCTGGTGCGGGCCGCCATCGCGCTGGACGGCTCACTCCGCCGGCCGATCTTCGAAGCCGTCCTCGCCGAGCCGCTGCTAGCGCGAACGTCTGGAGACGGCCTGCAACCGCTAAGGGATCTGGACCAGGTGCGTGCATTTCTATCCAGCCCCGGCCCCGCGGCGCTGTTCGATCTGCCTTGGGTGCCGATCTACATTGCTTTGTGCTTCGCTTTTCACTTTTGGATCGGCATGGCGGCGCTCGGCGGCGCTTTCGTGCTCGTCGGCCTCACAGCGATGACCGATCTCCTGACGCGAGGACCCACGCGCGCCTCGGCTCGGGCGGCGACCGTGTCGATCGGATGGGCCAACGCGGGCCGGCAGAATGCGGAGGTTCTGCGAGCCATGGGAATGACGTCCGACGTGGCGAGCGTCTGGGAACGCGCGAGTCGTGAGCACGTGAGCACGCAACGCCGTATCGCCGACGTGACGGGCGGGTTCGGGTCGGCGACCAAGGTCATACGACTTGCGCTACAGTCGGGTGTGCTCGGAATCGGAGCCTACCTCGTCATTCAGGGCGAAGCGACAGGCGGCATCATGATCGCCAGTTCGATCCTGCTGGCTCGCGCCCTTGCGCCCGTCGAAATCGCCGTCGGAAACTGGAAAGGTCTCGTCGCCGCTCGCCAAAGCTGGAGCCGGCTGCGAACCTGCCTCGCCCGCGTGCCGCAACAGACCGCTTCCGTCGCGCTGCACCCTCCGCGGAAATCGTTGACGGTCGAAGCCGTAGCCGTCGTCGCTCCGGGTGGCGACCGCATCCTCGTTCACGACGCAAATTTCGCCGTGGCGGCCGGATCGGTTCTTGCGATCGCAGGTCCGTCAGGTTCGGGGAAATCCTGCCTCGCGAGAGCGCTCGTCGGCGTTTGGACTCCCGCCCGGGGAAAGGTGAAGCTCGACGGCGCTTCCCTGGACCAATGGTCGGCCGAGTGCCTCGGCAAGCACGTCGGCTACCTGCCGCAGGACGTCGAACTGTTTCAGGGCACCGTAGCGCAAAATATTTCCCGTTTTTCCGGCGAGGCGAGTTCGGACGCCGTCATCGAAGCCGCGGAAGCCGCGGGCGTTCACGACCTGATATGTTCTTTCGCGCATGGCTACGACACCGCCCTGGGAGAAGGCGGTACGGCGCTTTCCGCGGGCCAGCGTCAGAGGATCGGACTTGCCCGCGCCCTCTACGGAAATCCGTTCCTGATCGTGCTGGATGAGCCCAATTCCAATCTGGATGCACACGGCGAAGCCGCGCTTTTGGATGCGATCCGGAGCGCGCGAGCCCGGGGCGCCGTCGTGGTCATCGTGGCGCATCGGCAAAGCGTGCTCACCGCCGTGGATCATGTGCTCGTCCTCTCCGAAGGCCGGCTGAAGGCCTTTGGGCCCAAGGACGACGTTCTGCAGGCGCTGAGGCCGGCCGGCGTTCCGGACGGCGGGACGGCCCGTCTGGCGAGAACGCAAGGGCCCGGCCCGGATCGCGGTGCCGGCCAGCTCCGCATCGTGGCCGAAGCGCAAAGGGCGCCCTCATGAGTGAGCCTCAATGGGACATCGGCCGTTCGGTGCGGCGCCACCTGTTTCTGGCCATATGCGCGGCGATACTGCTCGTTGGAGGGTTGGGAGGCTGGGCAGCCACCACGGAACTGTCCGGAGCGGTGGTTGCCGCCGGCAACCTCGTCGTCGCCTCGAGCGTGAAGAAGGTGCAGCATCCGAGCGGCGGCGTCATCGGCGAGTTGCTGGTCAGGGACGGTGACGCAGTCGGTGCCGGGCAGCTTCTGATCCGTTTCGACGAAACGGTCACGCGCGCGAACTTGGCGGTGATCGACAGCAGCCTGATCGAGCTCTATGCCCGAATGGCAAGGTTGATGGCGGAGCGTGATGGCGCAGACGAGGTCAAAGTGTCCCGGGCTCTCGCAGAGTATCCAAACAGCGACAAGATCAGCGAAGTGCTCGACGGCGAAAAGAGATTGTTCGAACTTAGACGGAACGCACGGTCCGGTCAGAAGGCGCAGCTCGACGAGAAGACCGGTCAGTTTCGGGAGGAGATCGAGGGACTGTCCGGCCAGATCGAAGGCAAGAAGCGCGAGATGGAGTTCATCGAGCGAGAGCTCGCGGGCGTTCGCGATCTCTGGAACAAGAAGCTCATACCCATCCAGCGCTTGACCGCGCTCGAGCGCGACGCAGCTCGGATTCAGGGCGAGCACGGCCAGCTGGTCGCCAGCGTTGCGCAGGCAAAGGGCAAGATTTCGGAGACCCGGCTGCAGATGATTCAGATCGATCAGGACTTGAGGAGCGAGGTCGCAAAGGAGCTGCGGGAGATTCAGGGTAAGGTCGCGGAACTAGTCGAAAAGCGCGTCGCAGCGCAGGACCAACTGTCGCGCATCGACGTGCGTTCCCCTCACGATGGAGTGATCCAGCAACTGTCTGTGCACACGATAGGAGGCGTGGTCGGCCCGGGCGAGCAGATGATGCTGATCGTGCCGCGGTCGGATGACCTGGTTGTGGAGGCGAAGATCGCACCGAAGGAGGTCGATCAAATCACGTTGGGGCAGAAAGCGATCCTGCGCTTCACCGCCTTCAACCAACGCACGACGCCCGAAATCGAAGGCCGGGTAAGTCTAATCGGAGCGGATCAAATCACCGACGAGAAAACAGGCACCTCCTACTTCAAGATTCAGGTAGCTCCGACGGGGGACGGCCTGGGCAGGCTGAAGAACGCCAGGCTCGTTCCGGGGATGCCGGTCGAAACCTTCGTCCAGACTTCATCGAGAACCGCACTTTCCTACTTGCTGAAGCCAATGGCCGATCAGTTCGCCAAAGCGTTTAGGGAGGAATGACGCGACGTCTCTCAGTTAGAATAGCCTCCGTCAACCCTGAAAGAGATGTCCAGGAAAGCTCTGACTATTTTTGCCGCTGCGTTTTTCGTTGCTTTGCCGACGATGGCCATGTCTCAGGGCGGTGGCGGCGGCGGTTCGGGCGGCGCTGCGGGAGCGGCATCCGGCGCCGGCAGTAGCACCTGGCACAGGAGCGGCGAGTTCCACCGGTGCCGCGTCGGAGACGGCCTCCGGATCCAGCAGCACCAGCGGCGACTCGCAGGGGTCCGGTGGGGCGCGGGATTCGCAGAGCACCGGCAGCTCGAGCAATAGTGGGGGCCGCCCGGGCCAAGAGCAGACGGGAAGTCGGCGGTCCAAGTAATCCGCGTCTTCCTGGCGGCGTTCGGCGCGAAGCAATGCGGACCGATTTGCTTTCGGGTCTCCGGCCTTGACGACCGAGAAGGTCTTAAGGAAAAGCACCCTCTGTGCGATCGGAATTGCCCGCCAAGCAGGGAACATTTTCGGAAAAATCGCAAACACTTGGCGTGGGCGCGCTTTGCGTCTAGGTTTGCGAATGTCAGCCCATTGGGCGGCAAGGACTCCGAACGACCGATGCTGAGCAGGCTTACCAGGACCAGGAGAACGACGGCAGGGCGATTGCTCGCGCTGGTGTATCTGTTCTGCGTTCTGGGGCCGGCGATGTCGTTCGCCTTCGGGGACGGCGCCCGCGCTGCGCCGTGCCTCACCGAGAACGCACACGGCATGGCCATCGTGCACGAGCATGCCGGTGCGGTCGCCCAGCACGTCCATGCAGACGGCCGCTCGCGCGACCATGCGTCGCCGGCCGTCGTTTCGGCGCCCCAGGACGGGCAGGCTGCTGCTGCGGCAGCCGATCCCGAAACATTGCCGCTGGACCATCACAAGTCTTGCGGCGGACTGTGCTGCGGCATGGCGTGCGTGAGCGCCCTGCCGGCCGCGGTGACCGAGGTCGTTCGGCCGACTGCGCCGCAGTCCATCTGCCTCTCGGCCGACTATCAGGCGGTCGCCGACAACGCGCCGCCGCAACGCTATCGTCCCCCCATCACCTGAGCTCACCGCTAGACGCGGTGCCGCGCCCTTCGAGAGCGTGCGCACCCGTGGTCCATCGTCAGTTCACGAAAAAATGCGTGCGTAGTTTGGGGCGATATTCGCCGCCGTTCGGGATTGAGTGCTTTCGCGGCGCCGATATCTCTGGTGCGTCGGTGCTGCCGAAAATCTCGGATGCCCGCTTGCCAGATTCGCGCTCAATGCGGCTTGGCAACGGACTCAACACCATCAAAGCTGGAGTCAAACCCATGAAATCTCCAACGACTGCTAGTTCTCACCGTCTGACGCGGCGCGGCGCACTCGGGTTGATAGCCGCGGCCTTGACCGCTCCGCGTTCCGCCTTCGCCGAGAATTACGCGATTCGCGTCCATAAGGATCCGACCTGCGGCTGCTGCACGGGGTGGGTCCGACATCTCGAGCGGGCCGGGTTCGCCGTTACCGTTCAGGAGACTGCCGACCTCAAGGGAGTCAGGAAACGCCTCGGCGTGCCCGCCGATCTTGCGGCGTGTCACACCGCCGAAATCCAGGAATATGTAATCGAAGGCCATGTGCCGGCATCGGCCTTGCGGCGATTGCTGGAGCAACGGCCTGCCGCCGTCGGCTTGGCCGTTCCGGGCATGCCTGCGGGATCCCCCGGCATGGAAGGGGGCGCGCCGCGGAAATATGAAGTGATTGTTTTCACGGCCGGGGATCGAAAGCCCTTCATGCATTTTGTCGGAACGGAAGTCGTCGGGTGACGCTCGGCGGCGAAAGCGAAAGCTGGGTCCGGCCAGCGCAAAACTGGCTCCCTCTCGAGTTGGGCAATCGGCAACGGCCAGCGGAACGCGGCCGACTCCATCCCGTTCCGCCGATGCGTTTTGCCTGGTCGCGATGTCTGCCTCACGCGGCAGATTGCCGTGAGCCAGTTGCCGAAAAGCAGGTAACCCATGATCATCGAGTCATCACCGGAACATCTGGCACCCGGAGCGTTCGTCCGGTTTCGGTATCGCGTTGCCAAGCTGATCTATGAAAGCATGTCCGGTCTCATCGCGCGGGCCGGAAGCTGGCAAGAGGAGCTTTTCGGATCTCTTGCTCCCAAGGCGGGCGAGCGCATCTTGCATTTTGGACGTGGCAACTCCTCCACTTCGATCTCGCTCGCCCTTCGCTATCCAGAGGCGAGGGTCGTGGCAATGGAGTCCAGTTGCGAGACAGCCCGAAGGGTGCGATCAAAGGCGATCCGACGTCGAATTCGGAATCTCTCGGTCGTCGTCGTGCCTCTTCACGGGCCGCTACCGTTTCACGCAGGCTCGTTCGACAAGGTCGTGTGCAGGCTGGGGTTGCACGATTTTCCGCCGAACGAGAAGCTCGCCCTCGTCAAAGAAATCGCAAGGGTGATCAGGCGCGGACGAACCTTCCACGTGGCCGAACTCGACACGGCCGAAAGCCCCGGCGAAGGCCGCATTCTCGAGCTAGCGAGTCGTGTTTCGGGGCCCGCAGCAGTTGCGGCTCACATGGACGGCAGCTGGACTGAATTCCTTGCCAAGGCGGGATTCGCCAGCGTACGCCGCCGGTCGTCGCACTCGATTGGCTTCGGGCGTGTTTCGGTGGTGAAGGCGCGCAAGCGCTGATGCCGTTCGCCCAACTATTGATGAGGGAAAGAGAGCGCGATTTCCATGCCGAGATATCGCGCCCTATCGCATCGATTCCCGTAATTCACTTCGGGCCTATTCGACGGTGTAGATGCCAGGAGGCGTGCCGTCTATCGCCACCGCGTAGATGATGAACTCGTCCCGCTTTTCACCGGGCATTCCAGGCGAACCGGCCGGCATTCCGGGAAGAGTGATGCAGCGATAGCCGGCCGTTCCGAGAGCAGTTTCCTAACTACATGCCCCGGAACGAGGCCTTCAACGACATAGCCGTCCACGAACATCGTGTGGCAACCCTGGAATTTTTCTGGAATGCCTGCCTGGCTGCTGATTTGTGCGAGTTCGTTCGTGATCCTGACATCGACGTCAAATCCATAGCAGCGCAGGTAGGCGGCATATTCATCGCAGCATTTTAAATTTCGGCTTCTTGAACAGGGTAGCTTTGGTCTTGAACAGGATAGCTTGGGTTGGTACTGCGATGGCGCGGGCAGGAAACGCAAACAACAGCGGCAACGATGCTTCGGCACAAGGTTCGTCGGTCCATCCAAGTCTCCTCCGTATCTCATCGGTCCCCCGTATCATTCCGTCCCAGTTCGAATTTGCATACCGAATGTTGCAGCGGTAATCGCCCCGGCAAGCGGCCAGGGTCAGAAGAGGGTTGAACGGAAGCGCTCCGTCGACCTGGCTTAGCTTCGTCAGAAGAATAGACAGCTACCCGTTAATTTGCTCTGGCCGTGGCTTCGTAACCGCCGATCGAGACCATCCTGCGTCCCCCGCAGGAACGTTGCTCGCTAAGAATTTAGCCTCCATCCTTCTTGGTTGATCCTTTGTCGTCTTGTCGGGTCTCCATCATGCGGTTGCAATTCTCCATCATTTTGGTCATCTGCCCCATCATGTTCATCATGTTCATCATGCCCTGCATGTTCTGCATGTCCCCTCCCATCATGCCGTGATCGCTCGGGGACGGGGGCTTCGACGTGTCTTCCGCCCGCACGATGGGCGTCAGCGCCATCACGCCGACAACCGACAGCAGTAACAAGGTCCTGGTCTTCTTCATCGATAGCTCCTTTGACGTTGTCGGCCCAACGGGCCGTATTTCACCCTGACTCAATACGATCAGCACTTCAGTTTGTACGGCTTTGCTCCGTCAGCTCCGGCTCATGCTCGCCGTTCTTGTGTGCGCAAAGGTGCAGGGCACACATCACCGCACACGGAAATACGTCGAGAACAATCGGAACAATCCCGGCTGCAGCCAGCCAGTTCCAGTTGAGCGCAGCCGCCGCGACCAAAGTAACGGCCCCCGACAATGACCAGCGGCCGCGACCACTCAAGACGGAAGTGCTGCGCCCGCGGGCAAGAAGGTTGCGTCCCAAGACGTCAGGGCTTGGATTTCTCATTGGCAACTCTCGTTCGCGGCTCATGTGCCGATGGCTTCTCGCCGACCGCGCTCTCAAGGTAATTCGTCCGGTGTCGACCGCCGGTTACCAAATTCACGCACACGTGAAATCGTCTTGGTCGGGCCGTGACCGGCGCAATGTTTCTGATGCCCGTGCATTGAAGAGGGCCTAATGTAGGTCGTGCAGGGAACAAGCCGTGTCGTCAGCGTGCGCCCTGAAAGGCCGATCTAAGGACGGCCCGTCAGACCACGTACTTGTCCCAACCGGCATAGTGCTCGACGGGTGCCACGAGGCAGGCTGAGTAGAATGATCAGCTCGAATGTAAAAGTTGTTGAGGGGCGCCGTTTGCATCGAGCACTGGCTTGACGGCGATCTTGCAACCCTGCGGCTTCGTCTTTTCGGCTGTTCGGATATCGTGTGGAAACGGCACGCCGTTTCCCGCCCGCCCGAGGGCTGGTCATCGCAGGTCTCCGAACTGTTTTGCGTCGGACTGGGTGAGGCGAGTGGACGTGTGATTCCTCCGCGCCGCTGCCTTCCCAGCCGTCGCACCGCAAGACCCGGCCGGCCGGACCCCGGGAATCCGGGCGTCATCCTCGGATGCGGGCGGCGCACGCCAAGTTTCGCGGCTTTGATGGCCCGGTGAACCTCCGTCCAACCCTCGACTTCAGCGGAGGCGGTGCGAGATCCTTCCGCAGGCTCTCGCACCATCCTTCGTCGAGAACCGGAACAGGTCCTTCAGCTTTGCGCGCGCTGCGATGCCGCGGCGGGCGAGCTCCATGGCGGAGGCGCACGCATCAGGTGCCTCGAACGCGAGATCCTATCATGGTCGAATACGCCCCGCGCGCCGCGAGCATCGTGATGGCCGCGAGGTTGGCCCTACGACCGAGCATCGCCACCAGGCGGTTGCGAGCCCAGTATTTCAGGGCGCGCTTGAGATCCCGCGCGCGCAGCTTGCCCGGTCCAACCTCTACCGCAATGGTCGCCGCGCCGAACTTGCGCCATGGCGATGGCGCGAACGCAGACCTCGGCTAGCATCTGGGTGACACTTCGCGCGAGGTGCCGGGTTCCGCGGCGAGCGCTACACCAGAGTTCTGGTGTCCTTCAGCCGCGCGGGTGCCTCGATGTTCTCGACCGCGGCGATGCCGCAGCGGGTTATTCGAAATCTTACGTTAACCCTGCAAGCAGAAGGCAGCGGGCGGGCCTCGAACAGGCCCGGCCGCCGTGCGCGCTGGCGAACATGTGAAGCCGGCGGGCTTTCCAAGTTCCGCCATCCGTGTGATAGTTCAGCCATGTATCTGCGGCGACTGCTCAAGATCGCTTTTGCGGCCTTGGTGTCCGTCGGGCTGGCGATGACGCCCCTGGCGACGGCTGCTGCCGCGTTCCCGCAGTCGGCCGGCATGGTGATGACGGCGGACATGCCGTGCTGTCCGGACCGCCAGAAGAGCAAGGATTGCCAGGACTGCCCGCTGCTGGCGATGTGCGTTCTGAAGACCACCCAGGCTGGGCCGTCCACAGCAGACGCGCTTCCGCTGCGGCATGCGATCCGGACGAAGCACTCCGTCCTTGACGACGTCCTCGCGGATGGTCTCGACCGTCCACCACTGGACCATCCCCCTCGAACGCTGATTTGACCGGCGTCCAGAGCGCCGGACCGTACCCGTGCGCCCGCGCGCGCGGATGACGCACGCCGCTTTGCGCGGCGAAATCAGGCAAATCGAGGACCTAAAATGAAGACGTTTACCATCGCGCGCGCCTTCAAGGCGGCGCTTATCGCTGCTGCCGTCGGCGGCGCAAACACGGCCGCATTGGCGGAGATCAACAACTACAAGTTCGAGCTGGTCGACCAGTCCGTCCAAGCCGGGCCCGATAAGGTCGTCATGGTACGACTGATCAACACGAAGACCAGCAAGCCGGTACCCGACGCGGTCATCTTCGCGACCCGGCTGGACATGGCACCCGACGGCATGCAGGAGATGGCAACGAAGATCACGCCTGTGCCAGGCGGAGATCCCGGGACCTACAAGTTCAAGGCCACCTTCGGCATGGCCGGCCGTTGGCAGCTATCGCTCGGCGCTAAGATCCAGGGCGAGACCGGCACCGTCGAAGACAAGCTCGTCATCACGGCGCAGCAATGAGCCGCGTCCTCATCGTATGTGCCGCCGCCGCGTCGATCGCGGCGGGAGGCGCGGGCCTGTTCGTCGCCGGCGCGCAGCGGCCGCCGGCGCCGACCGTCACCTTGATCGACCCCGCTGCGGCCGAGGACCGTCGGGGCCCGATCTATTTCCAGGATCCGGACGGCAAGCCGTCGTACTCGCTTGTACCGAGGAAGACGCCCGACGGCCGCGACTACCGCGCCGTGCCGGCCGGCGCCGACGTCAGCTTCGACAATGACACCCGGCCGGTAACGCCGCCGACGACGGCGGCGGCCGGCGGCTCCGGAGAGCGCCGGATCAAATTCTACCGCAATCCCATGGGCCTGCCGGACACGTCGCCGACGCCGAAGAAGGACTCGATGGGGATGGACTACATCCCGGTCTACGAAGGCGACGATACCGACGACGGATCCGTCAAGCTGTCGGCCGGGAAGATTCAACGCACGGGCGTCAAGTCCGAACCCGCCGCGGCCCGCGTGATCCGGACGACCATCCGGGCTCCGGGCACCATCCAGCTCGACGAGCGCCGTGTCTCGGTGATCGCGATGCGCGCGGAGACCTATCTGCAATCGGTCGCCGATGTCACCACCGGCACCACCGTGAAGAAGGGCCAGCCCCTGATGCAGATCTACAGTCCGGCGGTTGCCAGCGCCGCCGCCGAATACGTGACGACCATGACGTCCAAGACCACGGCGGGCGAGCCCTCCTACGGGCGCGGCTCGCGGCAACGGCTCACGAACCTCGACGTTCCCGACGCGGTAATCGCCGAGATCGAAAAGACAAAGGTGGTCCCGGTGACCGTCGAGTGGTCGGCCCCGCGCGACGGCATCGTCCTGGAACGCAACGCGGTCCAGGGCATGCGCGCGCAACCGGGCGACGTGCTCTTCCGTGTCGCCGACACGTCGGTCGTCTGGGCGATGATCGACGTGGCCGAGCGCGATCTTGGCTCGCTTGCGATCGGGCAACCCGTTTCCGTCCGCGCGCGGAGCTTCCAGGGGCGGGACTTCTCCGGAAAGGTCTCCGTCGTCTATCCGCAAGTGAACCGAGAGACCCGCACCGCGCGCGTCCGGGTCGAACTCGCCAATCCCGACCTCGTCCTGCTGCCGGATATGTACGTCGATGCCGAGATCGATACCGGAAGTCCGCAGCCCGTCGTCTCCGTCCCCGAGAGTTCGGTCATGGACACCGGATCCCGACAGGCGGTGATGGTGGACAAGGGGGAGGGGCGTTTCGAGCCGCGCGAGGTCAAGGTCGGCCGGCGCGGCGGCGGCTTCGTCGAGATCCGCAGCGGACTCGAGGACGGCGAACCGGTCGTCGTTTCGGCGAACTTCCTGATCGATGCCGAGAGCAACCTGAAGGCGGCGTTGAAGGGCTTCGCCGAAGGAGCCAAGCAATGATCGCCCGTCTCATCGCCTGGTCGGCGCGCAATCTGTTGCTGGTGCTGTTCGGCACCGGCTTCGCCGCTGCGGCCGGAATCTACGCGCTGGTCCATCTGCCGCTCGACGCCATTCCGGACCTCTCCGACACCCAGGTCATCGTCTACACCGAGTATCCCGGCCAGGCGCCGCAGGTCATCGAGGACCAGGTCACCTATCCGCTGACCACGGCGATGTTGACGGTGCCGAAGTCGAAGGTCGTCCGCGGGTTCTCGTTCTTCGGCGTCTCCTTCGTCTACGTGATCTTCGAGGACGGGACGGACATCTACTGGGCGCGCTCGCGGGTGCTGGAATTCCTGAACGCCGCGACCTCGCGTATTCCGGCGGGCGTGACCCCGACCATCGGCCCGGACGCGACCGGCGTCGGCTGGGTCTACCAATACGCGGTGGTGTCGAAGGAACTGAACCTTTCCGAGACGCGCGCGATCCAGGACTGGAACCTGAAATTCGCCTTGGCCAAGGCCGAAGGCGTGGCGGAAGTGGCGAGCGTCGGCGGCTTCGTCCGGCAGTACAACGTGATCCTCGACCCGCAGCGCATGCGCGATCTCGGCCTCACCATGCAGAAGATGCGCGACGCGATCCGCGCCAGCAACGCCGACGTCGGCGGCCGCACGGTCGAGCTCTCCGAGTTCGAGTACGTCATCCGGGGAAAGGGCTACATCAAGAGCATCAACGATCTCGGCAACATCGTGCTGAAGGTGAACAACGGCACGCCGGTGCTGCTGCGGGACGTCGCGCGCGTCGAACTCGGTCCGGACGAGCGGCGCGGCATCACCGAACTGAACGGGGAGGGCGAGGTCGCGAGCGGCATCGTGCTGCAGCGCTTCGGCGTCAACGCGCTCGATGTCATCGAGAACGTCAAGAAACGCTTCAGGGAGATCGCCTCCAGCCTGCCGAAATCGGTCGAGATCGTGCCGGTCTACGACCGCTCGAATCTGATCTATGCGGCCATCGACACGCTCAAGCATACGCTGTTCGAGGAGAGCGTCGTGGTCGCACTGGTCTGCATCGTCTTCCTGCTCCACGTCCGCAGCGCGCTGGTGGCGATCCTGATGCTGCCGGTCGGCGTGCTGATGGCTTTCGGCGCCATGAAGCTGCTGGGCTTGGGCTCCAACATCATGAGCCTGGGCGGGATCGCGATCGCGATCGGCGCCATGGTCGATGCGGCGATCGTGATGATCGAGAACGCGCACAAGCACCTCGAACGGGCGGAGCCCGGCAAGTCGCGGATCGACATCCTGATCGAGGCGGCCGCGCAGGTCGGGCCGGCGCTGTTCTTCAGCCTGCTGA
>CAZSRR010000092.1:0-12734 GCA_964609175.1 uncultured Bradyrhizobium sp.
ATCGAACTTTCGCGCGAGGGCGTCAACCGTTGCGTCGCCAAAGGACTGGCGGTGGTGCAGGGCGATGCCGACACCGACCTTGTCAATTATCCGGACGATGCTTTCGATTACGTGATCCTCTCGCAGACGCTGCAGGCCACGCGGAAGCCCAAGGTCGTCCTGGAAAACCTGCTGCGCATCGGCCGTCGCGCCATCGTGTCGTTTCCGAATTTCGGCTTCTGGAAGATGCGGCTGCAGCTGCTCGTCGGCGGCCACATGCCGCGCACGGAAAATCTGCCGGCGACCTGGTACGACACGCCAAACATCCATTTCTGCACGATCAAGGATTTCGTGCAGCTCTGCGACGAGATCAACGTCAAGATGGAGCGCGCGGTTGCGCTCGATCTCTACGGCCGTCCGGTGCCGCTGAACCTGCCATGGTGGGTCTGGAACATGTTCGGCGAGCAGGGCGTGTTTCTGCTCAGCCGCGGCGGGGTGCATGGGTGACGCCGCAGCCGTCATTCCGGGTTCGATGCTTCGCATTGCCCCCTGAATGACGACGCTGCTCAAGCCTGTTTCGATATCAACTGCAGCATCCCGCCATCTCTTGGAATCAACTGCTCATCCCGATCGAAGGCGTCGCGACCGAAACCGGTTCTGGCTCCGCCGATGCCATGCGGCATCATTTCCGGCCAAGGCTCGGCACCAGCCAGGCAAGCTACCGCGCTGCGATCCGCGCGCCGATGGGCTGAGCAGCTAGACCGGCACCCTCACCAAGGACCGCGGATCGCGCACCGGCCATCTGCCGGCCTCGACCAGGGCGATGAAGCGCTCCACCATTTCGTTGAACAGCGCCGGTTCTTCCAGGTTCAGCACATGGCCCGATTTCGGAAAGAACGAGAGACCCGCCGCCGGCAGGTGCTGCTTCAGGAACAGGCTCGGTCCGACGCAATTGTCGTCCTCGTCGCCGCACAGGATCAGCGCCGGTGTCGGCACGTTCCGGATCGCTTCCGTCATGGTGTAGATCGACGGACGTCCGCCCTGGAAACTGCGCATGGTGTTGGCTGAACCTCTGGCGTCATGCCGTGCCAGCGCGGCGTAGAAATCGGCATGGCCGCGCGGGTCCTTGAGCAGGAAGGGAATCCGGCTCGGCGCCTCGCGCGTCGCCTTTGCGACTTCGACCGAGCCGATCGTTTCATACTGCTCGGCATTGGCCCGGCACTGCGCGCGGAAGGCGTCGAGATTTTCCAGGTCCGATCCGGAGCCGACGGCGGCCAGCGTCATGGACAGCGCGTGCTCCGGGGCGTTCAGGCCGACCTGCAGCGAAGAGTAGGAGCCCATCGACAGGCCGATGAAGTGCGCTTTCGCGATGCCGAGATGATCGAGCACCGCGAGCGCGTCCGTATAAAAATGCCTGTAAGTGTAGACGCTGGCGTCGGACGGCACGTCCGATGGCGTGTAGCCGCGCGCGGAATAGGCGATACAGCGATGGCCGCGCGAAAAATAGCGCATCTGCGGCTCCCAATTGGTGTGGTCGGCCGCGAACTCGTGCAGGAAGATGATCGGCGTGCCGCTCCCGGCCTCTTCATAGTGCAGGCGAACGCTATCCTTGGCGACGGCGTAGGGCATTTCCGATTCCTTTCCATTTTCTTGTTTTCACGCAACATACTTGCGCGGTCAGCGCGCAAAATTGCAGTTAATTCTCGTGGCTGCAATACGGCGACCTCGCTCCATTCTCGCCATCGAATGACCGCGGTATCACCCCGAAACCGTTGTCGTACCGTCACACGAAATCTTGCTGCGGTCACAGCCGGACGTAAAACGCCGCCCGCGTTTCGTTGGTACGCGAACGCACGGGGGTAATTCAGGGGGTGCAACAGAGGATCAAGAATGCGTCAGTTGTTTACGTTTCGCCGGTCGCTTCGTTTCATCGCGCTGGCACTGTGTTCGGCTTCCATCGTCGTATTTGTCTCTCCGGCTTCGGCCCGCCCTGGCCATGGCGCAGGGCGGCACGCCCGGGCCGATCACGCCGGCCATCATAATATCAAGCACCATCACGCCTATCGGCACCACCGCCATGCGGTGCGGACGCCGCGCTGGGAGCGCGGCACGCAGCAGATGCAGGGCGGCTCCTTCCTTGCAGAGGCCAACCCGAGTTACATGGCGGGTGGCGCCGGGATGGCGGTGCCAGGCGGCGTTGGTGCATCCGGTGCCGTCGCGACGCCGCGCGTCGAGCGCGGTCGCCGTACCCGGCTCCGCCACGCCGCGGAAGCTTCGCGCTGGGAGCGCGGCGTCGCGCAAATGCACGCGCGCGGTCTGGCCGATGCCAACGCCTCCGTCGGGCCTAACGCGGCCGTTGCGGTTTCCGGTTCCTCATCGAACGTGGTGGCCGAAGCGCGCAAATATCTCGGCGGCAATCCCACGGGACGCGGTCGCCTGTGGTGCGCGCGCTTTGCGAACATGGTGCTGCAGCAATCCGGCTATCGCGGCACCGGCTCGGACATGGCGAGTTCGTTCGCGAAATACGGCCAGCGCGTTTCCGGCCCGCAGGTCGGCGCGATCGCGGTGATGACGCGCGGCCGCCGCGGCGGCCATGTCGGCATCATCACCGGCATCGATGCGTCCGGCAACCCGATCATGATCTCCGGCAACAACGGCAACCGCGTCCGCGAAGCCCCGGTGTCGCGCGGCCGGATCTACGCCTACGTCATGCCGACGAGCTGAGGCGAGCGCGGAGCCTTCCCCTGCCGGAACATCCCGGCTGGGGAAGCTTCAACTGAACCAGACTACGATGGGGCGTACGCCGGCTGCGGCTCGCGACGTAAGTTTGCGTCAGGGAATGCCGACCTGCGACGCGGGCTGCACTCGATTCAAGTTGTCGAGGCGCTTGGCTTCGGCGACGTCCGATAAAGCGCGCTTCAGGTCTCCCAGGCGATGGAAGACGATGCCGCGGTCGATGTAGGAGTCCGGCGATCCGGGATCGAGGTCGATCGCGGCGCCGAAATTCGCCAGCGCCAGATAGAGCTCTCCGCTGCGATAGGCCCGCATGCCGCGTTCGCGGTAATATGCAATGTCTTTGGCGCCGAAGTCGCCGGGCGGGGGAGGAACAAAGGCGTCCGCGGCGGCCGCACCATCGTCAGCCAACGCGGGAGCTTCCGGCGTGACCGGCGCGTTCGTCGCCTGCTGGATGACGTCATGTCCAGAACTGATCGCTTCGACATTTTCAGGCGTGGCGCGTTCTCCAGCGTCGGGGGCTGCCTCGGCGATCTCGACCGGCTTGGCGGCGACGGCCTGAACGGGGTCGCCTTTGGCAACTTCAACCACCTGCGCCGATGTCAGCGGCAATCTTTCGGCGGAGGTGTAGACAAGGTAACCCCCGATCAGCACGATCGAGACGACGGCGCTCGCGAGGGCGTCCGCGGCAAGCCGACGAAACATCGTCGAGCGGGAGCGACGCTCGGGCTTCCGGCTCTGCTGCTGTTTCGCGAGTTCAAGCAGCCGGTCGTATTCCGCGCGCTGCCGCTGATCGCTCAGGATGGCGTTGGCCCGAACGATGCGTCTGAACCGCTCGGAAGCTTCGGGATTGCCGGGGTTGAAATCGGGATGGTTTGCCCTGGCTGCCTTGCGGAATGCCTCTCTCAGGCCGTCGGCGTCATCGTCCGGAAGTGCCTCGAGCAAATCGTAGAGCGTCTTCATGGCAGCCTACTGAAATACCGATACTTCCCCGCCAGTCCCCCGCACCGGCACATTATAGGTTAGTCCGCAGTCAAAAGAACATTGGTACGTAAAGCGACATTCAAACAAAGCTAAGAAGTATGGAACCGGTGTAGAATGGCAAAACAAGGACCAAATCGGGGGCCTTTACTGGCCCATTCCATAAGTCTAAACGAAATTCCATCAACTGGAATTGCTTAAACGTCCCGATATGCTCGCCCAGGTCGTGCAGGAATATTCGACGGTGCCGGCGGCTTTCGTTAATACTTGTTGTGCCGCGCTTGCCTGGAATGCACGGGGGCAGGGCTATGCCGCCGGACGGGCTCGATCTCGCAAAGGCTCGATGACTGGAGCAGAACGAGGCGCTCGCGCGAGGCCTTTTCCGCGTCCTGATAGCATTGCCGTTCGTACTCGACCTTCAGCCGCGCCCATTCTTCCGGATCGACGGTCTTGCGGTCGGATCGTTTGAATTCGCAATCGGGAGCGGGTTGCGGCGCCAGCAACGCCGGGTCCGGCCGAATGATTTTCGGCTCGACATATCGTACTCGTTCCACAACGCGGCTCGGTCGGGCGGCAGTGCGAACGGAAGGCGCTTTGCTTTCGCGCACGGCGGGGCCGGTCTCGTGCGGCGCCGGATTGCGCGCGCAGCCGGCGAACGACAGCGCGCACAGGACCGCGCAGACGGTCAGAAGTCTCGGAGCGAGCGATTTCGGCCCGGCGATATGCGACCGCATGCCGGTTTCCTGACAACAATCTCGGGTTTGGTGCGCCGTGCCCACGATGGCCATGCCAATGATTCCGACTGAAAAGCGCGCCTGGTTCGAGATGTGACCGACGTGAGGATGCCGGTGTGGCAACAAGCATGAGTGGAAAATTTGAATCGCGTTCTAACGATCAAGATTAATGAAATCTAAAGGTGGCCGCGCCGGAGGACCGGTGCGGCGCGCCGCCGTTGCTTCCTTCGTGCCGACAGGAGCCGCGACACCGATTTTTCCGCGCCGCACACGGGCAAATTCGTTCCGCATCGCGTCGTGCCGACTCGGAGCCGCCGGCTGCGACAGTCAGGGATACGGAGACGCGATCCGTTTGGGATGGTTGATTTTTGGTTTCGATAGCCGTCCCGACGCCGGTGCGATCACGCCTGTCCTTGCTCGCGACGCCGTGAAGATGTTTCGCGCTTCCGGCGGAAGCAACGGTTCGACGAAGCCTTTTCTGCGGCGGGTCGAAAACATCCTGAAACGCCGGAATGATTTATTGACCCTTGCCGATCGAGGCATGGGTGCCGTCATGCGCGAAGATATTACTTCTTCCAGTTTCCTCGCCGTCATCATTGTCGGCCTGATCGTGGTTTGCGCCGGCTTTCTCGCGCTCGGAATTTGAGATCCGGGTCCGGACGCACCCGCATTGCCTTGCATCCGGACGCGAGTCGATTGAGGTCTGCTCGCCTGCAGGAGCCTCGATGGATTATTGATTCCGCTCCATGAGCACGGCCGTGGCCGTGCGCAGCGCCTGCTCGTACCGCTTCAGCTGGTCTTGCGGGTATTTTTGCATGACCAGAAGTTCGTCAGTGGTCCTGTTCTTCAGATGGGTCACGCCGGGCGATGGCAGAGGGTCGCCCAGCGGCACACCGCTGCGTCGAAGGGCAATGGCGCGTTCGATGCCCTGCAGGGCGAGACGATGGCGTTCCGCTCCCTTGGTTGCGTGTTCGACGTAATGCGCCAGCCGTTCGCTGGACATGGCTCTGGCGCTCGCCTCATCGCCCTCGACCAGCCGGAGCAACTGTTCGTCGATGATGTCGCTGCACAGATCGATGCATTCGTCGCAAATGAAGACGTGGGGACCGGCCACCAGCGACTTCACTTCATGCTGACTCTTGCCGCAGAAGGAACAATACAGGATTGCCGGCTGCGCTGGAGCGCGCTGCCCGGCCGCCGGGTTGGAAGGCGGCTGTGCCGCATCGATCCGGGCGGACAGGATATTCCAGTTGTCGTAGCCGAAGGTCTTGGCGATCAGTTCCAGGGATTCGCTGTGGGTGATCTCCATAGCCTTGACCTTCAGGGCATCGCGCAGGGAATGCGCCATGACTTTCGCGTCGCGGAAATCGCGCATGAGGGCACCTCGTGATCGGCAAACGGAGGAGATCGGTGCCTGCCTTGCCGACCCGTTCGCCAATGGCGAGGGCGCGGGGATTTGTTGATACGTTCACCATCCCCGAAGGGGCGCAGGCGGCGGGTGTATCGGCCCGGTCGCATGATGGCGCGCCGATGCGCGTTGTCAACGCAAATCGCTGCGGCCGGCCGAGGATCCGAACTACAGCAATGCCGGCTGCGCTGCCGCGATCATATCGCCATCGGCGATCGTGCCGCCTTCGATCACTTCGGCATAGATTCCGCAGTCGGCATGGCCGAGGCGACGTTGCAGCGCCGCCGGAATGGCGAGGTCGCGCTGGGCGGTGTCGGGATCGACGTTGACGGCGGCGCAGCGGACGATGCGCTTGACCACCCTCAGCCGCGTGTGCCCAATCGCCAGCACGCCGTCGAGCAGATCGAACTCGTGCCACGCCGGCCAGCCCTCGACATGGAGGTTGCCGCGGAAGCGGAGCGGATGGACCGGTGCGTCCACCATGTTCTCGATGGCGCGGACGCTGGCGAGATTGATGATGGAGACAACTTTTCGCGCGACATCCGAAAAGCTGTGGCCCGGGCTCTCCAGCACTTTGGGCGGTCCCTTGATCAGGTCCGGGAAGGTCGAAGCGAAGAAATCCTCGATCGCCTTGCGGCCCTCGGGCGTTCCGAGATCGCCCTGGGCGGCGGTACGGCCGTCATGGTCGATCGAGAGAACGCTGGTGGCGTCGTCGAAGCGGGTGCGCAGGCCGGCCAGCCACTCGTCCCGCATCAGCATCAGGAAGTGCGGCTTCGGTAGCCATTTTGGAGCCGCCGGGTCGAAGCCGGAGGCGCCGTTCTCGATCGCGTAGCGGCGGTCGGCCAGCAGCGTCTGTCCGGGCTTGAGTTCGGCGCGGCCGAGCCGTTCCGGAGTCAGGCCTTTGACGGGATAGCGGTAGATCCCGGCGATCCGGGCGGGAAGGGCGGTGGTGGACATGCCGCCTCTTAATGGATTCCCAACGACCGCGCCACCGTTCCCAAATTTGTGATCCGGCCTCTTCCGTTTCGCGCTGCCATGCCCACATTTGCGTCAAGCCTGAACAAAGGGCGACGACCCCGGCCGATTGAGAAAAATCAATGCGGCCCGCGGAACCCCAATGAAGATGCCGTAATCATGCCTCAGGGGTGAGGACGGCAGGCCGAGGGAAGCAACATGAATATTGAAAAATACACCGAGCGCGCGCGCGGTTTCATCCAGTCTGCGCAATCGCTTGCCGTCCGTGACGGCCATCAGCAGTTCTCGTCGCTGCATGTCCTCAAGGTTCTGCTGGATGACAGCGAAGGGCTGGCGGGCGGTCTGATCGACCGGGCCGGCGGCAACTCCCGGGCCATCCTCAAGGCCACCGAGGAAGCGCTCAACAAGCTGCCAAAGGTTTCGGGCAGCGGCGCCGGGCAGATCTATCTCGCCCCCGACATGGCGCGCGCCTTCGACGCGGCGGAAAAGGCCGCCGAAAAAGCCGGCGACAGTTTTGTCACCGTCGAGCGGCTGTTGCTCGGGCTGTCGCTCGAAAAGAACAGCGCGGCCGGCGACATCCTCAACAAGGGCGGCGTCACGCCGCAAAACCTCAATTCGGCGATCGAAGCGCTGCGCAAGGGCCGCACGGCGGACAGCGCCACGGCGGAAAATGCCTATGACGCGCTGAAGAAATATGCCCGCGACCTGACTCAGGCCGCGCGCGACGGCAAGCTCGACCCGGTGATCGGCCGCGACGAGGAAATCCGCCGCACCATCCAGGTGCTGTCCCGCCGCACCAAGAACAATCCGGTGCTGATCGGCGAACCCGGCGTCGGCAAGACCGCCATCGTCGAGGGCCTGGCGCTGCGCATCCTCAACGGCGACGTGCCCGAAAGCCTGAAGGACAAGAAGCTGCTCTCGCTCGACATGGGCGCCCTGATTGCGGGCGCAAAATACCGCGGCGAGTTCGAGGAGCGGCTGAAGGCCGTGCTGCAGGAAGTCACCACGGCGGAAGGCTCGATCATCCTGTTCATCGACGAGATGCACACCTTGGTCGGCGCCGGCAAGGCGGATGGCGCAATGGACGCGTCCAATCTCTTGAAGCCCGCGCTGGCGCGCGGCGAACTGCATTGCATCGGCGCCACCACGCTCGACGAATACCGCAAGCATGTCGAGAAGGACGCCGCGCTGGCGCGGCGCTTCCAGCCGGTGTTCGTCTCCGAGCCGACGGTCGAGGACACGATCTCGATCCTGCGCGGCCTCAAGGACAAGTACGAACAGCACCACGGCGTTCGCATCACCGACTCCGCGCTGGTCGCCGCCACCACGCTGTCGAACCGCTACATCACCGACCGTTTCCTGCCCGACAAGGCCATCGACCTGATGGACGAGGCCTCGGCGCGGCTGAAGATGCAGGTCGATTCCAAGCCCGAAGAGCTCGATCTGATGGACCGGGAAATCATCCGCCTGAAGATCGAGCAGGAGGCGCTGAAGAAGGAGACCGACATCGGCTCCAAGAGCCGGCTGCAAACGCTGGAAAAGGAATTGGCCGACCTCGAGGAGAAATCCGCGGCGCTGACGGCGCGCTGGAGCGCGGAGAAGAACAAACTCTCCGACGCCCAGAAGTTGAAGAGCGAGCTCGACGCCCTGCGCATCGAACTCGCGAACGCGCAACGCCGCGGCGAATTCCAGCGCGCCGGCGAACTGGCCTATGGCCAGATCCCCGAACTGGAGAAGCGGCTGGAAACCATCGAAGCCAATGAGAGCGCCGAGATGATGGAGGAGGCGGTGACCGCCAACCACATCGCGCAGGTGGTCTCGCGCTGGACCGGCGTTCCCGTCGACAAGATGCTGGAGGGCGAAAAGGACAAGCTGCTCAAGATGGAGAACCAGCTCGGCCAGCGTGTGGTCGGCCAGTCCGAAGCCGTGCGGGCGGTGTCGACCGCCGTGCGCCGTTCGCGCGCCGGTCTGCAGGACCCGAACCGTCCCATGGGCTCGTTCATGTTCCTGGGCCCCACCGGCGTCGGCAAGACCGAGTTGACCAAGGCGCTGGCGGAATATCTGTTCAACGACGAGACCGCGATGGTCCGCCTCGACATGTCAGAGTTCATGGAAAAGCACTCGGTGTCGCGGCTGATCGGCGCGCCTCCCGGCTATGTCGGCTATGACGAGGGAGGGGCGCTCACCGAAGCGGTACGACGGCGGCCCTATCAGGTCGTGCTGTTCGACGAGATCGAGAAGGCGCACCCGGACGTCTTCAACGTTCTGCTGCAGGTATTGGACGACGGCCGCCTGACCGATGGCCAGGGCCGCACCGTCGACTTCCGCAACACGCTGATCATCATGACCTCGAACCTCGGTTCGGAATTCCTGGTGAACCAGCCGGAGGGCGAGGATACGTCCGAGGTGCGCGAGCAGGTGATGGGGATGGTGCGGGCGCATTTCCGCCCCGAATTCCTCAACCGCGTTGACGAGATCATCCTGTTCCACCGCCTGCAGAAGAGCGAGATGGGCCGGATCGTCGAGATCCAGTTCGCGCGGCTGCAGCGGCTGCTGGAGGATCGCAAGATCTCGCTGACGCTCGATGCCGCCGCCCGTGATTGGCTGGCGGCCAAGGGCTGGGACCCGGCCTATGGCGCGCGTCCGCTGAAGCGCGTGATCCAGCGCAGCGTGCAGGACCCGCTGGCGGAGATGATTTTGGCCGGCGACATCTCCGACGGCGACCGCGTCGTGATCTCGAGCGAAGGCAACGTCCTGACCTTCAACGGCAAGGCGCCGCAAACCGCCGAGATCGCGCAGTTCGAAGCGCCCGTGCCGAAGCGAAAGCTGAACTGAGGTGTTGCTCCGAGATGCTCCGGCGTTCGCGCCGGGGCGTCTTGCCGTCGCGTGATGGGCCGTTTCCGCGGCTCGCCTTAGCGGCTCACCTGCCGCGTCTGGCTCGTGGCGCCGGTCGCCTCCGAAACACGGGCGGTGCCGCGGTTGTTCATCTGGATATCGAGGCGATCCCGCTCTTTTTCGAAGCCCGCCATGATCGCGCCTTCGAGCGAGCGGCCGCGCGGGAGTTTGACGCGCATCGGATCGACGAAGCGGCCGTTGACCAGGATTTCGTAGTGGACATGGGCACCGGTCGACATGCCGGTCGACCCGACGAAGCCGATCACCTGGCCCTGGCGCACGCGCTTGCCGACTTCCATGCCCTTGGCGAAGGCGGACATGTGGCCGTAGGCGGTCTCGTAGCCGTTGTTGTGTTTGAGGCGGACATATTTGCCGTAGCCGCCTTCCCAGCCGACCTTCTCGACCACCCCGTTGCCGGAAGCGAAAATCGGCGTGCCGTACGGCGTCGCCCAGTCCACGCCGGTGTGCATCTTGGCGTAGCCCAGGATCGGATGGCGGCGGCCGCCGAAACCGGAACGCATGATCGCGCTGTTGACGGGCTTGCGCACCAGGAATTTCTTCGCGCTCTTGCCGGTCTCGTCGTAGAAGTCGACGACGGCATCGTCCGGGGTCTGGAACCGATAGTATTTCTTGGTCTCGCCGCCGACGGTGAGGGCGGCATACAGCACCTCGGTCTTTTCGTTGTTGCCGGTGCCTTCGTCCTCGCCGGCGAAGTAGACGTCGAAGGAGTCGCCCGGCTGCACCTTGCGCTGGAAGTCGACGTCGTAGGAATAGATGCGGATCATGTCCTCGATGACGGCCGGCGGCACCTTGTTCCGCATCGCGGTCTCGTAGATGCTCTGGTAGAGCCGCACGCCGCTGCCGTCATCCTCGTCATCATCGTCGTCGTCCTTGCCGGTCGTGGTTTCGGCGACGGTATTCATGCTCTGCACGTCGACGGCGACATATTTGCCGACGTCCGATAGCGCGGCCACGGCTTCGATGGTGCTTTCGTTGGCGACGACCACGCGGTACGGCTGCGGACGGGCGAGGGGGTCGGGGCCGGTGGGCACCATCAGGATGCGAACCTTCTGGCCTTCCTTCAGGCCGCCGTCGCGACCGCGGGGGCCGAGGTTCAGCGCCACCGCCCTGGCCTCGTCGGGTGTCGCGCCCATATCGCGCAGGATGGAGACGATCGTGTCGCCCTTTTTCACGACATGAACGCGCTCTCCGGTGGGGTTGCCGCCGGTGATCTGTTCCTTGGTCTTCGGCAGCAGGGTAACGTTTTCCGGTACCACGCGCGTCTCAAAGCCGGCATAGGGATCGGAAACGTTGCCTTCGGTGGCGTAGGCGAGCTTGAGATCGGACTGCACACCGCTGACGTCGGCTGCGGCGCTGGCAAGGGAAGTGTAGCGGACGCCGCCCGAGCCGCGCCAGTTGGCGGCATCGCGCACCCGCATCAGAACCTCGTCGAGCGCGACCACCGCGGCGATCTTCGCCTTCGGCAGCACGGTCGCGAGGTCCTTGGTGACGAAGGAAACTTCCGCGTCCGGCTCGATGGCCTCCGGGTTGTTCGGATCCTCTGAAGCGGCCTGCGTGGTGGTGCCGACATCGGTCAGCATGCGCTGGGCATTGAACGGCGGGATTTTCGAGCTGAGATCGCTCGTCGTCATCGACAGATTGCCGGAGATTCGGACGAAGGGGCGCACCCGCATCACGTCGCGGTTGCCGACGCGGGTGACGGTGGAAACCTTCTGCACATTGCGCGAGGCGGTGGATTCGCTCGGCGGCGGCAGGCGGTCGCTCTTGTGCAGGGTGGCGGTGCGATCATTGGCGCTGAACGCCCCGCGCAACGTGCCCTCGACCCGCTCCGGAACCTTGGCAAAGGTCATTTCGCCGTCGAGCGACGCAAAAACGGCGCCGCCGATCAGAGCCGCGCCGCACAGACCGGTCAGGATGGTGCCGCTGAACCATTGCACCGAGACACGGCGGCGATCGATCACCGCAGCTTCCGAGCCATCGACGGAAAGTGGCGGCTCGTGACCGAGATCGATGATCCCGGTCTCGCGTCCATAGCCGCTGCCGCGTGCCGCCTTCTGGCTCAACCCTCAGTCCCCCCCAATTCCATCGACATCCGACAAGAACCTCGCCCGATCCAGACCCCACGCTTTCGTTCCTTTGCAGGGAACGTTTCCGGAGCAGGGCATTGCCGCACGCATGGAAATTCGGGAATCAGAGGCCAAGAGAAGACCGGCCATCGTCTCGAACGTCAATGGTGAGCAGGTCTCTCGAAGTTTCCTGGCCGCATGGGAAGGCGACGGGTTATCGAGATCGCCTTCCGGATAAGTGACAAACGCTGGTGGCCCCCACTGGCATCCAGCGATTCAATGCACGACTTATAGTCAGAACGTCGCAGGAATGTGGCTCAAGTGCGGCCAAAGCCCCGAAACAAAGGGACTTCTTGGCGTCCCAAAAAACTTGCGGCCGATGCGACAATTTGTTGACGATGGCCGTTGACAACTCCGATCGGGGGGGCCTATAAGGCGGCCACTGAGCGCGGCGATGCATTGGCCACCGAGGCCAACGCATCTTTTCGCGCCCCGGTAAGCTCCTCATTGCGATGAGTGACTCAACAGCCGATCAAAGTCGGTTGTTATTTGTCGTCGGATGAGGCAGCCGGGAGCCTTCCAGAAGTGGAAGGGTGAGGTCCCCGCGACCTCGGGCTGTTTGACAAGTGAAGATGAAGAAAGAGAAACGTGGACGGCGGAGTCCTTGCGTAGTCTCGAATACTTGAAAACTTCGGTTTTCATGTTTCGAGGCTGGACGAAAGACTTCGGCGGTACACGTTTAAAGGTTACACCATCGCTGCCAGCGATGTGAATCGTGGGCAGCTCGTCGGCTTCGGTCGGCGGAGAATGGTGGGACCTCGTCAAACGTTGTGATCAGCCGGTTTAAAGTTTCAAGTCCAACTTGAGAGTTTGATCCTGGCTCAGAGCGAACGCTGGCGGCAGGCTTAACACATGCAAGTCGAACGATGTAGCAATACATAG
>CAZSRR010000093.1:0-12627 GCA_964609175.1 uncultured Bradyrhizobium sp.
TCCGGATCGTCGCCGTTCACATGGAAGATCGGCGCGTCGATCATCTTCGCCACGTCGGAGGGATAGGGCGACGAACGCGAGTAGCGCGGATAGGTGGTGAAACCGATCTGGTTGTTGACGATGAAATGCAGCGAGCCGCCGGTGCGATAACCCTTGAGGTCCGAGAGGCCGAAGCATTCCGCCACCACGCCCTGCCCCGCGAACGCCGCATCGCCGTGCAGCAGCAACGGCAGCACGGAAATGCGCATGTCGGGCGGATCGCCATGCTGGTCCTGCTTGGCGCGCACCTTGCCGAGCACGACGGGGTCGACGATTTCCAGATGCGACGGGTTGGCAGTCAGCGACAGGTGAATTCGGTTGCCGTCGAACTCGCGGTCGCTCGACGCGCCGAGATGGTATTTGACGTCACCGGAGCCCTCGACGTCCTCGGGATTGGCGGAGCCGCCCTTGAATTCGTGAAACAGCGCCCGGTGCGACTTGCCCATCACCTGCGTCAGCACGTTGAGGCGGCCGCGATGCGGCATGCCCAGCACGATTTCCTTCACGCCGAGATTGCCGCCGCGCTTGATGATCTGTTCCAGCGCGGGGATCAGCGATTCGCCGCCATCGAGGCCGAAGCGCTTGGTGCCGGTGAATTTGAGGTCGCAGAACTTCTCAAAGCCTTCGGCTTCCACCAGCTTGTTGAGGATCGCGCGGCGTCCCTCGCGGGTAAAACTGATTTCCTTGTCCGGCCCTTCGATGCGCTCCTGGATCCATGCTTTTTGCGCCGCGTTCGAAATATGCATGAACTCGACGCCGAGCGTCTGGCAGTAGGTCCGCTCGCAGATCGCGACGATCTCGCGCAGCGTGCCGTATTCGAGGCCGAGCACGTGGTCGAGGAAAATCTTGCGGTCGAAATCGGTTTCGCTGAAACCGTAGGTGCGCGGGTCGAGTTCTTCGCGGTCGCGCGGCGCCTCGATGCCGAGCGGATCCAGCTTGGCGTGGAAATGGCCGCGCATGCGGTAGGCGCGGATCAGCATCAGGGCGCGCACCGAATCGCGCGTCGCCTGGTTGATGTCGGCGGTGGAAAGTTCGCTGCCCTTAGCCTGCGCCTTGGCGGCCAGCTTGGTGCCGACAGCCTTCTCGACCTGCGCCCAGTTGCCGTCCAGCGCCGAAGTGAGGTCGTCGCGCGGGGTCAGCGGCCAGTTGTCGCGGCCCCACGACGGTCCCTCGGCGTTCTTCGCTACGTCCGCCGGGGCGTCTTTCAGGCTCTTGAAGAATTCCCGCCATTCGGCGTCGACCGCGTTGGGATCCTGCTCATAACGGGCATAGAGGTCGTCGATATAGGTGGCGTTGGTGCCCTGCAAAAACGAAGAGAGGGCAAAAGCTGCGTTCGCGTCCTGGCGAGACATGATGGCGTCCTGGTAATTTCGCTTTGCGCGTGGAAAACGGCGCTATGGCCGGTCCGGAAGTCCAGACCAGCTCGGTAAAGCATCTTTACCCTATTTGGGACGGATATTCCCGCCTAAAAGAACCAAAGACTGAATTAGGCTTTCAACTTTTCGGCAAGGGTATGACCGAGCCGCGCCGGCGATGGCGAAACGGTGATCCCGGCCGATTCCATCGCCGAAGTCTTCGATCCGGCGTCTCCCTTGCCGCCGGAGATGATGGCGCCCGCATGGCCCATGCGCCGGCCGGGAGGGGCCGTGACGCCGGCAATGAAGCCGACCATCGGCTTCTTGCGGCCGCGCTTGGCCTCGTCCTTAATGAACTGGGCCGCGTCTTCCTCGGCCGAGCCGCCGATTTCGCCGATCATGATGATCGAGGTGGTCTTGTCGTCCGCCAGGAACATCTCCAGCACGTCGATGAATTCGGTGCCCTTGACGGGGTCGCCGCCGATGCCGACCGCAGTGGTCTGGCCGAGGCCCTCCTGGGTAGTCTGGAACACCGCCTCATAAGTCAGCGTTCCCGAACGGGACACGATGCCGACACTGCCGGGCTTGAAGATGTTGGCCGGCATGATGCCGATCTTGCACTCGCCCGCGGTCATCACGCCCGGGCAGTTCGGCCCGATCAGGCGCGATTTCGATCCGCTCAACGATCTTTTGACGCGCACCATGTCGAGCACCGGAATGCCCTCGGTGATACAGACGATCAGGGGGATCTCCGCATCGATCGCCTCGCAGATCGCGTCCGCCGCGCCCGGCGGCGGCACGTAGATAACGGAGGCATCGGCGCCGGTCTTTTCGCGCGCTTCGCGAACAGTGTCGAACACCGGCAGGTTCAGGTGCGTCGATCCGCCCTTCCCCGGCGAGGTGCCGCCGACCATCTTGGTGCCGTAGGCGATCGCGGCTTCCGAATGGAAGGTGCCGTTCTTGCCGGTGAAACCCTGGCAGATGACCTTTGTATTCTTGTCGATCAGAACGGACATGGTTGCGTACGCCTTAGTGGGTGATCGGGAGGGGGGATCAGTGAATGCGCCGATAGACGCCGGTCAGCACGTCGGTCCAGCCCTCGGCGTCGGGCGAAAACTGGATCTTCATGGTGTAGTTGTCGTTGTCGACCACCTCGTAGACATGCCGCGCGTTGCCGCGCAGCGAGCCGCGCACCAGTGTCAGCTTGTTGCCGACCCAGGCGCCGGAGGCCGGCGCGGGCGAATAGTAGCCAAGCGAATCGTGCCAGAACAATTTGTAGGTCCGGTCGTCGCGGTCGAACGTAAAGACGCCGTGGGTGGCGAAGGTCTCGATGCCATCGCGCGTCTGCACGGTGTCCTGGATCAGATAGAAGCCGTTTAGAGCGACGCGGGCGACGACCCGCGAGGTCGCCGGACCGCCGGCGGTCCAGCGCGAGGGATAGACCATTTCCTCGCCGGCCCATTCGCCCGCGAAAGCCGCCAGCTTGCGGTGCTCTTCCAGCGGGCTCGGTGCGTCGAGATGGTCAGGCATCGCTAGCCTCCCTTGACGGCTTTCACGATCTTCTGCGCGGCGTCGTCGAGATTGTCGGCCGGCACCACGTTGAGGCCGGATTCGCGGATGATCTGCTTGCCGGCATCGACATTGGTGCCTTCAAGCCGCACCACCAGGGGCACTTTCAGGCCGACTTCCTTCACGGCGGCGACCACGCCCTCGGCGATGATATCGCACTTCATGATGCCGCCGAAGATGTTGACCAGAATGCCCTTCACGTTGGGATCGGCGGTGATGATCTTGAACGCCGCTGCAACCTTCTCCTTGCTGGCGCCGCCGCCGACGTCGAGGAAGTTGGCGGGCTCCATGCCGTAGAGCTTGATGATGTCCATGGTCGCCATGGCAAGGCCGGCGCCGTTGACCATGCAGCCGATGGTGCCGTCGAGCGTGACGTAATTGAGATCGTATTTCGACGCCTCGACTTCCTTGGCGTCTTCCTCGGTCAAATCGCGCAACGACACCGCGATCTCGGGGTGGCGGAACAGCGCGTTGTCGTCGAACGACACCTTGGCGTCGAGCACGCGGAGCTGGCCCTGCCTGGTGACGACCAGCGGGTTGATCTCCAGCATCGCCATGTCGCGGGCGGTGAAGGCCGCGTAGAGCTGCGCCACCAGTTTCTCGGCCTGCTTGGCGAGGTCGCCCGTGAGGTTGAGCGCCTTCGCGACTGTGCGGCCGTGATGGCCCATGATGCCGGTCGCCGGATCGACCGAGAAGGTGACGATCTTCTCGGGCGTATTGTGCGCCACTTCCTCGATGTTGACGCCGCCCTCGGTCGAGACCACGAAGGACACCTTCGAGGTTTCGCGGTCGACCAGGATCGAGAGATAGAACTCCTTGTCGATGTCGGAGCCCTCCTCGATGTAGAGGCGGTTGACCTGCTTGCCCTGGGGGCCGGTCTGAATCGTGACCAGGGTTGCACCCAGCATCTGCCTGGCGAATTCGTTGACCTCTTCCACGGACTTGGCGATGCGGACACCGCCCTTTTCGCCGGCCGAAGCTTCCTTGAACTTGCCCTTGCCGCGACCGCCGGCATGGATCTGGCTCTTCACCACCCAGATCGGGCCGGGAAGCTGCTTGGCGGCGGCGTCGGAATCCGAGGCCTTGAGCACCGGCACGCCGCGCGAAATCGGCACGCCGAATTCATGCAGCAGGGCCTTGGCCTGGTATTCATGGATATTCATCTGAACGTTCCCCAAAACCCGATGCGGCGAATTCTAAAGTTCGCCCGGCACTGGTAGTTGGCATACCACATACCAAGAGAACTGCAACCCTGAACGCTTTCGCCCCGGTCAGGGAGCGAAAGCTTGAATAGAATCAACGGCCGAGCAAATCGGGCGCGATCTTCTTGCAAGCATCGACGAGGCCCTGCACGGCCCCCACCGATTTGTCGAACGCCTCGCGGTCCTTGCCGCCAAGTTCGATCTCGACAATACGTTCGACACCCTTCGAGCCGATGACAACGGGGACGCCGACATACATGTCCTTCACGCTGTATTCGCCGTTGAGGTAGGCGGCGCAGGGCAGCACGCGCTTCTTGTCCTTCAGATAGCTCTCGGCCATCGCGACCGCAGAAGCGGCCGGGGCGTAGAAGGCGGAACCGGTCTTCAGGAGGTTGACGATCTCGGCGCCGCCGTTGCGGGTGCGGTCGACGATCTCGTCGATGCGCGCCTGGGAAGTCCAGCCCATCTTGACCAGATCGGGCAGCGGGATGCCAGCGACGGTTGAGTAGCGGGTCAGCGGCACCATGGTATCGCCATGGCCGCCGAGCACGAACGCCGTGACGTCTTCCACGGAGACGTTGAACTCATCGGCGAGGAAGTAGCGGAAGCGCGCGGAGTCGAGCACGCCGGCCATGCCGACCACCTTCTTGTGCGGCAGGCCGGACGCCTTCTGCAGCGCCCAGACCATCGCGTCCAGCGGGTTGGTGATGCAGATGACGAAGGCGTCGGGGGCGTACTTCT
The DNA here is from genome assembly GCA_964609175.1 of uncultured Bradyrhizobium sp. Lineage (GTDB taxonomy): Bacteria > Pseudomonadota > Alphaproteobacteria > Rhizobiales > Xanthobacteraceae > Bradyrhizobium. Next base: position 4,907 of record CAZSRR010000093.1, read on the forward strand.
TGATGCCGGCGCCGACCTGCTCCATCACCTTGAGATTGATGCTCAGAAGGTCGTCGCGGCTCATGCCCGGCTTGCGCGGCACGCCGGCGGTGACGATGCAGACTTTTGCGCCGTCGAGCGCGTCGTAGGAGTTGGCGCCGGTGAGGTTGGCGTCAAAGCCGTCGACCGGGGACGACTGCGCGATGTCCAGCGCCTTGCCCTGGGGAACGCCTTCGGCGATGTCGAACATGACGACGTCGCCGAGCTCCTTCAGGCCGATGAGGTGAGCCAGCGTTCCGCCGATCTGACCGGAGCCAATCAAAGCAATCTTGTCGCGCGCCATGGGAAATTTGTCCTTCTGAGACGGAAGTGAGGGTGGATAAATACAGCCGGATCGCTGGTTATCCCTTTCGATTGGCGGGTTCAAGACGGACTATGCCCGATTGTAGGGCCGTGCCTTGATTTCGGTCAGGTATGCCAGGGATCGCCCATTCAGCCGCCCCCGGTCATTGCGAGCGCCGCGAAGCAATCCAGCTCGCAACCCGGGGATAGATGGATTGCTTCGTCGCTTGCGCTCCTCGCAATGACAGCGGAGAGATCAGGTCTCCACCAACCCCGTGGTCGATCCACTGGCCGAAGAATCCTTCCGGCCGTGCGGAAGCGCCAGATAGGATTCCGAACTCATTTCGATCAGCCGCGACGCGGTCCGCTTGAACTCATTGGCCTCGGCACCCTCGGTCGCCTGGTACAGCGACACCGGATCGGCCCCGGCCGAGGCCATCAATTTCACGGCATTGTCGTAAAGCGTGTCGATCAGCGAGATGAAGCGCTTGGCGGCGTTGCGCTCGGGGTAGTCCATCGCCGGAATGCGGTCGATCAGGATGGTGTGGTAGTCGTGCGCCAGCCGCAGGTAGTCGGAGGCGGCCAGCGGCTTTTCGCAGATGTCGGCAAAGGAAAATCGCGCCACCCCATGCGCCGAACAGGGTACGTGCAGCACGCGGCCCTTGATGGCGATGTCGCGCGGCCTGCAGGGCGCATTGCCGGTCATCCGCCGCCAGGCGCGGTCGAGCGCCGCGCCGGCCTCGTCGTCCGCTGGCACCAGCCACATCTTCACGCCGGTGAGCTTTTCCAGGCGAAAGTCGGTGCGCGCGTCGAGCCGCATCACGTCCATGCGGCCTTCGATCTGGGCGATGAACGGCAAGAACAGCGCACGGTTGAGGCCGCCCTTGTAGAGGTCTTCGGGCGCGACGTTCGAGGTCGCCACCACCACGGTGCCGAGTTCGAACAGTTTGGCGAACAGCCGGCCCAAAATCATGGCGTCGGCGATGTCGGTGACGTGGAATTCGTCGAAACACAACAGCCACGCTTCTTCGAAGATCGCGTTCGCCGTCAGCTCGATCACATCGCTGTCGGCGATCTCGCCGCGGGCGATGTTCTGGCGATAGGCGTAGATCTTCTCGTGCGCTTCGGCCATGAATTCGTGGAAATGCGCGCGGCGACGGCGCTGGACCGGCGAGTGCTGGAAGAACAGGTCCATCAGCATGGTCTTGCCGCGGCCGACCTCGCCATGCACGTAAAGCCCGCGCGGTGGCGCCTCGCTCTTGTCGCCGAACAGCCGGCCGAGCAGGCTGAGCTTCTTCGCCGGCTTGTAGCTCGACAGCCGCTCCTCGAGCCCTGCGAACGCTTCGACGGCGTCGGCCTGGGCCGGGTCAGCCTCGATCGCGCCGGTCTCGACGAGGGCGTTGTACTGGGCGCGGAATGAGGATGACGTCGGCGGCATGGCCCTTCTTACGGCCTTAAGCGTGCGGAAATTGCAAGCCGCGAATCGGTCGGCGGGGTATGCAGACACTCCGCCCCCGCACCCGGAACGCCACCGCTCGCCTCACGCACTGAGCGCGTAGGAATCCTCGACCACGTAAGGCCCGCCGCCGGTGGAGGCGCGCGACGAAAACAGCACGAAGCGCGAGGCCATAAACGTCCGGCTCGGAAAATAGCCGCGCACCGACAGATAATCCGCGACATCCCGGCTCGACGCGTCGTACAGGCGGGCCAGCGTCACATGCGGCGTGAACTTGCGGCCTTCCGGGTCGAGCCCGATCCGCTGCATCAGCCGCTCGAGTTCGGCCTGCAGTTCGATCAGCGGCCGGCTCGGCTCGACGGAGGCGACCACTGCGCGCGGTTTCTTGCCGCCGAAGCTTTGCAGACCCTGCACCTTGACCTCGAACGGCTTCCGATTGACCCGGATCAGCATGGAAGCGATTTCATTCGCCGACATGCCGTCGATATCGCCGATGAAGCGCAGGGTGACGTGATAGTTTTCGGGATCGATCCAGCGGGCGCCGGGAAGGCCGCCACGCAAATTGGAGAGGCTCTGGCCGATATCGGCCGGGATTTCCAGTCCAGCAAACAAACGCGGCATCGCATGACTCCCGATGCTTGGGCACGACCACGAAAAGGGCCATGTCCTGTAACAGCGCCCGGTGACGAATCACCGATGATCCTTCTCTACCCGACTTATGTGACTCTGCGAAGCAGCCGGGGCGGGCAGAGCGCCATGCGACGGGAAAACCTCTGGGTAACGTTAGTAATTGCTGCTTTTCAGCTCCGTTGCCCGGAGATCGCGCCCAGAAATGCCTCCACCATGGGCAGGATGTTCTTCACGATGACATCGATGCCGTCGGCGGTCGGGTGCATCCCGTCGGCCTGGTTGAGCTTTGCATCGGCCGCCACGCCTTCCAGAAAGAAGGGATAGAGCGGAACGCCGAAGGATTTCGACAGATCCGGATAGATCGCATTGAAACGCGCGGCATAGTCGCTGCCGTAATTGGGAGGTGCGAGCATCCCACACATCAGCACGGCGATTTTGCGCGCCTGGAGCCGCGTCAGGATATCGCTCAGGGCCGCGCGGGTGACGGCGGGATCGATGCCGCGCAGGGCATCGTTGGCGCCGAGTTCGAGAATCACGGCATCGGTTCCTTCGGGGATCGACCAGTCGAGCCGGTCGCGCCCGCCAGAAGAAGTGTCGCCGGACACCCCGGCGTTGGTCATCTCGACCTTTATCCCCTTGTCGGCCAAGGCTCTTTGCAGCCGCGCCGGAAACGCCGCGGGAGCCGGCAAGCCGTAGCCGGCGCTCAGGGAATCGCCAAGAACGACCATCTTGACCGGCTTGGTGGGGTTTTGGGCTGGGGATTGGGCCAAAACCGGGCTCGACGTCATCAAACCCACAATCAACACGCCTATGTGCGCAAACATTCGTTTCAAGCCCTCGACCCGAGCGGCGGAAGTGCCATATGACCGAGCCATGGACAGTCTCATCGAACCCTCTTCACTGACCGGCACCGGACCGGACACGATCACCATTTCCAACGTCAACCTCTCGCTCGGCACAGGCGCCGCCCGCGTCCATATCCTGAAGGATATCAGCCTTCGTGTGGCATCGGGTGAGGCAATTGGCCTGATCGGACCCTCAGGTTCGGGCAAATCCACCCTGCTGATGGTGATGGCGGGCCTGGAACGCCCCGACAGCGGAGAGGTGGTGGTGGGCGGCACGCCGTTCAATGCCCTCAATGAGGACCAGCTGGCGCGCTTCCGCGGCCGCCAGGTCGGCATCGTGTTTCAGTCGTTCCATCTGATCCCGACCATGACGGCGCTGGAAAACGTCGCGGTACCGCTCGAACTGGCCGGCAATCCTGATGCGGCGACGCGCGCCGCGCAGGAGCTGGCATCGGTCGGCCTCGGCGAACGGTTGCACCACTATCCGACGCAGCTTTCCGGCGGCGAGCAGCAGCGCGTGGCGCTGGCCCGCGCACTGGCACCCGACCCCGCCATCCTGGTCGCCGACGAGCCGACCGGCAATCTCGACGAAACCACCGGCAAGCAGATCGTCGACATGCTGTTCACCAAACACGCCGAACGCGGCATGACCCTGGTGCTGGTAACGCACGATCATTCGCTGGCGCAGCGTTGCGACCGCGTGGTGCGGCTGCGCTCTGGCCGGATCGACGGCCACGCATGACCGCCGTTGCCGAACCCGTGGTTTCCGAACCCATCCCGCGCGGCCGCGGCGCGCCGCTCGCGCTACGCTACGCGGTGCGCGAATTGCGCAGCGGCCTGCGCGGCTTCTATGTCTTCATCGCCTGCATCGCGCTCGGCGTGATGGCGATCGCAGGCGTCGGTTCGGTCGCCGCCAGCCTCGGCGATGGGTTGACGCGCGAAGGGAGGACGTTGCTCGGCGGCGACGTGGCGTTCTCGCTGATCCAGCGCGAGGCCAAGCCGGAGGAACTCGCTTTCCTGCGCGCCCGCGGCCAGGTTTCGGTAGCGGCGGCCCTCCGCGTCATGGCGCGCAGCGGTGACGGCAAGCTGGCGCTGGTCGAACTCAAGGCGGTGGACGGCAACTACCCGATGCTCGGGGAGGTGACGCTCGAGCCCAAAATGCCGCTGGCGGATGTGTTGGCCGAGCAGGACGGCGCGTTCGGCGCGGCGGTCGATTCGACGCTGCTGGCGCGGCTCGATCTCAAGCTCGGCGACCGCATCACCATCGGCAATGCCAGCTTCCAGATCCGCAGCGTCGTCGTCGCCGAGCCGGACAAGCTCGCCGGAAATGTCGGCCTCGGCCCGCGCGTCCTGGTCAGCGAGCAGAGCCTGCGCGCCACCGGAATGCTGCAGCCAGGCAGCCTGGTGCGCTGGATCTACCGCGTGAAACTGCCGGACAATACGGCCGATGACCGCGCCGCAACCCGACTGATCGACAGCGCGCGGGCCACCCACCCGGAGGCCGGCTGGTGGATCCGCAGCAGCAGCAACGCCTCCCCGCAACTGGAACGCAACATCCACCGCTTCAGCCAGTTCCTCAGCCTGGTCGGGCTCGCCGCCCTTCTGGTCGGCGGTGTCGGCGTTGCCAACGCGATCAAGAGCCACATCGATCGGCGCCGCGACGTCATCGCCTCATTCAAGGCGCTCGGCGCTACCGGCCGCGACGTCTTCACCATCTATTTGACGCAGGTGATCCTGCTCGCCGGCGTCGGTTCGGTGATCGGGCTTTTGGTCGGGGCGGCCTTGCCGTTCATCATCGTAGGCGCCTTCGGCAAGCTGCTGCCGCTGCCGGTGATCCCCGCCCTGCATCCCGATGAACTGGTGCTGTCGTTCATCTACGGCCTGCTTACCGCGCTCGCCTTTGGATTATGGCCGCTCGGACGGGTGCACGACGTGCCGGTCGCGGCGCTGTTCCGCGAGGAAGTGTCGCGCGAATGGCACCGCCCGCGCTGGGGCTATCTCGCGCTGATGGGCGCGGTCATCGCGCTACTGGTCGCGGTAGCGATCGGCCTGTCCTATGACAAGCGGGTCGCGGCCGTCTTCGTGGCTTCGTCGGTTGCTGTATTTGCCCTGCTGCGCGGCGTCGCCGCCGGCCTGATGGCGCTCGCCCGCCGCCTGCCGCGGCCCCGAATCACGATGCTGCGGCTGGCGATCGCCAACATCTACCGGCCCGGCGCGCTGACGCCCTCGGTGGTGATGTCGCTCGGGCTGGGGCTGGCGGTCCTGGTCACCATCACCCAGATCGACGGCAACCTGCGCCGGCAGTTCCTGGCTGCGCTGCCCGAGCGGGCCCCCTCGTTCTTCTTCATCGACATACCGACCGCCGATGCCGATCGGTTCGGCGAATTCCTCAAGAAAGTGGCGCCGCAATCGACGGTGAACGACGTGCCAATGCTGCGCGGGCGGATCGTCGCCGCCCGCGGCGTCAAGGCCGACGAACTCAAGCCATCGCCGGATTCCGAATGGGTGCTGCAGAGCGACCGTGGCCTGACCTACACCAATGAAGTTCCCAAGGGCTCCAAGGTGGTCGAGGGCGAATGGTGGAGCGCCGATTACAAGGGACCGCCGCTGGTCTCGCTGGAGAAGAGGATCGCTGACGGTCTCGGGCTCAAGATCGGCGACGAGATCGTGGTCAATGTGCTCGGCCGCGACATCGCCGCCCGGATCAGCAATCTGCGCAATGTCGACTGGCAGGGGCTCGGCATCAATTTCGTGCTGGTGTTTTCGCCCAACGCGTTCAAGGGCGCGCCGCACAGCCACGTCGCAACCCTGTCCGAATTGCACCCCGACCCGGCCGGCGACGCCCGGATCATCAAGCAGGTGGCGGACGCCTTCCCGATGGTCACCAGCGTGCGGGTGCGCGAGGCGCTGGAAACCGTCGGCACGGTCGTCACCAACCTCACGCTTGCCATTCGCGGCGCCAGCGCCGTGACGCTGATCTCGGCGATCCTGGTGCTGGGCGGCGCTTTGGCCGCCGGCCACCGTCACCGCGTCTACGATGCCGTCATCCTGAAGACGCTGGGCGCAACCCGGGCGCGCCTGCTCGGCGCCTACGCACTTGAATACCTGATGATCGGGCTCGCCACGGCGGTATTCGGCGTGATTTCCGGTTCGATCGCCGCCTGGCTGATCGTCACACGGCTGATGACGCTGAGCTTCATCTGGCAGGCCGGCAGCGCCGCCGGCGTGGTCGCCGCCGCGCTGGTGGTGACAGTGGGCCTCGGACTCGCCGGGACGTTGCTGGCGCTGAACCAGAAGCCGGCTGGCGTGTTGCGGAATTTGTGACAATATGTAGCGGCAAAAATGCCGGGTTAACGCTTCATTTTCCCGGAAACGGGACAGAAGCGACATTCAGCCGCGCGTGGAAGCTTGCAGCGAATGTGTTAGTTTCCCACATACCAGCCAAGCTTAGAGACCGGCTTGATGACCTTAAGTCAAATGTCAGCAAATCGGGATGTCTGAGATAGAAATCCAACCGGCGCCGCAAACCGTGCGCACCGCCGGGCAACCAACGGGAATTCGACCATGTCGGACCTAGACCGTAACTATGCTTCTCCTTTCGGCCGGGCCGCCGGGCGCGTTGATGCCGCGACCGTCGATGCCGGTCTGCGCGCCTACATGCTGCGCATCTACAACTACATGAGCATCGGCCTGGCTATCACCGGCATGGCCGCGCTCGGCGTCTACATGGCGGCCGTCACCACCGACCAGGCCGGCGCCGCCGCCAAGTTCGGCAAGGCGTTCCTGACGCCGTTCGGCTACTACATGTATGCGAGCCCGCTGAAGTGGCTGTTCATCCTGGCGCCGCTGGTGATGGTGTTCGCCATCTCGGCCGGCATCAACCGGTTGCGGCCCGCGACCGCCCAGTTGCTTTTCTGGGTGTTTGCGGCGCTGATGGGCATCTCGCTGTCGTCGATCTTCCTGGTGTACACCCATACCTCGATCGTGCGGGTGTTCTTCATCACCGCGGCCACGTTCGGCGCGCTGAGCCTCTACGGCTACACCACCAAGCGTGACATGAGCGGCCTCGGCTCGTTCCTGTTCATGGGCCTGATCGGCGTCGTCATCGCGAGCCTGGTCAACCTGTTCCTGGCGAGCTCGATGCTGCAGTTCATCGTCTCGGTGGTCGGCGTTCTGGTGTTCGCGGGCCTCACCGCCTGGGATACCCAGCGGCTGAAGAACGACTACATCTATGGCTACGCCTCCGAGGGCGGCGAGATTGCGGAGAAGGCGGCGATTACCGGTGCGTTGTCGCTGTACCTGAACTTCATCAACCTGTTCACGCTGCTGCTGCAGCTGCTCGGCCAGCGCGACTAGCGCTCCAGCCAGGTTCACCAAGCGAAGCCCCGGCCCGACGGCCGGGGTTTTTGTTTGTCTTCTTCCCTTCTCCCCTTGTGGGAGAAGGTGCCGGAGCGAAGCGAAGGCGGATG
>CAZSRR010000094.1:0-12178 GCA_964609175.1 uncultured Bradyrhizobium sp.
TCAACACCGGCTGGACCGGCGGCAAGTACGGCACCGGCAGCCGCATGCCGATCAAGGTGACGCGCGCGCTGCTCACCGCCGCGCTCGACGGCAGCCTGCGCACCGTCGAATTCCGCACCGACAAGTATTTTGGCTTCGCGGTGCCGACCGCGCTGCCGGGCGTGCCGAGCGAAATCCTCGATCCCGTCAACACCTGGAAGGACAAGGCCGAGTTCGACAAGACCGCGCGCGCGCTGGTCAGCATGTTCCAGAAGAACTTTGCCAAGTTCGAAGCCCAGGTCGACGCCGACGTCCGCGCCGCTGCGCCGGACACCAAGCTCGCGGCCGAGTAGCGCCAGCCGGAAGAACGCGAAAAAGGGCGGCAATTTCAGCCGCCCTTTTTTGTGTCGAAGCGGCCGCCACTTTGCCAGCGGCCGTTCGTGTTTAGGAAAACGCGCAGCCGGACTTCAGTCCGAGCTTGCCGAATATCATCGCCGCCGGGCAGAAGCCGGTGATCGATGCCTGCAGCAGGTTGAGGCCCACGAAGCCGGTCAGCGCCAACCAATAGGGACTGACATAGACGGCCAGCAGGACGCTGACGAGAATCATGATTCCGGCGAAAGCCATCACGGCACGGTCAACATTCATTTCATTTCTCCATTTTGCACTTGCTTCGTTATTCCTCAGCCGCTTGCGGCGAGCTGATTTCGGGTCCAGGCGACGATGTTCCCGGCGTTCATCGCGCCGGCGGTTTTGGCCACCAGCCTGCCGCCGCGGAACAGCAACAACGCCGGAATGCCGGACACGCCGTATTCCGCGCTGGTGCTTTGCTCCTGATCGGCGTTCAGCTTCAGCAGTCTGACGTCCGGCTCCAGCTCCGCCGCCGCTCTCTCGAACATCGGCGCCATGGCGCGGCACGGGCCGCACCATTCCGCCCAAACATCGACCAGCACCGCGATGTCGTTGGCGCGGCGATGCTTGTCGAAGCTCACGCCGTCGACTGCGACGGGATGGCCGTCGAACAGTTGCTTGTGGCAGGCGCCGCATCCGGCTGCGGCCGCCGGCTTGTTGTGCGGAACGCGATTGACTGCGCCGCAATGCGGGCAGACGATGTTGCGTGTCGAGCTCATGGTTTGTGCCTCGTTTGCTCAGCCGGCCTTGATCTTCCGGATCCCGAGCTGTTCCAGCACGAACCGTTCGTAGAACGGCTCGCTGTCGCCGACCCTGATCTTGCGCAGGAAGAATTTTTCGAACGCCACCTTGGCGTAATGCACCCAGCGCCCCTTGGCGGACCAGTTGACGTTTCGCGGCGGCATTTCGGGTTGCGCAATGAACGCGACGCCGCCGTCGCCGAAATCGGCGAGGCAGACGGCGTTCCATGTCGCCTCGGCCTTCGGCTCGGCGCCACGCAGCAGGTCGGCGATGTTGAGAGCGGTTGCCGTTACCATCGATTCGATCATGAAGCCGGTTTTCGGTACGCCCGTCGGCACCGGCGTCGCGGAGATCGGCGCGATCGCAACGCCGACACCGACGCCGAAGATATTGGGAAATGCAGGGTTACGCTGCTTCTTGTCGATGATGATGAAGCCGCGCGGATTGGTCAGGCCTTCGATGCCGCGCACCGCGGCCACGCCCCGGAAGGCCGGCAGCATCATTGAATAGTTGAAGGGCAGTTCGTGCGCCTTCGCGGCCGTGCCGGTTTCCGACACTTCTTCGACCTTCATCTTGCCGGATTCGATCGCGGTGACGCGGGCATTGGTGATCCACTTGATATGGCGGTTCCGCATCTCGCTTTCGAGCAGGCCCTTGGTATCGCCGACGCCGTCGAGACCGAGGTGACCGATGTAAGGCTCCGACGTCACGAAGGTCATCGGAACGCGGTCGCGGATGCGGCGCCGGCGCAATTCGGTATCGAGGATGAAGGCGAACTCGTAGGCCGGGCCGAAGCACGATGCGCCCTGTACCGCGCCGACAACGATCGGACCGGGCGACTCGACGAACCGTTCGAACGCCGCTTTTGCCCGTGTGGCGTGATCGACATGGCAGATGGACTGGGTCTCGCCGTCGGGGCCAAGGCCCGGAATCTCGTCGAATGCAAGGTCCGGTCCGGTGGCGAGCACGAGGTAATCGTAGGCGATCGAGTTGCCGTCCTCCAGTTCGATCCGGTTCTCGTGGGGCAGCACGCGCCGCGCGCCCTGCCCGAAATGGCGGATGCCCTTGCGCTGCATCACGTCGGCGACGTCGACTTCGATGTCCTGCTTTTCGCGCCAGCCGATCGCCACCCACGGGTTGGAGGGAACGAAGTGATATCGCGGCCCCTGGCCGATCACCGTCAGCCGGTCCTCGCCCTTGCGCAGCTTGGGCAGCAGTTCATAGGCCATTAGCGCTCCGCTGAGGCCTGCACCGATTACGACGATTTCAGCCATGACACTTCCTCCGTTTGTTTGATTGCTGACCGCGATTGATCCCTGTTGCCGTAGAAGGGGCGACCCGCGGGCCGCATTGTGCTTGACTATATATTCGAATATGCGTATATACGCAAGTATGAAAATAAATACCGATCAGATGCAGTCCGCCGCCGACACCGCGATCAATCTGCTGAAGGCGATGGCCAGCCGCCACCGTCTGCTGATTCTGTGCCAGTTGATCGACGGCGAGCGTTCGGTCGGCGAACTCGCCGCGTTCCTCGGGGTACGGGACTCCACGGTATCGCAGCATCTTGCGATCCTTCGCCGCGACGATCTGGTCGATTCGCGCCGGGACGGGCAGACGATCTGGTATTCGATCAGCAGCGCGCCGGCACGCGAATTGGTCGAGGTGCTGTATCGCAGCTTCTGCAGGACGGGTTCCGACCGGCCTCAAAAGCCTGCCACAGCCCGCCACCGCAGGAATTGACCCATGTCAACAGCGAATGGCCTTGCCGGCGCTGTATTCATTCAGATGGTTCGGAGAAGTTTCATGGTCTCTCGTTGCAGGAAGTCCTCGCGATTGGCGTTCGGCGCGCTTCTGCTCGCGATCGTCGGCGTGCCGTCCGGGCCATTGCGCGCGGCAGAAGAGATCTTCGTCGTGACGTCGTCGGTGGTGCCAGACCAGAAGGCGGTGTTCGCCACCATCGAAAGCCGCCGTGTTGTCCCGGGCCGTAGCCGGATCGGCGGCACCGTTGCCGCGATCGCGGTCAGGGAAGGCGACCATGTCGAACTCGGCCAGGTCATTGCCACGGTCGGCGACGACAAGCTCGCGCTGCAGATGAAGTCGCTCGATGCGCAGATCGCCGGGCTCGAAGCCCAGGTCGCGCAGGCGCAGGTCGATCTGGCCCGCGCGGAGGACCTGTTCCAGAAGGGCATCGCGCCGAAGACACGGCTCGACGAGGCGCGCACGGCTTCGAATGTCGCCACCAATGCGATGCGCGCGCGCACCGCCGAGCGTTCGGTGATCCAGCAGCAACTCACCGAGGGAAATGTGCTGGCGCCCGCGGCCGGCCGCGTGCTCAAGGTTCCGCTTACCGCCGGCACCGTCGTGATGCCCGGCGACGCCGTGGCCCAGATCGCCGAGCAGAATTTCGTGGTTCGCCTCAAGGTGCCGGAGCGGCACGCCCGGTCGATGAAGGCCGGCGATTCGATCCGCATCGACGGTGATGATCTCGGGTCCACGGCGCCGCGCTTCGGCAAGATCAGCCTGGTCTATCCGCAGATCGAGGACGGCCGCGTCGTCGCCGATGCCGTGGTCGAGGGGCTCGACGATTACTTCGTCAACGAGCGCGTCCGGGTCTGGATCGCGGCCGGCGCACGTCCGGCCTATGTCATCCCGTCGCGGTTCATCACCACAAGGTTCGGTCTCGACTATGTCCGGATCCGTACCGCCGGCAATGTCGATATCGACGTTCCGGTCCAGCGCGGCCGGCCGGCGCCGCGGCCTGACATGCCCGACGGCATCGAAATCCTGTCCGGCCTGCAAAACTCCGACCGTCTGGTGCGCTCGTGAAACTGGGAATCTCCGGCTGGCTGACCAAGGCGACGATCCAGTCGCCGCTGACGCCCTTGTTCCTGCTGGCCGCGCTGGCAGCGGGCCTCGTCGCGCTGATCACCATCCCGCGCGAGGAAGAGCCGCAGATCAGCGTGCCGATGGTCGATATCACGGTGCGCGCGGACGGCCTGAAGGCGCCCGACGCCGTCGAGCTGGTGACCAAGCCGCTCGAGACCATCGTCAAGGCGATCGACGGCGTCGAGCATGCCTACAGCCAGACCCAGGACGACCGCGTCATGGTGACGGCGCGTTTCCTCGTCGGCACCAAGGCCGATGAAGCCATCCTGCGGGTCCACGAAAAGATCCGCGCCAACATCGACCGCATTCCCGTCGGCATCCCGGAGCCGCTGATCGTCGGCCGCGGCATCAACGATGTCGCGATCATGGTGGTCACGCTGTCGCCGAAGGCCAATGCCGCCCAGCGCTATTCGGACAAGGATCTGTTCGATCTCGCGGAAAAGCTTCGTTCCGAACTCAGCAAGGTCGATAATGTCGGACTGACCTACATCGCCGGCGGCGATGCGCAGCAGATCCGCGTCGAGCCCGATCCGGAGAAGCTCGCGCTCTACGGCGTCACGCTGCAGCAATTGCTGGCCAAGGTGCGCGACGCCAATCGCTCGTTCCAGGCCGGACGGGTCCGCGACGCCGGTCAGACCCGCACGGTAGTTGCGGGGCAGACGCTGTCGGGCGTCCCTGACATCGGCTTGTTGCTGGTGACGACCCGCGACAACCGGCCGGTCTATGTGCGCGATGTCGCCCGGGTCGTGCTGGGTCCGTCGCCGGTCGAGCACCGCGTCTGGAACGTGTCCGAGCACGACAAGGGGGCCTGGCACACGGCGCCTGCGATCAGCGTCGCGATCGCCAAGCGCGCCGGCGCCAATGCGGTCGTCGTGGCGGAAGAGCTGCGCACGCGGATATCCGCGCTCGAAGGCCGGCTGATCCCGGCCGATGTCGCCGCGACGGTGACGCGCGACTACGGCGAGACCGCCAACGAGAAGGCCAATGAGCTGCTGTTCCATCTCGGCCTCGCCACCGTCTCCATCGTGGTGCTGATCGCGTTCGCGATCGGCTGGCGCGAGGCGGTGGTGACGCTGGTGGTGATTCCCACCACGATCCTGCTGACGCTGTTTGCCGCCAATATCATGGGTTACACCATCAACCGCGTCAGCCTGTTCGCGCTGATCTTCTCGATCGGCATCCTGGTCGACGACGCGATCGTGGTGGTGGAAAACATCGCGCGGCACTGGGCGATGGGCGACGGCCGTCCCCGCCTGCAGGCCGCCGTCGAGGCAGTCGCGGAGGTCGGCAATCCGACCATCCTGGCGACGCTGACCGTGATCGCCGCGCTGCTGCCGATGCTGTTCGTATCCGGCCTGATGGGGCCGTACATGGCGCCGATCCCGGCCAACGCCTCCGCCGCCATGCTGTTCTCGTTCTTCGTTGCGATGGTGATCGCCCCGTGGCTGATGATGAAGCTCCACCGCGGCGGCGATGCCGCGCATGCGCATGGCGCGGCACATGACGAAGGCTGGCTCGGCCGGCTCTACCGCAAGGTCGCGGGTCCGGTCATCCGCACCCGCCGCTCGTCCTGGATATTCCTGATCTCCGTCGGCGTCGCGACGCTGCTGGTGATGGGCCTGTTCTACACACGGAGCGTGACGGTGAAGCTGCTGCCGTTCGACAACAAGTCGGAGATCGCGGTGGTCGCCGACCTGCCGGAAGGCGCGACGCTGGAGGACACCGAGCGGGTATTGCTGGCGGCCAGCGACATTGCCCGGAAATTGCCGGAGGTGACGTCGGTGCAGGTCTATGCCGGCACCGCGGCGCCGTTCAACTTCAACGGGCTGGTGAGGCACTATTATCTGCGTGCCGCGCCGGAACTGGGCGAACTGCAGGTCAATCTTACCGCGCGCGGCGACCGGTCCCGCGCCAGCCACGTCATTGCGCTGGAGCTGCGCGAGAAGCTGAAGGCGCTCACCGTGCCCGCGGGAACGTCCATCAAGGTGGTGGAGGTGCCGCCCGGTCCGCCGGTGATGGCGACGCTGCTGGCCGAGATCTACGGACCTGACTCAGCGACCCGGCGCGCCGTCATGAACGAAACGAAGAAGATCTTCGCATCCGTTCCCTTCATCGTCGACGTCGACGATTCGGCCGGCCAGCCGCGGCCGCGGTTGCGGCTGTCGATCGACCAGGACCGCCTCGAATTCTTCGGCGTCGAGCAGAAGGACGTCTACGACACGATCGAGATGCTGTTCGGGGGATTGACCGTCGGCTATTCCCATCGCGGCGAGGACCGCAACCCGATCGCGATCACGGTCCGGCTGCCGAAGAACGATCTCGCCTGGACGGAAGCGCTCAAATCGACGCCGGTTCCCGCCAACACCTTGCCGGGCGGCAAGACCGTGGTCGAGCTTGGCGAGGTGGTGCGGGCGTCGACCGAGGCGGGATCTCCGGTCATCTTCCGCCGCGACGGCCGTTTCGCCGACATGGTGATGGCCGAGCTGGCGGGCAGCTACGAGGCGCCGATCTACGGCATGCTGGAGGTCGCCCGCCGCATCGACGCGCACCCGTGGGGCGATCTGCCCAAGCCCGTCGTCGCCCTTCACGGTCAGCCCACGGACGAAACCAGGCCGACGCTACTATGGGACGGCGAGTGGGAGATTACCTATGTCACGTTCCGCGACATGGGTGCGGCGTTCGCGATCGCGATCGTCGGAATCTACATCCTGGTCGTCGCGCAGTTCGGCAGTTTCAAGCTGCCGCTCGTCATCCTGACGCCAATTCCGCTGACCCTGATCGGCATTCTGATCGGCCACTGGCTATTTGCCGCGCCGTTCACCGCGACGTCCATGATCGGGTTCATCGCGCTCGCGGGCATCATCGTGCGCAATTCGATCCTGCTGGTGGACTTCATCCGCCATGCGGCCGTCGGCAACAGCCTGCGCGAGCGGTTGCTGGAGGCCGGTGCGGTACGCTTCAAGCCGATCATTCTGACGGCGCTCGCGGCGATGATCGGGGCTGCCACGATCCTGCCCGACCCGATCTTTCAGGGCCTCGCCATTTCCCTGCTGTTCGGCCTTGCTTCGTCGACCCTGCTTACCGTGCTGGTGATTCCCGCGATCTACATCGTGTTTCGGGACGACCGGCGACATGTGCAACAGGCAGATGGATAAGGATGCGACATGACAAAACCCAATCCAGCCCCGCAGATCAGGGCGTTCTTCGATGCGGCGACCAACACGATCAGCTACCTGGTGGCCGATCCGGTGACCCGTCGCGCCGCGGTGATCGATCCCGTACTCGATTTCGATCCGCGCGACGGCACCGTCGACGTGCGTTCGGTAGAAGCCGTGTTGGCTGCGGCAAATCAAGAAAAGCTGACCATCGAATGGGTGCTCGAAACCCATGCGCACGCCGATCATCTGTCTGGTGCGCCCTACATCAAGTCGAAGACCGGCGCCCGGATCGGCATCGGCGAGCACATCAAGGACGTGCAGCGGATCTTCCGGCCGGTGTTCAACGCGCAGGATTTGCGGACGGACGGCAGCGATTTCGATCGCCTGTTTGCGGACGGTGAGACGTTCAATATCGGCGAACTGGTCGTCGAGGTCCTGCATACGCCGGGTCATACCCCGGCGGACCTGTCGTACAAGATCGGCGACGCCGTGTTCGTCGGCGACACCCTGTTCATGCCGGACTACGGCACCGCGCGCGCCGATTTTCCGGGCGGCGACGCCCATCAGCTCTATCGCTCGATCCAGCGGCTGCTGAAGCTTCCCGCAGAGACGCGCCTGTTCATGTGTCACGACTACAAGGCGCCGGGCCGCGACGCCTACGCGTGGGAAACCACGGTGCGAGAGCAGCGCGAGAACAACGTCCATCTGCGCAACGGCGTCACCGAGGATGCGTTTGTGGCCATGCGGCAAGCCCGCGACGCCACATTGGCGGCGCCGACGCTGCTGCTGCCGTCGATCCAGGTGAACATCCGCGCCGGCCGCTTCCCCAAGGCGGAAAGCAACGGTGTGCACTATCTGCTGCTGCCGGTGCGCGCCCGCAAGGGTGCCGACGCGGCCATCATCGCGTAGGCGCGCCCTCAGGCCACCCGCTCGACGCGCGCCTCGACCGATGCAAACATCGTGGCGCGCAGCTCCAGCAGCGCCCGCCGCAGATTCGTCTTGACGGTGTTGGCGGGAACGCCAAGCCGCTGCGACAGCTCCTGCCGGCTGCGGTCCCTGAGATAGGCCAGCATGATCAGGCGCCGCTTCTCCTCAGGCAGCTTTGCAAACGCCGCCAGCGCCTTCGGGCGAAGCCGCGCCAGATGGATCTCCTCGACCGGATCGGGATCGCCGGAGGCAACCGTCGCCATCTCTTCCTCGCTGCCGAGCGCCTCCAGCTGACGCTTGCGCAGCGCATCGATGGCGCCGTGCCGGACGATGGTCGCCATCCACGTCATTGGCGACGCGATCGCCTGATCGTAGCTTGCGGCATGGCGCCATACTTTGACGTAACTTTCCTGCAGGACATCCTCTGCCAGGGCGCGGTCTCGAAGGATGCGCAGCGCAACGCCCAGCAGTTTGGCGTGCGTGAGCGCGTAGAGCCTTGCAAAGGCGGACTTGTTGCCGCTGGCGACTTCTCCAATGAGTTGCAGAAGTACCTTTCTGCCATCTTGCTCGGCGGTCGTAGCCTGCGGCGTTGCGTTCACCATGGTTACCCCAGTTCGATTTTCCGTTGCATCCGGTCCCCGGACGTCCACGAAAAGGGACCGTATGTCCCCCAATACGGGGCAGCGTTTCGAAAAGTTTCGGCGGCGGGCCTTTCCGTGAAGATTTTTAGCCGGACATGGGGCGGCATCGCTTTGAAACTCCTGCCCGTTGAACCGTAGCTTCCTGATCCTTATAGTCCGCGAGGAACCGTCGCCGTTGATTGTGCATCTGGCCTACCCCCTTCGAAATGCGACAGAATCCCGAGAACGATTTGGGTTACGCGCTGACGTCCGTCGCCAAGGGCGATCGGGCCGCATTTCGCCTGGTCTACGAGCAGGCGGGACCGATCCTGTTCGGAATTTGCAGTCGGATATTGCGCGACCGCGACGCCGCCGAGGACGCCTTTCAGGAGGCGATGCTGCGGATCTGGCAGAAATCGTATCAGTTCGATCGCGCCAGGGGCGGCGCGATCACCTGGATGGTGACGGTCGCGCGTCGCGTGGCGCTGGACCGGCTGCCGGCGCGCCGAACCGGGCAGCTATCGCTGACCGACGAGAGCGTCGCCGCCCTGATCGAGATGCTGCCGCATCAGGCCCCGCGCGATCCCGGTCTTGCGCCCGACCTGCGAAGGTGTCTTGGTCTGCTGGAGCAGAACTACCGGCAATCCATCCTACTGGCCTACTATTATGGCCTGAGCTACGAGGAACTGTCGGCGCATTCGGTCGTTCCTGTCGGCACGATCAAAACTTGGATTCACCGTGCTGTTGAGAAGTTGCAGCGATGTCTGAGCCAGTGAAGCCGGGGGCCAACGACGCGGTCGAGTACGCCCTTGGGCTGCTTGGCGAGGAAGACCGGCGCGCCTTCGCGCACCGCCTGAAATCGGACGAAGCGCTGCGGACGCAGGTCGAATACTGGGAAGGCATGTTTTCCGACCTGCCGTCGGCAGAGCCCGAGCCGCCACCCTCCGGCATGTTCGAGAAAATTCTCGGCCGGATCGAGGACGAGGGCGCCGATTTGCCGGGTACCCACACCAAACGCGCGGGGAAGGCCACGTGGTTCGAGATCAGTCCGGGCATCACGGCCCGCGTGCTGTACGTCGACCGCACGCAGAACCGACAGCATCTCCTGATCCGGATGGCGCCGGGATCGTCTTACCGGCCGCACGCGCACGACATCGATGAGCAGACGCTGGTAATCGAAGGCGATCTCTCGTTCGGCCCGCTCGATCTGAAAGCCGGCGACTTTCACGCCGCGATGTCATCGTCCTCGCACCCGCCGGGACGCACGGTGAATGGCTGCCTTGTGCACGTCATCACGAGCATGGATCAGCACTAACTTCCGTTGCCCGGCAGCACCGCATTGCTCGGCGTGCGGCGGTCGGTGATCTGCAGGCCGAACAGGCTGCCGATCAGCTCGACGGCGACCCGCGCGGTGCGGCCGCGCTCGTCGAGGAACGGGTTCAGCTCGACGATGTCGACCGAGCGCACCAGCCCGGAATCGTGCAGCAGCTCCATGATCAGATGCGCCTCGCGGTAGGTCGCGCCTCCCGGCACCGTGGTGCCGACGCCGGGTGCCACCGTCGGGTCGAGAAAATCCACATCGAAGGAGACGTGCAGCACCCCGTTGCGCGCCCTTACGCGCTCGATCACTTTCCGGATCAGCACGCCGACGCCGAACTCGTCGATCGCGCGCATGTCGGCGATCGCGACGCCGCGCTCGAACACCAGTTTCTTCTCCTCCGGGTCGATCGAGCGGATGCCGAACAGATCGAGCTGTTCCGGGCCGATCGAGGCTCGCTGCGCGCCGCCGAGCAGCCCGTCGAGGCCGCCTTCGCCGCACAGGAAGGCCGCCGACATGCCGTGCATGTTGCCGGTCTCGGTGGTCTGCGGCGTGTTGTAGTCGGCATGGGCGTCCACCCAGAGCACGAACAGCGGCCGGCCCTGCTCCTGCCAGTAGCGCGCCACGCCGTTCACCGATCCCATCGACAGCGAATGATCGCCGCCCATGAAGATCGGCAGCGCGCCGGAGCTTGCAAGCGCATAGGAGCGCTCGCTGATCGCGCGGATCCAGCCCTTGATGATGTCGTAGTATTTTGCGTTTTGCGGCGGCGGGCCTTCGTCGGCGACGGAGGCAACAGGTTTCGCCATGTTGCCGTGATCCTCGACGGCGAAGCCGAGCTGATTGAGGATGCGGCCGATGCCCGCGGTGCGCAGCGCATCCGGTCCCATCAGGGTGCCGAGCTGCGAGGCGCCGATCTCGATGGGGACGCCGAGCAGGGCGATGCGGTGCGCTGCAGCTTCAGGCATGGGCCAGTCTCCGAAGCCGTCGGGTGGGCAAAAGGAGCGTAAGCGACGTGCCCACGATCCTGTGCGCGGATACAAAGGTGGGCACGTCGCTTGCGCGCCTTTGCCCACCCTACAAAACCTGCCCACCCTACAAGGCTACGCCTTGAAATACGCGATCTGCGTCGTCGTCGCCAGCAGCCGTCCCGACGGCGACCACAATTCGCCGTGCTGGTCGCCGTAACTCCTGTGGAAAATCCGCGCGTCGGCCACGGCCAGCACGTGGGTAATGTCCTCGGCCGCGAGTTCCTCCGCGGCCGCGTGAAAATACGTCGTGATCGACACCGTGCCGAAGGGGATCAGTTCCCGCCGCGCCAGAAACACCCGGCCGAAGAATGCGTCCGACATCGACATCAGCGACAGCATGTCGATCTGTCGCGGCACGTGGTCGCCGATCCATTGCTTCGAATACGCATCGAGCGGCGTCGCGGCGGGCGAGCCGTAGAAGCTCGGCTCGCCCTCGACGAAGCGGAAATCATACTGGTGCGTCCAGGTCATCTTTGTGTTCGGAAACCGCCGCGCCTGCGCAAACGGCACGGCTTGCGGAAACGCCATCTGCTGGTGCGACCAGGACGGCCGGCGCTCGGCGAACACCGCGGTCGCGAGCGTCGCGACGTCGCCGTTGCCCTGCCTCATCTCCACGCTCCAGTGCTGGCTGGAGCGGTTGGCCTTGATCAGGCGAACGTCGAGATCGAACGGGCCTTCCGCGACCGGCGCGCAGAAATTCACCGTCATCGCCAGCGGATCGCCCGCACGCTGCGGATGCTCGATCAGCGCCCGCAGCATGGTGGCGGCCGTGAAGCCGCCGAACGGGCCGACAAAGGCCCAGTAGTCCGGGCTGGTCTTGCCCTGCCAGCAACTGTCGCCGGCAGTGACCTTGGTGGCGTCGTCGAAGAGGTGAGGGGTTTTGGTCAGCATACGTGATTTCAAAATCTCGAATGGCGCGACGTCGGTGCCGCAAATGCCGTCATTGCGAGGAGCTCGCGACAAAATTGCAAAGCAATTTTGCGCTGTAGCAACGAAACAATCCAACCTTCCTTGCGCGGCGAGATGGATTGCTTCGCTCCGCTCGCAATGACGCGGTGAGCGCGGAGGCAGTATCACTGCAATTCTGCGGAATTCAATGACGCC
>CAZSRR010000095.1:0-11767 GCA_964609175.1 uncultured Bradyrhizobium sp.
AAGGGCAACAAGGAGCGGCTGGTGCCGCTGAACGACGCGTCCCGGCAGGCAATGGCCGATTATCTCGCCGCCACGGAGGCGCTCAAGGCGAAGAAAAGCGCCGCTCCGTCAAAATGGCTGTTTCCGTCCTTTGGCGAGAGCGGCCATCTGACGCGGCAGCACTTTGCCCGCGACCTGAAGGAGCTGGCGGCGGCTGCAGGGCTGGCGCCACGGCTGGTGTCGCCGCACGTGCTGCGCCACGCCTTTGCCAGCCATTTGCTTCATAACGGCGCCGACCTGCGCATCGTGCAGACGCTGCTCGGCCATACCGACATCTCGACCACGCAAATCTACACCCATGTGGTCGAGGAGCGGCTGAAAAGCCTGGTGCGCGACCTGCACCCTCTGGCGGAGAAATAGGCTTCCGCCGCAACAGCCGCCTTGACTTCCGCTTCGTCTCCAACGAAACAGCCGTTTCCCGCCCCCGCGGCCTTGTTTGGCGCGCTATCGGCAAGCCGGGCCGTCCGGACCGAGATGCGCGTTAAATCATTGAAGATGCGTGTTTTCCTCAAGCGAATCGAAACCGCTTCGCCTCAGAGCACGTTGTTCCCTATATTGTGTCGATGCCGGATCCAATGCGCAGCTATCTCGACTTTGAAAAACCCGTCGCCGAGCTCGAGGCCAAGGTCGATGAACTGCGCGCGCTGGCGGGGACCGGCAGCGACATCGGCGACGAGATCGCGCGTATCGAGGACAAGGCGCAGCAGGCGCTGGCCGACCTCTACGCCAACCTGACGCCGTGGCAGAAGACGCTGGTCGCGCGACACCCGCAGCGTCCGCATTTCACCGATTTCGTCAACGCGCTGATCACGGAATTCACCCCGATGGCCGGCGACCGCAAGTTCGCCGAGGACGAGGCGCTGATGGGCGGCTTCGGCCGCTTTCGCGGCGAGCCGATCTGCGTGATGGGCCAGGAGAAGGGCGCCACCACCGATGGTCGCATCAAGCACAATTTCGGCATGGCGCGGCCCGAGGGCTATCGCAAGGCGGTGCGGCTGATGGAGATGGCCGACCGGTTCGGCATTCCGGTGCTGTCGCTGGTCGATTCCGCCGGCGCCTATCCCGGCATCGGGGCGGAAGAGCGCGGCGTGGCCGAGGCGATCGCGCGCTCGACCGACACCTGCCTGTCGCTCGGCGTGCCCAATGTCGCGATCATCACCGGCGAAGGCATGTCGGGCGGCGCCATCGCCATCACCACGGCGAACAAGGTGTTGATGTTCGAGCACGCGATCTACAGCGTGATCTCGCCGGAGGCGGCCTCCTCGATCCTGTGGCGCGACGGCACCAAGGCGCAGGAAGTCGCCAACAACATGAAGATCACCGCCCAGGACATGCTGCGGTTCGGCGTGGTCGACCAGATCCTGAAAGAGCCGTCCGGCGGCGCGCATCGCGATTCGGCCGCCATGATTGCGGCGACCGGCGATGCCATCGCCGAGGCCTTCAACGACTTCCGCAATCTGGATGCCGCCGCCATCCGCAAGCACCGGCGGCAGAAATTCCTCGATATCGGCCGCAAGCTGAGCTGAGCGGCTTGGCCTCTGGACGGCGGCCGGATCCCGATCGCCGAGCGTCGCCTCGTCCCAAAAGCGGCTTTATTTCGCCCAATCCCGCAATTCGGCCCTAATTAGGCCCAGACCCGGGTTTTTAAACTCCTGTTGACCATGGCGGCCGCGGGAGCGGCCAGCGCAGTGCGTTCCCGTTGCGGCGCGAAAGGTCAAAGGGTAGAATTTTATACATTGGCTTCAGGGCATATTCGCTATGATTTGGGGTGCGAAAATGTCCGGTGGGTGTGGAGCTTAGCCTTTGAATAACCGCCCGTTTGTTCGCGCGCTCGTCACGTCGGCTACCCTCATGGGCGCGGGTGTGCTGATGGCCGGTTGCAACAGCAACGACATTTCCCTCGCCAACAACGCCAAGGCCAACCAGCCGGTCCCGCCAAAGCTGGTCGCCGACATGACGGCGAAGAACATGGACTTGCAGTCGCCGATCCTGGTCCGCCTGTTCAAGCAGGAAGCGGAACTGGAGATCTGGAAGCAGGACCGTTCCGGCCGCTTCGCGCTGCTGAAGACCTACCCGATCTGCCGCTGGTCGGGCGACCTCGGCCCCAAGATCAAGGAAGGCGACCGTCAGGCGCCGGAAGGCTTCTATTCGATCTCGCCGGGGCAGATGAACCCGCAGTCGGCCTATTACCTCTCCTTCAACACCGGCTACCCGAACGCGTTCGACAAGGCGCTGGGGCGCACCGGCTCGCAGCTGATGGTGCATGGCGACTGCTCGTCGCGCGGCTGCTACGCGATGACGGACGAGCAGATCGCGGAGATCTATTCGCTCGGCCGCGAATCCTTCTTCGGCGGCCAGAAATCGTTCCAGCTGCAAGCCTACCCGTTCAAGATGACGCCGGTGAACCTCGCCAAGCACCGCAACAACCCGAACATGCCGTTCTGGCGGATGATCAAGGAAGGCAACGATCATTTCGAGGTGACGAAGCAGGAGCCGAAGGTCGAGTTCTGCGAAAAGAAATACGTGTTCGATCCGATCAAGAAGCCCGGCGCCACCAAGGAACTGGTGTTCGACGCGTCGGCCAAGTGCCCCGACTACGCGATCGCCGACGACATCGCCGACGCCGTGCGCGAGAAGCAGGCCACCGATATCGCCGAAACGGCGCGGCTGATCGCCAAGGGCACGCCGGTGGCGAAAATCAACACCGGCATCGATGGCGGCATGCACCGCGTGTTCGCCGCCCGCGTGCCGGAAGCCACCACTGGTCTTTCGGAGCCCGGCGACGGCTCGTCGCTGTCGCTGATGGCGCGCGCCCCCGGCACCGTTCCGTCGCACGTCAATCCGCCGCGGGCGCCCGCCGACCGGACCCCTTCCGAGAATCTGCTGGCGGGCGCACCGGAACAGCCAAAACTCGCCACGGCTCCGGCCGCCGCCCCGACCCGAGTCGCCAACGCGGCGCCTGCGGCGCAGGAAGAAGTCGGCTTCTTCTCCAGCCTTGCCCGCAAGGTCGGCCTCGGCGGTGGCGCCGACGCCACCGCCAGTACCTCGCCCTCGAAGCCGAAGCCGGAAGCCAAGCAGCCGCCGAAGCCGGAAGCGCCGAAGACCGCGGCGCCCAAGCATGACACATCCAAGCATGACACCAAGCAGGCCGCTGCGGCCCCGCGCCCGCCGCTGAAGCCGACGGTGGATGCCACGCCCGCCGCCGCCAAGGACAAAACCTTGGCCGGCTCCGCCCCGATTGTGCCGCCGAACTCGTTCGACAGCCGCTTCGGCGCGGTGAGGTAGTCGCGGACAATTCAACCGAATCGGTACCCCGTATCAACATGTACTGGCTTGCGCGGGTTACGGCGCGAGATACCGCAGCAATTCCGGATCGCTGCGCACCTCGGCGGCGGCGCCTTGCAGCGCCACACGGCCGCGGTCGAGCACATAGGCGTAGTCGGCGACGCGCAGCGCGAGGTCGAGGTGCTGCTCGACGATGACGACCGAGATCTCCTTGGCCAGTTCGATCAGCCGCTCGGTGATTTCCTCGATCACGCCGATCCAGACGCCTTCGGTCGGTTCGTCCAGCAACAGCAATTTCGGATTGCCCAGCATCGCGCGCGCGATCGCCAGCATCTTGCGCTCGCCGCCCGACAGCGTGCCGGCCGGCTGGTCGAGCCGTTGTCCGAGTTTCGGGAAGATGGCAAGCACCCGTTCGGTGGCGGTCGGGTCCGGATTGGACAGCGATCCGACCGACAGGTTGTCGCGCACCGAGAGGCGGGCGAACACCGAATGCTCCTGCGGCACGTAGCCGATGCCGGAGCGGACGCGCTCCTCGGTGCGGCGGCGGGTGATGTCGCGGCCGTCGAACAACATTTCGCCCTTTGAACTCGTGAGTTCGCCGACGATGGTCTTCATCAGCGTGGTCTTGCCCGCGCCGTTGCGGCCGAGCACCGCCACCCCGCCGCGCCACGGGATGCCGATGTTGACATCGAACAGCACCTGGCTGCGGCCATAACCGGCGTCGAGATGCCGTATATCGAGGAATGTCGGTTCAGGCACGGCGCAGATAAATCTCCTGGACGCTCTTGTTGGCCTGGATTTCCGCGACGGTGCCGGAGGCCAGCACGCGGCCCTGGTCGAGCACGGTCAGGCGGTCGCAGATGTCGCGGATGAAATCCAGATCGTGCTCGACGATGACCAGCGAGCAATGCTGCTTGATCGGCTGCAGCAATTCGCCGGTGACGCGGCGTTCCTCGAGGCTCATGCCGCCGGTCGGCTCGTCCAGCAGCAGCAATCGCGGCTTGCCCGCCAGCGCCATCGCGATCTCCAGCCATTGCTGCTGTCCGTGGGACAGCGCCGCTGCGGCATCATGCGCGCGATCGGCGAGGCGAAACTGGCTCAGCATCGTCATCACCTGGTCGTGCAGCGCGCCGCGCGTGCGCGAGAACACCAGATCGAACAGCGACGACCGCGCCTGCAGCGCCAACAGGATGTTGTCGTACAGCGTCAGCGTCGGCAGCACGCTGGTGATCTGGAATTTGAGGCTCATGCCGGCGCGCGCCCGCTCGGTCGGCGACAGCGCCGTGATATCGCGGTTGACGAAACTGACCTTGCCGCTGCTCGGCACCTCGGCGCCGGCCACGCACTTCATCAGCGTGCTTTTCCCCGAGCCGTTGGGGCCGATCAGGCCGTGGAACTCGTTTTCCTCCACCGTCAGCGACGCGCCGTCGAGCGCGGTGAGCTTGCCGAAAACTTTTCCGATACCGGCGGCGTCAAGAAGCGGCATGACGCTTCTCCCGGGACCTGGCGCCAAATTCCCCAACCCGCTCCCGCTCACCCAGCACGAAACTGATCAGCCCGAGCGGGCGGAACAGGATCACCAGCAGCAGCAGCACGCCGAGGATGATCGGCCAGATCTCGCGGTAATTGTCCGAGAGCCAGAAGCTGACGCCCTCGATGATGACGGCGCCGATCACCGCCCCGATCAACGTACCCGATCCGCCGAAAAGTACATACAGCACGACCTGCGTGGAGATCACGACACCCAGCATGTTGGGCCAGACAAAACCCTCGTGAAACGCATAGAGGCTGCCGGCGAGCCCTGCGATGGTGCCGCCGGCGGCAAAGACGATCGCCTTGAGGTGCTGCGTCTTGTAGCCGAAGAAGGCGATGCGCGGCTCGTTCTCGCGCAACCCGGCCAGCGCCAGTCCGAATTGCGAGCGCACCAGGAAGCGGCACAGCACGTAGACGACCGTGAGAATGCCAAGCGCGAAGTAATAATAGGCCGGCCCCTCGGTCAGGTCGTAGCTGCCGAGCGTCATCGGCGGAATCGAGGGGATGCCGTTCTGTCCGCCGAGATAGTACCAGCCGCGCGCCAGCCGATCGGCCGCATAGGATCCCGTCAGCGTGCCGAGCGCCACGAAGATAACGCTGGAGGGATGCCGGCCGAGCAGCAGAAAGCCACCGAGCAGCAGCGAGGTAGTGAGCCCGATCAGCGTTCCCGCCGGCAGCACCAGGAGCATCGAGGTGACGTTGAGGTCACGCGCCAGCAAGGCGACCCCGTAGCCGGCCGAGCCGAAAAACAGCGCCTGGCCAAAGCTCATGATGCCGGCATATCCCCACACCAGGTCGAACGAGAGCGCAAACAGCGCGAGAATGACGACCCGGGTCGCGAATACCGTCAGGTAGTCCTGCAGGAATAGCGGCAGGACCAGCGCCACGATCAGCACCAGTCCTTCCACGATCGGCAGGACCTTCAGCCCTGCCGCCCGCCGCGCCGGCACGGCGCGGTCCGAACCATTGTCAGCCATCGAAACGTCCGACCCTTCGCTTACCGTCACGCGGAGGGCCTGCTTTGCTGCGCCCATCGATCACCCAGCATTCCTTCAACACTCTTTGGGATCGACGAGGCCATTGCTGCGGCCGACGATCTCGTAATTGCCGCCCTTGGCGACGGCCGTGTACATCTTCATCTTGCAGTGCCGCTTGCCCGGCACCATCTCGGCCGGCCCGCCCGGACCTTCGGCGATCTTGGCGTGGTCGAGCGCCGCGGAAACTCCATCGCGGTCGATCTTGCCGGCCTCCTTGACCGCGGCTTCCCACAGCTTCAGCCCGCGATAGGTGCCGGTCGCCGCACTGCCGGCGGCGAACAGGAAGTTGCCCGGGAAATCCTTCTCGTAGGCAGCCTGGATCTTGGCGTCGAACGGGTTCTCCTTGGTCAGCACCTTGAAATAGTCGAGGCAGCTCGCAAGGCCCTCGATCTCGGCGGCCTGATTGATGTTGAGCGTGTTCTCATCGTAGTAGACGCAGGCCAGACGGCCGCCGTTCTTCAGGAATCCCGCTTCATAGAGCTGCTTGAAGAACGGGCCGACGCCCGGCGGGATCACGGTGTTGAAGACCACATCGACCTTGTTGGAGATGATGCGGTTGACGGTGGCCGAAAAATCCACCTGGTCGAGCGGGTAATATTCCTCGAACACGACTTCGCCGCCGTTGGATTCGATCACCTTGCGGGCATAGACGTTGAGCGTGTGCGGCCAGACATAATTGGCGCTCGGCAGCGCGAACTTCTTGCCGCCGTTCTTGATCAGCCAGGGAATGAACTCGTCGCATTGCTGCGCCGGCGTCGGCCCGGTGCAGAACAGATGCGGCGTGCACTCCTTGCCTTCGTAGAGCTGCGGATAGATGTAGAGCGTCTTGCCGCGCGCCACGATCGGGTCCTTGATCGCGTTGCGCATCGACGACGTGATGCCGCCGAGCACCATGTCCACCTTGTCGCGCTGGATCAGCTTGCGGACGTTGCCGACGGCAACCGATTCGTTCGAGGCGGTATCCTCGATATAGAGTTCGATCGGCCGGCCGAGCAGGCCGCCGGCATCGTTGATCTGCTTGATGACCATCTTGGCGACATTGGCGTCGGCGTTGCCGGCGTACGCAATCGGGCCGGTCAGGTCGGTGGCGATGCCGACCTTGATCGCACCTTCGGCGGCGTTGGCCCAGTCGGGCCGGATCACCCAGCTTCCGGCGCCGGTCGCGATCGCGCCGGCCGTGAAGGCGAAGCCGCTGAGGAAACGACGGCGTGTCAAATCGAGACGATCAGCGAACATGATTTAAACCCCTTTTCCAGCGATGAGGCCCTGCGGCCGGAATTTGATGAACACGATGGCAAGAACGAAGACGAGGACGTCGGCGACCACGGGCGCCATGACCCAGGGCAGCGCGGCACTGAGCGTTCCGATCAGGCCGGCGCCGGCCACCGGTCCGATGAACGATCCGACGCCGCCGACCATGACCGCGACAAAGCCCTGGATCAGGAAGCGGATGCCGAGGTCGGCGAACAGGCTGAACACCGGCACGATCAGCGCGCCGGCGAGCCCCGCCAGCGCGGCGCCGAAGGCAAAGGTGGCGCCGTAGATCAAAGGCGTTGAGATTCCCGACGCCCGCGCCAGCGCCGGGTTTTCCAGCGTCGCGCGCACCCGCAGCCCGAAACTGGTTCGCGACAGCAGCAGATAGCAGCCGCCCATCACCAGGAGCGTGATGACGATGATGGTGAAGCGCCACGCCGAAATGTGCATGGTGCCGATATCGATCGAGCCGCCGATCGGTTCCGGCACCGTCAGGTAGAAGCCGCCGATCAGGCCGCGGACGGCTTCGCGGACGATCAGGCCCAGCGCATAGGTGCCCAGCATCGCGACGATCGGCGCGGCATAGAAGCGGCGGATGATCAACGCCTCGAGCACGAAGCCGAGGGCGCCGACGATGAACGGCGCCGCCGCCATGCCGGCCCAGATCGGCAAGCCCCGGCTGTAAGCGAGGTAGGTGACGTAGGCGCCGAGCAGCACGAACTCGCCCTGCGCGAAATTGAAGATCCCCATCATGCTGGCGATGATCCCGAGCCCCAGCACGACCAGGACGATGATCGCGCCGAAACTCAGGATCTCGAATGCCGCAACGAAGGTACTAGCCATGCCCTGTCCAGCCGACCTGCAACGATGGCCTCCTCACATTTTCTTCCAGTCGCCGATCTGCTCGAAAGCGTGCGCGGCGCGATAGATCGTGGATTCCTCGAACATCCGGCCGACCAGCATCATCCCGACCGGCAGGCCGTCGACCATGCCGCAGGGCAGCGACATCGCCGGGTGATGCGTGATGTCGAACGGCGCGGTGTTGGAGATCATCTCCAGCGCCCGGGCCACATAGTCCTCGCGGCTGGCATTGGCCGGCGGCAGCGGCGTCGCCTTCATCGGCGTCGTCGGCAGCAGCAGCAGGTCGTAATCCTTGAACGCCTTGTCGTAGGCCGCGGTCAGCCGGCGGGAGATGTTGAGCGCCTTGCCGTAATAGCGCGGGCCGAAATTGTTGTTGATATAGGTGCCGAGCAGCAGGAACAGCTTTGTCGTTTCCGACAGCGAGTCCGCCTGCCGCCGCCAGCCGCGATGGAAATCCATCAGCGACGTCGAGTAGAGGTCACCGCGGCTCAGGCCGTAGCCGTCGCCGTACATCATGGTCTGCGTCATGCCCTCGGTGCCGATCGGCGTCCAGATCGCCGGCCCGGTCAGGTGCATCGGGATCGAGACCATCTCGACGGTGGCGCCGAGATCCTTGAACCGCTTGGCGGCCTCGCGCACGCTTTCATTGACGGCGGTTTCCGCATTCGGCTGCTCAAAGCCTTCCTTGAGGATGCCGATCTTCATGCCCTTGGCGCCGGCGCCGAGCGCCTTGGTGTACTCGTCGACCTTCGGCGCCTTGATGCGCGGATCGTAGCCGTCGTCGCCGGCCAGCACCTCGAGCAGCAGCGCGTTGTCGGCGACGGTGGCCGTCATCGGCCCGGTATGGTCGACGAAGATCTCGATCGGCATGATGCCGGTGTAGGGCACCAGCCCCCAGGTCGGCTTCATGCCGTAGGTGCCGCAGAACGACGACGGCATGCGGATCGAGCCGCCCTGGTCGCCGCCGATCGCCATGTCGACTTCGCCGAGCGCGACCACGACGCCGCTGCCCGAGGACGAGCCGCCGGCCGAATAGCCCATCTTGTGCGGATTGTGCACGGGCCCGACCGCGCCGGTATGGCTGCCGCCCGACATGCAGAAGGATTCGCAGTGCACCTTGCCGACGATCTCGGCGCCCGCATCCAGCATGCGCGTCACGATGGTGGCGTCGAAGTCCGGCACATAGCCTTCCAGCGTGGCGGACCCGTTCATCATCGGCACGCCGGCCAGCATGATGTTGTCCTTGAGCGCGACTGTCTTGCCCTTGAGCTTGCCGGAAGCCGCGCCCTTCACGGTCGATTTGCGGTACCAGGCGTTGCGCGGGTTCTCTTCGGGCGAGGGCCGGTAGCCGGGCGTGCGCGGATATTTCACCTCCGGCACCTCGTCCGGCATCGCCGCCACCAGATTGTAGGCGTCGATCGAGCCCTGCATCAGGCCGCGGAACGACGCGACGTCTTCCTCGGTCAGCGAAAGGCCGCACTGCTCGGCGACCGCGCGAAGCTGCGTTGGCGTTGGAAGGGCAACTGACACGGCGTTCTCCTGAAGTTTGTTTCCCCGGGCGCAGCCTCTTGATCGACGTGACGACCGCAGCCAGCGCTGCGGTATTCAAAACGGAAATATTTTCCTTTTCAAGCATTATTTCGATCGCGCCCCGCCGCCATGGTCGAGGCGGCCTCAGATCGGCTTGATCACCTTGAAGTCGAGCCCGTCGGCCTCGGCGAGATACATCGGCATCCGGGCGTGACCATTGCGGATGGCGACGGAACCGCGGGCGCCGCGATAGACGACGTTGCGCGCGGCGGCGAGCAAGGGACCGACCGCCAAGCTGCCGGCCCGGTTGGCCGCGGCTTCGAGCAGGCAAAGTCCCTCGTAAGTGGATTGACCGAGCGAGCCGATCGGCGGCGCATTCGGGCCGAACATACCAGCGTAGCGGCTCTGGAAGTCGTCATTGGCGCGCGAGCCGACGCCGGAGAAATAGCCGGAGGCGCAGAACAGGTTCTCGCTGTTGTCGGCGCCGATCCCGAGCAGCACGGTCTCGTCCATCGCGCCGGCCAGCCGCAGCGTGGTGGCGCCGAGACCGCATTCGCCGAAGGCGCGGTTGAAGGTGATGCTGTCGGTGCCGATCAGCGAGATCAGCACGACGTCCGGCCTGGCGGCGCGGATGCGCGCGAGATGCGGCTCGTGATCGTCCTCCCCGAGCGGAACGAATTCTTCGCCGACCACCCGCCCCCCGGTCTCGGCGATGTATCGCTTCACCGCGCGATGCGACTGCCATGGCCAGACATAGTCGCTGCCGATCAGGTACCAGCGCGCCGCCTTCTTGAATTCGGCAAGCCAGTGAATCGACGGCCGGCTTTGAAAGCGCGGCGTCTCGCCGATTGCAACGACGCCCGATGTCCGCTCGCCCCCCTCGTAGACAGGCGTGTAGATGTAGGGAATCCGGTTGCGGGTGATGACATCGCGCAGCGCAAGGCGCACCGCGCTGGTGTGAAGCCCGACGATGACGTCGACTTCGTCGAAGGTGATGGCTTGCTCCGCACGGTCGACGACTTCATCGACCGGACCGCCGGCATCGTAGATCGACAGATCGATCTCGCGCCCGAGGATGCCGCCGCGCTTGTTGATCTCGGCGACCGCGAGCTGTGCGCTGCTGGTGGCGCAGGGCCCCCACACCCCGGGCGAGCCGGTGCAACAGATGAAGCCGCCGACGCGAAGCTTGTTGCGCGCGCCGCGGCGCCCGAAGGTACGGTCATCCGGAGACGATGCGCGTTCGATCTCCGGCAACGCCAAATTCCTCAACAGCAAGGGCGGCGGAAACGCAGACCCGCCGGCAGCCGGGAAGTTTTCCGTCAAAGGCACGCCAACTCCTGTCTGGCACCAGACCTGAACGCATCCAGCGGGCGGTCGCGGCGTCCGCCCTTGTTGGTTGGTGAAATATCCTATTGGAAAATATTGAACATTCAACAATTGAAGTGCATATAGAAACGGCATTCGTTGCCGGACATTCACTCACTTGGATCAAGACGAAGTCTCAGCCGTGGCCAAATCGCCAAAAGAGAATTCCCCCATCACCGAACACCTCGCTTACCTGCTCGCGCAAGCCAACCGGGAGATCAACCGGCAGTTGGAGATGCGGCTGAGCAAGGAAGGCGTTCCTGTCGAGCAGTGGCGCATCCTCAAGGTTTTGTCCGATGGCAACGGCCATTCGATGGGGGAACTGGCGGATGCCGTGCTGCTCAACCATCCGACGCTGACCAAGATGGTCGACCGCATGGTCTCGGACGCGCTGGTCTATCGCGTGCAGGACCCCAAGGATCGCCGCAAGGTCTTGATGTTCGTCTCCGACCGCGGCAAGGCGCTGAGCAAGCGGCTGAACTCGCTGGCGGTGAGCCAGGAAGAGCACATCCTGGAGAGTTACGGCGACAAGCCGACCAGCGAACTCAAGCGGCTGCTGGAAAGCCTGATCGACAGTTCGAACTGAGGCGTACCCTGGTTCACCCTTTGTGGGGCTTCAGCCTAAGCGTCTCCCGGAACGACGCTGACCGAGAAAACCACATCCGTACAGCCCTCAACTCCCGCACTCCCGGCACCGCAAATCTTCAGCGTGAAGCTGTCATCGCCAACGTAACCTGGCGACGGGAAGTAACGATATGTACCCGGGAAGGCCAGTGTCACTCTGCCGTGGCGAGGGTTGTTGACGAGATTGAGCCGTTTCAAAATTCCGCTGGTGAACCAACTTCGGCTGCCGCAGCTCTTGC
>CAZSRR010000096.1:0-11692 GCA_964609175.1 uncultured Bradyrhizobium sp.
TGAGGAGCGAAGCGACGAGTAGAGCGCGGGCCGAAGGCATCGCCCGTATGCCATCGGCACGTCTATCTGCGACGCAGTCCTTGCGCGCGCGCCAAGCTCGAAGAGCGCGGAAACAGCGATCTGACACACGAATGGCGCTGCCGCCACAATAGTAGGCACGGTACATCGGAGCGAAGGAAGCCATTGGGCCGAGCGAGACAGTTCGCAGCTAGAGGCTTTCCTTTGCGGGCTGTGAGAACGATGCTTTTCTGTTGGCCGGAAAGGAAAGGATGGAGTCCCTTTGAGTGAGCCGCAATCCGGCGGGTAGTGGAGGAGTTCGTGCATGATTACTCCTTGTTGGTCCACACGGGTAACGCTCTGCCGATCACCGCGGACGCCGAAAGTAGCCCGAAGTAGCGGCCGTCCAGCGAGTCGGTTGACTGCCAGTTCATGAGGAAGACGTTATCTTGCGCGACGACGCGGCAGCCTTGCCAGATCGGGAGCGGGCGGCCACGGCCGTCCCGATCGCGCGCCTCGCCAAGTTTGATCCCATCGACAGCAATGGTGAGGCCATTCCTGCAAACCGTTTGCCCGGGGAGCGCCAGGACACGCTTCAGCATCGGCACACCGCGCGGCAGATAGGCGCCCTCAGCAAGGAACGTAGCAAGGGGCTCCGGCGGCAGGACCGCAACAAGTTCGGTGACAGACAGCGAGTCGACTGGCTGCAGGCGATAGAGCCCAAGCGGAGCACTATCTGAGGCGTTCCAGACGTACAGAGGAATAGGTCTCGCACCGATCACGGGCGTCAGCAGGGCGACCGAGCCGAACATTATCAGGAGCGTCCTCAACCGGCGCTTCATGGTGCGATTTTCCGGCGTTGAAGCCAGATCTGATGTCGCGACCGCGTATAGGACCTCGGGGCTTCTCCGACGGATAGGCGGTTGTGCACGTGATGCCAGTAATCAGGCGCTGCGTCGGCGGCATTGATGCCGAGCGCCTCCACGGCATCGATCAACTGCAGCACCCGCTCAACTTTCGGCCAGCCGGAGAGCCGCAGCAAAATGTCGCCGCCAGGACGTACATAGGGCACGGTCGCACAGCGCTGGTCTGGCGTAACGGCACGCAAGATATCGATCTTCGAAACAACGGTTCCGTAGTCGCTGGATGTCCATCGCACGAAACCGAAAATGCTTCCCGGTGCAAATGAGACAACACGGCGACGTCGATCCAGTATCTGTTCGGCCGCTACCCGGCCGAACCGAATCCAGTTCTCGATCCGCTTCTCAAGCCACAACAGTTCGACATGCGTGAGGTCGCTCATGCAACTCCTCCGCCACCACAGAGGATTTCGATGATGAACAAGTCGCCATGCCCGACGGCATTGCATGTTCCGCGTCCAATGGATGCGATTTTGGAATGGCCGCGCGGGCCGGACGTAATCGATGACGAATTTGCTCTGCTGAAACGAAACACAGACAGGATGCGCCTCGCGCCCTGGTCTGCCGACTGCAGCAATCGCTTTGGAACGCTAGACCACCCCGAAGCACGGCCGGCGCCTGACCCAGCGGCGTTCCCATTCCTAGGCTGCGAACCGTCCTTGCTGAAGCAATGGCTGGTTCGCGCCCTTTGGTGTGAGTTTACAAAGGCCCGCTTACCAACAGCCTGGAAAACGGGCGACCCCGTTAGAAAGAATCCGAAGGATTCCAGGTTAGTAAAGTTACGGCGCCCGCAAATCGTTGAGCTCCAAGAGGTTCCATCCGATTTTGGTCCCCGATAACACGAGCGTCGGGTCCCCGTTGGCACGTCACTTGTCGTCCCCAATAGCACGAACTGATTCACAGGTTTTCCCCCGGGCGAGCATTCAGACCGCGCTTGCGCAGACGCGCCGCAATGGGACCGACGGCGATCGGCGTAAAGGCCAGACGCTCGTCACCGCGCAAGCCGCGCTCAATGACGAGTTGGTAGCCCGGCAATGTCTGACGGCGGACGATCTCGCGCAGGTCATAGGCAAAATGCTTGAGCGGCGAGAGGCTGCCGGATTTGGCGTGGAGATGAACAAAGTCGAAGCTCCAGCCACCCTTCTGGCTGCCGCCGTGCTTGCGAACAATGCGATAAAGCCAGCGTTCGAGGCCACCCGTCAGGTCGAAATACGCCCGGTCGATGGTGAGCACGAGCGCGTCATCCAGCACGCCGGCATAGAACCAGTCCGGCAGGATCAGCTCCAATCCGCGGGGCCGGCCGTGGGCGTCGGCTGTCTCTTTCCATTCATTGATCCAGGAGAATCGGTGCCGCCGCCGATCGGTCGATTGACGGATCGACGTCATGACAGTGGTCGATTGCAGCCGGTCGAGTGCGGCCTTGAGACGGTCGTAGTCCCGAACGCTGGTGCCGCGACCAACGAACGTCAGGATTTCATAAGGCGTTGCTGCCATCAGGCGGGAGGTCTTCAATCCGCTGTCGCGCGCCTCGACGATCTGCGACGCAGCCCAGATCAGGACGTCAGCGTCCCAGATGGTCGCCATGCCATGCTCAGGAACGGCTTCGACGCGAATCGCAACCTTGCCAGCACGGAAGTCGATCGGGGCTACTCGCCTGGATTTCGCGAGAGAGAAGAAGGGATAGGCCATCAGATCTTGCGCATCGCGTGGCGCGAGATCGCCAGACAGCGCCCGGAAGAGACTTAGCTGTTCCCGCTCAGAGATGTGCCTGCGTCGCATTGAGATGATCCCCTGGCGACGTTCAGCGACGCGGCCGGCCGGCATACGGTATGGGCGCGTGCCGCTTAGCCGGCAGCACGGTGCCTGCACCGGGATCAGAGGTTGAAGTTTTGGCGCCGCGATCAGCCCAGGCTTTCAGGTCTTCCAGCGCATAAACAACGCGTCCGCCGAGCTTCCGATAGGCAGGGCCCGTGCCGTAGGTTCGGTGCTTTTCCAGGGTCCGGCCGGAGAGACCGAGGAATCGAGCGGCTTCTGGCGTGCGCAGAAATCGCTGCGGCAAGCCGGCGTTCGGATCGGGCATTTGCGTGGCTCCGTGATCGTTTCGAGCGCGACAGCGTTTGGCGGTGCGTCGAGGGTCACGATGGCGGAGTAGAACGGCCTAGGGGGATGCCGAAGATGCAAGGGCGATTTTCGTCACCCTTCCTATTTCTTGCGAGATGGTGGACGAAGCAAACCACGATAGCCGCCGCGCATCAGGGCCAAGCCAGCCCGCACCAAGCGGATAGTGCCGCTTCGAAATTCAGAGGTCTTCCAGGGACCTTCGGAGATACGTTTTCGGCCGTACAGCGCCTCTGCGATCTCGCGATAGGAGGCGCCGTCCACATGAGCGTCAAGCGCGCGGAGCGCCAGGGCCAGTCGTTCGCGCCGCTGTGCCGAAAGCTGGTGGTACGGAGGGCCTGGCGGCCGACCGTTGATGGCGCGCCACAGCCGATGTGAGGCATGAGCGCGAATCTCAAAATCTGAATCAAGCGGCAGTTCGGCTGCATAGGTGGCGCCCCGCTGCGGAGCCTCGTTCAGCCAGAGGTGATGTTGCACTCCCTCAATGCGCAACACGGCGTGCCAGCCGTCCGGGGCTTGTCGAATGCTGCCCGTATCATGATCGGCGCGCGGCAGGGTCGCGCCGGTGGCTCGCGGAGCGGGTGCGCCGCGCACAACCCGAACCACCGTTGGCAAAGCCTCGGGTGCCCAGAAAATCGTCTGTTCATAAAAGGACCCTTGTGGGTCATGAGCGAAAGCAGACGCCCCATCTCCTCCGGAACTCGGATGATACTGCCCCGCCCTCCGATCGCGCCTCCCGGCAAGCTATCCGGTAGTTTGGACTGCGCCGTAGCGACTCCCAAGCGAAATCCGCGACCTCCCCTGACTTGGTGGCCTGCTGGTACGCGCCCGGCGAGCGCCAGTCGATCTCGGACATTGCTCTGATCCCCTGCCGTAAGGCGATAACGGAGCAAATTCTATGAGGCCTTGATTGCAGGGGAAGTCATCAATTGTGCATTGCGTGATGCGTACAGGCGATCACCCCTAAGGGGGAAAATCGTTCTAGATTACGAATGGGCCCATTCTTTTATTTGATAGCTCCGCCGCGAAGCAAATCACGATAGCCATGGTCTGCCATCCACTTCGCACGCGCCAAATGAGTATCGAACGCATGGCGAGCACGTGCTTGCTCACGATCCGGGTCGATATGCAGCACGATCCGAGCAACTTCCTTCCAATCAGCGCCATCGGCCTCGGCATCGAGAAGACGCCAATACGTCACCAGATGCTGTTCATCGTAGATCGTGAGCACCGGATCATCCGGAGCAGCGTCGGCGACATCAGGATCGAGTGGAGGTTTCTGCATGATATCTTCAACAGATCGGAAAGAATGCTACGCCACGGTTCCGTCGCAATCCAGAGCTCCGTCCTCATTTCGGGGCTGGATCTTCTCTTAATTGTCGATCGATAAATCCCCGGCCCACCCGGCGTGCTCGCTGCGTCGACTCCAATGATAGCTTGTCCGATGACGAATAGGAACGATCGTTCCTAGAACGATCATTCCTGTTCAGGTTCCCATACTGCCATGGATCTCAAAGAGATCATGGCTGTAAACCTGCGTCGAAAACGCCACGATCTACAAATGACGCAAGAGGAGTTGGCCGAGCGCGCAGGCTTAAGCACCCGTTACGTGGGCGCCATTGAGCGCGGCGATGTATCAGCAAGCGTCACCGTGCTCGGACAAATTGCTGAAGCATTGGGAACCGAGCCGGGAGAACTGCTCAAGAAGGCTGCGCGGCTTAGCAAGTCCTAAGCCGCCTCAAGCCAGCCGCGAAGCGCCCCGCGGTGAGCGGGGCGCCAGGTATTCGGCTCGACTCAATCTCCATTCTTCCGGGGCCGTGACCAGAGCAGCGTGTAGCCTTCGCCACCTTCGTCGTCGAACAGGTTCGCGTAAATCGGCGCGTTGAACGACGGGTCATCGAGCTTCAGCGAAAGGTAGTCGCGGCCCTCTTCCGAGCGCTTCGACCAGGCGGCGCCGATCTCGACGTCGCGGCCCACGAACACGCGGTGGCTCGGAGCTTTGTCATTGGAGGGGTTGGATTCTGCGACGATGCGGACGCCTTTGGCCTTCAGGCTGAGGGTGGCGATTTCGCCCTGGAAATCGTTACCGACCTTCTTGAACGAACCGATGGTAGCCATGTCACTTCTCCTGTTTGTGTTTCGAGCCCACGACCACCGCGGCCTCGATGGCGATCTGCAGGCCGAAGACGATCGGCGACGCACCCGAAGGGCCGAAGCGGAGCGCAGGATGCTGTCGCAGCGACTTTCTTGCCTCGCGAGGAATGGGCGTAGCCCAGGGGAAGAAAGTCGCTTCGACAGCGTTGCGGCTCAGACGATCGAGGCGTAGCCGATCTTCGGCCAGATCGAGCCATCGCAGAGGCCCGGTGCGTCCGTGCTCTGAACCACAAGTCCGGGAGAAGATGGTGAACTTCGGTTTCGCTCCGTGCAAGAGGTCGAAACGGTCCGGCGTAGAAAAAGAAATGAAGGGAAGCAAAAGCGGTATTGCCAACGCGAAGCCAACCTTGAGAGAAAGGCGCCATCATCCGATCTATGTGTACCGGCTGTAATCACGCCGTCGATCGAAGTTCGTCGATGAACGTCGCGACTACCTTTCGCTCAAGCTCCTGACCGACCAAAGGCGCCGCTTTAGCCAACCATCAGAGAGAGACGGCGCAGGATCATTTCTGATGTGCTGCGGCTGTGAGAACTGGTTGAGGATCGCTCCCCACTACCCTTCCCCAATCGAGCGGACGGATCTCGGTGAACATAGTCAAGCGGGTCCACGCCGTGCCGCCAATGACGACCGCGCCGAGGCAGGCGAAGACCTCACGCCAGACCAATGACGGAACGCTGAACTGCGACATCGCAACCACGACCTGATAGCCAGCAAGTGTAGCCGGCACGGCAAACAGCGCGGCAATGATGGCACGGATGATCGTTGAGCGTGTTATCGCGAACGCAGTTTCACCGATTGCGAGTGTCACCCCGCCAGCGGCAATGCCAGCAATCGCCGCTCCGAAGATACCGGCTCCGCTGTGCAATGCCATCATGAAGACATTGAGTCCGACAAAAAATGGCAAGGCGAATACGGCCAGTGTGAAGATCAACCAGCAGAACAAGCCGATGCCAGCAATATTCAGGAGGAGTCCAAGCGCGAGCATGGTGGTGGCTCCATATGCAAAGGGATAACGGTTGCGCCTCCACCACCACCACGGCGCAAGTTTGAATATGCAATCGAAACGAGGCGGAGTTGCGGCGATGCAACTCCGCCTCGGTGGTGTGGAAGATGGCAGGTCGGCACTCACGCGCCGCCGAATTTCCAAACGGCAATGCCGAGGCGCTTCGCCTTGTCGGCGAGGTTGTCTTGAATTCCGGTGCCCGGGAAATGCATGACGCCGATCGGGAGGAGTTCAAGCATGGCGTCGTTGCGTCTGAATGGGGCGGCCTTGGCATGCTTGGTCCAGTCCGGCTTGAACGCGATCTGCGGTACCTTGCGGTTGGTGGCCCATTTGGACGCGATCAGCTCGGCGCCTTTTGGCGAGCCGCCATGGATGAGGACCATGTCGGGATGCTTGGCGTGGACCTTGTCGAGGCGATCCCAGATCAAATGGTGGTCATTGAAGTCGAGCCCACCGGTAAGAGCGACCTTCGGTCCTGCCGGCAGCATGATCTCGGCCTCGGCGCGGCGCTTGGCTGCGATGAATTCCCGAGAGTCGATCATGGCCGCGGTGAGCGTGCGATGGTTTACGAGTGACCCGGAACGGGGACGCCAGGACGAGCCGGTGTGGACCTCAAAGCGTTCGATGGCCTGATCGCGGAAGAGTTCCAGGCAATTGCGCCGTTCGATCAATGTGATGCCTTCGGCCGTCAGGCGCTCAAGTTCGACCGACTGCACCTCCGAGCCGTTCTGCTCGCGCTGGCTCTTGCGTTGGGCCTGTTCGTTGTCGTCGAGCTGGCGGCCGATGCGGTCCACGGCGCGGTGAAAGAGGTTGACCGTCGACCAGAGTAGATCCGGAAGGTCCGGTTCGAGCCGGGTGTCGTTCAGCGTGGCTACCAGGGCGTCGAAGATATCAGCAACGGCGCCCGCGATCGTCTTACCTTCGGGCAGCGGTCTCGGATCGGGCTGGTCATCGAATGGACCGTAGCCAAAGAGCTGCAGTTCGTTGAGGACGAGGTCGGTCGCAGATGCCGCATGCGGCGGTTCGATGTCGTCATGATCGCTCATTTGGAGGTCCTTTGCCGGTTCGGCCGCGCCCATCGCGGCCTTCGTGGCGATCACTCAGACGGCGGGCGGAATGGGCCGGCACCCGGAGCAACGCGGAGGGCCGTAGCACCCAGCGAAGGATGGCTGAGGGGCGGCTATTTTGCTTCGCGATGCAAAGGCCCGGGAGGGCCGGCGGAAAATAGCCGCCCCTCAGCCATTGCCGGACCGTGCCGCCTGCCGTCCGATCGCCCTCTAGAAGGCCGTGGTCGCGCCTCTCCGGCATTGGGCCGCAGCGACCGAGGCTGTCGAAGTCGATAGAAGTCAGACGCGCCTATACGACGGTGGCCGGCAAGAGAAGAAAGCGGGAGACGTCCTCCGGGACGAGTTGAATCTGCAAGGCCGCCCGAAGTGCGTCGGGACCAAATGCGCGGAGATCTTCGTTGAAGTCGCCATGCCTGGGCGCGCAGAGGATCGTCTCGACGCCGGCCGACTGTGCGCGTTCGGACAGAGCTGCCGCAGCGCCCTCGCCAGCCGCACCAGCATCGTGGAGGATGTAGAGACGACGCAGCGTTGGCGGGAGCAGAAGCGCGGCGAGGTGGTTCGCCGACAGCGCGGCCGCCATTGGTAGGGTCGGCGCCACAGACCGCACGGACAGCACGGTCTCGATGCCTTCGCCGGCCGCGAGCAAGTCGTTCGCCACGCCAAAGCGCACCGCGTTGCCGAGAAGGTCGCCCATGGCCCGTCGTGGTGTATCGATCGGGGCCTTGCCGAGCCGAACCATGTCAAAGCCGTACGGATCGAGCCAGGTGCGATGCACGCCGGTGATGCGTCCGCCCAGATCGGTGACACCAGCGATCATCGCTGGCCAGGTCTCGGTCGGTGCATGCTCGTCCGGCCGGTAGTAGCAGCGCGGATGGAAGCGCAGACTGCCGCAATGGTGCACGTGAGCTATGCCGCGACGTTGCAAACAGGTCTCGACCAGGGTCTTCTCGATCGGACCTGAGATGGCAAAGAGCCGTCTCGCGGCCTCTGGTGACCCTGCAGGGACAATTGAGCGTGCCGGCTGTAGCTGTGGCACGAGCTTCGATTCAGAGGGAGGCAGCTTGAGAAAGCGTCTTGCCTCCTCGGCGACCTCGCGGAAGTCGTGAAGGTCGAGGCTTTCGCGGATGACGTCAAGGAGGTCGCCATGCTTGCCGGTGGCGGCATCGGTCCACTTGCCGGCGGGCCCCTTAGGCGAGTCTTGGAGCCGCACGAACATCGAGCGGCCCGGGGTATTGTGGACATCACCAATCAGCCAGTAGCGTCCCGCACGCTTGCCGTTGGAGAGATAATGACGGCACACCGTCTCGGCCTCGCGCGCGAGGCGATGCGCCAGTTCGGAGGCGTCGCGACGCATCACGCAGCCTCCCGTTCGGCGATGCGCTCGATTGGGTAGTGCTCGAGCACACTCGCCAGGACTTCGACGCCGCCCTCGTCAGTGGGCACGAACATGCGCAGCTTCCACGAGATGATCTCGCTGAAGAGGCCATACGTCCTGAGGCGATCCCGCATCGT
Organism: uncultured Bradyrhizobium sp.; assembly: GCA_964609175.1. Lineage (GTDB taxonomy): Bacteria > Pseudomonadota > Alphaproteobacteria > Rhizobiales > Xanthobacteraceae > Bradyrhizobium. The sequence goes on from CAZSRR010000096.1 coordinate 8,773, forward strand.
GTCGTTGAATCCGGACAACTCGATTCGGTGTCTGCCCATGACACGGACTCGGCGAAGCTGGAGGCCTTCGACGAGGTCGAGAACAGTTCGCCCCTCCATCAGGGCGGCAAAGGCCGCGTCTGACGCCAACTTGGGCGCGCCAGCCGCAACGACGTTCGCCACCCAAGTGGCCGAAACCTTGCGACCAATGACTCTTTCACCGGCATCCGTCTGAAGGCGGTAGACCCGTGTCGATTCGTCCGGCAACCGTTTCCAGATCGGCAGCAGCAAGCCGGCGACGATATGGATGGTGCTTTCCGAAAATTCGGGCACGTCATGGAGCTCGGCCTGCCAGGCCGCGCCGAAGCGGCCGCGATCGGCTTCGGCCCAATGGCTTTCCGCCATTGTGTTGAGGGGAACGCTGTGCTGTTCCATCGGCCGTATCAGCCGCACGCGCCGCTCGATCTCACCGTCATCAAGCATGAAGCTCGGCGCCGGCACCTGAACGGCGGCCCGGCCCGAGCGCTCGTTGACCAGCAGGACGCCGGAGGAATCGGAGAGCCGATCGAGTGCCTCCTCCAGCATCACGGGCCGATTGCGTCGCCGCTCGGTGATCGTCAGCAGCCGTGTCTCCGCGCCGGTTCCCGGATGGGTGTAGATGACGCGCCGATCATCGACGACGAAGCTCTCGGCGAGCAGCGTCTCCAGGCCGGCATCGTAGGTGCCGGACGCGATCGCGCCTTCGATACGAGCGGCAAGCAGTTGCTCGAACGCGGCGAACAACACGTTTTGCAGGTCGATGGTCAACGCCAGCAGCCTGTTCAAGAATGTCGTGATCGGCGGCAGTTCATCCTTGATGCCGTTGGCATCCATCAGCTTCAGACCGGTCGCGTCCTCGAACGCCTGGAGCGAGCAGCCTTCAACCTTGCCGCGGACGAGAAGCAGATATAGTTGGCGCAGTGCGTCACGGCCGTAGTGGCTTTCGAGGTTGTCCTCGGAGCGGAACAGGCCCTGCCCTCCGGTCTGGCGCTGACCTCGGGTAATGGCGCCCAGCGTGTCGAGCCGGCGCGCGATGGTGGAGAGGAAGCGCTTCTCCGCCTTGACGTCGGTAGCGATCGGCCTGAATAGCGGCGGTTGCGCCTGGTTGGTGCGGTTCGTGCGACCCAGGCCCTGGATGGCTGCATCCGCCTTCCAGCCTGGTTCGAGGAGGTAGTGAACACGCAGCCTGCGATTCCGAGCCGACAGTTCGGCGTGGTAGCTTCTCCCTGTGCCGCCGGCGTCGCTGAAGATGAGGATGCGTTTGGCATCGTCCATGAAGGCGGCGGTCTCGGCGAGATTGGCCGAGGCCGCGCGGTTCTCCACCGTCAGCCGATCCCGCTTCCGAACAATGCGGCGAGAGCGTCCCGTGACCTCGGCGACCATGTCCGTGCCGAATCGCTGGACAATCTGGTCGAGCGCACCCGGCACGGGCGGGAGCGAGCCGAGCTTTTCGATCAGGCAGTCGCGCCGTTTGACTGCTTCCCGGCTCACGACCGGCTGACCGTCCCGATAGACGGGGCGGGAGGAAAGATTGCCCTCGCTGTGGGTGAATGGCTCATAGAGCTGGACCGGGAAGGAATGGGCGAGGTAATCGAGGACATACTCCCGCGGGGTGATGTCGACCTGGACGTCGCTCCAGTCCTCGGTCGGAATTTCGGCGAGCCGGCGCTCCATCAGCGCCTCACCGGTCGAGACGACCTGGATCACGGCGGCGTGGCCGGCATGAAGATCGCGCTCGATCGAGCGGTTCAGCGAAGGTGTCTTCATTGAGGTCAAGAGATGGCCGAAGAAGCGCTGCTTGGCGCTTTCGAAGGCGGATCGCGCCGCGGACTTTGCTTGCGCGTTCAGTGTGCCGGTCTCGCCGGTGATGTTGGCGGCGCGCATGGCCGCATCGAGATTATTATGGATGATACTGAATGCACCGGCATAGGCATCGTAGATGCGAACCTGTTCGGGTGTAAGCTGGTGCTCGAGCAGCTCGTATTCGACGCCCTCATAAGATAACGAACGCGCAGCATAGAGGCCGAGGGCCTTGAGGTCGCGCGCCAGAACCTCCATGGCCGCGACACCGCCCTCGTCGATCGCCTCGACGAACTCGGTACGCGTGGCAAACGGGAAATCGTCGCCGCCCCACAACCCTAACCGCTGGGCATAGGCAAGATTATGCACGGTGGTTGCGCCGGTTGCCGAGACGTAGACAACGCGTGCATTCGGCAAACCATGCTGCAGCCGCAGGCCTGCACGCCCCTGCTGCGACGCCGCTTGTTCCCCTCGCTCGCCTTTTCCACCCGCTGCGTTTTGCATGGCGTGGCTCTCGTCGAAGACGATCACTCCGTCGAAGTCGGAGCCCAACCATTCGACGATCTGTCCCACACGCGAAAGCTTTTCGCCGCGCTCGTCGGTGCGCAGCGTAGCGTAGGTGGTAAATAGGACGCCTTCCCCAAGCCGTATTGGCGTGCCCTGCCGGAAACGAGACAGCGGCGTGACAAGCAGGCGCTCCACCCCGAGCGCGGACCAATCGCGCTGCGCATCCTCGATCAGCTTGTCGGATTTGCTGATCCAGACCGCGCGACGGCGGCCCTTGAGCCAGTTGTCGAGCAGGATACCGGCGACTTGCCGTCCCTTGCCCGCGCCCGTGCCGTCGCCCAGGAACCAGCCGCGGCGAAAACGAACAGCATTCTCCGCGTCCTCGCGCGCCGCCGCCACGACATCAAAAGTCGCATCAACCGTCCAGGCGCCCGCGAGGAACTCCGAATGCGCTTCGCCGGCATAGATGACGCTCTCGAGCTGCGCGTCCGACAGGATCCCATCCGCTATGACTCTGGCTGGTAGATGCGGCCGATACGAAGGCTTTGGCGGCGCCACCGACGCCATTGCGGCCGACTGCACGAGCTTCGTTGGA
>CAZSRR010000097.1:0-11426 GCA_964609175.1 uncultured Bradyrhizobium sp.
GCGAACGCTCGACTTCGATGGTGAAGTCGACGTGGCCGGGGGTGTCGATGATGTTCAGGCGCTTGCCGTTCCAGAACGCGGTGGTGGCAGCCGAGGTGATCGTGATGCCACGCTCCTGCTCCTGCTCCATCCAGTCCATCGTCGCGGCACCTTCGTGCACTTCGCCGATCTTGTGGCTCTTGCCGGTGTAATAGAGGATGCGCTCGGTGGTCGTGGTCTTGCCGGCGTCGATATGCGCCATAATACCGAAGTTGCGGTAGTCCTCGATGGCATGTTGGCGGGGCATGATCTGTTCCTTGATTCCGGTATTCGCCGTTACCAGCGATAATGCGAGAAGGCGCGGTTGGCTTCCGCCATCCGGTGCACGTCTTCACGCTTCTTGACGGCGTTCCCCCGGTTGTTCGACGCGTCGAGCAGCTCGGCCGAGAGCCGCTCCGTCATCGTCTTTTCGTTGCGATCGCGCGCTGCCGTGATGATCCAGCGGATGCCGAGCGCCTGACGGCGGATCGAACGGACTTCCACCGGCACCTGATAGGTGGCGCCACCGACGCGGCGGGAGCGCACTTCAATGGTCGGCATGACGTTTTCCAGCGCCTGCTCGAACACAGTGAGCGGACCCTGCTTGGTCTTGGCCTCGATCATGGCGAGCGCGCCGTAAACGATGTTTTCGGCAGCGGACTTCTTGCCGTCATACATGATCGAGTTCATGAACTTCGTGATGACGACGTTCCCGAACTTCGGATCCGGGTTCACTTCGCGCTTTTCGGCAGAATGGCGACGAGACATCTTGTTTCCTTGTCATGGCCGGGCTTGTCCCGGCCATCCACGTCTTAAACTGTTGCAACAGATCCCCGGGTCTCACTTCGTTCGCCCGGGGATGACCCTCGCTATGCCCGGCTCACTTCGGACGCTTCGCGCCGTACTTCGAACGGCGCTGCTTACGGTTCTTGACGCCCTGGGTATCGAGGACGCCGCGGAGGATGTGGTAGCGCACGCCGGGCAAGTCCTTGACGCGGCCGCCGCGGATCATGACCACCGAGTGCTCCTGAAGATTATGGCCTTCACCCGGGATGTAGCCGATCACCTCGAAGCCGTTGGTCAGGCGCACCTTGGCGACCTTGCGAAGCGCCGAGTTCGGCTTCTTCGGGGTCGTGGTGTAGACGCGCGTGCAGACGCCGCGCTTCTGCGGCGACTGCTGCAGCGCCGGCACCTTCTTGCGTGACTTCTGAACCGCACGCGGATTTGCGATCAGCTGGTTGATCGTCGGCATGTCAGCCTTCACCCTTTAGTTCGCGCGAAACCTCGAATGGCCCCGCAAATTCTTCTCGGAACTAGCCGTTCCGTTCGGCCCGCTCCGCGCAGAAAAAACATCCACGCAAAACGAAATCGCGCCAACCACCCATCGCTGAGCGGAAAGCGCTTCGACGCCACAGAGGACCGCGATCAAGGACCGATCAGCTTTCGCTGTCCGGCCCGCCACCGAGGTCATGCATCCGAGTTCACTCTCAAGAGGACGTGCTCAAGAGAACTAAAATCGTCCTGGCATTGCCTAGCAATATATCGACAGCGTTTGAGCGGCATTCGTCGAGGTTGGTGCCCGTCTCAGTCCAAACCGGATTTGAAAGGGTGTTCCGTTCCGACGCTGGCGTTGCTCACCGCCTGTCGTTAAGTGGGCGTCTTCTATAAGCGGTGGATAGTGAAGTCAAGCGAAACGAGAACGCTGGAAATGCCTTTGGCGCTAGTGGATTCAGCGTGTCGCGTAGAGGCGTGAAGCGCGGAAAACGAATTCGCGCACCGAGCGGAGATAGTACTGCGTGCCGTTCTCGCCACCCGCAGGCGCATTCTGCTTAAATTTTACCCGGGTAAATATGTCGAAGTGAGATAATCTGGGAGGTTTGGACAACCGCGAAGCCTCCCAACGAAGCCTTTTTTGTCATTTGGCATGAAAAAATGTCGCACCCCGGCCGAAAGTCCCCCATGCAGCGACCCGGACCCGGCGAAAACTGGATCGCGCGATTCGGCAGAGTCACCGACGTTGGCCTAGTCCAGCAGAACGATCTCGTCGCCCGGGCGAACCAGTCCCTCCACCAGCACGGCCGCGTAGACACCGGCCGTGTTGTCATGATTCTTTGCGACGTACCGCAAGATCTCCGGATTCTCCTCGAGCGTCTCCGGATCGATGCCGATCATGCGGCAGCGGATATCGCGCTCCAAAATGTGGATCGTCAGCCTTTGCCCGATCCGCAGCCGCCGGCCGACAAAGGCGTCTTCGGCAAAGCTGTCGCCGGCGTCAAAATCGACATAGAGATTTTCGCGAAAGCGGCGCTTGTCGAGCGTCTCCCCCACCGCACGGCCTATTCCCTCAATCGTCTGGGTCGCCAGCAGCGAAAGCGGACGGCAGTCGGTCATCGCCCGGTCCGAGCGGATCATGGTCAGGTCGGACGCGTTGAGTTGATCGCCTCCGATCAGGGCCAGCAGCGCCGGGTCGGAGGCCGACAGCGTCGTTCCGCTCGGCGCCTCGATCTCCAGTGCCAGGTCTTCGCTGGAGGGAAACAGCGGCGTCAGCCCGGAACCGCGGGTCTGGGCTTCGATCAAATTGCCCGGTACGCGCGAAAGTTCAGGGCGGCTGAACCGCGGGCGAAACCGCAGCATTTCCTTCCGGCTACGCGCGGTAAGGAATGGAAATGCCTTGGGCGCGCCTGCGTCATGGACGGCATAGAGCCGATCGCCGAGCACGCCCACAAAGCTGACATAGGCCTCGGGCAGTGCCTCGCCCGACATGCTCTTCACCGGGTAACGCCAAACGCTCTCAAGCCGTCCGACAAGTTTCACTGCAATTCCCGTTTGGCATTCCCGGTTGGCGACGGCCTGGACTACTCCTCCTGGTCGTCATCCTCATCGTCGTCGTCATCATCCTCGTTGTCGTCGTCGGCCTGACTGGCGGCGTTTTGCGGCGTATGGCCCTGGTCGTCCCACAGCTTTCGATAGACGCCATTGGCCGCGAGCAATTCCGCATGCGAGCCGCGCTCGATCGCCTTGCCGCCTGAAATCACGATGATCTCGTCCATCTCGACGACCGACGTCAGGCGGTGGGTCGACCAGATCATGGTGCGCCCCTCCGCGACGTTAAGCAGTGTGCGGTTGATCGCGGCTTCCGTGGTCTGGTCGAGCGCCGAGGTCGCTTCGTCCAGCAGCAGCAGGGAGGGGTTGCGGATGATGGCGCGCGCAATCGCGATGCGCTGGCGCTGGCCGCCGGACAGCGTGTCGCCGCGCTCGCCGACCGGCGTGTCGTATTTCTGCGGCAGGCTCATGATGTAGCTGTGAATCTCGGCCTTGCGTGCGGCCTCGACGACTTCCTCATCCGTCGCGCCCTCCTTGCCGAGCCGGATGTTCTCCCGGATCGACATGTTGAACAGCATGTTCTCCTGAAACACGACCGCCATGCCCTTGCGCAGGGATTCGCGGGTGACGCGGCGGATATCGACGCCGTCGATGGTCACCCGCCCCTCGTCGGGCGTATAGAGCCGAAGGATGAGATTGAGCAGCGTGCTCTTGCCCGAACCGCTGGGGCCAACGATGGCGATCCGTTTGCCGACCCCGAGCTTCAGGCTGAAATTGTCGAGCACCGGCGTCGTGCTGCCTTCATAGGCAAAGGTGACGCGTTCAAAACTGATGTCGTTGGCGATCGGCGGCATGTCGGGCGCGCCCGGGCGATCGGCGCCGCGCGTCGGCTCGTCGAGCAGTTCCTGCATGTGCCGCACCGCCGCCGCCGACTGGATCGACACCGGAATGAAGTGCATCAGATGGGCAATGTTGTAGGACACCTCCCAGAACGCGCTCTCGAAGGTGACGAAGGTGCCGATCGTGATCTGGCCCTTGGTGGCCAGATACGCTCCGATCGCCAGCACCACGAGATGCAGCAGCAGCACCGAGATGGTGACGGTGCGTTCCACCATGGTCGACAGGAATACCGCCTGCGCGGTCTTGATGCGCACATCCTGGTTGCGCAGGGTGAACCAGCCCAGCGTCCGGCGCTGCAGGCTGAACGCCTTGACGACGGCCTGCGCCGCCACGTTTTCCTGCACCGTGCCGAGCAGCGCCGATTCATTGAGCTTCTGCTCGTAGTTCGCCTGCACCGCCTTCGGCGTCAGGATGCGCGGCCCGATCAGCGTGATCGGGAACACCAGCAGCGCCACCGCCGCGAGCTGCCAGTTCAAAAACAGCATCAGAATGATGCCGGCGACGAGTTCCAGGAACGGCAAAGCGGCGCTGTTGGCAAAGGTCTTGACCGAGCCTTCGAACGCCGCGAGATCGATCGAGAAGCGCGAGAGAATCTCGCCGCGCTTGGTGCGGGCAAAGTAAGATGACGGCAGGTTCTGCACGTGCTCGAACAGTCGCGTTCGCACGTCGGCGATGATGTTTGCGGCCAGCCGCGCGTCCCAGCGCTCGTACCAGACCGCGATGATCGAGGTGATGATGCCGGCAACCGCGAGCACGCCGAGGATCTTGTAGAGCGCCTGGAAATCCTCCTCGCCGAGCGCGTCGTCGATCAGGAACTTCAGGCTCAGCGGCATGATGACGTTGAACAGCGTCTCGACCAGGACGCCGAAGGTCACGAAGGCGAGCAGCTTGCGGTAGTTGCCGAGATACGGCCTGACGAAGCCGTAGATCGTGGCCATCGCCCCGGCGGCTTCCTTGGCGGTGAAGACGACGAGGTCCTCGTCATCATCATCGTCGTCGAGCTCCAGCTCGTCGTCTTTGTCGTCCTTGTCTTCATCGGAGGCTGCAGCAACCGGCTTGCCACCCGCCGGAAGCGTCGCCGCCGTCCCGGCCGCGCGCTTCTTCGCGAGTTCGGGATCTTCCGCCGGCGCGGAACTCGGCTCATCCGGGGGAGGCTTGGGCGCCATGAAACCAACCGATGCTTGCACGGCCGGCATGACCGCAAAACCAACGCGGCAACAGAACGCCGCTGCCGCCCCGGGTTTTAGGCGATCGGTATCAATTCGGCAAACATTTGGGCGGCCAGCCCCGACCGTTCGGAGCCGAACGCGCCTTCAATACAACACGCCGGACCTCAGTCGTCGGATTCGACCTTGTCGAAGAACGAATAGCGAAGGCTGTCGGCGTCGGCATACCACTGCCCCGGCCCCTTGTTGGCGGCCAGCGTCGCCGCCCAGACCGCATCGGTGCAGTCGCGGCGGTGCATCGACAGATCGAAACCGTTGCCGAAGAACAGTTCGGACCATTCCCACCAGGTGCCGAGCTTCTTCACGCCGCGCAACAGGTCGTAGCGGTCGATCAGCGCCGGCGCCATGTCCGAGGTGACCGAGCCGAACACCAGCCCGGCCTTCACCACGCGGTTGAGTTCGCGCACCGCCCGCGGCACCTGCTTCTCGGCGACGTGACACAGGCTGGTCTCGAACACGAAGTCGAACTCGTCGTCCTTGAACGGCATGTCGACGATGGAGCCGAGCTTGTTGTACTTCTTCAGCGCTTTCGGCGTCCTGGCGTGGATCGCCTTGTTGTTCTCGATGCCCCAGGCATCGATGCCGCGCTCGCGCAGCGCGCCGACCAGTTCGCCGCTGGCAGACCCGGCCACCAGCATCTTGTAGCCCTTCGCCCGGTTCCAGACGATCTTGATCAGGTTCGTGAGATACGCCGGATCGGTGAACTGGCTCCAGACCTCGCTGTAGGGACCGAGGCCGCGGTAGTTCTCGAAATAGTTGCGGTCGATCTTGTCGGAAGACGGCTCGCCCGACTGGGTGCGCGCGCGCCGTAGCCGCATCATTTCGGTCAGGATGATATCGGTGGCGGCGTCGGAGGAGTCGAGCAGACCGTTCAGCGTCGAATCGAACAGATAGTCGCCGACCACGACGATCCCGGGATGCTGCCTCGGCTCCGGCCGGTGGTTGGTCATGACGTCGCGCACCGGCAGGCCGCCCGGCAGCGCGTTCACCGACGACAGCCAGCGATGTATCTTGCCTTCCATAAAATGGTCGCGGGCGTTGCCGAACACGGCCGGCAGCGATTTCAGCGCGGCGTCGATCAGTTCCTGGTCGCTTAGATTGGCGAAGGCCAGCGCGTCGGAGCCCGCGATCAGCCAGTTGAGCACGCCGTGCTTGCCGACGTCGTGGCGGGCGCCCTCGTTGTAGACGCAGCAGCCGCCGAAGGCTTCCGACATGAACCAGGCGCCGGGAATCTTGTCGCCCCAGAACGGTTCGTCGAACAGGATCGAGACTCGGAGATAGTGTGCCGGACGGTCAAAATAGGCGACGTGCCTGACCATCGACTGCCGCAGCTCTTCGCCGTCCCAGCGCATGGTCGCGAGCCAGGAATGCGGCAGGCACATCAGCACGAGATCGAAATCCCTGACCTCGGGGCCCTTCCCGTTCATCATGTTGAGCTGGTAGCGGCCCTGCTCGGTCTTGCCGACCTTGAGCACGCGATGATTGAGCTGGATATCGGCATCGACTTCCGACCGCAGGCACTCGATCAATTGCTCGTTGCCGTTCTGGATCGAGTACAGGCCGATATAGCCGTCGATATCCATCACGAAGTTCTTAAGCGCATTCAGACCGTTGGTGTTGTGGCTTTCCGTCGCGATGTCGGAACGCGCCATCACCTTGAAGAAGCGCTTGGCGATGGGATCGGCGACTTCCTTGTCGAGCACTTCCTCGCAGGTCATGTAGGCCCAGGGATGCTCGTTGTCGTGGGCGCCGACGCCTTCATAATACTCGATCGGCGACACCATGTCGCTGCAACGCTTGCGGAACGCCTCGATGGCGGCAGCGGTCTTCTCGCCGTATTTGCGGCGCATGCCCGGCACGTCGCCCAGCAGTTCGCCGTCGAGATGCACCTGCTCGGCGTCCATCGGTATCGTTTGCAGGCCGAAATGCTGGATCAGCTCCCGAAGCGGATCCGGACCCGTCATCGAATAATCGTAAATTTCTGCTACACCTGCCTCATACATCGCAGGTGCGGAATCGAACTTGCGCGAGACGATCTTGCCGCCGACACGGTCGGACGCCTCGTAGATCGTGACGCGGCAGAGATCGCCGAGCTTTTTCTTCAAGTACCAGGCGCTCATCAGCCCGCCAGGGCCACCGCCTACGATTGCAAGATCCAACATGTGTTTTCCGTCGCCCTCCGGCCGCCCCCAGCAGCCGGTCTAAACCACATTAGCAAAAGCGCTTTTCACCCTGAAGGAAAGATGAACAAAGCAGGTCCTCGCAAAGCAGCAACGAAAGAAAGCAGTAAAATGGCCATGCTGCGCCGCCCTGCACCTTCGCACCATATTCTTGCAGATGCCTTATGCTGCCGCCCGCGGAAGGGTCAGCTGCGCCCTTCCGGGAACGCCTTCCCGGCAAGCAGGCTGACCAATTCCTGTTGGCGCGAAAGGCCGGTCTTGGACAGCACGGCCTTGAGCTGGCTGCGCACCGTTTCCCGGTTGACCCCCGTGGCGACCGCCAGCATATCGATGGTTTCGGCCTGGCCGATGCCCCGCGCTACCCGCGCTTCCGCCGGGGTCAGGTCGAACAGGCCTTGCAGCACCTCCGCGGTCGGCACCGCGGCGCGGTCGACCGGCGTGACTACCAGGAGCGCCGAAGCCTGGGTGAAAAAATCGCGCGCCGAACCGCGCACGGGGATGACATGCAGCACCATCGGCAGGTGGCCCGAGGTCGCGGCAACCGGTATCGACTTCACGCCCCCGCCGCCCGCGACCGACAACGAGGCGAGCGCCTCGGCCAGCAGCGCATCTGCTGCGGCATCCGTCATGGTCACCCGCTGGGCGCGATCCTGGAACAGCGAGGGCATCAGCGCCTCGAACAGGCGGTTGGCGGCCAGAACCCCGCCGGGCCCGCGCAGCACCGCGCCCGGCAGACCCAGCGCCTGCAAGGCATCGACCTGCGCCAACGCACGCTCGAAGCCCAGGCGGTTCGCCGCCAGCGAAGCCCGCGCCAGGTGCGGACGCAACCCATCCAGCAGATCGACGATCTCCAGCGGCACCGGACCGTGGTCCTGATGCCGCGGAAAGACGATCGCGATGGAATCGCCGATCGGCATCGGGATCAACGTTCCGGCCCGGTAGCCGATCCCGTGCTTGCGGTAGAAGTTGCAATATACTTCGTTGGTCGCGATCTCCTGTTCAGAGAGCAGGTCATGATCGGTCACGAAGCCCGCACGATCGAGCGCGATGGCGCGCGGCAGGGTCGGATCGCGTTCGCTCCATCCGTCCTGCAGGAACACGGGCATCAGTTCATCAAATTCAGGCGAATTGACCGCGCTCGTGTAGCCGTCCCGAACGCCAAACAGGAAGCCGCCACGGGCGCCGACGGCCGCGCCGAGCTCGCCGAGCAACGCCGGCCAAAGCGAGGGGATCAGCCCGGCTTCATAGATGCGATCGATCAGGCGTTCGAAATCGAATGATGCGCTCATGGGCAACCGAATACAGCCTTAGCTTGTTTGGCAAGCTCGCCTCAATCGTTGACACGTAGCGGCCTCGCAAGTGAAGCGCAGGCTTCCATCCTGAAAGGCGAAAGCCGGCCTCGCGACCGGCTTTCTTTCTCATTGTTTCGCGGGCCCTTACTCCGCCGGCGGCAGCGCCAGCGGCTCTGCTTCCGGCGCGGTCGGCACGATTGCCGCCGACTGCTTCTCCCGCTCGTCGAGGATCATCTTGTCGCGCTTGACGGCGACTTCGCGAATCTTGGCCATCGAGGCGCCGGTGCCCGCCGGGATCAGCCGGCCGACGATGACGTTCTCCTTGAGGCCTTCCAGCGGGTCCACCTTGCCGTTGACGGCGGCTTCGGTGAGCACGCGGGTGGTCTCCTGGAACGACGCCGCCGAGAAGAACGAGCGGGTCTGCAGGCTCGCCTTGGTGATGCCGAGCAGAACCGGCGTCCCCGTCGCGGGCTTCTTGCCCTCTTCCTTGGCCTTCAGGTTGAGCGCGTCGAACTCGATCTTGTCGACCTGCTCGCCCGAGATCATGTCGGTGTCGCCCTGGTCGGTGACCTCGACCTTCTGCAGCATCTGACGGACAATCACCTCGATGTGCTTGTCGTTGATGAGCACGCCCTGCAGCCGGTAGACCTCCTGGATTTCGTTGACCAGATAGGCGGCGAGTTCCTCGATGCCCTTGATCGCCAGGATGTCGTGCGGTGCCGGATTGCCTTCGACGATGAAATCGCCCTTTTCGACGATGTCGCCGTCCTGCAGATGGATGTGCTTGCCCTTCGGGATCAGGTACTCGCGCGGCTCCTCGGTCTTGTCCATCGGCTCGATCGAGATGCGGCGCTTGTTCTTGTAGTCGCGGCCGAAGCGGATGGTGCCCGCGATTTCCGCGATGATCGCCGCGTCCTTTGGCTTGCGGGCCTCGAACAGTTCGGCCACCCGCGGCAGACCGCCGGTGATGTCGCGGGTCTTGGCGCTCTCGGTCGAGATACGCGCCAGGATGTCGCCGGCCTTGACCTTGGCGTTGAGGTCCACCGACAGAATGGCGTCGACAGAAAGCATGTAGCGGGCATCGCCGCCACGGGCGAGCTTGAGCACCTTGCCGTCCTTGCCCTTGACCACGATCGCCGGACGCAGATCCGCCCCGCCCCGCGACGCGCGCCAGTCGATGACGACGCGCTTGGCGATACCGGTGGATTCGTCGAGCGTTTCCGAGATCGACTGGCCTTCCACCAGGTCCTCGAACCCGATGGTGCCTTCGACTTCGGTAAGGATCGGACGGGTGTACGGATCCCATTCCGCGATGCGCTGGCCGCGTTTGACCATGTCGCCTTCGTCGACGTGCATGCGCGCGCCGTACTGGATGCGATGGGTCGCACGCTCGGTGCCTTCGCCATCGACGATGGCAACGACCATGTTGCGGACCATCGCGATCAGGTGACCTTCGCTGTTGCGGGCGATCGACTTGTTCTTGATGGTGACCTTGCCCTCGAAGTTCGACTCGACGAAGGACTGCTCGTTGATCTGCGCCGCGCCGCCGATGTGGAACGTGCGCATGGTCAGCTGCGTGCCGGGCTCGCCGATCGACTGGGCGGCGATGACGCCGACCGCCTCGCCGTGGTTGACCGGCGTGCCGCGGGCCAGATCGCGGCCGTAGCACTTGCCGCAGATGCCGTTGACCAGTTCGCAGGTCAGCGCCGAGCGGATCTTCACCTCCTGGATGCCGGCCTGCTGGATGGCGTCGACATGCGCCTCCTCCATCAGCGTGCCGCGCTTGACCACGACGCGGTTGGTCGCGGGATCGCGCAGGTCCTCGCCCGTGGTGCGGCCGAGGATGCGCGAGGCCAGCGACGCCACGACCGTGCCAGCATCGACGATGGCGCGCATCTTGATGCCGAGCTTGGTGCCGCAATCGTCCTGCGTGATGATGCAGTCCTGCGCCACGTCGACCAGGCGGCGGGTCAGGTAACCGGAGTTCGCGGTCTTCAACGCGGTGTCCGCGAGGCCCTTGCGGGCGCCGTGGGTCGAGTTGAAGTATTCGAGCACCGAGAGGCCTTCCTTGAAGTTGGAAATGATCGGCGTCTCGATGATCTCGCCCGACGGCTTTGCCATCAGGCCGCGCATGCCGGCGAGCTGACGCATCTGGGCCGGCGAACCGCGCGCGCCCGAATGCGCCATCATGTAGATCGAGTTGATGTCGGCATCCGCACCCTGGGCGTTCTTCTTGGTGACGGAAATCTCCTTCATCATCGCTTTCGCGATCTCTTCGCTGGCCTTCGACCAGGCGTCGACCACCTTGTTGTACTTCTCGCCATGGGTGATCAGGCCGTCATTGTACTGCTGCTCGAAATCCTTCGCCAGCGTACGGGTGCTATCGACGATCTTCCACTTCGAGTTCGGCACCACCATGTCGTCCTTGCCGAACGAGATGCCGGCCTTGAACGCGTTATAGAAGCCGAGCGCCATGATGCGGTCGCAGAAGATCACCGTCTCCTTCTGGCCGCAGTGACGGTAGACCTGGTCGATCACGCCGGAGATTTCGCGCTTGGTCATCAGCTTGTTGATGATCTCGTACGAAATCCGCGGATGCTTCGGCAGCAGCGTGCCGAGCATGACGCGGCCCGCGGTGGTCTCGATCCAGCGCTTGGTGACGTTGCCTTCCTCGTCGGTACCCTCCCACCGGTATTTGATCTTGGTGTGGAGGTGGATGACCTTCGAGTGCAGCGCGTGCTCGAGTTCGGCCATGTCGCCGAAGATCTTGCCCTCGCCGGGCAGGCCTTCGCGCATGATCGACACGTAATAGAGGCCGAGCACGATGTCCTGCGACGGCACGATGATCGGCTGTCCGTTCGCCGGGTGCAGGATGTTGTTGGTCGACATCATCAGCACGCGCGCTTCCAGCTGCGCTTCCAGCGACAGCGGAACGTGCACGGCCATCTGGTCGCCGTCGAAGTCGGCGTTGAACGCGGCGCAGACCA
>CAZSRR010000098.1:0-10869 GCA_964609175.1 uncultured Bradyrhizobium sp.
GCGAAGCGAGCGTTTGCGATAGCGATCGTTACCCGGAGGGCCGAGACACCCGTAGGGTGGCTCGGTGAGGAGCGAAGCGACGAGTAGAGCGCGGGCCGAAGGCATCGCCCGTATGCCATCAGCGCGTTAATATCGCACTCCTCCGCGAACTCTTGCCGCGTGAGCGAGGGTCCTTCAGCAGCAAACCGAAAGTCAAAGAACTGTCCCAACGCGCGGAACATCCCGTTGAATAATCCCCGGAGCGGAGCAATGGCATGATGTGCGAACGGCGCGATTGTTCAATGGGCGTGCTGTTGATGGCATGGAGCAGGGCAATGGTCGACCGCGATATTGCGCTGAAATGACTCTGGGACTGCAGATTCGCGTGTTGTCTTCGGTTTGAGAACGGACCGGGAAGGAGGATCGGAGGCTGTCCGGAAGTCGTGTTGGCGGACGAGTGGTCGCGAATATCGCGCGCGATTATTCCTCGTCGGTCCACACCGGAAGGGCCCGACCAATAACGGCGGATGCAGGCAGCGGTCCGAAATATCGGCTGTCGAGGGAGTCGGTGGACTGCCAGTTCATGACAAATATTTCGTCTTCCCCAATGATGCGGCACCCTTGCCAGGCTGGCAGCGGGCGGTTGCGGCCGTCGCGCTCGCGTGCTTGTCCCATCTCAAGGCCATCGACGGTGATGGTGAGTCCGATTCGGCACACAACCTGTCCTGGCAACGCCACGATCCGCTTGAGCATCGGAAGCCCTGAGGGAAGATAATCGTTCAGATCAAGGAAGGCTGCGAGGGGATCGGGCGGCTGAACGGCGACAAGCTCGGTGACGCTGAGCTTGCCGGCCGGCGCAACGCGATAAAGGCCGATCGGAACGCTGTTTGATGCGTTCCAGATGTAGCGGGGCGTCGCTCCTCCGATCGTGGAGACGAGAGAAGCGACGGCCGCGAGCGCCGCAAAGATTGTGCTGCAGCGACCGTTCATGATGTAATTCGTCGGCGACGAAGCCAAACCTGATGGCGCGACCGTGTATAACGTCGGGGCGTTTCATTGACCGACAAGCGGTTGTGCACGTGGTGCCAATAATCGGGCGCCGCATCGGCTGGATTGATGCCGAGTGCTTCGACTGCATCGATCGTTTGCAGCACCCGCTCGACTTTCGGCCAGCTTGATAGCCGCAGCAGGCTCTCGCCGCCGGGACTGATCCAGGGGACCGTCGAGTAGGGTCGCCCGGGCGTTGCGGCTCGCAGGATGTCAACGCAGGACAGGACGGTATCGAAGTCATTGGACATCCAGCGTACGAAAGCGAAGATGCTGCCGGGCGTGAAGGATAGGACGCGGCGGCTTCCGTCCAGAATCCCTTCCGACACCGGATTGCCGAACCTAATCCAATTCTCTATGCGCTTTTCAAGCCATAATAGCTATACTGTCGTGAGATCGCTCATGATGGAGACTTCCTTGCTGTTGAATAGCTGCCCGAAACGAAGTGAAGACGGGGTCGCGATTTTCAAATCAGCCGGCCACGCTCGCGGAATTGCGCGTTGCCGGCGTCGCGGTCGACGACCAGCTGCACCGCAACTCTTGTCTTCGCGCATGCTTCAGCGACGCTCCTTGCCCGCATACGGGATGCGAGCGTGCCGCTTTGCCGCAAGGACCGTCGCTGCACCGGGATCGCTGGTTGACGTTCTGGCGCCGAGGTCGGCCCACGCGTTCAGATCGGCGACGGCGTAAACGACGCGTCCGCCGATCTTCCGGTAAGCGGGACCGGTGCCATAGATCCGGTGCTTTTCCAGAGTGCGGGGAGAAAGGCTGAGGAATCGCGCTGCTTCGGCAGTCCGCAAGTATCGGTGCGGTAATCCGGTGTTCGGATCCGACATACGAAGGGCTCCGTGATGGTCTGGAACGCCGGCGAGGTTGCCGGCGCGTCAACGGACACAATGGCGGAATGGAGCCTCAAAGGGGGATGCCGAAGATGAGGGGGTGTGTTTTCGGCACCCCCAAAGGGCGGAGCTATTTCTTCCTGGATATGGGGCGCAGCAACGCACGGTAGCCGCCGCGCATCAGCGCGATGCCGCTCTGGACCAGGCGGATGGTCAGGCTGCGAAGATCGTGATCCTTCCAGGAGCGGCCAAGAACGCGCTCCTTGCCGAACAAACCCTCTGCGATTTCACGATAACTATGTTCCGCCAGCCAAGCATCGAGGGCCCTCATAATTAGTATGAAGCGCCGGCGACGTTGGTAAGAAAGCGCAAGAGGCGGCGCACCAGGACAGCGTCCCTCGATGGCGGACCAAAATCGGTGTGCCGCCTGAAGTCGTATGTCGAAATTGGCGTCGAGTGGCAATTCGACGGAAAGCGGCGAGCCTCCGACAGGCATTGCCGGCAGGTAAAGCCGGTGGATTGCACCTGCCATTGGCACGATGGCATGCCACCCATCCAGTCCCTGACGAAATTCGCCGGTCGCGACCATGGTCAAGTCAAGAGTATGTTGCCCGACATCGCTGGTTTCCCGCAGCGACAGGACGGTCGAGAGAGCCTCGGGGGCCCAGAATATCGCTTGTCGATCGAAAGCTTTTTCCGGATCAGCTGCGAAAAGACAACCCCCATTTATTCCGGAATTCGTGCGTCATTCCGCCGGATCGCGCGGCGCCCGTCAGATTGCTGAAGTCCCGCTCGTATTCTCGATCGCGGCGGAGCCATTCCCAGGCAATGTCGGCTGTTTCTGCCTTTTCGAAATTTGCGTAATCTTGCTCTGATTTCCAATCAACGCCTGACATACTACTTCCCACTGCACTGCACTGCACTAACGATAGTGAATTGCAGCACGATAATTGTGACTATTTCTAGTTGCGGGCATTTGGAAAAGCAAATGAGGCCATTTGCTTTTTCGATTGCGCGTCAACAAGATGTCACGTTTGTTTCAAACAAACTTCATTGTTCACTCTTCGGCCATCCCCGCGTGAGGAGCTCACGATAACCATGGCGCGCAACCCATTTCGCGCGAGCCAGGTGGCTTTCGTAAGCACGGCGAGCGCGATCGGGCTCGGAGATCGGGTCGATGCGAAGAACAATACGCACGACTTCTCGCCAGTCGGCGTTGTCTTTTTCCGCATCGAGAAGACGCATGTAGGTGACGGCGTGTTGCTGGTCATAGGGCGTCAGCACCTGCTCATCAGGAGCTGTATCTGCAACTTCAGGATCAAGCGGCGGCACGCGTGAAACTCCTATTGGGCGAGAAGCTTCGATCTGGCGAACCCTAGCTGCACTTGAGCTATTGTCGTACCGACCAGCCCGAGTGGTCTACAGGATTTTGTGCGCTTCAGAGATTAAAGAATCGTTGGACCGCGGTTCCGTCAAGCGGGCTTAGATGGCCGTTTGTAGAGGATACTCCGTGGTGAAATACTCTTCAAGGCGCTGCTCTCTCGATCATGGATATTCGAGAGATATTGGCGCTGAATTTGAGAAAGCTGCGGCGCGCGCGGCGGTTCTCGCAGGAGGAGCTGGCGCACCGCGCGAAGATCGACCGCACTTATGTCAGTTCACTGGAACGACGGATTTACTCGGCCACGATCGACATCGTGGACAAGCTGGCCCGCGTCCTCGGTGTCGAAGCCGCGGATCTCCTGAAACGGCCGCCGACCGACAGTACCGAGCGAAAAAGAGCGCGCCCCTCGTCGAACAGTTGAAGTATCGGGGGCGTTTACCTCAGAATCCGACCATCTACGTCATCTGTCGAACCGGCTAGCGCTATCTATCGCGAGGGTCCCTGATACCCCATATCGCCAAGAGCCAGGTCATCGCGCATTGAACGACGACGAGACAAACAAAATCAATGAGGCAACGGTTACCGGCAACCGCGACGATTTTGCGGTGGGAGGTTTCTGAACGGAAAGAGGACCCCGCCCGGCTTCCTCGGGCGGGGCGTGGCGGAGTAAGTTTTACTCGCCGTTCTTGCGGGGTCGCGACCAGAGCAGGGTGTAGCCTTCGCCGCCCTCGTCCTCGAACAGGTTCGCGTAGATCGGCGTCGTGAAGGAGGGATCGTCGAGCTTGAGCGAGAGATAGTCGCGGCCCTCTTCGGAGCTCTTCGACCACGCCGCTCCGATCTCGGCTCGGCGCAAATACACGCGGTGGCTCGGAGCATTCTCGCTTGCGCGGTTGGGCTCGGCGACGATGCGGACGCCCTTGGCCTCCAGGCTCAGGGTGTTGATCTCGCCCTGGAAATCGTTTCCGATCTTCTTGAACGAACCGATGGTAGCCATTTGTCTTCTCCTGTTTGTGTTTCGAGCCCGCGACCACCGCGGCCTCGATGGCGATCTACAGGCCGAAGGCGATCGGCGACGCACCCGAAGGGCTGGAGCGCAGCGGAGGATGCTGTCGCAGCGACTTTCTTGCCTCGCGAGGAATGGGCGTTAGCCCAGGGGAAGAAAGTCGTGTCGACAGCGTTGCGGCTCAGACGATCGAGGCGCAGCCGGTCTTCGGCCAGATCGAGCCATCAAAGAGGCCACGTGCGTCGCGTGCTGAACCACAAATCCGAGAGAAGATGGCGGGCTTCGGTTCGGCTCGGCAAGAGGTCGAAACGATTCAGCGTAGGAAAAGAAACGAAGGAAGGCAAAAGGCGATATCGTCAGCGCAAGGCCAATCGAGAACGAACGGCTCTGCCGCCGCATCTTATGTGCACCGGACGCTATCGCTGCCATCTCATCGAGGTGCTCCGAAGAAGGTCGCGCCTATCTCTCGCTCAAGCTCGGTGATCCTTCCTTGCGCGCTGCTGTCGTCGACAAGTCGACAGGCGGATGGCGCAGGATCATTGCTGATGCGCTGCGGCTGTGAGAACCGGTTGAGGATCCCTCGTGATCGCCATATCCGAACCCTGCGGGCGGATCTCGGTGAAGATGGTCAACCTCGTCCATGCCGCGCCGCCAATAAAGACCGCGCCGAGACAGGCAAAGATCTCACGCCATACCAATGACGGCACGCCGATTTGCGACATCGCAAATACGACTTGATAGCCAGCAAGCGTCGCCGGGACAGCAAACAGGGCGGCAATGATGGCACGGATGATCACCGAGCCCGTCATAGCAAACGCAATTTGACCGATAGCAAGAGTCATCCCGCCGGCGGCAATGCCAGCAAGCGGCGCTCCGAGGATGCCGGCGCCGCCATGCAATGCCAACATGAAGACGGTGAGCCCGACAAAGAACGGCAACGCGTATACCGCCAGCGTGAAGATCAGCCAGCAGAACAAGCCAATGCCAGCGAAGTTCAGGAGAAGTCCAAGGGCGAGCATGGTGGTGGCTCCATATGCAAAGGGGATATGGTTGCGCCTTCCACCACCACCACGGCGCAGTTTGGATATGCAATCGAAACGAGGCGGAGTTGCGGCGATGCAACTCCGCCTCGTTGGTGTGGAAGATGGCAGATCGGCGCTCACGAGGCGCCGAATTTCCAAACGGCAATGCCGAGCCGCTTCGCCTTGTCGGCGAGGTTGTCCTGGATTCCCGTGCCCGGGAAGTGCATGACGCCGATCGGCAGCAGTTCGAGCATGGCGTCGTTGCGCCTGAACGGTGCCGCCTTGGCGTGCTTTGTCCAGTCCGGCTTGAAAGCGATCTGTGGTATCTTGCGGTTAACAGCCCATTTGGAGGCGATCAGCTCGGCACCCTTTGGCGAACCGCCATGGATGAGGACCATGTCGGGATGCTTGGCATGAACTTTGTCGAGGCGATCCCAAATCAGGTGGTGGTCATTGAAGTCGAGGCCACCGGTAAGAGCGACCTTTGGTCCTGCCGGCAACATGACCTCAGTCTCGGCGCGGCGCTTGGCTGCGATGAACTCCCGAGAGTCGATCATGGCCGCCGTGAGTGTGCGGTGGTTGACAAGCGACCCCGACCGGGGACGCCAGGATGAGCCGGTGTGCACCTCGAAACGTTCGATGGCTTGATCACGGAAGAGTTCCAGGCAATTGCGACGTTCGATCAGCGTGATGCCTTGGGCTGTCAGGCGCTCGAGTTCGACCGACTGCACTTCCGAACCGTTCTGCTCGCGCTGGCTCTTGCGTTGCGCCTGTTCGTTGTCGTCGAGCTGGCGTCCGATGCGGTCGGTGGCGCGATGGAAGAGGTTGACCGTTGACCAGAGCAAGTCTTCTAGGTCCGGTTCGAGCCGGGTATCGCTCAGGGTGGCGACGAGGGCGTCGAAGATATCGGCCACCGCGCCAGCGATCATCTTACCTTCGGGCATCGGTCTGGGATCAGGCTGGTCGTCGAATGGACGGTAGCCAAAGAGCTGCAGTTCGCTGAGGACGTGCTCGGTCGGAGATGCGGCTTGTGCTGGCTCGATGTCGTCATGGTCGGTCATGAGGTAGGTCCTTTGCCGGTTCGGCCGCGACCATCGCGGCCTTCGTGGCGATCACTCAGACGGCGGGCGGGACGGGCCAGAACCCGAAGCGGCAGCGGAGGGCCGCAGCGGCAGCGGAGGATGGCAGAGGTGCGGCTATTTTGCTTCGCGATGCAAAGCGCGCCATCGCCCCATATATAATGTGAGGCCTTTCGGCGGCGCGCGGCGGAAAATAGCCGCACCTCTGCCATTGCCGGCCCGGGCCGCTTGCCGTCCGATCGCCCTCTAGAAGGCCGTGGTCGCGGCCCTCGCCGGCATTGGATGCGCCTTGACCGGTCTGCTGACGTCGATGAAAGGCAGATGCAGCTATCCGAAGGCGGTCGCAGGTAAGAGGAAGCGGTCGACGTCCTCAGGTGCGAGCTGTATCCGCAACGCTGCGCGTAGGGGCTCGAGACCGAAAACGTGCAGATCTTCGTTGAAGTCGCCTAGCCGCGGCGACAAGGCAATCGCCTCGATGCCGGCAGGTCCTGCGCGCTGCGCGAGAGTGGCCTGCACGGCGTCTCCAGCGGCATCGGCATCGCGAGCGATATAGAGTCGACGCAAACTCGGCGACAGTAGCATGGCCGCGAGGTGATTGGCCGAAAGTGCGGCTGCCATCGACAAAGTCGGAACAATACAGCGCAACGACAGCATGGTCTCGATGCCTTCGCCGGCGACAATTACGTCGTCGTCCGTCACGCCGAAACGTACCGCATTACCAAGCAGGTCGCCCATCGCACGTCGCGGCGTGTCGATCGGAGCTTTGCCGAGCCGAATCCGATCAAAGCCGTCCGGATCGAGCCAGGTGCGGTGCACACCGGTGATGCGGCCATCGAGGTCGGTGACGCCGGCAATCATGGCCGGCCAGGTCTCGGTCGGCAGATGCTCATCCGGCCGATAGTAGCAGCGGGGATGGAAGCGAAGGCTGCCACCATGGTGCACGCGAGCTATTCCGCGACCTCGCAGGTAGGTCTCCACCATGGAGCCTTCGATCGGACCTGAGATTGCAAACAGTCGCGTTGCGGCCTCTTGTGATCCCACGGGGACTACGGAGCGCACTGGTCGTCGATGTGGTACGAACTCCGATTCAGTGCGGGGCAGCTTGAGAAACCGCCTCGCCTCCTCGGCAACTTCGCGGAAGTCACGGAGCCCAAGGCTATACCGAATGACGTCCAGGAGATCGCCATGCTGGCCGGTCGCGGCATCGGTGAACTTGCCAGCGGGGCCCTTCGGGGAATCTTGGAGCCGCACGAACATCGAGCGGCCCGGCGTATTGTGGACATCTCCAACAAGCCAATACCGCCCTTCGCGCTTTCCATTGGAAAGGTAATGACGGCACACCGCCTCGGCCTCGCGCGCGAGGCGATGCGCCAGTTCGGAGGCGTCGCGGCGCATCACGCGGCCTCCCGTTCGGCGATGCGCTCGATTGGATAGCGCTCGAGCACCTTCGCCAGGACTTCGACGCCGCCTTCCTCAGTGGGCACGAACATGCGCAGCTTCCAGGAGATGATCTCGCTGAAGAGGCCATACGTCCTGAAGCGATCGCGCATCGTGTCGTTGAATCCGGACAGCTCGATGCGGTATCTGCCCATGACACGGACTCGGCGAAGCTGGAGGCCTTCGGCGAGGTCGAGAACAATTCGCCTGTCCATCAGGGCGGCAAAGGCCGCGTCCGACGCCAGCTTGGGCGCGTCGGTCGCAAACACATTCGCGACCCAGGCAGCCGAAACCTTGCGGCCGATGATACGTTCGCCGGCATCGGTCTGAAGACGATAAACGCGTGTCGACTCGTTCGGGAGCCGTTTCCAGATCGGCAGCAGCAAGCCCGCAACGACGTGAATTGTGCTTTCCGAGAATTCAGGTACGTCATGGAGCTCGGCCTGCCAGGCCGCGCGGAAACGCTCGCGGTCGACTTCCGCCCAGTGGCTTTCCGCCATCATCTTCAAGGGAACGCTGTGCTGCTCCATCGGCCGGATCAGCCGCACGCGGCGCTCGATCTCGCCGTCATCGAGCATGAAGCTCGGCGCCGGCACCTGAACGGCGGCCCGGCCCGAGCGCTCGTTGACGAGCGGGACGGCGCGCGAATCCGAGAGCCGCTCGAATGCCTCCTCCAGCGTCACCGGACGATTGCGCCGCCGTTCGATGATGGTCAGCAGCCGTGTTTCCGCGCCGGTCCCGGGATGGGTGTAGATGACGCGCCGGTCAGCAACAACGAAGCTCTCGGCGACCAGCGTCTCCAGGCCGGCATCGTAAGTGCCGGACGCGATCGCGCCCTCGATGCGAGCGGAGAGCAGTTGCTCGAACGCGGCGAACAACACGTTTTGCAGGTCGATGGTCAACGCCAGCAGCCTGTTCAAGAATGTCGTGATCGGCGGAAGCTCGTCCTTGATACCGTTGGCATCCATCAGCTTTAGACCGGTCGCGTCCTCGAAGGCTTGAAGGGAGCAGCCTTCAACCTTGCCGCGGACGAGAAGCAGATACAGTTGGCGCAGTGCGTCACGGCCGTAATGGCTCTCGAGGTTGTCCTCGGGACGGAACAGGCCCTGCCCTCCGGTCTGGCGCTGACCTCGGGTAATGGCGCCCAATGTGTCGAGCCGGCGCGCAATGGTGCTGAGAAAGCGCTTCTCCGCCTTCACGTCGGTCGCAATGGGACGAAACAGCGGCGGCTGCGCCTGGTTGGTGCGGTTCGTACGTCCTAGGCCCTGGATGGCGGCGTCCGCCTTCCAGCCGGGTTCGAGAAGGTAGTGAACGCGCAGCCTGCGATTCCGTGCCGACAGTTCGGCATGGTACGAACGTCCCGTGCCACCTGCATCGCTAAAGACAAGGATGCGTTTGGCATCATCCATGAAGGCAGCGGCTTCTGCGAGGTTGGCCGATGCGGCGCGGTTCTCAACAATGAGGCGGCCTCCCTTACGGATGACGCGGCGCGAGCGGCCAGTAACCTCGGCGACCATGTCCGTGCCGAACCGCTGGACGATCTGGTCGAGCGCACCCGGTACGGGCGGAAGCGAGGCGAGTTTTTCGATCAGGCGGTCGCGGCGCCTGACGGCTTCCCGGCTCTCGACCGGCTGACCGTCATGATAGACCGGTCGGGAGGAAAGATTGCCCTCGCTGTCGGTAAAGGGCTCGTAAAGCTGGACCGGGAAGGAATGGGCGAGATAGTCGAGAACGTATTCGCGCGGGGAGATGTCGACCTGGACGTCACCCCATTCTTCGGTTGGGATCTCCGCGAGCCGGCGCTCCATCAGCGCCTCGCCGGTCGAGACGATCTGGATGACGGCGGCATGACCGGCATCGAGATCGCGCTCGATCGAGCGGGTCAGCGAGGGTGTCTTCATCGAGGTGAGCAGATGCCCGAAGAAGCGCTGTTTGGCGCTCTCGAAGGCTGAACGCGCGGCGGACTTCGCCTGCGCGTTCAGCGTGCCGGTCTCGCCGGTGATGTTGGCGGCGCGCATGGCCGCGTCGAGATTGTTATGGATGATGCTGAATGCGCCGGCATAGGCATCGTAGATGCGAACCTGCTCCTGCGTAAGCTGGTGCTCAAGAAGGTCGTATTCGACGCCTTCGTAGGAGAGCGAACGCGCGACATAGAGGCCGAGCGCCTTGAGGTCGCGCGCCAGCACCTCCATCGCCGCAACCCCGCCCTCCTCGATCGCCTCGACAAACTCGGCCCGGGTGGCGAATGGAAAATCCTCGCCGCCCCATAATCCCAGCCGCTGGGCATAGGCGAGATTGTGCACCGTGGTGGCGCCGGTCGCCGAGACGTAAACCACACGGGCATTCGGCAGGGCGTGCTGGAGTCTCAGGCCCGCACGCCCCTGCTGCGAGGCTGCCCCCGGACGATTGCCAGCAATCGCCTTGAGGTCACCGCGCTCGCCCTTGCCGCCAACCGCGTTCTGCATGGCGTGGCTCTCGTCGAAGACGATCACTCCGTCGAAATCGGAGCCCAACCATTCGACGATCTGCCTAACGCGCGAAAGCTTCTCGCCACGCTCATCGGTGCGCAGCGTAGCGTAGGTCGCAAAAAGGACACCTTCCGACAGCCGGATCGACGTGCCCTGCCGGAAGCGAGAAAGCGGCGTAACGAGCAGCCGTTCCACGCCGAGCGCCGACCAGTCGCGCTGCGCATCCTCGATCAGCTTGTCGGATTTGCTGATCCAGACCGCACGACGGCGCCCCTTCAACCAATTGTCGAGCAGGATACCGGCAACTTGCCGTCCCTTGCCCGCGCCGGTGCCGTCGCCCAGGAACCAGCCGCGGCGAAAGCGAACGGCATTCTCGGCGTCGTCGCGCGCGGCCGCGACGACGTCAAAAGTCGCATCGACCGTCCAGGAGCCAGCGAGAAATTCCGAATGCGCCTCACCGGCGTAGATGACGCTCTCGAGCTGTGCGTCCGAGAGGACGCCATCCACAATGACATTGGCCGGCAGATGCGGCCGATAGGAGGGCTTTGGCGGCGCCACCGAGGCCATGGCGGCCGACTGCACGAGCTTCGTCGGATGGGCCTGCGCGCCGG
>CAZSRR010000099.1:0-10503 GCA_964609175.1 uncultured Bradyrhizobium sp.
CGCACCACCTTCGACCTCGAAATGATGGAGGCGACGGGAAGCTGCGCCGGCATCGAGAACTATTCGCGCTATCTCACCGGGCGCCGCCCCGGCGAGCCGCCGCCGACGCTGTTCGAATACGTGCCCGACAACGCGCTGGTGTTCGCCGACGAAAGCCACGTCACGGTGCCGCAGATCGGCGGCATGTTCCGCGGCGATTTTCGGCGCAAGGCGACGCTCGCCGAGTACGGTTTCCGCCTGCCCTCCTGCATGGACAACCGTCCGCTGCGTTTCGAGGAATGGGACATGATGCGCCCGCAATCGATCGCGGTCTCCGCCACGCCGGGCGGCTGGGAGCTGAACGAAAGCGGCGGCGTATTCGTCGAGCAGGTGATCCGCCCGACCGGGCTGATCGATCCGCCGGTCGACATCCGCCCCGCGCGCACCCAGGTCGACGACCTCGTCGGCGAAGTCCGCGCCACCGCGCAGAAGGGCTATCGCTCGCTGATCACGGTGCTCACAAAACGGATGGCGGAAGACCTCACGGAATACCTGCACGAGCAGGGCATCCGTGTCAGGTACATGCACTCCGACATCGACACCATCGAGCGCATCGAGATCATCCGCGATCTTCGATTGGGCGCATTCGACGCGCTGGTCGGCATCAACCTGCTGCGCGAAGGCCTCGACATTCCCGAATGCGCGCTGGTCGCCATCCTCGACGCCGACAAGGAAGGTTTCTTGCGCAGCGAGACCTCGCTGATCCAGACCATCGGCCGCGCCGCGCGCAACGTCGACGGCAAGGTGATCCTCTACGCCGATGGCATGACCGGCTCGATGGAACGCGCCATCGCCGAAACCAACCGCCGCCGCGAGAAGCAGGTCGAGTACAATCAGGCCAACGGCATTACGCCGGAGAGCGTGAAGAAATCGATCGGCGACATCCTCAACTCCGTCTACGAGCGCGACCACGTGTTGGTCGAGATCGGCGACGGCGGCATGGCCGACGACGTCATTTCAATCGGCCACAATTTCGAGGCTGTCCTCTCCGACCTCGAAACAAGAATGCGCGAAGCCGCCGCCGACCTGAACTTCGAAGAAGCCGCCAGGCTCCGCGACGAAGTCAAACGCCTCCGCGCCACCGAAATGGCCGTCGTCGACGACCCCACCGCCAAGCAGCGCAACGTGCAGAAACAGGCCGGCGCCTACGCCGGCACCAGGAAGTACGGCGACGCCGCCAACCTCCCCGTCAGCGCGATGAAAAAGAAAGGCGTCCAAGCTGCTCTCAAATCAAGCCGCAGCGGCGGCGCCACTTCATCCTCCCCTGGAGGGGGAGGATCGGCCGCCGCAGGCGGCCGAGGTGGGGTGAGCCGCGACGGCAGTGCCAGCGGCAGCACCTCCAAAGTCCACAAACCCCATCTCGACGAAATGCACGGCCCGGAATCCCTGCCCTACCGCCCCGGCGGCGCCAAGCCGCGCAAGCCCGAACTCCCCGGCGGCACAAAAATTTTCCAGCCCACCGACTCGCGCCAGTCCGGCCCCGAATTCGGCCCCGCCCCGCGCTCGAGCGGCGGCGCGCCGGGCCATCGCGGCGGGTGGAAGAAGCGGTAGGCACGCCTCTCGAAGCCGAGTGCTGCGAACGGTACGCTCAATCTTGAGTGCCGCTCACGGCTGAATGCGAGTCGTCAAGGATGGCATCGCATGTCGGGAATGGTAGGCCCCTACCGACTCCAGAATATTGACGCCGCCCGCAAAGAGCCTAGGCTTCCACCTTCAGCATAGGGAGGCCACGATGAGCATCGCACGACGCGAATTCCTCAAATCATCGGCCGCGCTGGCGGCGGTTTCGGCGGCTGGCGGCTTTTCCTGCATCGAGATCGCGGCGGCAGGTCCGATCGAAGTGCCGACCGTCGACAACCTCGCGATCCGCGTGCTGGTCGATTCCAGCTACGATCTGTTCTTCCGTCCGGCCGAGGTGAACGGGGTGAAGATTACGCCGGCGGCCCGGGTCGCCGACTTCCGACGCTCGCTGCACAATGAGTGGGGCCTGTCGCTGTGGCTCGAGTCCGCGCGCGGCACCGAGAAGCGCACGGTGATGCTCGACTACGGCTATACGCCGGCGGTGCTGTTCAACAACATGGAACTGACCGGCGTCGATCCATCCAAAATCGACGCCTTGATCGTCAGCCACGGTCACTACGATCATTTCGGCGGGCTGCAGGGCTTCCTCGACAAATACCGCAACGTGCTCCCTGCCGACGTAAAGCTTTACGCCGGCGGCGAGGACAATTTCTGCCATCGCGTGCAGGGCAATCCGCAACAGGGCTTTGCCGACTTCGGCCGGCTCGATCGCGGCGAACTCGCGTCGAAGAAAATCACGACGGTGCTCGCGGAAACACCGACCGTCGTCGCGGGGCATGCGTTCACGACCGGCAAGATCGCGCGCAACTCGATCGAACGCGTGCTGCCGAACACGTCGGTGGATTACACCAGGGAAGCCGCCGGATGCGACTACGGCCACTACACGGCCGCCGAGTTGCAGGGAAAGATCGTCCCCGACCAGCATGTGCACGAGCACGCCACCTGCTTCAACATCAAGGGCAAGGGCCTGGTGGTGATCTCCTCCTGCGGCCACGCCGGGATCGTCAACTCGGTCCGCCAGGCGCAGGAAGTATCCGGCATCCGGAAGGTCCACGCGATCGTCGGCGGCTTCCACCTCGGCCCGGCGCAGAAGGATTATCTCACGCAGGTCGTCGCGGAAATCAAGAAACTGGAACCCGACGTGCTGATCCCGATGCATTGCAGTGGCCTGAACTTCGTGGCGGAAGCGCGCGCGCAGATGCCCAACAACGTGCTGGTGACGACGACGGGCAGCCGGATCACCTTCGCGGCATGAGGCGCGCCGCGCTTGCAGCGGCACTGATCGCGGTCCTCTCGGCCCCATGCGGGGCCGAGCCGCGGCGCACGGCGGCCGAGACGATGGATATCCTGATGTGGGCGCGGGAGCCGGTCGGCGGCCCCTTCACGCTGGTCGATCATACCGGCACGCCCCGCACCGACCGGGATTTCCGCGGCAAGCTGCTGTTGGTCTATTTTGGATACACCTATTGCCCGGACATCTGCCCGACCGATCTGCAGAATATCGGATTGGCGCTCGACCAGTTGGGCGCGGCCGGCGACAAGGTACAGCCCCTGTTCATCACCGTCGATCCCGAGCGCGACACGGCGGAGCACCTCGCCGAGTACGTAAAAATGTTTCACCCGCGGCTGATCGGACTGACCGGTGACGCGGGAGCGATCCTCGCTGCCGCAGATGCGTACAAGGTCTACTACGCCAAGGTGCCGTATCAACGCGGCGACGGATATACCGTGGATCACACCGCGTTCATTTACCTGATGGGCGCCGACGGAAGATATCTCGGCTTCTTCCCGCCCGGTACGACGCCGGAGCGGATCGCGACCACGCTGCGGCAGCCGGTTGGGTCGGTACCGTAACGTCGTCACGCACTCGGTTGCTCGCGCCAGGACATCGACACCCGTCAGATCCGCGACGTTATGAAACGCGTCTCGCGGACGAACAACCCGATCCCGTTCCGCGATGCGTGGGCCGATCAATTCGTTTCCGACAAGTTTGGCATGGCAACGACGCACTGGAGCAAGCTGCAGGATCGCGTTCAAAGAGGCGTCGGCAACCTATGCCCGCTGGTACTCGTTGGGTTACCATCGACGATCGTGACTTTTGGTGAGAGCCAAACGGAGGTTCAAAAGCTCACAGACGAAGGCGGTGACTAAATGGAGAATTACGCCTCGTCTTCTGCCGCGCGCGAGCTTATCGCGTCGAAGGCAACGGCGATAGCAGATCCATCCTCGGACTCGAATACTTCGGTGAGGTATGCCGCGATCATCTCGGGACTATCGAGATATTCGGCTGCATCGAACGGTTCCTGGCCATTTCGGTCCTCAACGTCATCGGATAATCAGGTCCGGGGCGCACGCTTTCGCAAGCGCCCGGAACGATGCGTGCAAGATGACCGTTATCCAATCTCAGGCATGACGGCGGCTGAGCAACAAGAGGCCACCCATCGTTGCGAACAACCCTCCCGTTACCTTGTTGATCCAACGCAGGTGCCATCTGGACCGCAGGAAGGGAGCGATCGCAGCGACGCCGAAGGCGCACGTCGCCAGCACACCGAACTCGAATGTGATGAACGTGAGGGCGAGGACGGAATACTGGGGCGTCAGCGGTTCGGCGGGATTCAGGAACTGCGGGAAAAACGCGGTGAAGAACAGGATGGCCTTCGGATTGCTCGAACCGACCAGGAGGCCCCTGAGGTAGTGCGACCGCAAGCGTCGGCCCGGGCCGGCAGCGGCTCCCTCGATACCGACAGCTACGGCGTCGCTGAAGAACGTCTTGATGCCGAGCCAGATGAGGTAGACGGCCCCGATCACCTTGACCACGGTAAAGGCAATCTCCGATGCGGCGAGCAATGCACCAAGCCCCAATGCCGAAAGTGTCATGACGCCGAGGACAGCGCTGATGCTGCCAACCGAAGCAGCGATGGCGCTGGACCTGCTGGCGTTGAGCTTCGTCGTCATGCACATCAGCATGGTCGGACCGGGCGACAGCACCAGCGCCGCAACCGCGGCCAAGTATAGCAAATAGGTCATCAGGCTCATTGTTCGAATCCATAGATATCGCGGGTATGAGGGCACCATAGCGGATTTTACCCGCGTTGGTCACCGGTCGCGCCGACGGGCGGTTGGCCCTCGGGACGTTTTCTCATCATGCCCGAGTCTGTCCCGGGCATACACGTCCTGAGACGCGGGCGACAGCGCCGACCCGGTCGCATTGCCCGTCGGGCAAATCACTTCTGATTTTCAGAAATTGCGTCAATCCCCGGATGCAAAAATATTCCGCTTAACGCGTCCGGCAAATCAGTTGCATAACTGCGCCCGTCTCGCTGCAAGATGAGGGGCGCTCGCGAACGTCACGAACGCGCAGCGGGATGCGATGGACGCGGATGGCGTGACAGACGTGCACGCCGGAGGCGTACGGCGAAGTCGTGTGGTCCTGACGCCCCGATGCTGGCGTCAAGTTGCGCAAAGGCTCACGCCTTGCGCGATGACGGTGACAACGAGCCCGGCCCGACCGGGGAGAGCACGATATAAACCGTAAAGCCATTGCGCAGGGAAGGCCGGGATGCTTCCGCCGAACCTGTATGCCCGTGTGCGCACTTTCCTGTTCTCATGGCACACGGGACCGCGGGTGCGGCGCGCACCTGGTCTTCCCTGCGCCCTCCTTTTGATGAGGGCAGACGAGATGCAAAGCTCGGGCAAACCATGTCGCGGGATCGCCAAGCTGCATTTGCCTGGACGCTGCGGCCCGGGTTGCTGTTTGACATTCGAATTCGGCCGGTAACGGGTTCGGGCTGGTGGCGGTATTGGCGCAGGAACCGTCCCCCCGCGACACGGGATCACACACCTTACGGAAACTCTAAATCCATTTGCCGATTGATCGCGCTCCGGTTCCGTTCAGAATGGGCGTCACCGTAAACGCGAATCGCGCGCAGTCAGGGTAGACGAATGTCCGAGGAATCGAATCGTCAGTTCGTGCTGGACTTTCTCAACACCTTGTATGCCGGCGACATCGAGGCCACGCTGGCGCGCTGCACCGACGACGTCGAATTCATCGCCAACGCCCCGGTCGACCTGCTGCCGCATCTCGGCCACCGCCGTGGCAAGGCCGAAATGCGCGAGATGTGGAAGGCGGTGCTCGCCCGCTATTCGGAGCAGCGCTGCGAGGTATCGATGTCGGTCGCCGAGGGCGACAAGGTCGCGGTCTATGTCCGGGTGTTCCTCCGCAAGAGCCTCAACCAGCGCATGATGCAGTTCGACATCGCGGGATTCTACACGCTGCGCGACGGCAAGGTCTGCCAGATCAGGGAAATCATCGACACCTACGATCTGGTGCAGCAGCTGGTCGAGCGCGACGTCACCGCGATCCTGACCGGGCGAAGACAGGACCCTTAGGGACTGGACGGCGTCGCTGCGCGGCGGCCGGAACAATCGCGCATCGCCGCTGCGCGCCGCTGATTTTCCCGGCAGCATGAACCTCGCCGCACGTGCCGCGACGCATCCGCCTCCCGATACGAAGATCGCGCGAAGCCTGCGTTGCCGATTTTGCCCGGAACCTCGGCAAGCTGCAAACGCCCGGAAACGGCCTGGGAACTCTTCAAAGCCACGTGTTTTGAAGGCGATAGCACCATCCCGCCGATTTGCCGACGAGGCGGAACCGCAGGCAGCGCCGGCGCGCTTACCAGGAATTCCCGAACCCGCCCGTCCAGACCGATGTCCCGGCATGACCATGAGAATTGTATCCGGCCGGTATCGCCGCACTTGTGCATTGCAAAAACAATGATTGTATTTTAGCCGGCCTGCTCTATTTAGAGCTGCAACAGAGCGTGCAGCGAATCAGCCCGGCGTCAAGGGTGACGCCCATTGGGGCATTGATTGCTGTTTTGGAATTCCAGGTTTTCCAGGACCAGATCAAAATGACAGAGCATAGTCTCTGGCGTTTTTCGCGCGCATTTCATCGCGCGATCAATGAACGCCAGCCCGCCGATCTCGAAGTTTTGCTCGATGAGGACGTCGATTGGGCGATTTATGGCCCGATCGACATGTTCCCGTTTTTCGGCTCGCGCCGCGGCCGGGCCGCGGTGATCGATGTCGTCAGGCAGATTGCCGACAATTTCCGCGTTCACCGGTTCGACCGCGAGTCGATCATGCTCGGCGTCGATACGGCCTCATCGATGATGCGTTATTCGCTGACGGCGCTCGACTCGATGAAGCCGATCTCGCTGCGGATCGCGCATTTCGCCCAGTTCAGGGCCGGCCGCCTGACCAATTTCCGCGTGCTGGTCGACACTTTCGACCTGGTCGAGCAAACCGTGGGCTATCCGATCCACTTGCCGCGGATGGCGGTGTAGCGCTCGCCCATGGATTCCGATCGTCGTGTCCGCGCGTCGACCGTGTTGGCGCGGGCGGGCATCCACGTCTTCCTCTGCCAGCCCCGAGGGAGCGTGGATGGCCGGGCACCTGGCGCGATCACGCGCTGTGCCCGGCCATGACGTGTTTTTGTGAAGTGACTTGCGCATTGTGAAGCGACCTGCGCGCTCGCGCCATAATTTTGCAACAGAGTGAACGCATTCTAGGCGCGAGTGGAAGTGCGGGCGGGCGATGATTTCCAGAATGCGATGTGGTTGGGCGCGGCTGCCGGTGCTGGTGGCCGGCATCAGCATGGCTGCGATGCTGGCGGCGGCGGCGCAAAGCCCGCCGGTGGAAGACGATGCGGACATGACCGATGCGGACATGACCGAAGAGACCGAGGCCGCGCCTGAGGCCAGCCAGGAAGCCGGTCAGGTCGACATCATGAAGGATATCGATGTCAGCAAGCTCGACTGGAGTCAGCTCAACGTCGATGCATCCACCCTTCCGGCGCCCGCGCCGAAAGGCGGCGGCGCGTCGGGTCTCGTTGGCGGCCTCGACACCGCATGGTCCGGCGGTGAGCGGTCGAACGGCAGCTCCGCGGTGTCGGTCAAACAGTCGATCTCGCCGTTCTGGGATGCACGCGTCGGCGCCGATATGACGGTCGCGCGCCAGGGCGCCGCGACGGCCTCCGAACAGCTTTCGGAGAGACTGGCCAATGGCGGCAGCCTGCCGCAATCCTCCGGCACCGCCTGGGCGGCGGTCACCGCCCCGGGCGTGGCCTCGATCTGGGACAAGACCTCGGTCGAAGCGCGCGTCGATCCCGGATCCGAACAGAGCCGGATCGGCACCTCGCTCAGCAAGTCGCTGCCGATCGGCGAGCAATATTCGGTGACGCTGAAGAACGACTACAATCTGATCCAGCAGGGCCTCGTGCCGGTGCCGGGCATCATCGGCCATCCGTCGCGCAGCGCGGAGACCGACCAGTCGGCGCGGCTCAGCATCGCCGACACCGGCACCAGCCTCACCGCCGGTCAGACCGCCACGAGTTCGGACGACAAATGGCTGCGCAAGGTCGGCGCCGAGCAGAAGCTGTATGACGGCGTCACGATCTCGGGTTCGATCGGCGAAACGCCGTCGGGCACCACCAGCAAAAGCATCAGCGCCGGATTCAAGCGCAGCTGGTAGCAGCTTTCGGCGTCCCAATTTGAAGCACTTTCCGGGCCGCAAAAGGGCGCCTCCCGAGAATGATCCATCATTGCCGCATATTGGCCAAGATGCGGCCAAAATCGGCAGCGCAGATGGAAATGATTTACTTCGTCGTGCGAGGGGGACGTCCGCGCTCGCCTGAATGCGAAACAAAGGAATAGCCGATGAACGCCACCATCCGTCCGGAACAGGTTGATGAAAACTCGGAGAACGACGGCGAGCTCGCCGCCGTGTCCGAAGTCGAAGCTGGTATCCGCGAATTCGTTCGCAACGACATCGCCTATCTGCGCCGGCCCGCGGTCCCCACGGAGACCCCGTCGCTCGACGCCAATGCGGAAGCCACCGTCAACAACGTCAACTCGCTGATCCAGCGCGTCGCCGGCACCTCGCTGGCGGAAATCGAGAAGCTGATTTCCGAACTCGAAAGCCTGCGCGACCTGCTGCACGCCGAAGGCCAGCGCGTGCAGCGCGAGATCTCGGGCTACGCCCAGCTCAGCCAGGCCGCGATGAAGTCGACGCGCATGATCGCCGACAACGTCACGCAGTGGAAGCGCGCCGCCGACGGACTGCGCAACAGCTAAACCATCGTTGCAAAAATCTGACACTCCGCCGTGTTCCGTACCGGAGCACGGCGGTTTCGTTTGGCACGATTCACTCTCAACCTTATAAGCAGATCGTCCAGCGACGGACGCCGTCCCGCGACGGCAGGCAGCTTTTGGGGAAAGAGCGACGAATGCGAAACGCTCAGCCGGACAATATCGATTCCATGCCGCTGCGGCAGGCGTCGCACAGCGTGGGCACGCTCGTGCTCCGTTTCTTCGGGCTGCTGACGCTCGCGGTCATCGCGATGACGCTGATCTGGAGTCGCTGATCTGGAAGTCGCAGGTTTCGGGGGCGGTATCCGGGGCCGCGCCGCACCTGCTCGGCGCTTGGGCCACACCTAGTCGCGGATGAACGCGGTACCTTCGATTGTGTAGACGCCGTCGGCGTAGGACTTGACCACCATGCCGGCGGTCAGCATCACCGCCAGGGTGACGGTTGCGAAGATAAAGCCGACGAATTTCAGGCTGCCGCGATCGGCCATGGTCATCCCCTCGGTATTTCCCCTAATGACGCATATGACCGGCCAAAGGTTCAAAATCTGTTAGCAAAAAATCCGTTCCGCGAAGTCATGGATGACGCGGAACCGATGGAATACTTTGTTAACCATTCGCGGCGCTTGCGGCGACCAGCGACGATCAGCCCGCGTTCCGCCGCTGCACGAAGGCGGTAGCAAGAAACGAGAACACCACCTCGCCGCGCTGGTTGATGCCAATATTGCGGGCCTGCAGGATACCCCATTCCGGACGCTTCTCGGAGGTGCGCTTGGTCTCTATCTGGTTGGAGTAGCGGATGGTGTCGCCGGCCAGCACCGGCTTGATCCAGCGCAGTTCGCGAAAGCCGGGCGACGGCCCGCCCGCCGCCACCTTCTCGCCCCGTGCGACAGCCTCCGCCGTCACGCGCTTGCCGTCGGCGACCAGAAGCTTCATGCAGACCGCGGCGACGTGCCAGCCGGAGGCGGCGAGCCCTCCGAACAGCGAGTTGCGTCCCTCCTCCTCGTCGAGGTGGAAGCGCTGTGGGTCGAACTGCGCGGCAAACCGCTTGATGTCCTCGGCGGTGAAGGTGAAAGCGCCAAGGTCACGACGCGCCCCGATCTCGATATCCTCGAAGAAACGCATCGCTACTTCGCCTCCATCCCGGCGCGCCGGCGCACGATGATCGGAGATTCCATTTCGCACAGCACCACGCCCGCCGCGTTGCGGATCCTGCACTTGAAGGTGACGATGCCGGTCTCGGGGCGGCTCTTCGAAATGCGTGCCTCTGCGACGTCGACCTCCAGCATCAGGTCGTCGCCCGGCCGCAGCGGCGACATCCAGCGCATTTCATTGACGCCGGGCGAGCCGAGCGAGGCGGTGCGGCCGATGAAGCCGTCGAACAGCATCCGCATCATCAACGAGCCGAGATGCCAGCCCGAACCGGACAGTCCCTTCAGCATCGATGCGTTGGCGGCGGCCTCGTCCAGATGCATCGGCTGCGGATCGTATTCGGCGGCAAAGGCGAGAATCTCCTCACGCGTGACGTGGCGCGGCCCGAACGTCCCGAAATGGCCGGTAGAAAAGTCTTCGAAGGTCAGCAGCGTCATCGATCCGGATTTGGCTGGGGGATTGCGGCGGGAGCCTGAATGTGGCCGTTATTTGCGGCAATCTCAACCCGCCCACCCGCATGGTTCGTTCGCCGCGGGCGAGCACCGCCGCTGGCGCTCGCCCCTGACTTGCCCGAAGCAGTTTTCGG
>CAZSRR010000100.1:0-10336 GCA_964609175.1 uncultured Bradyrhizobium sp.
GCCAGCGCGTAGTGCGCCCAGGCGTCCTCGCTGTCCGCGTGGATCGCCGCGAGCGCGGCGCGTTCGGCCACGTCGATGGACGACGCCATTTCCTCCCAGCCCATGTGAGCCGCAAAGGTGTGGCAGGCGGCCAGCAGGCTCAGCGCCTGGCCATAGCCGGGCGAGACGTCGATGGCCTTCTCCAGCAGCGCCTGTGCCGCCAGATTGTCCTGCCGGGTGACGCGCCAATAGTGCTGCAGCGCCCGCATGACGAGGTCCCAGGCGGCCATATTGTCCGGAGACTTGCGGCGGGCCCGGAAATTCTCCGCGGCATAGAGCTGCGGCTCGATCGCGGCGACCACGGCGTGCGTGATGTCGTCCTGCACCGCAAAGACGTCCTGCAGATCGCGGTCGTAGCGTTCGGCCCAGAGATGGCGGCCGCTGGCGATTTCGCTCAACTGGGCGACGATGCGAACGTGATTGCCGTCCCTTCGCACGCTGCCCTCGACGACATAATCGACGCCGAGGTCCTGGCCCAGTTGCTTCAGCGGCGCCGCCTTGTTCCTGTAGGTGAAGGACGAATTGCGCGCGATGACATGAAACCAGCGCAGCCTGGACAGCGCGGTGATGATGTCCTCGCTGATACCGTCGGCGAAATATTCCTGTTCGGGTTCGCCGGAAAGATTGACGAAAGGCAGCACGGCGATGGCCGGGCGGGCGAATGCCGCCTCGCCGAGGAGGGTTGCCAGAGACGGAGCCGATTCCGGCTGCAGCAGTTCGCCGCGCGGTTCGTTGTTCGCGATCGCGGGTATGTTGACGTCGCCGACGAACCGAAAGCCCCTTCGCGCAATGGTGCGGATGACGGCCTGATCCTTGCCGCTGTCGCCAACCGCCTTGCGCGCGGCGTTGATGCGGCTGGTCAGGGTCGATTCGGACACGATGCGGCCGTCCCAGACGGCCTCGATCAGATCGTCCTTGCTGACCACGCGGTCGCGATTCTCGACCAGGTAGACCAGCAGGTCGAACACCTGCGGCTCGACGCCGATGGTCTCGCCGGCCCGGGTCAGCTCGCGCAGCCGCGCGTCCAGCACGTGCTCCGAAAAGTGAAATTGCATGTGTCTGCCCCGTAAATCCGCAAATCGCCATTTTTGAAAAGGGGGTCGGGCCGGTCGCCGGGGATCGTCGCGCTGGCCCTTCCGCACGCCGATTACTTGCAAGAAGCCGTCGGATAAGGCAAGTTTTGTATTCATATCATTTTGATAAGGAAACCTTTGAGTGCGGAGCGTCAACCTCGACCAGTTGCGGACCCTGATCGAAGTGGTCGAGGGCGGCAGTTTTTCCGCGGCCGCGCGCCGCCTGCACCTGACGCAGCCGGCGATCAGCCTGCAGATCCGCGAACTCGAACGGCGGTTCGGCCTGAAGCTGATCGAGCGTCTCGGCAAGCAGGCGCACGCCACGGTGCCGGGCCGCGAGCTGATCGAAGCGTCGCGGCGCGTCTTTCGCGAGTGCGACTCGATCGACGCGACGATGCGGCGATTCCGGGAGGGTTGGATCGGGCGCGTGCGGATCAGCATGACGCTGACCTCGATGATCTACAAACTGCCGCCGATCCTGCGCCAGATACGGCTCGATCATCCCGGCATCGATCTGGTCATCACCAACACGCCGACGCCGACCAGCGTCGACAACATCATCCACAACCGGGTGGATCTGGCGCTGGTGAACCTTCCGGTTCACAAGAAGCAGCTCAAGGTCACCCCGCTCTGCGCCGAGAACATGTTCGCGATATTTCCGGCGGGAACGCGGAATCTCCCCGACGCGATAACGCCCGCCGAGGTCGCCAAGCATCATTTGCTGGTGGAGCAGCAGACCAGCGCGGCCTATGCGCTGGTGATCGGATGGCTCGCCGGGCACGGGTCCCAGGCCCGGCAGCCGATGCCGCTTGGAACGGTCGAGGCGTTGAAGAGCGCCGTGGCGTCCAATCTCGGCATGGCCATCGTGCCGGAGGTGGCCATCGCCGCGCACAGCTCCGATTTCGTCGTCCGGCCGTTGCGGCCGGCGCTGTCGCGCACATTGGCGTTGATCGAGCACCGCCACAAGCCGAACGAGCCGGCGCTCGACATCGTCCGCAACGCACTGCTCGAACTGCGCGAAGGCGATTCCGGCCGGTCGCGGGGCGTCGGGACATCATCCATGCGCAAGAAGAAACACGCCCGATGAGTTCAGGCGGCCCGCGCGTCCTGCCCGGAAGCCGGCATCAGCACGATGCGGTTGCGGCCGCCCTTCTTGGCGATATGCCCTTCTTGGCGATATAGAGGCCCCGATCCGCGCGCTCGATCACGTCCTGCACGTCGCGGTCGCCGGCGCCTAGCGCGCGAGCTGCACGATCGGCGGCTTGGCGTTCAGCCCCTCGACCTGGAAGCCTGCGACGCGCTTGTAATTGGCGGCGATGTCCTCCAGTTCCTTGAGCGACAACACGTCGGTGACGACGGAATAGCCGTCGGGCGCGCGTTCCTCGACGAGCTGCATCACCTGCTCGGGTCCGTTGCGGCGGTTGAGCATCACGAGGTCGGTCGTCGCCGGCCGCCGCTCGGCCTCATAGGCGAGGAGGGCGGCGGGGGTCTCGCCTTTCGCCAAAATCTCGCGGGCGATGACGCGCGCGTCGAGAATGGCCTGTGACGCGCCGTTGGAGCCGATCGGGTACATCGGATGCGCGGCGTCGCCCATCAGCGTGACGCGGCCGAACGTCCATTGCGGAATCGGGTCGCGATCGACCAGCGGATATTCATAGGCGTGGGTGCAATTCTCGATCAGGCCGGGCACGTCGAGCCAGTCGAACTTCCAGTCCTTGAACCAGGGCAGGAACTCCTCGAGCTTGGCGGTGCGGTTGTAATCCTCGCGCCGCCATTGATAGGTCGGCGGCATGTGCCGCTCGGCGACCCAGTTGATCCGGAACTTGCCGGCGGCATCCGGCTCCCTTGAAATCGGATAGCAGACGAATTTGAGGATCTCGTGGCCGGCCATGATCATGGTGCGGCCGGACAGGAAGGCGTCGCCGTCGGTGACGCCGCGCCAGAGGATGCGGCCGTTCCAGATCGGCGGGCCTTCGTTCGGATAGAGCCTTTCGCGAACCGCGGAATGGATGCCGTCGGCCGCGATCAGCAGCGCGCCGTCGTGGGCGCCCTGCGATTTCCCGGTCGCCTTGTCGATGAACTCGGCGCGCACGCCGTTGTCCGTTTCGCTCCAGCCGGCGAGGTGATGGCTGGTCAGGATGCTGTCCCGGCCCAGCCGCTCGATCGCGGCGTCGAGCAGGATCTGCTGCAGCGTGCCGCGGTGGATCGAGAATTGCGGCCATTTGTAGCCGGCCTCGATGCCGCGCGGTTCGCTCCAGATCGGCTTGCCGTGCTTGGAGAAGTAGGCCAGTTCCCGGGTGCGGACGCCGTGGGCGTCCAGCGCATCGTGCAGGCCGAGCTCGATCAGTTCGCGCACCGCATGCGGCAGCACGTTGATGCCGACGCCGAGCGGCTTCAGCTCGGATACGCTTTCGAAGACGCGCGCCGGAACGCCGATCTGGTGCAGGCTGAGCGCCAGCGTCAGCCCGCCGATACCGCCGCCCGCGATGAGAACTGTCATGATGCGCTCCTCCTGCCGTTTTGCGCGTCATGACATGGCGGGTGGCGGCGGGCAACTGCGAAGACGCCGGCAAAGCAGCCCCGTCACGCCGAAAATTGTGCCGGCGCGGCGGGCTGCAACGCGCCGGGGATAGACGTCTGACAGCCGCGCGGCTAACCTCGGCTTCCCACCGAAAGGATCGCCATGTTCAAGCTTTACACCGCCCCCGGCACCTGCGCGCTGGCGTCGCATATCGCGCTTGAAGAGGCCGGCGCCGACTACACCGCGGAGCGGCTCGACTTCAGGAGCAGCCAGCAGACCACGCCGCAATATCTGTCCATCAATCCGAAAGGACGCGTGCCGGCGCTGGTGACGGACCGCGGTACGCTGACCGAGACGCCGGCGATCCTGGCCTTCGTCGCCAGCAGCTTTCCGGAAGCCAAACTGGTGCCGGACGATCCCTTCGCGTTCGCGCAGGCGCAGTCGTTCAACAGCTATCTCTGCTCCACCGTGCATATCAACCATGCGCACAAGATGCGCGGCTATCGCTGGGCGGTGGAGGAGTCCTCGTTCGCCGACATGAAACGCAAGGTGCCGGAGACGATGGCCGCTTCCTTCGGCCTGATCGAGCGCGACATGCTGCAAGGCCCGTGGGTGATGGGCGAGCAGTTCACGATCTGCGATCCCTATCTCTACACCATCTCCGGCTGGCTGGAGGGCGACGGCGTCGA
This sequence comes from uncultured Bradyrhizobium sp., assembly GCA_964609175.1. Classification (GTDB taxonomy): domain Bacteria; phylum Pseudomonadota; class Alphaproteobacteria; order Rhizobiales; family Xanthobacteraceae; genus Bradyrhizobium. The sequence continues at coordinate 4,323 of CAZSRR010000100.1, forward strand.
TCTCGCAACGCTGCCGAGGGTGGCGGAACATCGCCGGCGGATGGAAGAGCGGCCGGCCGTGCAGAAGGTGCTGGCGGCGGTGAAGGCCTGAGCGTGTAGGGTGGGCACGGCGCGTTGCGCCTTTTGCCCACCTACGGTCTGTCGCCTCTGTAGCCCGTCATGAGCGCAGCGATATGCGGGACCGGCGCTCGCGGCATCCCGCATGTCGCGAACGCTCATGCAGGCTACAATTCCTTCTCACGCTCTACGCTTTCTTGCGCTCCATCTCGCGGCCGATGCCGAGCATGATGTTGCGCAGCCAGATCGAACCCGGATCCATCTGCGCGCGCGTGGGATAGAACATGTACTGCTCGTCGATCCCCGGATCGAGCGGCGGCGCGATCGTGGTCAGCGACAATTGCTTCGACAGCGCGGCGATGAGCCGGCGCGGCACGAAGGCGATCAGGTCGGTGCGCGCGGTGACGTGCAGCGCCTCGATATAGCCGGGCACGACCAGCGCGATCCGCCGCTCGATGCCCTTGGGACGCAGCCACATGTCGACCAGATCCTCGTTCTGGCCGCGGATCACCACTGCGACGTGGCGTGCCTCGAGGAAGGTTTCGATGCGCTTCAGCCGCGCGCCGGCGGGATGCCCCTGCCGGACGGCGAGCGCGTCGCGGTCGGTGTAGAGCCGCTGGCGGTGAAAGCCGGCGAACGCGTTGCCGATCGAGATCACCATGTCGATGGTGCGGGCGAATTCGGCCGAGAAGATCGCCGGCCCGCGCCACGGCACCACGTCGATCCGCACGTTCGGCGCCAGCCTTGTGATCTTCTCCATCAGCCGCGGCATCAGCAGCTCGACGGCGAGATCCGGCATCATCAGGCGAAACTGCCGCTCGCTGCTGGCGGCGTCGAAATCGTCGGGCATGAACAGGGCGCGGACCTGGTCGAGCGCCTGCGCCAGCGGTGCCCGCAGCGCCTGCGCCCGCGGCGTCAGCTCCATCCGCGCGCCATTTCGCACCAGCAGGGGATCGCCGATCAAATCGCGCAGCCGCTGCAGCGCGTGGCTCGCCGCCGGCTGCGACAGGCCGATCCGCATCGCCGCGCGGCTGACGCTGGTCTCGCGCAACAGCGCGTCGAGCGCGACCAGCAGGTTGAGATCGAGCGAATTCAAATTCATAAGATGAATATATATCATACTCCCTATCGATTGGAAGAATGGCGCGCGGCGCGCGATGATCGGGGCATCGTCACAGGAGAAGCCGCCCATGAGCGCAGCAGAGAACAAGAAACTGGTGCAGCAGGTCTATACGGATTCCGCCAACCGCAGCGGGACCACCTTCCTCGACAACCTCGCCGACGACGCGACCTGGGTCGTCACCGGGCAATATTCCTGGTCGCACGAATTCAGGGGGCGCGAGGCCATCAACAACGGCCTGATGGGCCATTTCCGCTCGTTCTTCGCCGTACGGCCGCGCACGGTCGCGTTCAACTTCATCGCGGAAGGCGACTATGTCGTGGTCGAGGCGCGCGGCGACAACGTCACGAAATCGGGCGAGCGCTACGACAACCAGTACTGCATGGTCTGGCGCATCGAGAACGGGAAGATCAAGGAGATCAAGGAATATTGCGACAGCGCGCTGGTCGAGCGCGTGCTCGGGAAGTTTCCGCAGGAGCGGAAGGTAGCGGCGGCGTAGCACCGACTTTGTAGCCCGCCATGAGCGAAGCGATATGCGGGAACACCGGCCCCGCATGTCGCAGGCGCTCATGCGAACTACGATTGCAGCGGCCTCGGGGCGGGCACGGCGCTTTGCGCTCGGGAAGTTTCCGCAGGAGCGAAAGGTGGCGGCAGCGGTTTGAGACGTTCTCAGGCCACGTCAAAAAGGCCCTCATGCCCGGCCTTGTGCCGGGCATCCGCGTCCTCGCCCTTTTTCGCCGAGTGGCAGGGCGTGGATGGCCGGGACAAGCCCGGCCATGACGAGAATTACCTGATAAGGTCAGGCCGCCTTGATCTTGAGGTGCTTGAACATGTTGCCGCGGGCTTCGTCGTCCATTTCGGCCTTGAACTTGAAACTGTCCTTCAGCGCGATCGCTTTCGCCGCTGCGGGCCGGGCCGAAATCTCGTCGACCAGCCGCTTGACGTTGGGATAGTTCGCGGCCGCCTCATCGCCCATGATGAACGCGGCCATCCGCGCCCAGCCCCACACGTCCATGTCGACGATGGTGTAGGTGTCGCCGACCATGTAGCGGCGCTTGGCCAGATGGTCGTTGAGGATTCCGTAGTGCCGCTGGGCCTCGAACTGGTAGCGGTTGTGGGCGTAGTCGACCTTCTCCGGCGCAAAATGCTTGAAATGAACGGCCTGGCCGGAGAACGGCCCGACGCCGGTGGCGACGAACATCAGCCATGACAGCAACTCGCCGCGGTTGGCCGGCGTATTGGCGGGCAGAAACTTGCCGGTCTTTTCGGCGAGGTAGAGCAGGATGGCGTTGCTGTCGAACACCTTGACGCCGTCGTCGTCGATCGCGGGCACCTTGGCGTTCGGGTTGATGGCGAGATATTCCGGCTTGAACTGGTCGCCCTTGCGGGTGTCGACCGCGACCGGCTCATAGGCGATACCGGCTTCCTCGAGGAACAGCGCGACCTTGGTCGGGTTGGGCGATCCGTTGAAATAGAATTTGAGCATGGTTGGTTTTCTCCCCCATTGGCTGCTTGAACGACAGCTTTGCAGAGCAGGCGGCATCCTTGCCGCCCCGTGCCACGTCCATGCGCAGATTTTCGCGAATGCGCAAGCTACGAGTCTGTGACCGGGCTGGTGTCCGGGCGGTCGAGACGAGCGAAGCCGGCCGTTACCACAGCGCCAGACCGCCGATGCCGGCGACCGCAAGGCCGATCCCGCCAGCGATCATCACGGTCGCAAATCGCATTTCGGTCCGCAGCGCGTTGCGTTGGCCGCTGCGTTCCGTTCTCGGTGCGTAACCATGCACGATGATCTGCTCGCTGAAGGTACCGTTGGCGTCGAGCATGTCGGTCAGGCCGGCGCCGGCAACTAAAATGCCCAGGATGATCAACCCGGCAGGGCCGAGCAAACATAATAGCAGCATCGGAAACACGCCGATCAGGAAGATCGGTAGCAGCGGCAGCACAATTAGGGATTCCGAGCTTCGCGTGCGCATGGCATTGACCTCGCGTGCGAACAATACGTCCGAAGCATACTTGGGAACGTGGACAAAAGCGCGATGATCCACGCGCCTCGTCTTCAAGGTACGGTGATGCGCCGGGCGAAACTCAGCCCGCCGCCATCTCCGAGCGGATTTCCGCCCGCAATTCGTCGATCAGTTTCAGCCCGTTCTTGGTCTCGACATGCCAGAACGTCCAGCCGTTGCAGGCGGGCGCGCCCTGCGCCACGGCGCCGATGCGGTGGATCGAGCCGACCTTGTCGCCGAGCATGATGGCGCCGTCGGCGCGAACCAGCGCGCCGTGGCGCTTCTTGGCATCGACAAGTCTGGTGCCGGGCGGGATCATGCCGCGCTCGATCAGTTCGGAGAACGCCACGCGGGGCGCCTCGCGCGCGGTCATGAACGGCGCCAGCGTCGCTTCGGGCAGCGGTTCCACCGCGGCGATGCGTTCTTCGGCTGCTTGCGCATAGGTCCTGTCGCGCTCGAAGCCGATGTAGCGGCGGCCGAGACGTTTTGCCACGGCGCCGGTCGTGCCGGTGCCGTTGAAGGGATCGATCACGAGGTCGCCCGGCTTCGACGACGACAGCAGCACGCGCGCCAAAAGGCCCTCGGGCTTCTGGGTCGGGTGCACTTTCTTGCCGTCGGCGCCCTTGAGGCGCTCTTCGCCGGTGCAAAGCGGGATCAGCCAGTCGGAACGCGCCTGCACGTCCTCATTGGCGGCCTTCAGCGCCTCGTAGTTGAAGGTGTAGCCCTTGGCCTTTTCGTCACGCGCCGCCCAGATCATGGTCTCGTGCGCGTTGGTGAAGCGGCGGCCGCGGAAATTCGGCATCGGATTGGTCTTGCGCCACACGATGTCGTTGAGAACCCAGAAGCCGAGGTCCTGCATGATCGAGCCGACGCGGAAGATATTGTGATAGGAGCCGATCACCCACAGCGTCGCCGAGGGTTTCATCAACCGGCGGCAGGCGAGCAGCCAGGCGCGGGTGAAATCGTCATAGGCGGCAAAGGACGAGAACTTGTCCCAGTCGTTGTTGACGGCATCGACATGGGATTCGTCGGGGCGCTTGAGTTCGCCCTTCAGCTGCAGGTTATACGGCGGATCTGCGAACACCAGATCGACCGAACCGGCCGGAAGCTTCGACATCTCGGCGACGCAATCGCCGATGACGATACGCGCATTCGACTCGGACTCAAATTTAGTGCGGGGCGCCCTTGCAGACGCCCCGCGACGCGACACAACCATGACTCAATTACTCTGACTCAGGCGACGCTGTCGGCGACGCGGGACTAAAACAACCGACTGCAGGTACAATGAACGGGCAAAGTAAAAATCGACTTAATCGGTAGAGTTGCTGAGAAGAGTTTGCCGAGGAAACGTCGAACGTTGTCCGCACTATGCAATTTTCGCCGGACAGGATATTGATTAACGGAATGGAAATTTTACGTGATTGGCGCGTTGGTATCCGAGCCGACAGCCTTTGAGACAAAAAACCTTTGAGACAAAAGCCTTCAAGCCAGCAGCCTTCAAGCCAACCGCCCGGGATGAGGACACACCGCGATGCGTTACGATGATTTCCGCCGCAGCGACAGTATCGATGACCGTCGCGACGATGGCGGCGGAATGGGCGGCGGCGGCGGCTTCGGCCTGCCGATGGGCGGCGGCGGGCTCGGCATCGGCACCATCATCGTGCTCGGCCTGGTCGGTTACGCGTTCGGCATCGATCCGCGCATCCTGATCGGCGGCGCCGAAATTCTCACCGGCGGCAACCAGGCGCCGACCTATCAGACCGATCGCCGCTCCGGCCCGGCCAAGACCGGCGCGCCGAAGGACGAAGTCGGCAGCATGATCGCGGGCATTCTCGGCGAGATCGACGACCGCTGGAGCGAGATATTCCAGGCCAGCGGACAGACGTACACGGGCCCGCGTATCGTGTTGTTCCGCAACGCCACCAATGGCGGCCGCTGCGGCATGGCGCAGTCGGCGATGGGGCCGTTCTATTGCCCGCCCGACAAGCAGATATTCCTCGACACCAGTTTCTTCCGCGAGGTCGAGACGCGCTTCCGCGGCTGTTCGGGCAATGCCTGCAAATTCACGACGGCCTACATCATCGCGCATGAAGCCGGCCATCACATCCAGAACCTGCTCGGCATCCTGCCGCGGGTGCAGCGGCTGCAGCAGCAGGCCGGCAGCAAGGCGGAAGCCAACGCGCTGCAGGTCAAGGTCGAGTTGCAGGCGGATTGTCTGTCGGGCGTCTGGGTCAACCGCGAAGAGAAGAAGCGTCCGGGGTTCGTCGAAGAGGGCGACATCGATGCCGCGCTGCGCACGGCGACCGCGATCGGCGACGACACGCTGCAGCGGCAGTCGACGGGCAGGGTGGTGCCGGACAGTTTCACCCACGGTTCCGCGGCCCAGCGCAGGCAGTGGTTCATGACCGGCTACAAGCAGGGCACGGTGCAGGCCTGCAACACGTTCGCGCAGGGCGCGCTGTGAGTTGAAGCGAGAAAGTATTTTGCCGTCATGGCCGGGCTTGTCCCGGCCATCCACGTCTATACTTTGATGGAGTTTGAAGACGTGGATGCCCGGCACAAGGCCGGGCATGACGGAAAGAGGCGGTCATGTCCTCCATCGATGCAGCAAAACAGTTCGTGCCGCTCAACATCGCGGTGCTCACCGTCTCCGACACCCGCTCGCTGGCGGACGACAAGTCCGGCACGACGCTGGCGGACCGGCTGACGGCGGCCGGCCACAGGCTCGCCGCGCGCGAAATCGTCACCGACGACGTCGAGGCGATCCGCGCCGTGATCAAGCGCTGGACCGCCGATGAGGGCGTCGATGTCATCATCACCACCGGCGGCAC
>CAZSRR010000101.1:0-9504 GCA_964609175.1 uncultured Bradyrhizobium sp.
GCGGCCGCCCTCGGTGCGATAGTGCTTCGCCTTCGAGAGCACGATCTCGACTTCCTCGTCATGCGCCAGGTAGTTCAGCGTGGTGACGATCGACCAGCGGTCCATCTGGCCCTGGTTGATCTGCTGGGTGCCGTGATAGAGGCCCGATGTATCGCCGAGGCCGACCGTGTTGGCGGTCGCGAACAAACGAAACGCCGGGTGCGGCTTGATCACCTTGTTCTGGTCCAGCAGAGTCAGACGGCCGGAGACTTCCAGCACGCGCTGGATCACGAACATCACGTCGGGGCGGCCGGCGTCATATTCGTCAAACACCAGCGCGATATTGTGCTGCAGCGCCCAGGGCAGGATGCCGTCGCGAAATTCCGTAACCTGCTTGCCGTCGCGGACCACGATCGAGTCCTTGCCGACGAGATCGATACGGCTGATGTGGCTGTCGAGGTTAACGCGCACGCAGGGCCAGTTGAGCCGGGCGGCAACCTGCTCGATGTGGGTGGATTTCCCGGTACCGTGATAGCCGGTGACCATGACACGGCGGTTCTTCGCGAAACCGGCCAGGATCGCGAGCGTGGTGGCGCGGTCGAAGCGGTAATCCGCATCGACTTCCGGTACGTGCGGGTCGACTTCCGAATAGGCGGGCACTTCGAGATCGCTGTCGATCCCGAACACCTGCCGGACCGACACCTTCATGTCGGGCATTCCGACGGGTTCCGTAACTTTGCTCATGGCGGCGGTCGTCATCAATCCTCCGAGGTCCCGGGCATTCCCGAAACCAGATTTGTTGAATGGCTGCGGATGGGGGCTGGCGTGAACTTAGCAGAGAGCACGGGCTGGCAGAAGCCCGCGGCGAAATGAAAGTTCCGTCGCCTTATCATTGAGATAAGCCGTGTATCAGATTTTTGGAGGGCTGCCCTGCGAATCACGCCGCACTTTTGCCGTTGTCGGTACCGTGTCCGGCTGAAAACCGGCCAAGCCGGTACTTTCAGCCTCGCTCCGGGCTTGATACCTCTGGTGCGATAGCCCGTGGGCGGAAGGCAGAGTGTGACCTCATTTCTCGATCCCGTGATTGCGTTCGTCTCCGCCCACCCATGGCTGGCCTATCTGACGCTGTTTCTGGCGGCACTGTTCGAGGCGGTCCCGGTGGTGGGGGCGCTGGTGCCGGGCTCGACCGTGATCCTCGCCTTGAGCGCGCTGGTGCCGGGCGGCGAGTTGACGCTGTGGGGCGTGCTGGCGGCGGCGATCGCCGGCGCCCTGATCGGTGACGGCTCGGCGTATTGGACCGGGCATCGCTCACAACGAGAAATCCTCGGGGTCTGGCCCATGTCGGGATATCCCGCTCTGGTCGCGCAGAGCGAAGCGTTCTTCCACCGCTGGGGAACGCTGGCGGTTTTCTTCGCCCGTTTTGTGCCGCCGATCCGGGCGTTCGTGCCGGTCACGGCAGGCGCGCTCGGGATGCGCCCCGCCCTGTTCTTTGGTGTCAATGTCCCTGCGATCTTGGCCTGGGCCGGCGCGCATGTGCTGCCGGGCGTCATCGCGGTTTCGGCCCTGCACCACTATGCCGGCCTGCCGTACCACCAGCACGTCGGGAAACATTTGTGGATGCTGGCCGTGTTCACGGCGGCGATTGTGGCTCTCGGCGTCTGGACGCTGCGCCGCCGCCGGACTGCAAAGGCTGCTTCTGATCAGGCCCGGCCCGGGCCGCGCCCAGGCGCCGGGCCGACATAGCGGGCGCGAGGCCGGATCAGCCGGCCGTGCTGCAATTGCTCGCAGGCATGGGCGATCCACCCGACCGTGCGCGCCATCGCGAACAGCACCAGCTCATGGCCGGGCGGCAGGCCGAGCGTGTGCACCAGCACCGCCAGCGCATAGTCGATATTGACGAATTCGCCGGTGGCTTCGGCAATGCTGTCGGGGATTTCATGGGTGAATTTGCGGTCTGCGCCGGAACGCGCCAGCGCTTCCAACAGCGCCCGCGCGCGCGGATCACCGTGCTTGTAGACGCCATGACCGAACCCCGCGAACCGTTCGCCGAGCGAGACGCGCTCGCGGATCACGGGCGCGACCTCGCTATTGGCCAACGTCTTTAATAGCTGAGCCGCCAGCACACCCGCGCCACCGTGCTTCGGCCCCTTCAGCGCGACGAGGCCGGCGATCACGGAGTCGAAGAGGTTGAGGCCGGTCGAGGCCGCGCAGCGCACGGTGAAGGTCGAGGCGTTCAACTCGTGGTCCGCCAGCAGCACCAGCGCGCGGCGGATCAGGTCTGGCGCGTGCTTGTTATCCGGCGCCCAGACGCGCGCGATCTGGACGTGCAGCGGCCTCGCCGATGAGGTCGCATTCAGCATGGTCGCCACCACCAGCCGCACGATGCGGCCGCCGACCATCGCGCGACCGTCGGGCGCCCGGGTGAAGGCGCGCGGATCGGCGGCGGCCGCCAGCGCCAGCACCGCAATGGCGCGATCGATCGCGCCGGCCGTGCGGGTGGCTTCGGCCACGGCGCGCATCTCGTCGGACACGACGGGGCAATTGTCGGACTCGAACGGATCGACGTTGGTGACATCCCACAGCAGCGTCGCGGTGTGCTCGAGCGTGTCGCGCTCGGAGAGGTCCACGCAATTGACTCCGCGATAGATCGCGCCGTCCTCGGTGATGGTCCCGACCGACGAATCCAGCACCGGCAGGTCGGCGTCGAAACTGCGCATGCCGCGCGGCTCGGGCGCCGGCGTGCGCCGCTCCTTCAGCGTGCGGACGTCCTCGGCGCGGTAGCGGTGGCTGCGGGAATCCTCCGACGGCTCGGAGCGGATCAGCCCGCGGCTGACATAGGCGTAGAGCGTCGCCTGCGAGATCGCGAGTTCGGCGGAGGCCTCGCGGGCCGAGAGGTAGAGGCCGGCGGATTTTTTCATATTGATTTACATAATCAAGATTGATCAATTTGTCGAGAGATTCGACCTTGGAGGCGAACAAGGGAGCGCCTTCATGAACATCCAGCTTTCAAAGACCCCGATCGGCCTGGACGGGATTCCCGCCGCCGAAACCGTGCTCAGCCATGTCGACGGCGAGCGCGGCGAACTGATCATCGCCGGCGAGCGGGTCGGCGACCTCGCCCGTAAAGCCGGTTTTGAAGGCGCGACCGCCCGGCTGTGGAGCGGCGGCACCGGCCAGCCGATCGGCGAAGCCGCCGTGCGCGCCGCTCTCGGGGCGGGGCGCGAACGCGCCTTCGCGCGCCTGCCGGATCTGCTTGGCATCACCCGCGGGCTCTCGATCGTCGACGGTTTTCGCGCGGCGATCGCCGGGCTGCGCGCCGAAGCGGGCTTGGCGCATGAAGCCACCATCGTCGGCGCGTTTCCGGTCATCGCGGGCGCGCTGGTGCAGCGTGCGAAGGGCAACAATCCGGTCGCGCCCGATCCGACCGCCAGCCATGCTGCCGACACGCTATCGATGATGCTTGGCCGCAAGCCGAACGCGCGCGAAGTCGCCGCGCTGGACGCGTACTTCGTCACCGTGTGCGACCACGGCATGAACGCGTCGACCTTCGCGACGCGGGTGGTGGCCTCGACGCAAGCCGACCTGTTCGCCGCCGTCACCGCCGGCTATTGCGCGCTGACAGGCCCGCTGCACGGTGGCGCGCCGGAGCCGGTGCTGGAAATGCTCGACGCAATCGGATCGAGCGAGCGCATCAAGCCGTGGGTCGACAGCGCGCTGGCGCGCGGCGAACGGCTGATGGGATTTGGCCATCGCGTCTACCGCGTCCGCGATCCGCGCGCCGACGTGCTGAAAGGCGCGATCGAGCGGCTCGCCGGCGAAGGCGCCGACCTGCCGTTTGCGGGAGAGGTGGAAGCCTATATCCGCAGCGCACTGCGCAAGAAGAATCCCGACCGACCGCTGGACACCAATGTCGAATTCTTCACCGCGATCCTGCTCGATGCGCTGAAGATCCCGAGGCAGGCATTCACGCCGGTCTTTGCGGTCGCCCGCGCCGCTGGCTGGACCGCGCATGCCCGCGAGCAGCAGCGCGGCGGGCGCCTGATCCGGCCGAGTTCGGCGTATATCGGGCCGATGCCGGGCTAGGTGGACGGAAGCCGCGGCGTAGGGGTCCCGGCCCCCGGACGAGATTTGGGCGACGACGAGAAGGGATCGCTACGCGCCGCGAACCACCGTCTTCAGATAATTATACGCCTTGATGATCTCGATCAGGCGATCCTCGGTGGAGCGGTCGCCGCCATTGGCGTCGGGGTGATGCTGCTTGACCAGCGCCTTGTACTTCGCCTTGACGTCCTCCAGCGTGGCTTCGGCGCCAAGCCCCATCACCTGCAGCGCCTTGCGCTCGGCGTTCATCACCTTGCGGGTTTCGGCCTTGGCCTCGGTGCCCGGTCCGGGCCGCCAGCGGCCACGGCCGTTGAGTTCGGAGAACATGCTGAAGGGATCGGACGCGTGGTCGAACTCCTCGGCCGCCTGCTTGCCTTTCTTGCCCGCCGTGTTGGCGCCCATCTTCCAGGTCGGGCGATGGCCGGTCAGCGCATCCTTCTGATAGCGCGCGACGGCATCGGCGTTCATGCCCTGAAAGAAATTGTAGTTCTGGTTGTACTCGCGGACGTGGTTCAGGCAGAAGTGAAAATACTCCCGCGAATTCTCGCGGCCCTTCGGCGCGCGGTGCGGGCCCTTGTTCGGGCAGCCCGCCCACTCGCACATCGCGGACTCTTCATTCGCACGCGCCTGCGCCTTGGCGCTGACCTTGTTGGGCTTGATGCGGATGGAGTCGAAGAATTTGGATGAATCAATTGCCATGGCTGACTTTGACTACGCAATGCCCGAGGCTTCAAGTCTTGACATTGCGAATACCTCTGTTCGGGTACAACATTGACGGAAAGCGGCAACCAAACTATCTGCCACGGTCATGAGCACAAGAGAACTTATCATAAAGAAGTTGCATGAAGCTTTCACGCCGGAAAGCCTCGACGTCATGGATGAATCTCATCTGCATGAGGGCCATGCGGGCCACCGCCCCGGCGGCGAAACGCATTTCAGAGTACATATCGTGTCTCCGGCCTTCGAAGGGAAGAGCCGGATCGAACGCCACCGCATGGTAAACGCGACGCTGGACGCGGAACTCAAGGGCTCCGTTCACGCACTCGCGATCAAGGCGCAGGCGCCGGGGGAGAACGCCGGCCGGTAATCCTGGCAGACTGGTCGCAACCAGCGCCTTCGAGATCAAGCGAACCGTTCGATCCGTCATCGTGAGGTGCGGGCGCGAGCCTCGAAGCACGAAACGGCCACGGACGGTGCATACCTCAAGGCCCGCAATAGCACGCACTTCCAGCGATAAGGGCGAAGCCATAGACAAGGGATGACGGGAAACTTTCAGAACGCCGTCCCTGCCCGCCTCGGCTTCGGCTCCTCGCCGCCAGCTTCGCGCGGCAGTGGCGTAATCTTGAGCGCGGTGATGCGGTTGCGCTCGCGGCGGAGCACGCGGAAGCGGCAGCCGTGGAAGGTGAAATTCTGACCGCGTTCGGGGATTGAACGCGCTTCGTGAATGACGAGGCCGGCAACCGTCGTCGCCTCCTCGTCCGGCAGATGCCAGTTCATGGCGCGATTGAGGTCGCGGATCGGCACCGAGCCGTCCACCACGACCGAGCCGTCGGCCTGGACGCGGACGCCGGCCACGGCAACGTCGTGCTCGTCGGAAATGTCGCCGACGATCTCCTCCAGAATGTCCTCGAGCGTCACCATGCCTTCGACCTCGCCATACTCGTCGACGACGAGGGCGAAGTGGGTCTTGCGGCGGCGGAACGCCTTCAGTTGTTCGGACAGCGGCCGCATCTCCGGCACGAACCACGGCGGCAGCATGATGGCAGACACGTCGATGCGGGACATGTCGCCCTCGGAAGCGCGGATCGCGCGCAGCAGATCCTTGGCGTGCAGCACGCCGATGATGTTTTCGGGCTTGTCACGCCACAACGGGATGCGGGTGTATTCGGTCGCCAGCACCTCGCGCACCAGTTCTTCCGCCGGCAGGTCGGCGTTGATCATCACCATCGCGGTGCGGTGAACCATGACGTCGGAGACGGCGAGGTCGCCGAAGCGGAACACGTTTTGGATGTACTCGGCCTCGCCGCTTTCGATGCCGCCATGCACGGCGGATTCCTCCACCAGCCCTTCGATCTCGGAGTCGGTCAGGATTTCGTGCTGCGATGATTCCTTGACCCCCATCATGCGCAGGATCGCGCGCGACGCGGTGTTGAGCAGCCAGTTCAGCGGCCAGAACACCAGGTAGGACAGATACAGTGGATAGGCGATCCATTGCGAAACCGGCATCGGCTGGCGGATCGCCAGCGTTTTCGGCACCTGCTCGCCGATCACGATATGCAGCGAGGAGAAGATCAGGAAGCCCGCCATGAACGACACGAAGTGCAACGTCGCCTGTGACATTCCGAGCGGGATCAGCAGCGGCTCGAGCAGCGCCGACACCGTGGGCTCGCCGACCCAGCCGAGGCCCAGCGAGGCCATGGTGATGCCGAGCTGGCAGCAGGCGAGATAGGCCTCGATATTTCCCATCATATCGTGCAGCAGGCGCGCGCCGAAGCGGTCCTGCTCGACCATGGCCTTGATGCGGAAACCGCGGCTCTTCACCAGCGCGAACTCGGCAGCCACGTAGAACGCGTTGGCAGAGAGCAGCAGGAACGCCAGCAACAGGTTGAACGCGGTCGAGCTCATGTGTGCCTCGCGAAGGCGCCGCGCGACGCGTGCCGCGCCGCCGGCATTCCCGTCCTCATCCCGACAGCTTCTGTTGCAGGAAGTCGCGCACCCGCGCCGGCTCGACGTCGTTGGCGACCACCGCACGGCCGATGGCATGCAGCAGGATGAAGGTGAGCCTGCCGCGCTTGACCTTCTTGTCCTGCGCCATCAGCGCCATCAGCGCGTCGGCGTCCGCCAATCCTTCCTGGGCAAAACCTGCGATGTCCTGCAGACGGGTCGGCAGGCCCACGGCGGCGAGATGACGTTCGACCCGGGCGGCGTCGGCCGCGGATATCATGCCGAGTTGCGCGGAAAACTCCGCCGCCAGCACCATGCCGACGGAAACGCCTTCGCCGTGGAACAGGCGATCGGAGAAGCCGGTGGCGGCTTCCAGCGCGTGGCCAAACGTGTGGCCGAGATTGAGCAGCGCGCGCTCGCCGTTCTCGCGCTCGTCGCGGGAGACGATCGCGGCCTTGGCGCGGCAGGAGGTGGCGATCGCATGCTCGCGAGCCGCGCCGCCCGCGAAGATGTCGGCGTGGTTGGCCTCGAGCCAGCCGAAAAACGCCTCGTCGCCGAGCACGCCATATTTGGCAACTTCGGCATAGCCGGCGCGGAACTGGCGTGGCGACAGCGTATCGAGCACGGAGGTGTCGGCGATCACCAGCACCGGCTGATGGAACGCGCCGAGCAGATTCTTGCCCTGTGGCGAGTTGATGCCGGTCTTGCCGCCGACCGAGGAATCCACCTGCGCCAGGAGCGAGGTCGGCACCTGCACGAAATCGACGCCCCGCCGCAGGATCGCGGCCGCAAAGCCGGCGAGATCGCCGACCACGCCGCCGCCGAGCGCGACGACGAGATCGTTGCGCTCGATCTTCGCCGCGATCAGCGCCTCGGAGACTTTTTCAAGAACGGCATAGGTCTTCGACCCCTCGCCTTCCTCGACGACGACACGCGAGGTCGGAATGCCGGCCTCGCTGAGCGAGCGCTCGGCCGGCTCCAGCCAGTGCCTGGCCACGGTGCGGTCGGTGACGATGGCGGTGCGCACGCCCGGGCGCAACGCGGCGACGCGCGCGCCGAGCGAGGACAGCACGCCGCGGCCGATGACGATGTCATAGGCGCGGTCGCCGAGCGCGACCTCGACGTTGATATCGGCTGTGTGTTTCAGTGGCGCGGTCATGGCGTGACGCTGATCCCGTCTGATGTCGGCTGGGCGGAAGGCGCGGCCGGGCACAGCCGGGCGCGAAGGGCCTCGATGCACTCCTCGACGATGCGGTCGTGCGGCACGTCGCGCGAGGCGATCGTCAGGTCGGCGGTGACGTAGACCGGTTCGCGCGCCTCAAGCAGGCGCTGGACGGTCCCGGTCGGATCCTCCGTCTGCAGCAGCGGCCGGTCGGCGCGGCGCCTGACGCGCTTCATGATGACGTCGAGATCCGCCTTCAGCCAGATCGACACCGCCTTGTCGCGGATGCGGTTGCGGGTCTCCTCGCGCATGACCGCACCGCCGCCGGTGGCGATCACCGCCGGTCCGCCGTCCAGCAGCCGCGCGATCACCCGCGCCTCGCCGTCGCGGAAATAAGGCTCGCCATGGGTCGCGAAGATTTCCGGTATCGTCATGCCGGCATGGGCGATCTCGATCTCGATGTCGGCATCGAAGAACCGCAGACCGAGCCTGGCGGCGAGCCGGCGGCCGATGGTTGATTTGCCCGCGCCCATCATTCCCACCAGCACGACACAGCGGTTCCCCAGCGCCGCGACAAGGTCGGCATCCTGGGTGGGGCTCGCCTGCGCCGGTGCGGCGGTCTCGGACACGAAAAAACCCTTCGATTCTGCGGGGACTTGCCCGCGGCTGCGCCACCTATACTACCCCCTGTGACGCCCCCGCCAGAGACTCTTGCCACGGAGATGCGAACATGATGGATGATTTCATTGGTTAATTTCGCCGCCCTGAGCTCCCAATGCCCAGTTTGTTCCGCTTTTTGACGGTCGTCGGCATCATCGCCGGGGTGATCTATGGCGTGGTTTTCTCGCTGGCGAATTTCGTCACGCCAAAGCCCCGGGAAATGACGGTGACCATCCCCCCAGACAGGTTCCTCAAGAAATAGCCGCTATCGTCCGATTCTGTGCAGGCGAATACGGAGGCGGCTTCTCCCAGCGGGATGCCGGAGGCAATGCGTTCCAGCAAGACGGCGACTGATGCGCGACTGACGGACCTGTTCCTCGACATGCTCGCCGCCGAACAGGGGGCCGGCGTCAACACCCTCGACGCCTATCGCCGCGACCTGACGGATCTGTCCGACTTTCTTGTCCGCAAGCGGCAAAGCTTTGCCGGGGCCGGAACCGACGTGCTGCGGGACTACCTCGCCGACCTGGACACACGCGGTTTCAAATCCTCCAGCGTCGCGCGCCGGCTGTCGGCGATGCGGCATCTGTTTCGGTTCCTGCTCAACGAGCGCATCCGGAGCGACGACCCGGCGGCGATCCTGTCCGGCCCGAAGCGCGGCCGGGGCCTGCCGAAGGTACTGTCGATCGCCGATGTCGACCGCATGCTGACCAAGGCCAAGGAATTGGCCGAAGCCAAGAGCTCGCCGCAGGCGCGGCTGCGCGCCATGCGGTTGTATTGCCTGCTGGAGGTGCTCTACGCCACCGGCCTGCGCGTTTCGGAACTGGTGGCGCTGCCGCTGTCGGCGGCGCGGCGCGACGCCCGCATGATCGTGGTGCGCGGCAAGGGCAACAAGGAGCGGCTGGTGCCGCTGAACGACGCGTCCCGGCAGGCAATGG
>CAZSRR010000102.1:0-9130 GCA_964609175.1 uncultured Bradyrhizobium sp.
AGGCTTTGGCGGCGCCACCGACGCCATTGCGGCCGACTGCACGAGCTTCGTTGGATGGGCGTGCGCGCCTGGAATGCGGATCGATTGCAACGCGTAGGATTCGTAGAGCGCGTCGGTGATCTTGCTGGCATCGGTGGGCACCCAGTCGATCGACTCGTAGGCAACTTCCGTCGGCACGAGATCGGATGCTGGCGCCGCTGCCACGGGCTGGCGGTGGGCGACATAGGCGCGGACGGTCTGGGGCGTCGGGAAGCTGGCAATCGCCGGCACCGCCGCAAGCGGCGTGCCGGCAATCGGACGACGTGTTGGCACGTACTGGACGACCCAGTCGAGCAAAGTCGGCAGGTCTCGCGCGATGCCGGCGGATGCCGGCAACGACGAGATGTCATCCGCCGGCACGCGATCGATAACGGTCAGGCGGGTGTCGACGGCGGTGCCCTGCCTGGCATAGATGGCGCCGTCAATCGCCGCCGAGAACACGATCCGGCCCTGTTCCTGAAGGCGCCTGAAGGAGTCGGTCCACACAGGACTGTCGGCTGCGACGTTCGCGCCCGTGATGGTGACCAGGCGTCCACCTTCTGGAAGACGGGCCAGCGCCGAGCGGACGTGCCGCAATGCCACATCAGCCATCTTGTGGTCGACATGAATCGCTGCCGAGAATGGCGGGTTCATCAGGACGACGCTCGGTACGATGCGCGCATCGAGGTGATCGTTGATGTATGCGGCGTCGAACCGCGTGGAGCGGACAGCAGGAAAGATCTGTCCCAGAATGCCGGCACGACTCTCGGCGAACTCGTTGAGAACGAGGGAGCCTCCGGCCAGTTCTGCGAGGACAGCGAGATGGCCGGTGCCGGCTGACGGATCCAGCACGACATCGGCCGGCGTAATCGCGGCGGCCATGCTCGCGACATACGCCAATCCGATCGGCGTCGAGAACTGCTGGAGGGATTGGCTTTCCTCGGACCGGCGTGTCTGGGTCGGAAGGAGACTTGCGATTCTCATCAGCATTGACAGCATGGCTGCCGGCGACGCCGCCTTGGCGCGCATGGCGGCGCCATGCCGCCGCAGGAACAGGACGGTCGCCGCCTCACCGACGTCATAGGCGGTCTTCCAGTTCCAGCCGCCGGTCGCATCGGAGGCGCCGAAGGCAGCCTCCATGGCGCAGCGCAGGACGGTAGCATCAATGCGACGGCCGCGTTCGAGATCGGTCAAAAGCTGGCGCGCGGCCTTGACGACAGCGGAGGTGACTGTTGCAGCGGCACGGATCGAAAGAGGCGCGGCGCTGGCGCCGCCGACGAGAGATTCGGTCATGAGGGGGTCTTTCGGAGAGCGGGAAAGGTCCGAACCGCGCGGCACTCTCCTGACACGGCCGCGGTTCAAACCCTTCCCGGCCCGCCTCTCCCTCTTGATCTCGATCAAAGTGAAAGGGTCCAGCAACCCGGATCTGGACCTTTTCTTTTGGCCTGAGGATGGAGGAAGAAGCGGTGAAGAGCTGCGGGCAGCAGCATGCCGCCCGCAGCGGTGGGGCTATCCGGCCGCGACGAGCGGCGGCGGCTCACTCTCGTCGGCATCGGCTGATTCCTCGTCGTCGCCGGAGAGGAATTCGGGAAGCGGCTCGACTGAAGAGTCGAGACTGTCAGAAGGCGAAGAGATGGTCGCCAGGCGCAGCGGCTCGGGGAGCCAACCGGCTCCCTCGAGCAGCCGCTCGGCTTCCTTCGCCATCTCCGACTTTTTCAAATGGTCGATGAGCTGAGCCGAGGATTGACCCCTCGCCTCGCGAACCGCATCAAGAATGCGGCCCTTGGTGACGCGGCCGAGATAATTGTCGACCGTCGGACGCCAGCCGGCCTCCACCATGTCCAGGCCAACCGCACGCGCGAGGCGATCAGCCTGATCGAGGCGGCGTTGTAGCCCATGCGCGGTAATGCCGGGCCCGCCATGGCGATCGACCTTTTCAACCAGGGCGTTCACGCCGCCGGAAATGCAGTGGGCGAGCAGCGCGAGCCGGCTGGCGTCGTCCAGCGCAACCAGCCAGTCCCACAATGCAGCTTCGTCGGCCGGCACGTCGGCCTTCCAGGCGTCGTACCGTGCGGCGATCGACTTGGCGGATGCGCTCTCTTTCAACTCCGGCGCCTGGGCGGCAAGCTGCACATGGCGTACGCCGGCTTCGAGGCACCCCGGACCGTAGGCGCGATGGAAGGCGTCAACGCAGAGCTTGTGCAAAAGCGCGGTCATCGCAACATGCGGGTGGGCCGCGACCGCGTTCTGCAGCGCCAGCGTCCGGTGAGCGGTCAGCTCAGCCACGAGCCGATCGGGCAAGGGGCGGATGGCATCATCGTCTTCCTCCTCCGCATGCGGCGTCTGCCCGGCGATGGTGATCACGCTGCTCCGGGCCGGTGGCACACCCTGAACGCCGTCATTGGTGCCAAATGTTGCTGGGCTGGCTTCGATATGCGGCTCAGCGGCCGTGGCCGCGCCAAACGTCGCTTCGTCCTCGCGGCGGACATAGCCGCGTGCGACGTGCAACATCCCATCGGTATCGATGCTGACGAAGACGCCGGCATGCGGGATGGCGGCCGCGTCGAAAACATGCGGCCGATCCTCGAATGCTGCGAGGGCCTGCTCAAGTTCGCCGAGGCGCGTGTCCACGTCATCGGGAATTTCGTCGGCATCCTCGTATTTCTCCTGGAGCGCCGTATACTCGGCTTGCAGCGCATCGAGGCTTGCCTGTTCCTCGGCGGCGAGATCGGCCGGTTCGCCTTCGAGCCGGCCTAGCCCATGATCGTGGCCGTAAGGGAAGCTCGGGGAGAGCTCGATCCACTTCCAACCTTCGGCTGCGATCGTCTCGGCTTCGGTGCGGAGCTTCTCGGCGACGAGACGCTCGAGCAGCGCGATGTCCTCGAGCCAGCCGCCGCCGTCCTCCTCGAAGAGATCGCGCAGCACGTTGCCGCCAGCCGCCTCATAGGCGGCGACGCCGACGAAACGAGCACGCTTGTCGGAGGCCTGTACCGCACGCTCGGTCAGAACGCGCCTGATCTGATACGGCTCGTCATAGCCCGACCGGTTGACGTTCTCCCAGACCTGTTCCTGGCGAGCGTGGTCGGCCGTGACGGAGAATGCCATCAACTGCTCAAGCGACATGCCGTCGTCAGCGTACACGTCGAGAAGTTTCGGGGACACGGCCGCAAGCCGAAGGCGCTGCTTCACGATACCGACGGATACGAAGACGATTGCCGCGATCTCCTCCTCGGATTTGCGTTGCTCGCGCAATGTCTGGAACGCGCGGAACTGGTCCAGCGGATGGAGCGCGACGCGATGCACGTTTTCGGCCAGCGAGTCCTCCTCCGCGCTGATCTCGGTACCGGCGTCAGTGACGATGCACGGGACCGGCGCGGTTTTCGCCAACCGCTTCTGCTTTACCAGGAGTTCGAGGGCGCGATAGCGGCGGCCGCCGGCTGGTACCTCGAACATGCCGGTCTCCTGGCCTTCATCATCGAGGACTGGCCGCACATTCAGGCTTTGCAGGAGTGAACGACGTGCGATGTCTTCGGCGAGATCCTCGATCGAGATGCCCGCCTTGATGCGGCGGACATTGGATTGAGCCAACACGAGCTTGTTGAAGGGAATGTCGCGTGACGACGACAGCTTGATCTTCTGAACGGCCTTTGCCATCTCAGTTTCTCCGGAACGGCCGGCCGAAAGCCTCTCTCTCGGCCTCCAAGCCGTTCACGGTGCGAAGCGCCGCCCTCTCGCTCCAGAGGGCGGCGCCACGGAATTGGCGAAACGGACATGTGCCGGAAACACGCGAAATTGGTTTTTCGCGGCTTCGTGAGAGTCAGGCGGCGCGATCCAGGAGCTTCTTTGCCTTTGCCTCCATGTCTAGGCGGGCATCCTGATGCGGCTTGTCGCGCGCGACGGCTGTGATGCCCTGCACGAAATCGAAGATGCTTTCAGGCGGACGCCCCTCCTCCGCTAGCACCGTTTCTATCACCTTGGCTGTCTCGGCCTTGGAGAAGCCGCGGCGACGCAGGAACTCGGTGCGATCCTCGTCGCTCTGCGCCACGATCCGCTCGCGCGCGGCCTTGATGCCGTTGACGAAGGGCATCGGCGACGAGTTGGCAAAGTTCAGCAGCGCAGGAGCCGCTTCGTGAGCAAAGCGGGACGAGGCGTATTTGGAATGGCGAATGATGATTTCCTCGAAATCTTCCACACCCCACAGATTGCGATTTTGGCAAACGGCGCGGAGATAGAAGCTCGCCATGCCGAGCGTCTTCGCCCCGACCTCCGAATTCCAGCAATAGAAGCCGCGGAAATAGAGATCGGGTAATCCGTTCGGGAGACGGCCTGCTTCGATCGGGTTCAGATCATCGACCAGGAAAAGGAAGACATCCCTGTCCGATGCATAGAGTGTGGTCGTGTCCTTGGAAATATCGACGCGGGGATTGTAGATCCCGGTCGACCAGTCGAGCACCCCCGGCACCTTCCAGCGTGTATCACCTCTGCCATTGCCGGCGATACGCTGCACAGCCTCAACCAGCTCATGGTCAAAGATCCGGCCATAGTCCGGGCTGGTGACGGCACGAAGCTCGACGCGGCCATCGTCGGTCTCGAGCGTCTTGATCTGTTCGGCGCGATTGGCGGTCAGGCCATATTGCAGGTTGATGCCTGCAAGGGCCGCAGGGAGCTGTCGGAGGTAGGCGGCCGGAGCGCCAACCTGGCTTGCGAGCTGGCCGAAGCTCCAGTGGGTCAGCGCGACCGGCCTGTCCGAATCGGGCAGCATCAGGGCCAACCGCTCGGGATCAGTGCGGTTCGCTTCGACATGGATGAGCGCGCTTTCGACCACGCGCGTACGGCTGCGATCCGTGCGTGCACGCACGGTGCTTGCCAGTTCGTTGAGCGACAGATAGCGCTGATCGGCTGGCCGCGAAAACCACTCGGAGGAAACGCGTCCGACACGCTCGCCGCGGCTCACGTCCACCCTGTAACCGCCGCTGGCGTCACGGCGGGCATCAAGAATCTGCATGTTCATGGGAGCAATCTCCATGACGGGCGCCGGAAGACTCTCCTCCGATCCTGAACCCGTCATGACCAAACCGGCCTCCACTCTCCCTCTCGTTCAGCGCTGTTTCAGCACTCACCGTGGGATATCCGACCGACTCCGCACGCTAGCGTGTGTGTCTCGCCCGCTGGCGCCGAAGCGCAGCGAAGGCAAGAGAGAACGCAGCCGACGAAGGGGCAGTGATAGCGACGCGGGCATGAAATGCCCGCGGGCACCGAGGCGACTGCAGTCGCGAGACCGGTTAAGAAGGCACCCGCGTTCGGGGCAGTGATAGCGGCACCGGCATGCAATGCCGGCGGCCCCTGACGCGAGTGCCTCCGGCGAGCGACACCGTATCGCGCAAGGGATCGAAGCCGGAACGGCCGAGACGCATCGGCGGCTCGGTTCACGAGAGCCCGGTCCGCGGCCAGCGGATGCGCCAAGCAGAAGAATCCGATCAGACCGAAGTCAGAAGATCTGGATTTCCTCGCGCGCATTGGTCTGCGCGTCATAGATCCTGATCTGAAGCATGGGAAAACGCTTCTTCAGCTCTTCTCCACCTGCCCTTGCGCCGTCCTTGGTTGCAAATTCGGCTTTGAGTCGGCCGTCGACTTCGAGCGCATAACCAGAGGCCGGCAGTTCACGGTTGGCTGCAACCATTTCGTTCCTTTTGTGCAGTTGGGTAGAGAGATTGATGGGTTAGGTGAGTCGCTCAGACCACGCTAGGCAGCTTGCGCGCTTGTGTGGATACTCGCGGGCGCTTTGGCCCGGTGGATCATGCGTACGCTAAACCTGAGCGTCTGTTTAAAGCTGCGTTGCGCAGCCGCGCACATTGGCGCGGCCTTTTTCGGCGCGGCGCGCGCTTAAGAACAGAGTTTCAGAGGCGCACTACGCCTGCTTAAGGCGCACCGGAAACGATCAAGGCCTTGGGAGTCTCAGACGCCGTGGGCTTGATAGTCCGTCCGAACAGCGGCTGATCTGGAATCGTCGGGACAAACGAGAAATCGATTGGATCGAGTGTGTGTGTGTAGTCCTTCAGGAGTTCAGGAACAAAGGGCGCCAAGTTGAGTGTCATGCCGTTGACCAGTTGCGCCGTGACCGGACAAGCCAAGTAGAAATTAATGTTCTGAAGGACGAGCGACGTTGGGCTCGGTTCGAAGTGCAAGCGAATGGGTGAAGCCTTCAACTGCCCGCGATATTCTGGCGCACCGGGCGAGCGCGCAAGGGTGACATCGACGCCAATCGCCTGGGACGGCACGGTCACGTGAATATTCTTGTCAGCCGTCCACGGCAACTGACAGAGGATGTGGCCCGCGACATCGAGCGGCGTAAATTTGAAGCTGGTGTCAAGGCTCGCTGAACCGGTTGTCTCAAGCTTCATCGAAAGCTTTGCGAGGTCCGCGGTGAACGCCACGTCGCGGAAACAGATCCGGAGGTCGCCCGTGCCAGAAATGCTGCCGTCAAAGTTTCCGACATTGCCGGTGCGATGAAGTGCGTCGACCGCGCCCCTGTAACCTTCGCAGACGCCCTTGAGCGCTGTCTTCTGCGCCTCGCAGAGGCCCTTCTTTGTCGACTTTTCCGTCTCGCACTGCAGTTTTTGTGAGGCATAAAGCGCATTCTGGGTACCCTTCGCCGCTTCGCAGGCAGCGTCAAGAAGAGGACCCAAATTGAGGCAGGCTTGGTAGTTTGCTTCGTAAAGCACGTTTTGCGATGCCTTCTCAGCCTCGCAAATCGGATTATTGACCTCCTGTATGCACTGACCGCCACTGCATGATTGGCCGCGCGGGAAGTTGGGCACACATATCCTGGGTGCGTGCGCGAGGCATTGGCGGCAGTCTCGCTTATCGTGGCTTCGTTGGCAGTCGCGGGGCCGACGGCAGTCGCGGGTGTCTTCTTGCAGGTCGCATGCCTGCGTGGGCGTGCAGTCGCCCTTCGGAGTGCAATCGATCGCTGAACCATCGGGCGTCGGAATTTTCTGCTCGAATGTCTGCTTCGGGATGACGCCTGAACCTGCAAGGCACGCCTGTGCCTGTGCGAATGCGCTGTTAAAGGTGTCGGCAATCAGTGCCTTCGCAACCGCGACCCACGCGCCAGTTGATCCATCGCGAAGATCAAATCCATCGGACATGCGGTGCGTGAAGCCGGCAGCAAGGTCACTAAAGGCGCCCTTCGAGACCGTCTTTGCGGTTATAGCGTTCCCGGGCAGAGTAAGTTGTGCGAGGACCATCACGCGGCTGTTGTCGATGAGCAGCGCTGCGCTACCGAGTTCGTAGGGACTGCGAACGGGTTGCGATGACAGACTGAGCTTGAAGCTGCTCCCGGAAGCGGGGTTGATCTTGATCGGCCCCGAAGGATCGAATTGATCCTGAAGGCTTGCGGGCAATTCGGCATTCAGGACGGGCGCGTTCGTCATCGTGCCGATGATGTTGTCCGCATAGCTATCGAGAAGGCTCGCGAGAGCCGCGCCGGCAATGGTGGCATCATATCGCTCTGCGAGCGTTATCTTGTCGATGTGAAGCGATTTGATTGCTGGCAGGAGTTTCACCTGCATGGCGCGCTTTGGCGCGGCGACCATTGCCGTAGTGGCGCTCAGGAAGAACTCGGCGCGACCCACGACCTGAGGCTTGAGCCGTTCGATCCATGCACGCTTTTGGGAATCGTCACCAGCGTCTTCGGGACGTAATGAGAGATCGAAGGCCGCCGTCACTTTGAGGAGTTGGCGATCGGTCTCGATCGACAGCTTCGTAAGGCCCTTGCCCTTAAGCACCTCGCCCGCGACAATCTCGATTGTCTTGACGTCGACACCAGCAGCGATGTTGGGGTTCGGCATCGCTTCCAGGGCAATGAGCGCGCCGTCGACTGCAGTCTGGCGCTGTTGCTCAGACGTTACCGGTGGCCAATGCGCGTTGACGATGTCACGAAGATTATCGCCTGATAGCGCGTACCAAACTCCGCCGCCCACAAGGACGGCAAGAAAGAGGAAGAAGATACCCCAACGCATTGCCTCGCCCCGCAATCAGAGAGTGTAGATCGTAATATCTACCATATCCGCGCGTAGCGCCCAAGAGGCCGAAGCCACCCGTCGACAGCTTTGTACAGCCGCGCCGTCTAGCTCGGGCGCATTCATCGATAATCCAGCAGGCCACATCCGATTGATTAAGGCGTGCCGGCGCGCTCAACGTGATCCGAGGTTCGCCTGAACACAGCATGCCAGTGTATCGCCAAGACGAGCACCGCCACGGCCGTCAGCACAGCGAACAGGGTTGGTTCCAGTCCCGGCAAAAGGGTCGCGTTTTTCTCGCAGGTCATTTTCCCACCTACGTTGATAAGGTCGGTGCAGATGCGTGCGGGGTCATCCAGTTTGGTGAGCGCGGACCAGTCCCAGATGCTGCCCACGGGCCTTGGCGGATCATCCGTCGTGACAACCTTGGCACTGTTGAAAATGCGCCAGAAATGAATGAGGACCGCTGCGGGAAGAAGGGACAGCAGGAACAGCATCACCGCTTGGTAAACCTTACCTTCCGGCGAATTCGTCACGATGCTTTCAAAGCCGACGATCGGGATACGATCGTGCCAGTTGCCCGGCGCCGTCCGCTGCGCATAGCGCAATCCAACCAACGAACTCACAAACAGAACGAGGCAGGTGACAGGAATGCCCCACATCGCGGCGGGAACGCGGTTGCCGACGATCAGTTTGGCGCCGAAGATCTCTTGCCCGCCCTGAACAACAATCCAAGTATTCAGCGCGTAATATAGCAGAAACAGGCCGACGACCGTCCATATCTTACTGAGCTGCTGCTGAGTCATCCCGTTTCCCACTGTGTGCGGCCGTTTGGAAGCGGAGAGTAGACAAGCAAGAACACGTCTACGCAACGGAGAACTCGCAATTCGAGGGCTCGCTTCCGCAACCAAGCCAAGCATATTTTCGAGCAAATGAGCTGCTGCCGGTTTGATGGACACCCGGTTAAGCTAATCCCACCTTGCGCTCGAACTCAACGGGGCTGAGGTACCCAATTGTCGAATGACGCCGGGTCGCATTGTACAACGAGGTTTGAGAACGCCCACAGGACCGTTCTTCGCGAGGTTCTTTAT
>CAZSRR010000103.1:0-8283 GCA_964609175.1 uncultured Bradyrhizobium sp.
TAGACTTCGCATTGCGTTCGGCTCGGCGACCTGGCCGCATCAAATGGTTCGCGTCATGCTTCTCGAGCAGATTTACCGAGCCGCCACCATTTTGGCCGGGCACCCTTACCACCGCGCGTAATCGACGGTGACGTGACCGCGGATAGCGCCTAAAAGACCCTGATGCGTTCCACGCAGAACATGCACGCCTTCGATACCGCAAGCTGCGCCTCGCCGCAGCCGGCTCGGGTTGCGCTCGGCCTGCTGCTTTCCGCAAGCCTCGCCATGGCGTCGCTTCCGCCCGCGATGGCGCAGCCTGCCGCCCCCGGCCAGCAAGCAACCGCGGTTTCTCCCGAGGCCCTCAAGCAGCGTGAGGAGGAACTGGAGGCCGCACGCGAGCAGCAGCGCAAGGCCGCCGAGTTGCAGCAAAAACTGAAGGCCGATATCGCGGCGATCGGCCAGGATCGCTCAAAGCTCAACCAGCAACTGATCGACATCGCGACCCAGGTGCGCGGCTTCGAAGCCCGCATCGGGGAGACCGAAGGCCGTTTGCGCCCGCTTGACAGCCGCGAGCAACAGCTCCGCGCTTCGCTCGATTCCCGCCGCAGCGAAATCATCGAGGTGCTGGCTGCGCTGCAACGCGCCGGCCGGCGCACGCCGCCGGCGCTGCTGGTGCGGCCCGAAGACGCGTTGCAATCGCTGCGCACCGCGATGCTGCTTGGCTCCGTCGTTCCCGAGTTGCGCGGCCGCGCCGAAAAGCTTGCCGCCGATCTCGGTGAGCTCGTGAACCTGCGCAAGACAATCGCCACCGAGCGCGACATGCTGGCCCGCGACCGCGACCGGTTGAAAGAGGATTCCCTCCGGCTGGCGGCGCTGGTGGAAGAACGACAGCGCAAGCAGAGCGCGATCGAAAAGGACATCGAGGCCGAGGGCGCGCGCGCCATCGGCCTGTCCAAGCAGGTCGAGGGACTGCAGGGCCTGATCACGAAAATGGAGCAGGACCTCAAGAGTGCGGCCAAGGCCGCCGCCACCGCCACCTTGCAGGGCGCTCCGGCTGCGCCGGCCGGCAAACCCAATCTGGGGGCGCTCAGGGACCCTGCCCGGCTGAGCCCGGCGATCGCCTTCGCCTCTGCCAAGGGCCTGTTCGCGTTTCCGGTTAACGGCCGCAAGATTCGCGAGTTTGGCGGTTCCGACGGCGCCGGTGGCGTCGAAAAAGGCATTTCCTTGGCGACCAAGGCGGGGGCGCAGGTCACAACACCGTGTGACGGCTGGGTTGTCTATGCCGGACCCTTCCGCAGCTACGGACAACTCTTGATCCTCAATGCCGGAGGCGGGTATCATGTCCTGATCGCCGGAATGGAGCGCATTTCGGTAAACATCGGCCAGTTTGTACTTACGGGAGAGCCGGTCGCGACCATGGGGACGACATCCCAGGTGGCATCCATCCTCGCAACGACCGCGAGCCAGCCGGTGCTCTATGTCGAGTTCCGAAAAGACGGCACTCCGATCGACTCAGGCCCATGGTGGGCCGCAAATGAAGGCGAAAAGGTTCGTGGATGATGCGCAAGACTTCTGTAATTCTTCTCAGCGCCGCCACCGGTGCGGCTTTGACGCTCTTCGTGACGCAGCCCCGTTCCATTTTGATGGGATCGAGCGCGCGTGCGGCGACCTCCGACACCTACCGCCAGCTCAATCTGTTCGGCGACGTGTTCGAGCGCGTGCGCAGCGACTATGTCGAGAAGCCCGACGACTCCAAGCTGGTCGAATCGGCGATCTCGGGGATGCTGGCCGGGCTCGATCCGCATTCGAGCTACATGGACGCCAAGAGTTTTCGCGACATGCAGGTGCAGACCCGCGGCGAATTCGGCGGGCTTGGTATCGAGGTCACGATGGAAGACGGCCTGATCAAGGTGGTCTCGCCGATCGACGACACGCCGGCATCGAAGGCCGGCATCATGGCCAACGACATTATCACCACGCTCGACGACGAAGCCGTGCAGGGTCTCACGCTCAACCAGGCCGTCGAGAAGATGCGCGGCCCGGTCAACACCAAGATCCGCCTCAAGATCATCCGCAAGGGCTCGGACAATCCGATCGAGGTCACCCTGGTGCGCGACAACATCCGCGTCCGCTCGGTGCGCGCCCGCGTCGAACAGGACGACATCGCCTATATCCGCGTCACCACCTTCAACGAACAGACCACCGAGGGCCTGAAGCGCGAGATCGGCAATCTCTCGAACCAGATCGGCGACAAGCTGAAGGGCTATATCATCGATCTGCGCAACAACCCGGGCGGCCTGCTGGAGGAAGCGGTTACCGTCTCCGACGCCTTCCTGGAGCGCGGCGAGATCGTCTCGACCCGCGGCCGCAATGCCGAGGAAACCCAGCGCCGCGCCGCGCATTCGGGCGACCTGACCAAGGGCAAGCCGGTAATCGTGCTGATCAACGGCGGTTCGGCTTCTGCATCGGAAATCGTCGCCGGTGCGTTGCAGGACCACAAGCGGGCCACTCTGGTCGGCACGCGCTCGTTCGGCAAGGGCTCGGTGCAAACCATCATCCCGCTCGGCAGCGGCAACGGCGCGCTGCGGCTTACCACCGCGCGCTACTACACGCCGTCCGGCAAGTCGATCCAGGCCAAGGGCATCGTGCCCGACATCGAAGTGCTGCAGGACGTGCCGGAAGAATTGAAGGCGCGCACCGACACCAAGGGTGAGGCCTCGCTGCGCGGTCATCTGAAGAACGATGGCGACGAGAAAACCGGCTCGCAGTCTTACGTGCCGCCCGACGCCAAGGACGACAAGGCGCTGAAGACCGCTGCCGACCTGTTGCACGGCATCAAGGCGACCGCGACCGCAGCACCCGCCCCCGGCGACAAGGCGGCGGTCGAAAAGCCCGCCACCAAGGCCGCGAACTGATTGGCACCACCTGACGGTATGTAAAGAAGGGCGGCTCTCGGGTCGCCCTTTTTGCTGAACGACGCAAGGACTGCCCCGACACCAGCCCCAGGGGGCCGGATTTGGCCGGAACTGCCGTGGCGCGGCCGCGGCGTGGTATCGTCGGCCCCGGTGATTCGGGGAGGTCCATGGCGGAAATGACCGACGATCTGAGCGCGCCGCTCGGACAGAAGACGGCGCGTCGCAAGCGCAAGTTCCGGCTGCCCTTTTCCGCGATGCAGGCGCTGGCGGTGTCGCTCGGCCTGTTCCTGGTTGCCTTCCTCGTCGTCGCGCTATTTACGGACAATCCGTTCGGCGGCGAGCCCATCGCCCGTATCACGCTGCGCCAACCAGCGGATGACAAGGCATCCGCGTCAGGCAGCGGGAAATCCGAACAGGCAGCGAAAACGGGGGCGCAGGCTCCGAGCGGTGACAGCAAGACCGTCACCATCATCGACGGCTCCAGCGGCAAACGCCAGGATGTCGTGATCGGCAGCGGCGACGTCGCCGACAAGGGTGGTGCGGACCCCGCGCCGGCGGCCATGGCCGGCATCGACCAGCGGCTTCTGGAGAAATCCAAATACGGCATGATCCCCGCCGTGGCCGACGGCCTGAAACCCTTTACGGTCTATGCGGCCGACGCCGACCGCACCAAGGCGGCCAAGATGCCCGTCATCGCCATCGTCGTCTGCGGGCTCGGGGTCGGCGCCGCCAAGACCACCGATGCGATCATGAAGCTGCCGCCGGCGGTGACACTGGCTTTCACCCCCTATGGTGCGGACCCCGCCAGGCTCGCCGAGCGAGCTCGGGCGCAGCGCCACGAAATCCTCCTGCAGGTGCCAATGGAGCCGTTCGATTACCCTGACAACGACCCCGGCCCGCAAACCCTGCTCACGACGCTGACGCCGGACCAGAATATCGACCGTCTGCACTGGCACCTCAGCCGTTTCCAGGGCTATGCGGGGATCGCCAACTTCATGGGGGCACGCTTCACCGCCACCGATACCATGCTGCAGCCGATCATCCGGGAGGCTGCCAAGCGCGGGCTCGGCTATCTCGACGACGGCTCTTCGCCGCGAAGCACCGCGCCTTCCCTGACCGCGGCCCAGGCGATGCCGTTTGCCAAGGCCGATTTCACCATTGATGCGGTGCCGACCTTGGCCGAGATCGACCGGACGCTGCTCAAGCTGGAGACGCTCGCCAAGGAACGCGGGCTTGCCGTTGGCGTCGCCTCGTCGCTGCCGGTTTCGATCGAGCGGCTGGCGACCTGGATCAAGACGCTCGAGAGTCGGGGTATCCTGCTTGTGCCATTGACAACGGCGATGCTGAAATCAAAATCAAGCTAGAGATCAAGCCGATGGCCACGATCCGTGTTTTGACGGACTGCGCCGGACCGACTGTTTGCCGGTAGACTTGATAGAAGAAAGGAAATCGTGAGGGACATGGCGCGCTACGAGGACCTGCCTTACCGGACCTGTGTCGGCATGATGCTGATCAATTCGGCCGGGCTGGTCTTCATCGGCCGCCGCGCTGGCGGCATCGAGCATGTCGACGATACCCATGTCTGGCAGATGCCGCAGGGCGGGGTCGATCCCGGCGAGGACACCTGGGAGGCCGCGAAGCGCGAGCTTTACGAAGAGACCAGCGTCCGCTCGGTCGAGAAGCTCGGCGAAGTCCCGGACTGGCTGATCTACGACATCCCGCGCACGGTGGCCGGCCGCGCCTGGAAGGGCCGCTACCGCGGCCAGCGCCAGAAATGGTTCGCGTTGCGCTTCACCGGCAAGGACGCGGAAATCAACGTCGCCAGCCCCGGTGGCGGCGGGCACAAGGCCGAGTTCGTGAACTGGCGCTGGGAACCGATGAAAAACCTCCCGAACCTGATCGTGCCGTTCAAGCGGCCGGTCTATGAGCGTGTGGTCAAGGA
This sequence comes from uncultured Bradyrhizobium sp., assembly GCA_964609175.1. GTDB lineage: Bacteria > Pseudomonadota > Alphaproteobacteria > Rhizobiales > Xanthobacteraceae > Bradyrhizobium. The sequence goes on from CAZSRR010000103.1 coordinate 4,837, forward strand.
ATTCTCCAGCCTCGCCGGCGAGTAGCGTTTTGTCTGACGAGTCCCCTTGCAAACCCTATCGGCCCAATGTGGGCATTGCCCTGTTCAACCCCGCGGGCCACGTGCTGATCGGCCGCCGTTTCCGCGACGACGGGCCGGAGATCATTCTGCCCGGCCTGGAATGGCAGATGCCGCAGGGCGGGATCGACGCCGGCGAGAACCCGCGCGATGCCGTCATGCGCGAACTCTGGGAGGAGACCGGAGCACTTAGCGCTGAATATCTCGGCGAGACCGGCTGGACGACCTATGAATTCCCGCCCTATGACGGGCCGGCGACGCATCGCCTCGCCCGCTTCCGCGGCCAGCGGCAAAAGTGGTTCGCGCTGCGCTTCACAGGCCGCGACGAGGAGATCGATCCATTGACGCCGCGCAACGGCCAGCCGGCCGAGTTCGATACGTGGCGTTGGGAACGGCTCGACCGCGTTGCCGATCTCGTGGTTCCGTTCCGGCGCGAGGTGTACCGGATGGTCGCGAAGGAATTTGCGGGATTTGCTCCGTAGATTTACGGGGCGAACCTTTTGTCATCGTGCGTAGACTAACAATCTCATCCTTGAATATTCCGTGCCGTTCGGTGTTTAGCCTCGCATGATGGAAGTGACTGTAACCAAGCGCCGCCGCAGCTGGGAGTGGCGGGTGTACGATCACGATGGCGCATTGCTCATGCATGGGCGCGAGCGCAGCCGCCCCGCAGCGCGCTACCAGGGTTACCGCAGCCTGTTCCTGCTGCTGGCTGTCGTCCGGCGGTCCAAGCCGCGCAGGATCGAGACTTTCCCGACGGCCGATCAATCTTCTTTGGGCCCCAGCAGGTCGTGGTCTAGTTAGGCCCGACCGTGAACGGGCCGATAGCGATCACCTGACACCGGCTGTCGCGTCTGGCGCATTCCAGGAGCGCGGTTTCGACCGCCGCCCGCTCGGTCGCCGCCTTCAGCCCCAGGCCCGGGCGGCCGGACACACCGACCGCGATAGCGTTCCAGCCACTCGAAGCATCCGCAAGCCGGCGCGCGACATCATCGCGCGCATCGGCGGATATTTCCATATTTCCGACAGGCTTGAAGAAGCCGGTAACCTTGAGCGAGGACGGTATCGGCACGACGAAATTGTCGTTGAGCGCGACGATCATGCAGGGGGCGCCGGCGATGCCGCCGCAGGACTCCAGCACGCGCCGCACGGCTTCCTCGGCGCTATCCAACGCGATGAGGAAGAACAGCGCCCCTCCCGGCCCCAGCGCCGCCGCCTTGTTCTTGCGCGCCGGCGCATACACGGTTTCCAGCCGGATCTTGCTTGCCTCGCGGGCGAGTGGAGTATTCCTTGCGGCGAAAGGCTGCTCGATTGCGGGATCGTGCCTGACCCATGGCTGCGGCGGCAGCGGTGGTCTGCCGTGCGGGTACACCACGGCGTCACCGACCGCATACAGCTCGCATTTGCGTGGCGATTGCGTGGCATCGGCGCGCTTCTGACACTGCTCCACCGCCGCCGATTTTGCGTCCCGCTCGCTCGGCTGTGCCGTGACGAAAGCGCTGATCCCGGCGATGTTGAGTGCGAGCGCCTTGAAATTGGCGGCCGGGCCGTAGTCCGAGACGAGCGAGGCGCGGGCCTTGTCGCTTATGAAGGGAACACCGGCGGCGAGACTGTCTGGCGATATGGCGACCGGCGTCGAGGGCGGCGCTGCTGTGGCTGCGGCGGCTACCGCGGGAGCAGTGGCCGGCATCGCTGCGACAGCCGAAGGTGCTGTCGAGGGAGCAACTGGCGCGGCCATTCCATGCGGCGCTAACCTCTCGAGCCTGGTGAAGTAGAGAAAGCCGCCAACGCCGATCGCGACCAGGCTGACGACGGTGACTGCAACCGGCCACATCCAGTCGGACCGAGCCTCGGCTTGCGCCTTGGCCTGCTTCCTGACCTGCGGCGTCGCGTTGTTGCCGTCGTCACGGCGCAGCGCCACTCGATAGGCGTGCACCGGCGTCGGGATATTCTTGACCTCCTGCGCGCCCATATCGGCGAACTGCACCGAAAGCTTGTTGGCGACCTGTTCGTGCACCGCGCGCGAAATGCAGATGCCGCCAACTTCGGCCAGCCCCTCCAGCCGCGCCGCGATGTTGACGCCGTCGCCCAGCAGGTCGCCGTCGCGCTCGACCACGTCCCCGATGGTGATGCCGATGCGGAAGGCCATCTGCCGGCTTGGCGGATAGGCCATGTTGCGGGTCCGCAGGCTCTCCTGAATGTCGATCGCGCAGCGCACGGCTTCGACGGCGCTGGGAAATTCGGCGAGCACGGCGTCGCCGGCCGTATTGAAAATGCGGCCTCGGCTTCTGGCGATGAAGTCGTCGGTCACCTCACGGTAGGACGCCAGGCGCCGCAGCGTCTCTTCCTCATCCTCGGCGACCAGTCTGGAATAGCCGGCGATATCGGCCGCAAAAATCGCAGCGATCTTGCGCTTCATCGAGAGCAACCCCGGACCGGTACCATCTTCCGGAACAATGCCGCCGGAAGTTCCCCGGCGCAACCATCAGAAATCCGCTCCCAAACGAAAGCGCCCGTCACATCGTGACGAGCGCTTCGTTTGCCTGCCGTCTGCCTCGACCTTCCCTGAGCCCCGGAGCGGTGCCCCGGGGCCTAGTGCATGGCGGTCGCGCTGAGTTCGTTCTGAATGCTCTTGTAGTGGTCGAGCCGCTCGATCGCTTGATCCAGTTCGGAGCCCTCGTGCTGCGAAAGCTTGGCTTCCATCTCGCTGATCGACTCCGCGAGCTGGGCGCGGTCGAGATCTTCCAGCGAGGTCGCGACGTCGGCGAGCACGGTTAGGCCCTTGTCCGACATTTCGGCAAGGCCGCCGAGCACGATCACCTTCTGCTGGGTGCCGCCGGCGGTGATGGTCAGGATGCCCGGGCGGATCGCGGCGACAACCGGCGCATGGCCGGCCAGCACGCCGAAATCGCCTTCCACGCCGGGAATATCCACCTGATCGACCTCGCCGGAGAAGGCGAGCTTTTCGGGCGAGACGAGATCGAAGTGGAAGGTAGCCATGGGAAACCTGCGAGTAGCGAATAGCGAATGGCGAGTAGTGAAGAAAGGAGTGGCGTCTATCTACTCGCCACTCCCTGTTCGCCGCTTAGGCGGCTTCGGCCGCCAGTCTCTTGCCCTTCTCGACGGCTTCCTCGATGGTGCCGACCATGTAGAACGCCGCTTCGGGCAGATGGTCGTACTTGCCTTCGCACAGGCCGCGGAAGCCCTTGATGGTGTCGGCCAGTTCGACGAACTTGCCGGGCGAGCCGGTGAAGATTTCGGCAACGTGGAACGGCTGCGACAGGAAGCGCTCGATCTTGCGGGCGCGGGCCACCGCCAGCTTGTCCTCTTCGGACAGTTCGTCCATGCCGAGAATGGCGATGATGTCCTGCAGCGACTTGTACTTCTGCA
>CAZSRR010000104.1:0-8022 GCA_964609175.1 uncultured Bradyrhizobium sp.
CGGCGAGATCGTGATGGAGCACCTGCGCGAGCTCGACGACGTCGCCTATGTCCGCTTCGCCTCGGTCTACCGCAATTTCCGCGAGGCCAAGGATTTTGAGGCCGTGCTCGGCGAACTCTCCGCGGAGGACGCGGCGCGGGTCGCCACGTTGCGCAAATGATCTTCCGTATCCTGGAAGACCAGTACGGGCAGAAGCTCAAGGACGCCAAGGAACGGATTTTGGCGGCGGACCAGCGCTTCATGCAGCTGGCGCTGTCGCTCGGCCGCCGCGGGCTGGGGCGCACCTGGCCGAACCCGGCGGTCGGCGCGGTCGTGGTCAAGGACGGCGTCATTGTCGGCCGCGGCTGGACGCAGCCCGGCGGGAGGCCGCATGCCGAGCGGGAGGCGTTGCGGCGGGCCGGCGACGCCGCGCGCGGCGCGACGCTCTATGTGACGCTGGAGCCCTGTTCGCACTTTGGAAAGTCGCCGCCCTGCGTCGATGCGGTGATCGCGTCGGGCATTGCCCGTGTGGTGTCGGCGATCGAGGATCCCAATCCGGAGGTGGCCGGGCAGGGGCACGCCAAGCTGCGCGCCGCCGGGATCACGGTCGATGTCGGGCTGGGTGCTGCGGAAGCCGCCCGCGATCACGCCGGGCATTTCCGGCGCATCCGCGACAAACGTCCCCACGTTATCCTCAAGCTCGCCATTTCCGCCGATGACAAGATCGCCGCCGCCGGCCACCAGCCGGTCGCCATTACGGGCGAAGTGGCACGGACGCAGGTGCATCTGCTGCGCGCGCAATGCGATGCCATCCTGGTCGGCATCGGCACCGTGCTGGCGGATGATCCGGTTTTGACCTGCCGCCTGCCGGGCATGGAAGCGCGTTCGCCCGTGCGGGTCGTGCTGGATCGCGCGCTGCGGCTGCCGGGCGACAGCAGACTGGTGCATTCCGCGCGCCAGACGCCGCTCTGGGTCATGACCTCGGATTTCGGCGAGGCGCCCGCGGCCATGAAGCTCGGTGCGGCGGGTGCGCAGGTCATGCGCGTGGCGACGACCGCGCAGCCCCCGGGACTTGGCCTGCCTGCAGTGCTGCACGCGCTGTCCGATAAGGGGATCTCGCGGCTTATGGTGGAGGGCGGGTCGCGCGTGGCGTCATCCTTCGTTGCCGCTGATCTGGTCGATGAAATCTGGCTGTTACGCGGGCCGGACAAGATCGGGGCGGACGGCATTCCCGCGCTGGACGCATTGCCGCTGTCGGCCCTTACCGGGTCGCCCGCGTTCAAGACACGTGCTAGCGAAACTTTGGATAGGGATAGCCTTACGATTTACGAGCGCGCCACCTAAGTTCGTCATGCCCGGGCAAAAGTGCGAAGCACGTCTTCGCACTAGATGTCCCGGGCATCCACGTGCTGGCGGCGGATGAAGAGGAAGACGTGGATGGCCGGGCCTTCGCCTCGCCGAAGTGGCTTCGGCCACGCAGGCGGGACAAGCCCGGCCATGACGGTGGTGGAAAAATGTTTACCGGAATTGTCACCGATGTCGGCGAGATCGTGGACCTGACGCCAACGGCGCAGGGCCAGTTGCATCGCATGCGCATCGCCTGCCGCTACGACCAGACGACGATCGCCGATGGGGCCTCGATCGCCTGCAACGGCGTCTGCCTCACGGTGGTCGCTTCCGGCGTCGACGGCGGCAAGACCTGGTTCGAGGTCGATGCCGCCGCCGAGACGCTGGGCATGACGACGGCCAAGCATTGGGTCACGGGTACAAAGCTCAACCTCGAGCGCGCGCTGAAGATCGGCGACGAACTCGGCGGCCACATCGTCGCGGGCCATGCCGACGGCATTGCGACCATCGTCAAGCGTGACGATCTGCCCGACATGGCGCGGTTCGAACTGCGCACCTCCCGCGAACTGGCGCGCTTCATCGCTGCCAAGGGCTCGGTGACGCTGGATGGCGTATCGTTGACGGTGAATACGGTTGAAGACGTTGTGTTTTCGGTGCTGATCATCCCGCATACGCTCAGCGTCACCACGCTGGGCGGCTGGCGCGCCGGCAGCGAGGTCAATATCGAGGTCGACCTGATGGCCCGCTACGCGGCGCGGCTGTCGGAAATGAAGTGACAGGGTAGGCCGCGCGGTCGTCATTCCGGGGCGCGAAGCGAACGTCAGATGCGCAATTGCGCATCGGGGAATCTCGAGATTCCGGGTTCGGTGCTTGCGCATCGCCCCGGAATGATGACGACGTATGGAGTTCACGCTTGGCTTAGCTTCCCGCGGCGACTACATAACGCCAGCACCAGAGTAGAACGGACTGAAGAATGGCAGACGCACGGCGTGCACCGCTGAAGGACCAGACCGACATAACAGGCGCGCGCGCCCTGATCGTCGAGGCGCGGTTCTATGACGACATCCAGGATGCGCTGCTGGAAGGTGCGGTCGCCGAACTCAAGGCGGCCGGCGTGACGCACGACGTCATCACCGTGCCCGGCGCGCTGGAGATTCCGGCCGCGATTGCGATTGCGCTCGATGCTGCCGAAAAGAACGGCAAGCCTTATGATGCGGCAATCGCGCTCGGCTGCGTGGTGCGCGGCGACACCATCCACTTCGAGATCGTCTCGATGGAGTCCTCGCGGGCGCTGATGGATTTGTCGGTCTCCCGGCGTTTCCCGCTCGGCAACGGGATCATTACCGTCAATACCGACGCGCAGGCCTGGGCGAGGGCGCGCGCCAGCGAGTTAAACAAGGGCGGCGACGCCGCGCGCGCGGCGCTGGCGATGCTGCGGATCAAACGCCGGCTGACGAAGACCTCACGATGACGGACAGCAAGAAGCCAGCGAAATCCCAGGACCGCAAAGCCAACCGGCGCGGCGCGGCGCGGCTGGCCGCCGTGCAGGCGCTCTACCAGATGGACATCGCCGGCGCGGGGATCAACGACATCTTCGCCGAGTTCGAGAGCCACTGGCTCGGCAACGAGGTCGAGGGCGACAAATATCTGCCGGCCGAGGCCGCGTTCTTCAAGGACGTGGTGGCCGGCGTGGTGCGCGACCAGGCGAGACTCGATCCCCTGATCGACGACGCCCTGCAGAAGGGCTGGCCGCTGAAGCGGATCGACGCGATCCTGCGCGCGGTGCTGCGGGCAGGGTCCTACGAACTGGAGCATCGCAAGGACGTGCCGGGCCGCGTGGTCGTGTCCGAATATGTCGATGTCGCGCATGCCTTCGTCGAAAAGGACGAGACCGGCATGGTCAACGCCGTGCTCGACCAGATCGCGCGCCAGTTTCGCGCCGACGAGTTCGCGCGTGGCTAGCGGCCAATCCGCGTCCGGCGAGGACGCGCTGATTGCGCGCTATTTCCGGCCGCTTGCCACCGACCCCGGGGCGTTCCGCCTCGACGACGACGCCGCCGCGTTGCGGCCGGATGGTTCCGACATCGTGGTGACGACGGACGCCATCGTCGAAGGCGTCCACTTCTTGCCCGACGATCCCCCCGACAGCATCGCGCGCAAGGCGCTGCGGGTGAACCTCTCTGACCTTGCGGCAAAAGGGGCGACCCCGGCCGGATTCGTGCTGACGCTGGCCTTGCGGCAGGCCGAAGAGGCCTGGCTAAGCCCGTTCGCGGCGGCGCTCGGCGAGGATGCCTCGGAGTTCACCTGCCCCTTGCTGGGCGGCGATACGGTATCGACACCGGGACCGCTGATGGTCTCGGTCACGGCATTCGGGCGCGTGCCGCCCGGCATGATGGTTCATCGCAGCGGCGCCAAGGCCGGCGATCGGGTGATGGTGACAGGTACGATCGGCGACGCTGCGCTCGGGCTCGCCATTCTGCGCGGCGGGAAGGTGCATGCCGCTCTATCCGACAAGTCCGCCCGCGAAACGCTGATCGGCCGTTATCGCGTGCCGCAGCCGCGTGTCGCCATGGCCAACATCGTTCGCAACCATGCCAGCGCGTCGATGGATGTATCGGACGGCCTGGCAGGCGACCTCGCCAAGCTGTGCGGCGTGTCCGGCGTCTCCGCCGTGGTCGAGATGGAGCGGGTTCCATTGTCCGGCCCGGCCCGCGAGCTCGTGCTGCGCGGCGTCGTCGGGCGCGAGATGTTGGTGGCCGGCGGTGACGACTACGAGATCCTTTGCACGGTTCCACAAGGGCGCGTTGAAGCTTTCCAACTTGCGGCACAAGCGTCCCGCGTCGCCGTCACCGAGATCGGCACGATTGTTCAGGCCAGTTCGGTGCCAACGTTCAGGGACGCTTTGGGCAAGGAAATCGCACTGGAGCGGCTGTCCTACAGCCATTTTTGAAACACGGGCACATCGGGCCCTGTGTTGCACCAGCGTGTCATAGCCCAATTACCCGGTGATTCCTTGCAAGATTCGACCGATTCCGGCTTCCGTGACGTTGCGCCCGGTTGACGATTTTGGCAAGGTCCCGCCCGCTTTGAGGCCCCCCTTTTGGGCAGGGAAGGCCTCCACAATGAAGCGCCGGCCGCGCTAGCGGGATGGCGTGGGGCGGAACAAGAAAATCTGAGGAAATCCAATGACAGCATTATGGGTGATTGTGCTCTGCGGAGCGCTTTCGATCGTGTACGCCATCTGGGCGACGTCGTCGGTCCTGAAGGCGGACGCCGGCAACGCGCGCATGCAGGAGATCGCAGCCGCGGTGGCTGAGGGTGCCCAGGCCTATCTGCGCCGCCAGTACATGACGATCGGCATGGTCGGCATCGTCATCTTCGTGCTGCTGGCCTATTTCCTCGGCATGCTGGTGGCAGTCGGTTTCCTGATCGGCGCGGTGCTGTCGGGCGCCGCCGGCTTCATCGGCATGAACGTTTCGGTTCGCGCCAACGTGCGCACCGCGCAGGCTGCGACCACCTCGCTGGCGGGCGGCCTCGAACTGGCCTTCAAGGCGGGTGCGATCACCGGCCTGCTGGTGGCCGGTCTCGCGCTGCTCGGCGTCGTTCTCTACTTCATCTACCTGACGCAGGGTGCGGGTCTTCCGCCCGGCAGCCGCACCGTCGTCGACGCGCTCGTCGCACTTGGCTTCGGCGCATCGCTGATCTCGATCTTCGCCCGTCTCGGCGGCGGCATCTTCACCAAAGGTGCGGACGTCGGCGGCGACCTCGTCGGCAAGGTCGAAGCCGGCATTCCGGAAGACGATCCGCGCAACCCGGCCACGATCGCCGACAACGTCGGCGACAATGTCGGCGACTGCGCCGGCATGGCCGCCGACCTGTTCGAGACCTACGCGGTCACGGCGGTGGCGACCATGGTTCTCGCCGCGATCTTCTTCGCCAACTCGCCGGCGCTGCTGAACGCGATGACCTTGCCGCTGGCCGTCGGCGGCATCTGCATCATCACCTCGATCATCGGCACCTTCTTCGTCAAGCTCGGCGCCAGCCAGTCGATCATGGGCGCGCTCTACAAGGGCCTGATCGCCACCGGCGTGCTGTCGCTTGCGGGCGTTGCCGCGGCGATCCACTACACCGTCGGCTTCGGCGCCATCCAGGGCGTGCCCTACACCGGCATGGCGCTGTTCTGGTGCGGCGTGACCGGCCTTGCGGTCACCGGCCTGATCATCTGGATCACCGAATACTACACCGGCACCGACTATCGCCCGGTGAAGTCGATCGCGCAGTCGTCGGTCACCGGCCACGGCACCAACGTGATCCAGGGTCTCGCGATCTCGATGGAATCGACGGCGCTGCCGGCGATCGTCATCATCGCGGGCATCCTCGTCACCTACAGCCTTGCCGGCCTGTTCGGCATCGCGATCGCGACCACGACGATGCTGGCGCTGGCCGGCATGATCGTGGCGCTCGACGCCTTCGGCCCGGTCACCGACAACGCCGGCGGCATCGCCGAAATGGCCGGTCTCCCGAAGGAAGTGCGCAAGTCCACTGACGCGCTCGACGCGGTCGGCAACACCACGAAGGCGGTCACCAAGGGCTATGCGATCGGTTCCGCCGGTCTCGGCGCGCTGGTGCTGTTCGCGGCCTATAACGAAGACCTCAAGTTCTTCGTTGCGAACAAGACGCCGTACTTCGTCGGCGTCGCTCCGGACTTCTCGCTGAACAACCCCTACGTCGTGGTCGGCCTTTTGTTCGGCGGCCTGCTGCCGTATCTGTTCGGCGCAATGGGCATGACCGCGGTCGGCCGTGCGGCCGGCGCGATCGTCGAGGAAGTGCGGCGCCAGTTCCGCGAAAAGCCGGGCATCATGCAGGGCACCGACAAGCCGGACTACGGCAAGGCGGTCGACCTGCTGACAAAGGCGGCGATCAAGGAAATGATCATCCCGTCGCTGCTGCCGGTGTTGTCGCCGATCTTCGTCTACTTCGTGATCTATGCGATCGCGGGCGGCGGCGCGGCCGGCAAGTCGGCGGCATTCTCGGCGGTCGGCGCCATGCTGCTCGGCGTGATCGTTACCGGTCTCTTCGTCGCAATCTCGATGACCTCGGGCGGCGGCGCCTGGGACAACGCCAAGAAGTACATCGAGGAAGGCAACCATGGCGGCAAGGGCTCCGACGCCCACAAGGCGGCGGTGACCGGCGACACGGTCGGCGATCCCTACAAGGACACCGCCGGCCCGGCGGTCAACCCGATGATCAAGATCACGAACATCGTGGCGCTGCTGCTGCTCGCGGCCCTCGCGGCCGGTGCGCATCCCTGAGCCGGAGCGCATCTCGAAAACGCAACGGGCGCGGCCTCGGCCGCGCCCGTCTTGCTTTCAGGGGAGGCTGCAGGTCAGCGCGAGGCGCGGCCCTGGGCCGGATTGAAGCGGCCGAGATTGCCGAGGAATTGCTGCATGATGCCCATCTCCTTGCCGGGAGAGGGCGTCACGCGGTCGACCGGCTCGATGTTCTGGCTGTCGGCGAGCGAGAGGCGGCGGACCTCGGCGACGGTGCCGGAGCCGCGATCGAAGGTGATCGCGATGACATCCTGCTCGAGGGTCTGCGGATCGAAGAAGGCGCGCTGCGACGTGCGGCGGTGGATGTAGAGCCAGGTCTGGTCGTCGAATACCGCGACGGAGGACGGCGAGCCCAGCATCTGCGCCACCTGCTCGCGCGTCTGCGCGCCGGGCTGGATCTGCGACAGCGCGTCCTCGTCCATCACGAAGCCGTTGTTGTTGATGGTGGGCGCGCAGGCGCCAAGTCCCAGCGCCAAGCTCACCGCCCACACGCGAAGCCCAACGATGCGCCGTGCCGTCATTCGATGCCCCATCGGATGCAACCCGCCTCGATTGACCCGACGCGGCGTTGCCGCCAAATTGCGCCGGTAATTCACCCCGCGCGCGCCGTGCTGTCAATGTTGTCGTAGCGCGGGGTTGTCGTAGCGCGGGTTCGTCGCCGTGCGGGCTTGGCGTGAGGAGGCGAGATGGGCTGGTTCCGCGCAAAGCCCGAGGTCGAGCGCGCCGCGCGGCTCTATGCCGCGGCGATGGCGCAGGCGCGGGAGCCCGGCTTCTATCGCGACGCCGGCGTGCCCGACAGCTTCGACGGCCGATTCGAGATGATAGCGCTGCACGTCTACCTCCTGGTGCGGCGGCTCAAGGACGACGCGGACCCCGCGGCGCGGGCGCTGGCACGCGCCCTCGTCGAGGCGCTGTTCGCCGACATGGACCGCACGTTCCGCGAGCTCGGCGCCGCCGATCTTGGAGTCGGCCGCCGGGTGCGGGCGACCGCCGAGGCCTTCTACGGCCGCGCCGCGGCCTACGACGCCGGGTTCGCCGGCGGCGCCGATGCGCTGGCCGAGGCGCTGCGGCGCAACCTCTACGGCACGGTTGACGATGGCCCGGCCCCGGCGCAGCTGGCAGCGGCCGCCGCCTACCTCGCTGCCGCTGCCGCCGCGCTCGCGGCGCAGGACGTCGCAGGCCTCCTCGCCGGGACGGTGCGGTTCCCGGAGCCGCCATCGCACCATTGACCCCGCCGGGGGGGAGGGCGTATGTGATCGCCCGGTCGGCGGCGGCGGGGATCCTCGGCGCCGCCTGGACGTATTTGTGGAACGCGACGTGAGCCCCGTACCCGAATTCTCGCGCCCGGTCGACCTGACGAAGCCGG
>CAZSRR010000105.1:0-7603 GCA_964609175.1 uncultured Bradyrhizobium sp.
CACGCAATACGACCAGTTGAAGAACCTGCCGGAACGGCCGCCGGCCTTTGCGCGGCCCGGCGCCCCCGATCCGATCGGCGCGATGATCAACACCATCGAAGCCGCCGCCGAGGCGCCGTCAACAACCGGGTCGGTGTCCGGGCCGGGAGACCAGCGATGACCGGCCGGTCGCTCACCCACGTCAAGCGGCCCGCCGAGAAGCGTTCCGCCGAGCCTTGGCGCCAGCGGCTGATCCGCAGCCTGCTGTACGGGCGCAACGTCGATCGCGCCGTCAAGGCGCGGGCGCGCGTCGGATTGGCGATTCTGCTTTTCGCCGCAATCTATGTGGTACTGGCGGGCCGTCTCGTCATGTTCGCGGTCGGCGCCGACAGCCATGGAGCCCGCCGCGCCGGCTCGCAGGATGCGATTGCCACCGCGCGGCCCGATATCGTCGATCGCAACGGCGCGGTGCTCGCTACCGACGTCAAGGCGCCGAGCCTGTTCGGCGAACCGCGCCGCATCATCGACAAGGACGAGGCCATCGAACTGCTGACCGCAGCACTTCCGGACCTCGACGAGGCGGAGGCGCGCACGCGGCTGTCGGGGCGCAAGGGTTTTGTCTGGCTGAAGCGCGAGATCACGCCGAAGCAGCAGCGCGACATCCACAAGCTCGGCATTCCCGGCATCGGCTTCCTGCGCGAGAACAAGCGGGTCTATCCGACCGGCGCCGCGGTCGCGCATCTGATCGGCCTCGTCAACATCGACAACCAGGGCATTGCCGGGATGGAGAAGTGGCTGGACAACAACGGTCTGGCCGACCTGCACCGCGCCGGTTTTGCCACCGACCGCCTGCAGAAGCCGGTGGAACTGTCGATCGACCTGCGCGTCGAGCACGCACTGCGCGACGAACTCCTGAAAGCGAAGGAGAAATACAAGGCCAAGGCGGCGTCCGGCCTCGTCTCCAACGTTCGCACCGGCGAGATCGTGGCGCTGGTGTCGCTGCCGGATTTCGATCCGAACAATCCGAAGGAAGCGCACGACCCCGACCGCATCAACCGCCTGACCACGGGCGTGTTCGAAATGGGCTCGACCTTCAAGGCGCTGACGCTGGCGATGGCGCTGGATTCCGGCAAGGCCACGCTCAACACTTTATATGACGGCCGCGGCGTGCTGAAGTTCGGCAAGTTCACCATTCACGATACCCATCCGGTCGGCCGCAACATTACGCTGGCGGAAGTGTTCACCTTCTCCTCCAACGTCGGCGCCGCCAAGATCGCGCTGGCGCAGGGCGTCGACGCGCACAAGGCCTTCCTGAAGAAGCTCGGCCAGATGGACCGGCTGCGCACCGAACTGCCGGAAAGCGCCTCGCCGATCGTGCCGAAGCGCTGGACCGAACTGAACACCATCACGGCGTCCTTCGGCCACGGCATCGCGGTGGCGCCGCTGCAGGCGGTGATGGGCATCAACGCCTGCATCAACGGCGGCATCCTGATTCCGCCGACCTTCCTCAAGCGGTCGGAAGAGGAGGCGATGGCGATCGGCAAGCGGGTGCTGCGGCCGGAAACGTCGGAGAAGATGCGCTATTTGATGCGGCTGAACGCCGAGGTCGGCACCGCCAAGAAGGCCGACGTCAAGGGCTATTATATCGGCGGCAAGACCGGCACCTCGGAAAAGGTCGTCAACGGCCGCTATTCCAAGAAGCAGGTGCTGAACTCCTTCACGGCGATCATTCCGGCCGACAACCCGCAATATCAGCTGCTGGTCATGCTGGACGAGCCGAAGGCGCTGCCGGAAACCCACGGCTTCATCACCTCGGGCTGGAACACGGTGCCGGCCGGCGGCAAGATCATCGCCCGCATCGGGCCGCTGCTCGGGATCGAGCCGCGCTTCGACCTGCCGCCGTCCGACCGCCTTATTCTTGCGGCATCGAGGACAACCCAGTAAGGCGTAGATCACGCGCGCCGAACTGCGCGCTGGCCGGACTGGAACACGATGAGACTTCGCGACCTCTTCAGCAATGACGCTGCGATCGATCCGCAGGCGGAAGCTGTCGATGTAAAGGGCCTTGCGGTGGACAGCCGCGCCGTGAAGCCGGGCGACCTGTTCTTTGCGCTCGCCGGCAGCAAGACCGATGGCTCTCGATTCATCGAATCGGCGATACAGTCGGGCGCGGCGGCGGTAGCCGGCGACCATGCGCCCACCGGCCTGCGTGTGCCTTTCGTCGCCACGCCGAATCCGCGGCGCGCGCTGGCGCTGGCGGCGGCGCGATTTTTTCCGCGCCAGCCCGCGACGATTGCGGCGGTGACGGGCACCAGCGGCAAGACGTCGGTTGCCGCATTCACCCGCCAGATCTGGGAGCGGCTCGGCCATGCGTCGGCCAGCATCGGCACCATCGGGCTGGTGTCGCCGAAGCGCACGGTCTACGGCTCGCTGACGACGCCGGATCCGATCGCGCTTCACAAACAGCTCGACGAAATCAGCGGCGACGGCGTCACCCATCTCGCCTTCGAGGCGTCCTCGCATGGGCTCGACCAGTTTCGCCTCGACGGCGTGCGCATCGCCGCCGGCGGCTTCACCAACCTCACGCGCGATCACATGGACTATCATCCGGACGAGGCGCATTACCTCGCCGCCAAGCTGCGGCTGTTCCGCGATCTCGTTCCATCAGGCGGCGCGGCCGTGATCTCGGCCGATCATGAGTGCTCGCCGCAGGTGATCGAGGCGGCAAGCTCGCGCGGGTTGCGGATCATCACGGTCGGCCGCAGCGGCGACGGCGCAGGCGAGGGGATTTGTCTGGTTGAAGCCGGTGTCGAAGGATTTGCGCAAAAGCTTACGCTCGCGCATCGCGGGCGCAACTACGCCATCAGGCTGCCGCTGGTCGGCGAATTCCAGATTGAGAACGCACTGGTCGCCGCGGGCCTCGCGATCGGCACCGGCAGCGATCCGGCGTCGGTGTTCGCCACGCTCGAACATCTCGAAGGCGCCAAGGGACGGCTGGAGCGGGTCGGCGAACATAATGGCGCGCCGATCTTCGTCGACTACGCGCACAAGCCGGACGCTTTGGCGAAAGCGCTGCAGGCGCTGCGGCCTTATGCGAAGCGAAAGCTCGTCGTCATCTTCGGCGCCGGTGGCGACCGTGACCCCGGCAAGCGTCCGATGATGGGCGCCATCGCCGCCGAGAATGCCGATTACGCCATCGTCACCGACGACAATCCGCGCAGCGAGGATCCCGCCGCGATCCGCGCCGCGATCCTGGCTGAAGCCAAAGGCGCCAGCGAGATCGGCGATCGTGCCGAGGCGATCAAAGCCGGAATATCGGAGCTGCAGCCCGGCGATGCGCTCCTGATCGCCGGCAAGGGGCACGAGACCGGCCAGACCGTCGGCGACAAGGTGTTGCCGTTCAGCGATCACGAGGCGGTGGCCGCCGCGCTCGCAGCGAGGGTGGCATGAGCACGACGCCATTATGGACCATTGCCGAAGTCGCACGCGCGCTCGGGCTGTCGGAAAAGTTTCCGGACACGCCGATCGATTTCGTCACGCAGGACAGCCGGCTGGTCAAGCCGGGATGCCTGTTCGTGGCGCTGAGCGGCACGCCGAGCGGCGGCTTCGTCTCCAGTTTCGCCAGCGCGCGCGACGGCTGGGAATTTGCCGACAAGGCGGAAGCGGCCGGCGCGGCCGCGATGATCGTTCCGCACCGGATCGCTGGCATCAAGATTCCGCAACTGATCGTCAAGGACACGCTGATCGACGGCCTGTGGGCGTTGGCGCGCGCGGCGCGGGCGCGCTTTGCCGGGCCGGTGATCGGCCTGACCGGCAGCGCCGGCAAGACCAGTACCAAGGAATTCCTGGCCGCCTATCCCGACGCCTACGCCAGCCCGAGCAGCTTCAACAATTTCTGGGGCGTGCCGCTGACGCTGTGCAACGCCGGTCCGAAAGCGAGCGTCTGGGTCGTCGAGATGGGCATGAACCAGAGCGGCGAGATCGCGCGGCTGAGCGAACTGACGAAGCCGACCGTCGCGCTGGTCGTGAACGTTCAGCCGGTGCATCTGGAAAAGCTCGGCAGCCTGGAGGCGATCCGGCGCGAGAAGATGAGCATCGCGCAAGGACTGCCCGAGGACGGCGTGCTGGTGTTGCCCGAGGATGTCGCGGCGCCGGAATGGAACGGCAAGGTGGTTCGCTTCGGCGCAGCATCAGCGGTTCGGGAATTGCAGCACACGGCAGCGGGCGAGGGCTGGAACGTCACGGCTGACGTGAATGGCAGGCGCATCGAATTCGGCCTGACGCCCGGCGCGCCGCATCGCCTGCAGAATGCGCTGGCCGCGCTGGCGTCGATCCACGCCGCCGGGCTCGACCCTGCCGCGCTGGCGAAAGAACTCGACCATGTCGGCATCATGACCGGGCGCGGCGTCGAGCAGGCGGCCCACGGCGTCACTGTCATCGACGACAGCTTTAACGGCAACCCGGCCAGCATGGTGGCAGCCCTCGGCAGCCTCAAGGCGCGGCCGGTGAAGGCCGGCCGGCGCGTCGCCATACTCGGCGACATGCTGGAATTGGGCGACGACGCGCCCGCCTATCACCAAAGGCTCGCGGACGACTTGCCGGGCATCGACGCCGTCTACTGCGTCGGCCCGCTGATGCGTCACCTCTACGATCTGGTGCCGGCGGAACGGACGCTCGGCTGGCATGACGATCCAGCCACGCTCGATCCCCACCAAATCGCCGCATTGCTGCGGGACGGGGACGTCGTGGTCGTCAAGGGCAGCAAAAAGATGTTCTGGGTGAACAAGTTTGTGCCCCGCCTGATGGCCGCCCTGCAGGCAAAGGCGTAAACTGGCCGTACTTGACGGCTGTTGTGTCCGCCGGCGATTCGTCAATATGCCGTGCGCGGCCAAGATTCGCTTGGTTTGAGGATGAAATCGATTATCAAGGCGTCACCGGAACGAAGGCGTTGCCGGCGCGCTTCCCGCCTAAGACGGCGCAACCGAGCCGCGTGATAGGGCCGACCTGAATGTTTTACTGGCTGATCGAGCTTTCCAATACCGTTCCAGGTTTTGGCATCTTCCGCGGCGTGTTCAACGTGTTTCGCTACATCACCTTCCGCACCGGCGGGGCGATGGTGACGGGCGCGCTGTTCGTCTTCCTGTTCGGACCCTGGATCATCGACCATTTGCGGCTGCGGCAGGGCAAGGGCCAGCCGATCCGCACCGACGGCCCGGCGTCGCATCTGATCACCAAGAAGGGCACGCCGACCATGGGCGGCCTGATGATCCTGTCCGGTCTCGTGGTCTCGACGCTGCTGTGGGCCAACCCGCTCAACCCCTATGTCTGGATCGTGCTGGCGGTGACGCTCGGTTTCGGCTTCGTCGGCTTCTATGACGATTATCTGAAGGTCACGAAACAGAGCCACAGCGGCTTTGCCGGCAAGCTGCGGCTTCTGATCGAGGCGGTGATCGCGCTCGCGGCCTGCTACGCGCTGGTCCGGCTCGGCCGCGATGCGACCTCGACCTCGCTGGCGATTCCCTTCCTGAAGGACGTGGTGATCAATTTTGGCTGGTTCTTCGTTATCTTCGGCGCGTTCGTCATCGTCGGCGCCGGCAACGCGGTGAACCTGACCGACGGTCTCGACGGTCTGGCGATCGTGCCGGTCATGATCGCCGCCGCCAGTTTTGGCATGATCTCATATTTGACCGGCAACGCGGTCTTCTCCGACTATCTGCAGATCCGCTACGTGGCCGGCACCGGCGAACTCGCGGTGCTGTGCGGCGCGGTGCTCGGCGCCGGCCTCGGCTTCCTCTGGTTCAACGCCCCGCCGGCCTCGATCTTCATGGGCGACACCGGTTCGCTCGCGCTCGGCGGCATGCTGGGCGCGACCGCGGTCGCCGTGAAGCACGAGATCGTGCTGGCGGTGATCGGCGGCCTGTTCGTGCTGGAGGCGGTTTCGGTGATCGTGCAGGTGGCGTCGTTCAAGCTGACCGGCAAACGCGTGTTCCGCATGGCGCCGCTGCACCATCATTTCGAGCAGAAGGGCTGGACCGAGCCGCAGATCGTGATCCGGTTCTGGATCATTTCGGTGATGCTGGCGCTGGCCGGCCTCTCCACGCTGAAGCTGCGGTGACCCCTTGATCCCCGTCACCTCCTTCGCGGGCAAGACCGTCGCCGTGTTCGGCCTCGGCGGCTCCGGCCTCGCGAGCTGCCATGCGCTGAAAGCCGGCGGCGCGGAAGTAATTGCCGCCGACGACAACGCCGACAATGTCGCCAAGGCGGCGCAGGCCGGTTTCACCACGGCCGATCTGCGCACGGTGTCGTGGGCGAATTTCGCCGCGCTGGTCCTCACCCCCGGCGCGCCGCTGACGCATCCGGCGCCGCATTGGTCGGTGACGATGGCGCGGATGGCCGGCTGCGAGGTGATCGGCGACATCGAACTGTTCTGCCGCGAGCGGCGGCGTCACGCACCCGACGCGCCCTTCGTCGCCATCACCGGCACCAACGGCAAGTCGACCACCACGGCGCTGATCGCGCATCTGATGAAAGTGGCCGGCTACGACACCCAGATGGGCGGCAATATCGGCACCGCGATCCTGTCGCTGGAGCCGCCGCGGATGGGCCGCGTGCACGTGGTCGAGATGTCGTCCTACCAGATCGATCTCGCCCCGTCGCTCGATCCCTCGGTCGGCATTCTACTCAACATCAGCGAGGACCATATCGACCGTCACGGCACGCTGGAAAACTACGCTGCCGTGAAGGCGCGTCTGGTCGCCGGCGTGCAGCCGAACGGCACCTCGATCGTCGGCGTCGACGACGGCTGGTGCCGCAACATCGCCGACCGGCTCGACCAGGCCGGCAAACGCGTGGTGCGGATCTCGGTAAAATATCCGCTGCCGGACGGCGTCTATGTCGAGCGCGAGACCATCGTGCAGGCCGATGGCGGCGCCCGCACGGAGGTTGCGCGACTGGGCGGCATCGGTTCGCTGCGCGGGCTGCACAATGCGCAGAACGCGGCCTGCGCCGCCGCCTGCACGCTCGCGATGGGCATCTCGCAAGACGTGCTGCAAAAGGGCCTGCGCAGCTTTCCCGGCCTCGCGCACCGCATGGAGCAGGTCGGCCGCCGCGGCAACGTGCTGTTCGTCAACGACTCCAAGGGCACCAATGCCGATGCCGCCGCACACGCGCTGTCGTCCTTTGCCGACATCTTCTGGATCGCCGGCGGCAAGCCGAAGCAGGGCGGCATCACCGGGCTTGCCGAATATTTCCCGCGCATCCGCAAAGCCTACCTGATCGGCGAGGCCGCACCGGAATTTTCCGGCACGCTCGGTGAGCACGTGCCGCACGAGATTTCCGAAACGCTGGAGGTGGCCGTCGCCAACGCCGCCCGCGACGCGGAAGCCTCCGGGATCGCCGATCCTGTCGTGCTGCTGTCGCCCGCCTGCGCCTCGTTCGACCAGTACCGCAATTTCGAAATCCGCGGCGCCAGGTTCCGCGATCTCGTGACGGCCATTCCCGGTGTCAAGCCCGTGGTTTGATAGACTGAGTCATGCCCATGCAAGTTGCCATGATCTCCTTTACAGACAGCGAGACCGGCGATGAGGCTTTTGCTTCGGTCCGAGTAGAAGGTGGGGTCGCCGGA
>CAZSRR010000106.1:0-7100 GCA_964609175.1 uncultured Bradyrhizobium sp.
TTCCTGATGCCGGTCGAAGACGTGTTCTCGATCTCGGGCCGCGGCACCGTCGTCACCGGCCGCGTCGAGCGCGGCATCATCAAGGTCGGCGAGGAAATCGAAATCGTCGGTCTGCGCGACACCCAGAAGACCATCGTCACCGGCGTCGAAATGTTCCGCAAGCTGCTCGATCAGGGCCAGGCGGGCGACAACATCGGTGCGCTGCTCCGCGGTACCAAGCGCGAGGAAGTCGAGCGTGGCCAGGTGCTGTGCAAGCCGGGTTCGGTCAAGCCGCACACCAAGTTCAAGGCTGAGGCCTACATCCTGACCAAGGAAGAGGGCGGTCGTCACACCCCGTTCTTCACCAACTACCGGCCCCAGTTCTACTTCCGCACCACCGACGTGACCGGCGTCGTGCAGCTGCCGGAAGGCACCGAAATGGTGATGCCGGGCGACAACATCGCGATGGAAGTGCACCTGATCGTGCCGATCGCGATGGAAGAAAAGCTGCGCTTCGCGATCCGTGAAGGCGGCCGCACCGTCGGCGCCGGCGTCGTCGCCAGCATCATCGAATAGGACAAGCGAATAGGGATTGGCGAGTAGCGAATGGCAGCATTCGCTATTCGCTATTCGCCACTCACTAGAGAAAGACAGCGGCAATGAACGGCCAAAACATTCGCATACGTCTCAAGGCGTTCGACCATCGTATCCTCGATACGTCGACCCGCGAGATCGTGAACACGGCGAAACGCACCGGTGCCCAGGTTCGCGGACCGATTCCGCTGCCGACCCGCATCGAGAAGTTCACCGTCAACCGTTCGCCTCACGTCGACAAGAAGAGCCGCGAGCAGTTCGAGATGCGCACCCACAAGCGCCTCCTCGACATCGTCGATCCGACCCCGCAGACCGTCGATGCGCTGATGAAGCTCGACCTGGCCGCCGGTGTCGACGTCGAGATCAAGCTCTAAAGATTTTCAGGATCGTCCGCAGGTTGGCGGACAGAAAGAACAGGAAGCACGCCGATGCGCTCCGGAGTGATCGCACAAAAGGTCGGGATGACGCGGGTCTTTACGGAGGCCGGCGAACATATCCCCGTGACCGTGCTGAAGCTGGGCAATTGCCAGGTGCTGGGCCACCGCACGACCGAGAAGAACGGTTACGTCGCGCTGCAGCTCGGTTCGGGCACCCGCAAGACCGTCTATCTGCCGAAGGCGGAGCGCGGCCAGTTCGCGGTCGCCAAGGTCGAGCCCAAGCGGAAGGTCACCGAGTTTCGCGTGTCGGAAGATGCGCTGATCCCGGTCGGCGCCGAGATCCAGGCGGACCATTTCGTGGTCGGCCAGTTCGTCGACGTCACCGGCACCTCGGTCGGTAAGGGGTTCGCGGGCGGCATGAAGCGCTGGAATTTCGGCGGTCTGCGCGCCACCCACGGCGTGTCGGTGTCGCACCGTTCGATCGGTTCGACCGGCGGACGTCAGGATCCCGGCAAGACCTTCAAGAACAAGAAGATGCCCGGTCACATGGGTGTCGACCGCATCACCACGCTCAATCTGCGCGTGGTGCAGACCGACGTCGAGCGCGGCCTGATCCTGGTCGAAGGCGCCGTTCCCGGCTCCAAGGGCGGCTGGATCTCGGTGCGCGACGCCGTCAAGAAGCCGCTGCCGAAGGAAGCTCCGAAGCCCGGCAAGTTCAAGGTCGCCGGCGGCGAGCAGGCCGCTCCGGCCGAGCAGGAGGGCGCGTGAGATGGAACTGAAAGTCACGACCCTTGAAGGCAAGGAAGCCGGTTCGGTCCAGCTCTCGGACGCGATCTTCGGTCTGGAGCCGCGCGCCGACATCATCCAGCGTTGCGTGCAGTGGCAGCTCAACAAGCGCCAGGCCGGAACGCACAAGGCCAAGGGCCGCGCCGAGATCTGGCGCACCGGCAAGAAGATGTACAAGCAGAAGGGCACCGGCGGCGCCCGTCACGGCTCGGCCCGCGTGCCGCAGTTCCGCGGCGGCGGCCGTGCGTTCGGTCCGGTGGTCCGCTCGCACGCCACCGACCTGCCGAAGAAGGTCCGCGCGCTGGCGCTCAAGCACGCCCTGTCGGCGAAGGCCAAGGACGGCGGCCTGATCGTGATCGACAATGCGCAGGTCAAGGAAGCCAAGACCAAGGCGCTGGTCGGTCACTTCTCCGGCCTCGGCCTGACCAACGCGCTGATCATCGACGGCGCCGAGCTGAACAACGGCTTCGCGGCGGCGGCGCGCAACATTCCGAACATCGACGTGCTGCCGATCCAGGGCATCAACGTCTATGACATTCTGCGCCGTCAGAAACTCGTGCTGACGAAGGCCGCAGTCGATGCGCTGGAGGCGCGCTTCAAATGAAGATTACCGATCCGCGCCATTACGACGTGATCGTCGCCCCCGTCGTCACCGAAAAGGCGACGATGGCGTCCGACCACAACAAGGTCGTGTTCAAGGTCGCCAGCAAGGCGACCAAGCCGCAAATCAAGGAAGCCGTCGAGAAGCTGTTCGACGTCAAGGTCAAGCGCGTGAACACGCTGGTCCGCAAGGGCAAGACCAAGGTGTTCCGCGGCAATTTCGGTTCGCAGTCGGACGTCAAGCGGGCGGTCGTGACCCTCGAAGAGGGCCACCGCATCGACGTCACCACCGGACTATAAGGCGACGCAACGATGGCATTGAAAACCTACAATCCGACGACGCCGGGCCAGCGCCAGCTGGTGATGGTCGACCGTTCGGCGCTCTACAAGGGCAAGCCGGTGAAGGCGCTGACCGAGGGCAAGCTCGGCAATGGCGGCCGCAACAACACCGGCCGCATCACCGTGCGTTTCCGCGGCGGCGGCCACAAGAAGGCCTACCGTCTGGTCGACTTCAAGCGCAACAAGGTCGACGTTCCGGCCGTCGTCGAGCGGCTGGAATACGATCCGAACCGCACCGCGTTCATCGCGCTGATCAAGTATCAGGACGGCGAGCAGGCCTACATCCTGGCGCCGCAGCGGCTCGCCGCGGGCGACACCGTGGTGGCCGGCAACTATGTCGACGTGAAGCCCGGCAACGTCATGCCGCTCGGCAACATGCCGGTCGGCACCATCGTGCACAACATCGAGATGAAGATCGGGAAGGGCGGCCAGATCGCCCGTTCGGCCGGCACCTACGCCCAGATCGTCGGCCGCGACCAGGACTACGTCATCCTGCGCCTGAACTCGGGCGAGCAGCGCTTGGTGCACGGCCGTTGCCGCGGCACCATCGGCGCGGTCTCGAACCCCGACCACATGAACATCTCGATCGGCAAGGCCGGCCGTACCCGCTGGATGGGCTGGCGCCCGCATAACCGCGGCGTCGTCATGAACCCGATCGACCATCCGCACGGCGGCGGCGAAGGCCGCACCTCGGGCGGCCGCCACCCGGTCACCCCGTGGGGCAAGCCGACCAAGGGCAAGAAGACCCGGTCGAACAAGTCGACCAACCGATTCATCCTCCTAAGCCGCCACAAGCGGAAGAAGTAAGGAACGCCGGACATGGTACGTTCAGTCTGGAAAGGCCCGTTCGTCGAAGCGTCGCTGCTCAAGAAAGCAGATGCGGCGCGCGCGTCCGGCCGTCACGACGTCATCAAGATCTGGAGCCGCCGCTCGACCATCCTGCCGCAGTTCGTCGGCCTGGTGTTCGGCGTCTACAACGGCCAGAAGCACGTGCCGGTCTCGGTCAACGAGGAAATGGTCGGTCACAAGTTCGGCGAGTTCTCGCCGACCCGGACCTTCCATGGCCACTCTGGCGACAAGAAAGCCAAAAAGGCTTGAGGAATAGACGATGAGCAAACCAAAGCGCGAACGTAGCCTCGCGGAAAACGAGGCCAAGGCGGTTGCCCGGATGCTGCGCGTCAGCCCGCAGAAGCTCAATCTTGTCGCGCAACTGATCCGCGGCCGGAAGGCTTCGGCCGCACTCGCCGACCTGCAGTTCTCGCGCAAGCGGATCGCGGTCGACGTCAAGAAGTGCCTGGAATCGGCGATTGCGAATGCCGAGAACAACCATGACCTCGAGGTCGACGATCTGGTCGTCGCCGAGGCCCATGTCGGCAACGGCATCGTCATGAAGCGTTTTTCGCCGCGCGGCCGTGGCCGTTCCGGCCGTATCTACAAACCGTTCTCGCACCTGACCATCGTGGTTCGTCAGGTCGAGGCCGAGGCAAGCGCTTAAAGCGGCGCGGGAGAACACGATGGGTCAAAAGATCAATCCAATCGGACTGCGTCTCGGCATCAACCGTACGTGGGACTCGCGCTGGTTCGCCGGCAAGAGCGAGTACGGCAAGCTCCTGCATGAAGACGTCAAGATCCGCGAGATCCTGCACAAGGAGCTCAAGCAGGCGGCCGTCGCCCGCATCGTGATCGAGCGTCCGCACAAGAAGTGCCGCGTGACGATCCACTCGGCGCGTCCGGGCGTGGTGATCGGCAAGAAGGGCGCCGACATCGACAAGCTGCGCAAGCGCGTCGCCGACATCACGGCTTCCGACGTCGTCATCAACATCGTCGAAATCCGCAAGCCGGAGCTCGACGCGACCCTGGTCGCCGAATCGATCGCCCAGCAGCTCGAGCGCCGCGTCGCGTTCCGCCGCGCCATGAAGCGGGCGGTGCAGTCGGCGATGCGCCTCGGCGCCGAGGGCATCCGCATCAACTGCTCGGGCCGTCTCGGCGGCGCCGAAATCGCGCGCATGGAGTGGTATCGCGAAGGCCGCGTGCCGCTGCACACGCTGCGCGCCGACATCGACTACGGCGTGGCGACCGCTTTCACCACGTTCGGTACCTGCGGCGTCAAGGTCTGGATCTTCAAGGGCGAGATCCTCGAGCACGATCCGATGGCCCAGGACAAGAAGATGGCCGAAGGCGACAGCGGCGGTTCGCGTCCGCGCCGCGACGCTGCCTGATACATAAAAGAAGTTTGAGGGCTTGAAGCCATGATGCAACCAAAGAAGACGAAGTTCCGGAAGGCGCACAAGGGCCGTATCCACGGCGTTGCGTCTTCGGGTGCGACGTTGTCGTTCGGTCAGTTCGGCCTGAAGGCGATGGCGCCCGAGCGCATCACCGCCCGCCAGATCGAAGCCGCGCGCCGCGCGCTGACCCGTCACATGAAGCGCGCCGGCCGCGTCTGGATCCGCGTATTCCCGGACCTGCCGGTGTCGAAGAAGCCCGCCGAAGTCCGCATGGGCTCCGGCAAGGGCACCCCGGAATTGTGGGTGGCGCGGGTCAAGCCCGGCCGCGTGATCTTCGAGATCGACGGCGTCACGGTGCAGACCGCCAAGGAGGCGCTGTCGCTCGCCGCCGCCAAGCTGCCGATCAAGACGCGCTTCGTCGCGCGCATTGCGGAGTAATCGTCATGGCCCAGATGAAAGTCGAAGACATCCGCGCGATGAGCGACGACCAGAGGGAGGACGCCATCCTCAATCTGAAGAAGGAGCGTTTCAACCTGCGTTTCCAGCGCGCCACCGGGCAGCTGGAAAACACCTCGCGGCTGCGCGAGGCCCGCCGCGATATCGCCCGTATCAAGACCATCGCCGCGCAAGCGCGCGCGAAGAAGAAGTAAGAGGCCGGATATGCCGAAACGTACGCTCCAGGGCGTGGTCGTGAGCGACAAGCAAGCCAAGACGGTGGTGGTGCGCGTCGATCGCCGCTTCACCCACCCGATCTACAAGAAGACGATCCGTCGCTCCAAGAACTACCATGCGCACGACGAGAACAACCAGTTCAAGCCGGGCGACATGGTCTGGATCGAGGAGAGCAAGCCGATCTCCAAGCTGAAGCGCTGGACCGTGGTCCGGGGCGAGCAGAAGAAAACCGCCTGAGTTCGTCCGGCCTGGCCGGACGATCAATCAGGGTGAAATTTTAGGCGCTAATCCGAGCGCATCAGAAAGAGGACGAGGTGCATCAATGATTCAGATGCAGACCAACCTCGACGTGGCCGACAATTCAGGCGCACGCCGTGTCATGTGCATCAAGGTGCTGGGGGGCTCCAAGCGCCGCTATGCCACCGTGGGCGACGTCATCGTCGTGTCGATCAAGGAAGCGATTCCGCGCGGCAAGGTGAAGAAGGGCGACGTGATGAAGGCCGTCGTGGTGCGCGTCCGCAAGGACATCCGCCGCGCCGACGGTTCGGTCATCCGGTTCGACCGCAACGCCGCCGTCCTGATCAACAACCAGTCGGAGCCGGTCGGCACCCGTATCTTCGGGCCCGTGCCGCGCGAGCTGCGCGCCAAGAACCACATGAAGATCATTTCGCTCGCGCCGGAGGTGCTGTGATGGCTGCCAAGATCCGGAAGGGTGACAAGGTCATCGTGCTGAGCGGCCGCGACAAGGGCCGCACCGGCGAGGTATTCGAGGTCCGCCCGGCCGACAACACGGCGCTGGTGCGCGGCGTCAACATGGTGAAGCGCCACCAGAAGCAGACCCAGAACCAGGAAGGCGGCATCATCTCCAAGGAGTCGCCGATCCATTTGTCCAACGTCGCTTACGTCGGCAAGGACGGCAAGCCGACCCGCGTGGGCTTCAAGATTCAGGCTGATGGCAAGAAGGTACGCATTGCCAAGAGCTCGGGAGCAGAGATCGATGGCTGATACCGCTTACACGCCGCGCCTGCGCGCGGAGTATGACAAGCACATCCGTGGCCAGCTGACCGAAAAGTTCGGCTACGCCAACGTCATGCAGGTGCCGCGGCTGGACAAGGTCGTGCTCAACATGGGCGTCGGCGATTCCGTCAACGACCGCAAGAAGGCCGAGACCGCGGCTGCCGAATTGACCCAGATCGCCGGCCAGAAGGCGATCGTGACCTATTCGCGCATCGCGATCGCGACCTTCAAGCTGCGCGAGAACCAGCCGATCGGCTGCAAGGTCACGCTGCGCAAGGCGCGGATGTACGAGTTCATCGACCGCCTCGTGAACGTCGCGCTGCCGCGCGTGCGCGACTTCCGCGGCCTGAACCCGAAGAGCTTCGACGGCCGCGGCAACTATTCGCTCGGCATCAAGGAGCACATCATTTTCCCCGAAATCGATTTCGACAAGGTTTCGGAAGCCCGCGGCATGGACATCACGGTCTGCACCACGGCCAAGACCGACGACGAGGCGCGCGCCTTGTTGACC
>CAZSRR010000107.1:0-6605 GCA_964609175.1 uncultured Bradyrhizobium sp.
GACCGAGGCGAAGCGGACATAGGCGACGTCGTCGAGTTGGCGCAGATGCTCCATCACGATCTCGCCGATCGCCTCCGAGGAGACTTCCGATTCGCCGCCGCTTTCGAGCTCGCGCACGATCGCCGAAACCATCTTTTCGACCTTCTCAGGATCGACCGGCCGCTTGCGCAGGGAGATCTGCAGCGAGCGGACCAGCTTGTCGCGGTCGAACGGCACCCGGCGGCCGTTGCGCTTGATCACGGTGAGTTCGCGCAACTGCACCCGTTCAAAAGTCGTGAAACGGAAATTGCAGGCGATGCACACCCGCCGCCGCCGGATCACGGCCGAGTCCTCGGTCGGACGCGAATCCTTCACCTGCGTATCGAGACTGTTGCAGCTGGGACAACGCATCCAACGAGACCTTTTGACTTACAAGCCTTACTGATAGATCGGGAAACGATCGGTGAGCGCCTTGACGCGCTCCTTGATCGCGGCTTCGACCAGCGGCGCCTTGCCGTCTTCCGACTGCGCCAGCGCGTTAAGCACCTCGGCGATCATGCCGCCGACCTGCTTGAATTCGGCGACTCCAAAGCCGCGCGTAGTCGCCGCCGGCGTGCCGAGGCGCAGACCGGAGGTCACGAACGGCTTTTCGGGATCGAACGGGATGCCGTTCTTGTTGCAGGTGATCGCGGCGCGCACCAGCGCCTTCTCCGACACGTTGCCCTTGAGGCCCTTCGGCCGGAGGTCGACCAGCATCAGGTGGTTGTCGGTACCGCCGGAGACGATGTCGAGGCCGTGGCCGCGCAGCGTCTCCGCCAGCGCCCTGGCGTTTTCGACCACATTCTTCGCGTAGACCTTGAAGTCCGGCCGCAGCGCCTCGGCGAAGGCCACCGCCTTGGCGGCGATGACGTGCATCAGCGGGCCACCCTGCAAGCCGGGGAAGATCGCGGAATTGAACTTCTTGGCGAGCGCCTCGTCGTTGCAGAGGATCAGGCCGCCACGCGGACCGCGCAGCGACTTATGCGTGGTGGTCGTGGTGACGTGGGCATGCGGCACCGGCGACGCATGAACGCCACCGGCCACGAGGCCGGCGAAATGCGCCATATCGACCAGCAGGTAGGCACCGACCGAGTCAGCGATCTCGCGAAAACGCTTGAAGTCCCAGGGGCGCGAATAGGCCGATCCGCCGGCGATGATCAGTTTTGGCTTCACCTGCTCGGCCTGTTTGGCCACCTCGTCCATGTCGATCAGGTGGTCGTCGCGGCGCACCGTGTAGTGCGACGCCTTGAACCATTTGCCGGACATGTTGACCGGCGAGCCGTGGGTGAGATGGCCGCCGGCAGCGAGGTCAAGGCCCATGAACGTGTCGCCGGGCTGCAGCAGCGCCAGAAACACCGCCTGGTTCATCTGGCTGCCGGAGTTCGGCTGGACGTTGGCAAACTGCGCGCCGAACAGTTTTTTGGCGCGCTCGATCGCCAGGGTCTCGGCGACATCGACCCATTCGCAGCCGCCATAGTACCGCGCACCCGGATACCCCTCCGCGTATTTGTTCGTCATGACCGAGCCCTGGGCTTCCAGCACCGCCCGGCTGACGATGTTTTCGGACGCGATCAGCTCGACCTCATGCCGCTGGCGGCCGAGTTCGCCCTTGATCGCGGCGGCGATTTCCGGATCGGCCTCGGCGAGCGTGGCCGTGAAGAACGAGTCGGGCGCGGAGACGGTCTTGGAGCTGGAGGGCGAGGTCATGGGGCGAAATATCTCCACCGCCGCAAGCCCTTAGGGGCAAGGCGGTCGGCTATGTGTTGGCGGTCGAAAGAGTTCCTGCGGGATATCACATTGACCGGATCAGGCCAAGCACTTGCGGTTCAGGGCTGGTATTTATGCCAGATATGGTGGGGCGGAAGGGCTCCGGGCCCGGACTTCGCCCGGGCTTGACCCGGGATTACCGGAACTTCTGGCGCCGTCATTCCGGGGCGATGCAAAAGCATCGAACCCGGTATCCCGGGGTTCCCCGATACGCCATCGCGCGTCTGAGGCGCTTTGCGCCCCCGGGAACGACGAGAGAGTTAGGCGAACCGGTACGCCCCGCCCTTCTCCACCGACCGCTTGAACGCCGGCCGTTCGTGCATCCGCCCCAGCCAGGCCGCGAGGTTCGGGTATGGCCCGAGCCTGTCATAGACCTTGGCCAACTCACCGACAAAACTCATCTGGACGTCGGCACCCGTCAGGGCATCCCCGACGAAAAACTGCCGGCCCTTCAGCGCGGCGTCGACATAGCCGAGATGGTTGGCCAGCTCGCTGTCGATCCGCGGATGCAGCGGCGCACCGGCCTCCTTCAGCCGTGACACGTAGAGGTTCAGCATCAGCGGCAGCATCGCCGAGCCTTCCGCGTAATGCAGCCACTCGTTATAGGCCTCGTAGTCCGCGCTCCCCGGCGCCGGCATCATCGCGGGTTTATCTTTTCCCTGGCCGTAGCGGCGGATGATGTAATCGACGATGGCGCCGGATTCCGCGATCGTCCTGTCGCCGTCGGTGATCACAGGCGATTTGCCGAGCGGATGAACTTCTTTCAATTCCGGCGGCGCCAACCGCGTCTCGGCGTTGCGCTGGTAGCGCTTCATCTCATAGGGCGTGCCCAGCTCCTCCAGCAGCCACAGGATGCGCTGGGAACGGGAATCGTTGAGATGATGGAGCGTCAGCATGGGTTTCCTCGCTTTGTTGCGGGCGTGTCGTTGGATCGAGAGTGTCACTGCGGGCTGAGCGAAGCAATGATCCCCTGCGACGGTTGAAGCAAAGCGGTCTTCAGCAATTCATCCATTCGTAGCGGAGAGTGATGGATCTCGCCGCAGCTCGACTTATCGTTGCGCGTTCCGCACGGGCGGCAACAATTCATCTTTTCTTGAGGTACCGCGCCGCCGTGATCCACTTCACAGCGCGCCGTTCCCGCCGGGTCCATAATTCGCCTGGGCTGGCAGCTGGAATTCGCACATGTCTGAATCACCCGCACGACGCGAACGCACGGCACGGTCAAAACGCATGCTCAGGAGGGCATTCCTGATCTACGGGATGATGATTGCGGGCCTGCTCGGCTTCTTCATTGCATTTCCGGACACGAAGCCGCACGGCACGCAGGGCGGCGGCACGCCGCTCCAGAGCGCCGCAAAGGCAGTGAGATATGAGGCCGTCATCGCCAACTGGAACAGGTACCGAAACAAGGACTCGCGTGCAGACGCCCGCTAGCTCTCTGCAAGCTCCGCTTCCATCCTGTTCTGTCTGTACGCCTTACAGCCCCGTGAACCCGGCCTTCACGGGATCGCTGCTGCCGTCGAGCTGGCGCAGATAGGTCAGCCCGCACACGGTGAGCCGGTGCGTATCCTTCTCGCCTGCCTCAACCAGCGTGGTCAGATATTCCGTCACGTTGCGGCGCGCCTCTTCGCTGGCGGCGGCGGTTCGGTTCACGAGCAGATCATAGGTCTGCATGATGCGGTCGATCGCGGCTTCCATGGTCTGCTCCTGAAGAAATATCGGATGGGGTGATGCGGTCAGGCCGCCAATTGCGTTTCGAAGGCGGAAATCGCCTTGTTGGCCAGGCGGATCTTATTGGACTCGCCGTGCTGGACCATTTTCACGATGATCTCGAGCAGACGCTCGTCAGGCGCTGGTTGGTCGGCGATGGCGCCGGTCCTGTGCAGGTAGTTCGACGCGATAGCGTAGGCGTCGTTCACTACTTCGAAGTTCATCACCTGGATTCCACGCTCCACCAGCACGTCGCACCTGTTTGCCAAGTGCTCAATGCCCGGGGCGCGCAAAGGTTCCATTCAACGAAAGCAGTCAGGAAAACGCCGCGGCTCCGGCCGCATAAATCCGGGGAACCGCCGTTATTTCACGTCGAAGCCGCAATTCCGGGCTGGATCGAAAAAGGATGCGGGCGGACCCGATCAACTTCCTCTGGAAATGCAAAACGCACCGGACCGCGGAAAGCCGGGACCGATGCGTTTCGGGCAGGGCTTACTGCCTCGCCAATTTATGATCCGCACCCGGTTGCCGGTCTTCTCAGATGGCCGGCTTGGCCGCTAGTTCGGACTGAAATTCTCAGAGCCGATACAGGATCTGGTCGGTCCAGAACCGCTCCAGGCGATGCAGCGACTTGTTCAGCGTCGCGAACTCCTCGTTGGAAATGCCGCCGACCTGCTCCACCGTCTTGACGTGCTTCTGGTAGAGCGCATCGACGATCTTGCGGATTTCCTGGCCCTGCGCCGTCAGGCGGATGCGGACCGAGCGGCGATCGACGCGCGAGCGCTGATGATCGAGGAAGCCGAGTTCGACGAGCTTCTTCAGGTTATAGGAGACGTTCGAGCCGAGGTAATAGCCGCGCGTACGCAGCTCGCCCGCGGTCAATTCCTTGTCGCCGATGTTATAGAGCAGCAAGGCCTGCACCGAGTTGATGTCGGCGCGGCCGCGGCGATCGAATTCGTCCTTGATGACGTCGAGCAGCCGGCGGTGCAGACGCTCCACCAGCGTCAGTGCTTCCAGATAGAGCGGCTGTACCGGAGCTTGGCCGGCAGAGCGCTCAGCAGTTTCCACCGCCGTTGCAACGGCTTTGATCATGACACTTCCCCTGTCGTCGTTTTTCGACTTATTTCGACGAAACTTCTGTCCCGCCTGATAGGTGCAACTTAAGGGGGTCGATTGAACACCAGATTAAATAAGAGAATAAAGAGATCATGAATTTAATAGAGTGAATCGTCGATTAAGTCCCTTGGATCAAGGTCTTTTGCACCATTTCATTGACGGCAAGCCGGCGATGTTCACGCTTCGTCTTGCTGCCCTGTCGCATTCGGAAACGGGCCCGACGGAAATCGAAACCTCGCGCCAAGGTATGTGCGGTCGAACCGTTTACGGCTCTTAACGGTGACTGAAACGTTAGCGGAGAAATCTCTGAAAATTTGCGTGCCGCTTCGAATCGTTGCGAACGGAAAAATTGTGGCGGTAGACTGCCATGTTGCAGCGCCGCTGGTACCCCTCGCCGGCTGAGCGCATGGGAGCCTGAGAGGGCATCTACGGGGGCCGCTCGCGCGCGGCCATCCAGGCGAGCGCCAGATACGCCGCCAGCATCAAGGCCTCGAGCGCCACGACGGCGAGGCTGCCGCCATAGATGCCCGGAAACATCAGTTCGATCACCGCCATCGACACCACGGTGGTGAGCCAGACCACCGCGCCCCAAGGCGTCGCCAGCCACAGGCCCACGGCGCCGACGAGTTCGATTACCGCGAAATACACGGTGGCGGTCTGCCAGGCCATCGACTGATTCTCGAACGCCTCTTCCTCGCCGCCGATGAATCCCGTCACCTGCGCCCAGTGATACAGGCCCTTGATGATCGAGATGACCGCCATGAAGCGCAGGAAAATGACAAGACGGCGCGTCCACACGTTCTCGTCGGGCTCGATCCGCTCCGACGCCATCGCCGCCACCGACATTGCGCCGTCCCGCCCCGCCGCATCGGACATGGGGGTCGGCCTGGGAGCAGGCCTGGGAGCAGGCCTCGCGGGCGGCCGCCGCACGGAGGACGATGCGTGATTGGGCGTTCTCATGACCGCCTGTCTTGGCCTGCCGGGACGGCAAAATCAATTGCCGATGAGTCGATCAAGTCTCGGTGACGACACCGCCGCAAAGTGCTAGAATTAAAACAAATCAAGATTGACCCGAGCCTCCAGGAGCACCCATGGCGATCAAATTCGGGCGTCCGATCGAAATGCGCGACGCGACGCGGCGGCAGGCCGCCCAAACCTCCGCCCCGCTCGACCTTGCCATCCGCCCCCGACGCAACCGCAAGGCAGAATGGGCGCGGCGGCTGGTGCGGGAGAACGTGCTGACGACCGACGATTTGATCTGGCCGATCTTCGTGGTCGACGGCAATAATACCCGAACTCCTGTCGCCTCGATGCCCGGTGTGGACCGCCTCACGGTGGATCAGGCGGTGCGCGACGCTGAACGGGCGATGAAACTCGACATCCCCTGCATCGCGCTGTTTCCCTATACCGATCCCTCGCTGCGCGACGAAACCGGCTCCGAGGCGCTCAACCCCGACAATCTGGTCTGCCAGTCGGTGCGCGCGATCAAGAAGGAGTTCCCCGACATCGGCGTGCTCTGCGACGTGGCACTGGACCCGTTCACCAGCCACGGCCATGACGGGCTGATCGAAGACGGCAAGATCCTCAACGACGAGACGGTCGCCGTGCTGGTGCGGCAGGCGCTGACGCAGGCCGAAGCCGGCTGCGACGTGATCGCGCCGTCGGACATGATGGACGGCCGCGTCGGCGCGATCCGGGAGGCGCTGGACGAGGCCGGCTTCCTCGACGTGCAGATCATGGCCTATGCGGCGAAATACGCCTCCGCCTTCTACGGACCGTTCCGCGACGCCATCGGTTCGGCCAAGACGCTGACCGGCGACAAGCGCACCTACCAGATGGACAGCGCCAATTCCGACGAAGCGCTGCGCGAGGTCGAACTCGACATCGCCGAAGGCGCCGACATGGTGATGGTGAAGCCCGGCATGCCCTATCTCGACATCGTGCGGCGCGTAAAGGACGCATTCGCGATGCCGACCTTCGTCTACCAGGTGTCC
>CAZSRR010000108.1:0-6580 GCA_964609175.1 uncultured Bradyrhizobium sp.
CGCGGCCAGAACAACGTGCAGGGCGCCTCCGACGCCGGCCTGATCCCGATGTTCCTGCCGGACTACCAGCCGGTCGGCCGTACCGATCTGCGCGAGCCGTTTGAAAAGCTCTGGCATCAGGATCTCGATCCGGTGCGGGGCCTGACCGTGGTCGAGATCATGAACGCGATCCATGCCGGCGAGATCAAGGGCATGTATATCGAGGGCGAGAATCCCGCGATGTCGGATCCCGACCTGCAGCATGCGCGCGGCGCACTCGCCATGCTCGACCATCTGGTGGTGCAGGACCTCTTCGTCACCGAAACCGCATTCCACGCCGACGTGATCCTGCCGGCCTCGGCATTCGCCGAGAAGAGCGGCACCTTCACCAATACCGACCGCCGCGTGCAGCTCGCGCGCGAGGTGATCAAGCCGCCGGGCGATGCGCGGCAGGATCTCTGGATCATCCAGGAGATCGGCAAGCGCATGGGCCTGCCGTGGAATTATGACGGCCCGGCCGATGTCTTCACCGAAATGACGCAGGTGATGCCGTCGCTGAAGAACATCACCTGGGAGCGGCTGGTGCGCGAGGGCGCGGTGACCTATCCGGTCGACGCCTCCGACAAGCCCGGCAACGAGATCATCTTCACCACCGGTTTCCCGACCGCGAGCGGCCGCGGCAAGATCGTGCCCGCCAAGGTGATCGCGCCCGACGAGGTGCCCGACGCCGAATACCCGATGGTGCTGTCGACGGGGCGCGTGCTCGAACACTGGCACACCGGCTCGATGACGCGGCGTGCGTCCGTGCTCGACCAGATCGAGCCGGAGGCCGTCGCGTTCATGTCGCCGAAGGACATGCGCAAGCTCAACGTCTGGCCCGGCGATTTCATCCGCCTGATGACGCGGCGCGGCGCCGTCGAGGTCAAGGTGCGTTCCGACCGCGACGTGCCGGAAAACATGGTGTTCATGCCGTTCTGCTACGCGGAGGCGGCGGCGAATCTTTTGACCAATCCGGCGCTCGATCCGTTCGGCAAGATTCCCGAGTTCAAATTCTGCGCGGTGCGCGCAGAGAAGGTGGAATTGCAGTCGGCGGCGGAGTAGGCGGCCCGTTGGCTCGCAATGACAGCGGGCCGAGCCCGGTGCGCCTTACTTCGCGGGCATGACAAAGACCTGGCCGGGATAGATCAGGTTTGGATTGCGGATTTGTTCTTTGTTCGCCTTGTAGATCACCGCATAACGCATCCCTGCGCCGTACGAGGCCTGGCTGAGCCGCCAGAGGCTGTCGCCGCGCGAGACGGTGGTGGTGGTGATCTTTGGTACGACGACGGCGGAGGACGACGAACTGCTGTCCGGCACGACGGTCGTCCCCGCGGCCGCCAGCTTTGGTGGTTGTGAAACCGTTGAGTCCGGCTGCCTCGTTGCTGGCGTGGACACTGATGCGGTCGTCTCGGGTGCCGTGAACGGTACCTCGGCGCGGGCGCGCACCGTGCCGGAGCCCGACGCCTCGTCGAGCCGGACACGATAGTTACCCGGCGCCACCCCCTCGTTGATCGTGACGGCGAAGCGTCCATCTGTGCCTGCCGTTACCGAGGTGACGAAGCTGTCGTTGAGGTAAAGCCTCAGCGCGGCGCCAGGCTGTGCCTGGCCGCTGACATGGAACTTGCCGCCCCTCTCCACCTCGACCGTTTCAACGACCAGCGCGCCGGCTCCCGGCTTGGCCGCCCCCGGCTGCGACAGCACCACGGTGGGCTTGTTCGGCGTCACCAGCGCAACGACCGGCTTCTCGTCGGATTTCGGCTCCAGTGCGGCCGTCACGCGCTGCTTTGAGGTCGCGATCGTGCCGTCGGGCGCTTTCGAGCGCAGCGTCAAGTCGTAGGTGCCGGGCGGTAGCTTGGGCGGCACGATGACGAATTGTCCGGATTTGTCCGCGACCGCGCGATCATGCACTTCGCCGTCGCGCAGCAGTTCCACCGTTGCGCCCGGCACGGCCCGGCCGGCGACCACGGTTTCTCCGGTCGGCTCGATGCTGGCGACGTCGAATGTCGGTACCCCGTCATTGCTTTCCGGCGCGGGAGGCTTTCCGATCAGCGCGTCCACGACGGCCTTGGTTTCCTCCTGCACCCTGGCGAGCGGGGCGAAGCTCTGCTCGCGCCCATCCGAGGCGGATTTTGACATCGCCGGCGCCGCACCGGTGTCGGCCGCGGGCTTTTGGCGGCTGTACTGGATGGCGAGCACGAGCGCCACGCCGCAGGCGAGGAACACCAGGAAGGGGACGATTGTGCGCTTTGCCGATATGGCAGTCATGATACCCATCCATCTGACGGATCGTCGGCTTTCCGACCCTTAATCTTTCCGGCGCGGGCCAAGTACCCGGTTTGCGTACGGAAAGAGCGCCGCCTTCGGCCAGCGCTCAGAATCGGCGATAAGTGCCATGTACACGAACAAGGCCGTTCCGACCACCCAGAAGTAGCGGGATTAACCATGTGGTCCCGGATATTCCTCCCATGAGGAAGCAGATTTGGGGCGTTCCTCTGTGTCGTCGCTCCCGCGCTGACGCCGGTTGCCCATAGTCGCCGCCGGGCATTTTGCGAGCGCTGTGGGCCGTTCCGTCCCGTCGAGAGAGCCACCCGGTATGGGCTCGGTGTGCGCGGCAATGAGCGCGCGATCTTTATGAGATTCCTATAATTTCGCGATCGCTCCCGCATCGAAAACCTACGCGGCCGGTGGCACTTCAGCCCGGCAAACGCGAAAGCCGCCCGTCGGCCCGCGGCCACGACGCACAGGAACATTCCCATGCTGGACATTCTCATGCTGGCGCTCGCTCTCGCTTTCTTCGTCGCAGGCATCGGCTACGCCTATGCCTGCGAACGGCTGTGAGGGAGCAGGGCCATGATCTTCGACTATTCGCTCG
Organism: uncultured Bradyrhizobium sp.; assembly: GCA_964609175.1. GTDB lineage: Bacteria > Pseudomonadota > Alphaproteobacteria > Rhizobiales > Xanthobacteraceae > Bradyrhizobium. The sequence goes on from CAZSRR010000108.1 coordinate 2,891, forward strand.
CCGGCCTCGTCTCGCTCGGCCTGCTTTTCTACCTGACCTACGCCCTGCTGCGACCGGAGCGATTTTGAGCACGCCATGATCACGCTGGCGCAAGTCGTCCTGGCGTTTGTCGTCACCGCGGCATTGCTGATCACGCTCGTTCGCCTGCTGCTGCCCGCCAAGAAGAAAAAAGGATATCGACCATGACCGTCATCGGCTGGATTCAAATTCTTCTGTACTGCGCCATCGTCGTCGCGCTCGTAAAGCCGCTGGGCTGGTACATGACCCGCGTCTTCAGCGGCGAGGCGACGTTTCTCTCGCCGGTGCTGCGCCCGGTCGAGCGCGGGCTCTACTGGATCGGCGGCGTCGATGAGAGGCGAGAGCAGCACTGGCTGACCTACACGGTGGCCATGCTGCTGTTTCATGTCGGCGGCTTTCTGATCGTTTATGGCCTGATGCGGCTGCAGGCGGCCTTGCCGCTCAATCCCGCCGATCAATCGGCGGTCGCGCCGGATCTCTCCTTCAACACGGCAATCTCCTTCCTCACCAACACCAACTGGCAGAACTACGGCGGCGAAAGCACGCTGTCGTACCTGACGCAGATGGTCGGGCTGACGCACCAGAATTTCCTTTCCGCCGCGACCGGCATCGCGCTGGCGGTGGCGCTGATTCGTGGCTTCTCCCGCTCCTCGATGCGCACCATCGGCAATTTCTGGGTCGATGTGACGCGTTGCACGCTCTACGTCTTGCTGCCGATCTGCATCGTCTATGCGCTGTTCCTCGTCTCGCAGGGCATGCCTCAGACGCTCGGCGCCTATGTCGAGGCGACCACGCTGGAAGGCGCCAGGCAGATCATCGCGGTCGGCCCGGTCGCCTCGCAGGTCGCGATCAAGATGCTCGGCACCAATGGCGGCGGTTTCTTCAACGCCAACGCGGCGCATCCCTTCGAAAATCCGACCGCGCTGTCGAACTTCGTGCAGATGACCTCGATCTTCGCGCTCGGCGCGGCGTTGACCAACGTGTTCGGCCGCATGGTCGGCAACCAGCGGCAGGGCTGGGCGATCCTCGCTGCAATGGGCGTGCTGTTCCTGTCGGGCGTCGCCGTCACCTATTGGGCCGAAGCCAACGGCACCTCGACGCTGGCCTCGCTGGGCCTCACCGGCGGCAATATGGAAGGCAAGGAAGTCCGCTTCGGCATCGTCGCTTCCTCGCTGTTTGCGGTCATCACGACCGCCGCCTCCTGCGGCGCGGTCAACGCGATGCATGACAGCTTCACCGCGCTGGGCGGCATGATCCCGCTGATCAACATGCAACTCGGCGAGATCATCGTCGGCGGCGTCGGCGCCGGGCTCTACGGCATGCTGCTGTTCGTCGTGCTGGCGATCTTCGTCGCCGGACTGATGGTCGGCCGCACGCCGGAATATGTCGGCAAGAAGATCGAGGCGCGCGAGGTCAAGATGGCGATGCTCGCGATCCTGGTGTTGCCGCTGATGTATCTCGGTTGGACCGCGGTCGCCGTGGTGCTGCCCTCGGCGGCGGCATCGATGGCCAATGCCGGCCCGCATGGCTTTACCGAGGTGCTGTATGCCTTCACCTCGGCGACCGGCAACAACGGCTCGGCGTTCGGCGGCCTGACCGGCAACACTTTCTTTTACAACCTGACGCTGGCCAGTTCGATGTTCGTCGGCCGCTTCTTCATGATCGTGCCGGCGATGGCGATGGCGGGCTCGCTCGCCGCCAAGAAATCGATCCCGCCGTCGGCCGGCACGCTGCCGACCACCGGCGGCCTGTTCGTCGGCCTCGTCGTCGGCGTGATCCTCATCATCGGCGGACTGACCTTCTTCCCGGCGCTGGCGCTCGGGCCGATCGTCGAGCACCTCGCGATGAACGCCAACACCCTGTTCTGATCCAGTCCGCCAGGAGTTACGTCCATGGAAACCAAGAAGCTGCATGACAAGACCACGGCCTCGGCGATGCTCGATCCCAGGATCGTCGTGCCCGCCATCCGCGCGGCCTTTGCAAAACTCGATCCGCGGCTGATGATCAGGAACCCCGTGATGTTCGTGGTCGAAATCGTCGCAGCCCTCACCACCGTGATCTTCCTGCGCAACCTGGTGACGGGCGGCGAGAGCCTTGCCTTCACCTTCCAGATCATCCTGTGGCTGTGGTTCACCGTGCTGTTCGCCAACTTTGCCGAGGCCGTCGCCGAGGGCCGCGGCAAGGCTCAGGCGGAGTCGCTGAGGAAGACCCGGACCGAAAGCCAGGCCAAGCTGCTGACCGGCGCGGACAAGACTTACCGTCTCGTTCCCGGCACCGCGTTGAAAGTCGGCGACGTCGTGCTGGTGGAAGCCGGTGACAACATCCCCTCCGACGGCGAGGTGATCGAGGGTGTCGCGTCCGTCAACGAGGCGGCAATCACCGGCGAATCCGCGCCCGTGATCCGCGAGTCCGGCGGCGACCGCTCGGCGGTGACCGGCGGCACGCAGGTGCTGTCCGACTGGATCCGCGTTCGCATCACCGCCGCCCAGGGTTCGACCTTCATCGACCGCATGATCCGCCTGGTGGAGGGCGCCGAGCGGCAGAAGACGCCGAACGAGATCGCGCTCAACATCCTGCTGGCGGGCCTCACCATCATCTTCGTGTTCGCGACCGTCACCATTCCGAGCTATGCGGCCTATGCCGGCGGCTCGATATCGGTGATCGTGCTGGTGGCGTTGTTCGTGACGCTGATCCCGACCACGATCGGTGCGCTGTTGTCGGCGATCGGCATCGCCGGCATGGATCGGCTGGTGCGCTTCAACGTGCTGGCGATGTCCGGCCGCGCGGTGGAAGCGGCCGGCGACGTCGATACGCTGCTGCTGGACAAGACCGGAACCATCACGCTCGGCAACCGCCAGGCGACGGCGTTCCGCCCGGTGCGCGGCGTCACCGAGCAGGAACTGGCGGACGCGGCGCAACTGGCATCGCTGGCCGACGAGACGCCGGAAGGGCGCTCGATCGTCGTGCTGGCCAAGGAAAAGTACGGCATCCGCGGCCGCGACATGCACGAGCTCGCTGCGACTTTCGTGCCGTTCACGGCGCAGACCCGCATGAGCGGCATCGACGCCGGATCATCGTCGGTCCGCAAGGGGGCGGTCGACGCGATCCTGAACTACATCGGCGGCGGCACCGCACAGACCATGGCGAGCGGCAACGCGGTTCGCGCCATCCAGCCGACGGTCGGCACCGAGGTCGCCCGCGAGCTTCAGGCCATTGCCGACGAGGTCGCCAAGCAGGGCGGCACGCCGCTCGCGGTGGCCAGGGATGGCCGCCTGCTCGGCGTCATCCACCTCAAGGATATCGTCAAGGGCGGCATCCGCGAGCGCTTTGCGGAGCTGCGCCGCATGGGCATCCGCACGGTGATGATCACCGGCGACAACCCGATGACGGCGGCCGCGATTGCCGCCGAGGCCGGCGTCGACGATTTCCTGGCGCAGGCCACGCCGGAAGACAAGCTGAAGCTGATCCGCGACGAGCAGGCCAAGGGCAAGCTGGTGGCGATGTGCGGCGACGGCACCAACGACGCGCCCGCTCTGGCGCAAGCCGATGTCGGCGTCGCCATGAACACCGGCACCCAGGCCGCGCGCGAGGCCGGCAACATGGTCGACCTCGATTCCAACCCGACCAAGCTGATCGAGGTGGTCGAGATCGGCAAGCAGCTCTTGATGACGC
>CAZSRR010000109.1:0-6404 GCA_964609175.1 uncultured Bradyrhizobium sp.
AAGGAGGCGGGGCTGCCGGCCGGCATCCTCAACGTCGTCAACGGCGACAAGGAAGCGGTGGACGCGATCCTCGACGATCCCGACATCAAGGCGATCGGCTTCGTCGGCTCGACGCCGATCGCGCAGTATATCTACGAGCGCGCCGCGCAGACCGGCAAGCGCTGCCAGTGCTTTGGCGGCGCCAAGAACCACGCCATCGTGATGCCGGACGCCGACATGGACCAGGCGGTCGATGCGCTGATCGGCGCGGGCTACGGTTCGGCCGGCGAGCGCTGCATGGCGGTGTCGGTCGCCGTCCCCGTCGGCAAGACCACCGCCGACCGGCTGATGGAAAAGCTGATCCCGCGCGTGGAGGCGCTCAAGATCGGCACCTCGATCGACCCGTCGGCCGATTACGGCCCGCTGGTCACCCGCGAGGCGGTCGAGCGCGTGAAAAACTACATCGACATCGGCGTCAAGGAAGGTGCCACGCTCGCCGTCGACGGCCGCGGATTCAAGATGCAGGGCTACGAGAACGGCTTTTATCTCGGCGGCTGCCTGTTCGACAACGTCACCAAGGATATGCGGATCTACAAGGAAGAGATTTTTGGGCCGGTGCTCTCGGTGGTGCGCGCCCACGACTACAACGAGGCGCTGGCGCTGCCGTCGGACCATGACTACGGCAACGGCGTTGCGATCTTCACCCGCGACGGCGACGCCGCGCGCGATTTCGCCGCCAAGGTCAATGTCGGCATGGTCGGCATCAACGTGCCGATTCCGGTGCCGATCGCCTATTACACTTTCGGCGGCTGGAAGAAGTCCGGCTTCGGCGACCTCAACCAGCACGGTCCGGACTCGATCCGCTTCTACACCAAGACCAAGACGGTGACCTCGCGCTGGCCGTCCGGCGTCAAGGAGGGCGCCGAGTTCTCGATCCCGACGATGAAGTAACGCATCGCAGCCGGGCAGCATGCATTTCGCGCTCAACGAGGACCAGATCGCCGTCCGTGACATGGCGCGGGCGTTTGCGGCCGAGAAGATCGCGCCGCAGGCGCTGCGCTGGGACGAGGAGAAGCATTTCCCGGTCGACGTGATGCGGGAAGCCGCCACGCTCGGCATGGGCGGCATCTACATCAGGGATGATGTCGGCGGCTCCGCGATGACGCGCTTCGACGCCGCGCTGATCTTCGAGGCGCTGGCGACGGGCTGCCCGACGGTGTCGGCGTTCATCTCGATCCACAACATGGCGTCCTGGATGATCGATGCCTATGGCAGCGACAGCCAGCGGCAGACGTGGTTGCCAAGACTCTGCGCGATGGAGCTGATCGCAAGCTACTGCCTCACCGAGCCGAGCGCCGGCTCGGACGCGGCTGCGTTGCGGACCCGTGCGGTGCGCGACGGCGATCATTACGTCCTCAACGGCCAGAAGCAGTTCATCTCGGGCGCCGGCGGCACCGATCTCCTGGTGGCGATGGTGCGGACCGGCGGCGACGGTCCCGGCGGCGTCTCGACGCTCGTCATCGACGGCAAGACGCCGGGCGTCTCGTATGGCGCCAACGAGCGCAAGATGGGCTGGAACGCGCAGCCGACCCGCGCGGTCATTTTTGAAAACGCCCGCGTGCCGGTCGAAAATCGCCTGGGCGAGGAGGGCATCGGTTTCAAGATCGCGATGGCCGGGCTCGATGGCGGCCGCATCAATATCGCGGCCTGTTCGCTCGGCGGCGCGCAGAACGCGCTGGAAAAATCGCTGGCCTACATGAAGGAGCGCAAGGCCTTTGGAAAACGTCTCGACGAATTCCAGGCGCTGCAGTTCCGCCTCGCCGACATGGCGACCGAACTGGAGGCGGCGCGGACCTTCGTGTGGCGCGCGGCTGCGGCGCTCGACCGCAAGGATGCGGATGCGACCATGCTCTGCGCGATGGCCAAGCGCTTCGGCACCGACGTCGGCTTCGAGGTCGCCAACCAGGCGCTGCAGCTCCATGGCGGCTACGGCTATCTCAGCGAATACGGCATCGAAAAAATCGTGCGCGACCTGCGCGTGCACCAGATCCTGGAAGGGACCAACGAGATCATGCGGCTGATTGTTTCGCGCAAGCTGATCGAGGGCGCGCGATGAGCGATGTGTCCATCGCAGAGGGCGACCTGATCGCGCGCAAGGAAGGCGCGCTGGGCGTCATCCGGCTGAACCGGCCGAAGGCGATCAATGCGGTGACGCTGGAGATGTTTCACGACATCGACAGGGCGCTCGACGCGTTCGAGAAAGATCCCGCGGTCTCGGTAATCCTGCTGGAGGGCGCGGGCGAACGGGGTCTCTGCGCCGGCGGCGATATCCGTTCATTGTGGGAAAGCTCGAAGGTCAAGGGCGACCTCGGAAAAATCCTGTGGCGCGACGAATACATACTCAATGCGCGGATCAAGAAATTCCCAAAGCCGTACGTCGCCTTCATGGACGGCATCGTGATGGGCGGCGGGGTCGGCCTGTCGGCGCATGCCGCGCATCGCGTCGTGACCGACAAGACGAAGCTCGCCATGCCGGAGGTCGGCCTCGGCTTCTTTCCCGATGTCGGCGGCACGTGGCTATTGTCGCATTCGCCGGGCGAGATCGGCACCTACTTCGGGCTGACCGGTCAGACCATGAACGGCCCGGACGCGATCCACGCCAAATTTGCCGATGCCGTCGTGCCGTCGGCAAAATTGCCGGTGCTGCGCGAAGCGTTGACGAAGGTCGCGCCGGGGACGACATCGGCCGATATCAGCAGACTGATCGCAGGCTTCTCGACCGGCGAGACGGCGGGGCCGGTCGCCGCGCAGCAGGCAAAGATCGATGCGCTTTTTGCTCATGATCGCATGGAAGACATCGTCGCGGCGCTGCAGCGCGATGGCTCGGACTTCGCGCAGGCGACACTCAAGACGCTGGGCGAGAAATCGCCGCGCGGCATGGTGGTGACGCTGAAACTGCTGCGGCTGGCGCGCACCGCGCGTTCGCTGGAGGAGTGCCTGGTGCGGGAATATCGCGCCGCGCTGGAAGTGTTTGCCAGCGACGATTTCCGCGAAGGCGTGCGCGCCGCCGTGATCGACAAGGATCGCAATCCAAAATGGTCGCCGCCGCGCATTGAAGACGTGACGCCGGCCATGATCGCACCTTACTTCGCCGAGATCGGCGCCGACGAACTCAAGTTCCCCTGATCAACACAGAAAAGTTCAAGCGGAGGATTCGAAATGGCAAATATCGCATTCATTGGCCTCGGCAACATGGGCGGGCCGATGGCGGCCAACCTGGTCAAGGCCGGCCACAAGGTCACCGCGTTCGATCTGGTCGCAGCCTCGCGCGACCAGGCCAAGGCCGACGGCGCGGCCATTGCCGAGAACTCGGTGGCGTCCGTCAAGGGCGCCGAGATCGTCATCACCATGCTGCCCGCGGGCAAGCACGTGCTGTCGGTGTGGAACGAGGTGATCCCGGCCATGACGAAGGGCGCGCTGATCATCGACTGCTCGACTATCGATGTCGAAAGCGCCAAGCAGGCCCATGCGCTGGCGGCGCAACATGGCGCGCTTTCGGTCGATGCGCCGGTGTCGGGTGGAACCGGCGGCGCCAAAGGCGCGACGCTCACCTTCATGTGCGGCGGCGGGGACAAGGCGTTCGCAGCGGCCAGGCCCGTGCTGGAAAACATGGGCAAGAAGCTCGTGCATTGCGGCGGCGCCGGTGCGGGGCAGTCGGCCAAGATCTGCAACAACATGATCCTTGCCGTTTCCATGATTGCGGTCTGCGAGGGCTTCGCGCTGGCCGAAAAGCTCGGCCTGTCGCACCAGGCGCTGTTCGACGTCGCCTCGACCTCGTCCGGGCAGTGCTGGGCGCTGACGTCCTATTGCCCGGTGCCGGGCCCGGTGCCGGCCTCGCCGGCGAACAACGGCTACAAGCCGGGCTTTGCCGCGGCGCTGATGGTGAAGGACCTGACGCTGGCGCAGGACGCGGCCAGCGCCGCGGGGGCTGCGACGCCGCTCGGCAAGCACGCGCAGGAAATTTACAAGGCGTTCGACGCCGCCGGCCATGGCGGGGTGGATTTTTCGGGAATTATCCAGCACGTTCGGAGCCTCGCCGGGAAATAACGGAGGCCTGATGACGAGTTTTCAGGACGCACGCGCCTTTCTGCTCAAGCACCGCACCGATTACGATGCGGCCGTGAAGGGCTTTCGCTGGCCCGATCCGGTGCCGTTCAACTGGGCGCTCGACTGGTTCGACGCCGAGCTCGCCCGCAACGAAGACAGTCGCGACCGCGCCGCGCTCTGGATCGTCGACGCCGGCCACAAGGAAACAAGACTTTCCTTCGCGGCGTTGTCAGCCCGGTCCAACCAGGTCGCGAACTTCTTGCGCGCGCAGGGGCTGAAGCGCGGCGATCATCTGCTGCTGCTGCTCGGCAATGTCGTGCCGTTGTGGGAAACCATGCTGGCGGCGATGAAGCTCGGCGCGGTCGTGATCCCCGCCACCACGCTCCTCACGCCCGACGAACTGCGCGACCGGCTCGACCGCGGCAAGGCGAGGGTGGTGGTGGCCGCGCAGGATCAGGTCGCAAAATTCGCCGGCCTCGGCGGCGACAGCCTGGTTCGCATCGTGGTCGGCGCGACGGCGAAGCACGACGGCTGGATTCCGTTCGAGGACGCGGCCGGCGCGTCCGAGAGCTTCACGCCGGACGGGCCGACCAACGCCGACGATCCGATGCTGCTCTACTTCACCTCGGGCACGACGGCAAAACCAAAGCTTGTGCGGCACAGCCAGCGCAGCTACCCGGTCGGTGCGCTCTCGACGATGTTCTGGCTGGGCCTGCAGCCCGGAGACGTGCATCTGAACATCTCCTCGCCGGGCTGGGCCAAGCACGCCTGGAGCTGCTTCTTCGCGCCCTGGAATGCCGGCGCCACCGTGTTCGTCGTCAACCAGCCGCGCTTCGATGCAAAGGCCTTACTCGCCACCGTCGGCCGCTGCGGCGTCACCACGCTGTGCGCGCCGCCGACGGTGTGGCGGCTGTTCATCCAGGAACGGCTCGCCGACTTCAAGGTCAGCCTGCGCGAGGTCTGCGGCGCCGGCGAACCGCTCAATCCGGAAGTGATCGACCAGGTAAAGGCGGCGTGGGGGCTGACGATCCGCGACGGCTACGGCCAGACCGAGACCACCGCGCTTGCAGGCAATTCGCCGGGCCAGAAGGTCAAGATCGGCTCGATGGGCCGGCCGCTGCCCGGCTATCGCGTGCAGATCACCGACCATGATGGCCATGTCACGAAGGAAGGGGAGGTTACGCTGCTGCTGGGCGCCGATCGCCCAGCCGGCCTCATGCAAGGCTACCAGGGTGACGACGGCAAACTCTCCGGCGCCGATGGCGATCTCTACCGCTCGGGTGACGTGGTGTTTGCCGACGACGAGGGCTACCTCACCTTCGTCGGCCGCTCCGACGACGTGTTCAAATCCTCCGACTACCGCATCAGCCCGTTCGAACTGGAAAGCGTGCTGCTGGAACATGAATCGGTCGCGGAGGCCGCCGTCGTGCCGAGCCCCGATCCGATCCGGCTCGCGATCCCGAAGGCCTATGTGCTGCTGGTGTCGGGCGTCGAGCGCTCGCCGGAGACGGCGCTGTCCATCTTCCAGCACCTGCACACGCGGCTCGCGCCGTTCAAGCGCATCCGCAAGATCGAGCTGGTGACGGAACTGCCGAAGACGATCTCCGGAAAGATCCGCCGCGTGCAGTTGCGCCGGCTGGAACATGACGATAATCGCAGCGACGCCTTGCGCGGCGCGGAGTTTCGCGAGGAAGAATTCCCGGAACTGCAGAAGGTGCGGACCGCCGGGCTGGAGAACTGATCGATGAATGAAGTCTGGAAGAAGCCGCCGGTCTCGTTGGAGGCCTATCAGGCCATGGTCGGCAAGGAGATCGGCGTGTCGTCCTGGCACCTGATCGACCAGAACCGTATCAACGTCTATGCCGACGTCATCGAGGACCACCAGTTCATCCACGTCGATCCTGAAAGGGCCAAGAAAGAAACCGCATTCGGCAACACCATCGCCCACGGCTTCCTCACGATGTCGCTGATGAGCATCATGTCCTACGAGGTCATGCCGGTCATCGAGGGCGCGTCGATGGGCGTCAATTACGGCTTTGACAAGTTGCGCTTCCTGTCGCCAGTCCGCGCCGGCTCCCGCGTACGTGGCCGGTTCACGCTCGCCGAGGCCAAGCTGCGCAAGCCAAAAGAGCTGCAGTCGCGCACCAGCGTCACCGTCGAGATCGAGGGCGAGGAAAAGCCGGCGCTGGTCGCCGACTGGATCGGATTGATTTATTTCGAGTAGGTTTCCCCGTTACTGCCGGGCTTGACCCGGCATTCCATCCTTGCTCAAAAACAGTCAAACGCGGGCTCGGTTTTACCCTCTCCCCTTGTGGGAG
>CAZSRR010000110.1:0-5898 GCA_964609175.1 uncultured Bradyrhizobium sp.
TTGATCGGCATGCGGCTGCCGGTGCCGTACTTGCCGCCGGTCCAGCCGGTGTTGACCAGCCAGCAATCGACATTGTGGCGGGCGATCAGCTCGCGCAGCATGTTGCCGTAGACCGAAGGATCGAGCGGCAGGAAGGGCGAGCCGAAGCAGGTGGAGAATTCCGGCTGCGGTTCGTTGCCGAGACCGCGCTCGGTGCCGGCAACTTTCGCGGTGTAGCCCGACAGGAAGTGATACATCGCCTGCGCTGGCGAGAGCTTTGCGATCGGCGGCAAGACGCCGAAGGCGTCGGCGGCCAGCATCACGACGTTCTTCGGCTGGCCGGCGCGGCCGGTGCGCGAGGCGTTCGGGATGAAGTCGAGCGGATAGGCCGAACGGGTGTTTTCGGTCTTCGAGCCGTCGTCGAAATCGGGGACGCGGGTGTCCTCGTCGAGCACGACGTTTTCCAGCACGGCGCCAAAGCGGTTGCTGGCGGCGAAAATCTGCGGCTCGGCTTCCTTCGAAAGCTTGATGCACTTGGCGTAGCAGCCGCCTTCGAAGTTGAAGACGCCTTCATCGCCCCAGCCATGCTCGTCGTCGCCGATCAGGGTGCGGTTCGGATCGGCCGACAGCGTGGTCTTGCCGGTGCCCGACAGGCCGAAGAAGATCGCGGTGTCGCCCTTGGGCCCGACATTGGCCGAGCAGTGCATCGGCAGCACGCCCCTGGCGGGCAGGTAGTAGTTCAGCGTGGTGAAGACCGATTTCTTCATCTCGCCGGCGTAATAAGACCCGCCGATCAGGACGATCTTGCGGGCGAAATCGATGGCGACGACGTTCTCGGATTTGCAGCCGTGACGTTTGGGGTCGGCACGGAAGCTCGGCAGGTCGATGATGGTGAGATCCGGCACGAAGTCGCGCAGCGCCTGCGCCTCGGGGCGAATCAGCAGCGTTCGGATGAAGAGCGAGTGCCAGGCGAGTTCGGTAAACACGCGGGTCTTGATCTGGAAGGTCGGGTCCGCGCCGCCATAGAGATCCTGCGCGAACAGCGTCATTCCTTCGGCGTGCTTGAGGAAGTCGGCATAAAGCGCGGAGAACTGATCCGACGTGATCGACTGGTTGCCGGCCCACCACATCTTCTCGGTGGAGGCATCGCGCACCGTGAACTTGTCCTTCGGGCTGCGGCCGGTGAACTCGCCGGTGTCGGCGCACAGCGCACCATCAGCCGACAACACCGCTTCGCCCGCGGCGAGCGAATATTGATAAAGCTGCGGGGCACCGAGGTTCCAGTGAACCGTCTTGAGATTTTTTAAGCCGAATTTGTCGGCGCCGAAGGCACCGTTGCGTAGACCCGTCTCTTGCACGAAGAATCCTCCTCGAACCCGCGTTACTCGAAATGCGCGCTTGACGCGCTATGTCGCGGTAACCCCTGGAAATAGCCTTTCGGCCTCGGTGCGGCGACCTAATACTGATGAACGCGAGGCTTGCCAAGCCGATCCACGCGAATTGGTTTATTCGGCCGCAGCCGATTGATCTGCGTCAATTCGATGCTGCAGCGCTTTCTGGCTCTTTGCCGCCGTGATTGCGCGACCATTTGGAACCGACTGTATTCGCAGGAAAATGCTGCGTCGCACAATTAGAAATTTTCAACGTGCAGCGCCCTCTCCGATCAGCGCAAAGGGCGCCCAATAGGCCGGATAGGCATTGCGCGGCGAGGATGCGTCGTTCAGATAGGCCAGCATGGCCTGCCGTATCGCCTCGGCGCGGCCGAGTTTCGGGTCGGCCTTCAGACGATCGAAGGTTGCTATCGAAAGCCGCGTGGCGGCTTCCGAATTCACCGCCCAGTGCGACACCATGAGCGCCCGCGCGCCGGCATAGAAGAACGAGCGCGCCAGTCCCGACAACGCTTCAGCGCCCGGCTTATCGCCTGCGATCGTGTTGCAGGCCGACAGCACCACCCAATCGGCATTGAGCTTCAATTGCGCGACTTCGCTTGACGTGAGCAGACCGTCGTCAAACTCCGTCGGCTGCCTGGGGATGCTCAGCGCCAGCGACGGTTCGGCGAGCCCCCTGACGTCGCCGGCAACGAGGCCGTGCGTGGCGAAATAGACGATGCCGTAATCGGCGAGCCGGGTGCGCTTGAGCGTGGTTTCGCTGGCGTCGTCGCCGAGATGAATGTCGGAGGACGCAACGCCCAGATTTTTGCCGACCGCGATCAGTTCATCGGCGGTATCGGGCAATTGCGGCAGCGCATCGGAAAGCCGCGTGCGATCGACGCCGGCGCCCTGCCAGAAATCGGTGTAGGCGCCGCCCGCCAGGCTGCGCGCCGCTGTCCGGTTGGAACGGCTGGTGTCGCCCGGCTTGAGCGCGGGATTGAAGATGGGATCGCCAAAGCCCGTCATCGGCTTGGTACTCTCTTCCTTGCGTGCAAAGACCCGCAGCGCCTTCAGGCTAGCAGCCGACGGCAGGACCGACACCGCCTGACGCTTCAACAGCCAGGCGGCATCGCGATAGCCTTCCAAGGTTTCCGGAATCGCCTTCGCCGGCTTTTCGGTTACCAGAAGATGGAACGGCAGCGCGGTCAGCGCGCCCGATACCACGACGAGAAGTGACGGCTTGTCCCTGATCGATGCATCCACCGGCGCCAGCAAGGTCTGGTGCAACTCGTTGGCTAGTCCCAGATCGAACAGCCCGGATTTGCCCGACGCATCGCTCGCCTTGCCGAGATCGAGCCCGCGACGGAATGCGGCGATCTGATGCGACAGGGCTTCGGCTCCGTGCGGGATCGGCTTCCAGTCGAAGCTGTCGCGGGTAATGGCGATGACATAGCTTTCGGCGTCGGTGACCGCAAACAGCACCATCGCCTCGTCGGCGGACAGCAGCGGCTGGATCTCTTTCACCGTCAGCGGCAGCGGATTCGACAGCGCGGCATAGTTGGGAAATTCGATGTTCAGGATCTTTTGCAGCGACGCCCGCTCCGTCGCGATGGCGGCAAGCCGGGATCGGGAGCGCGCCTCGGCGGCTGGGTCGCGCTTCGACCGTTCCCTGGAGACCGCGGCCACGATCGACTTGTCCAGCGCCTCTGCCTCGGTGCCAAGATCCTGATCGCGGCGGACCAGTTCGGCGAGACGATCGCTGCCCGCGGCCAGCCGCACCGCGAGCTTGTTCACGGCCGACGCGGCCGAGGAGCGGGTGCTGCGCTCGATCACGTTGAGCATGTCGTCGACGGCCTTTTCGCCCGGCATCAATTGTTGGCGATCAGCGGCGGCCAGTACTGCAAGTGCGGCGCGAGGCTGCGCCCGACCGTTCGCGATCAGCCGCTCGACCAGCGGGAGCGCCTCGCCGGGGCGGCCCGAAACCTGCAAGAACGACGCGAGATTGTTGGTCGACGCCGCGGTATCGGGATGGTCAGGGCCGACCGCGCGCTCGCGGATCGCAAGCGCCCGCTCGAACAGAGGTTGCGCCTCGGCGTAACGGGCCTGCCGTTCATAGAGGTCGGCGAGATTGTTCAGCGAGCGCGCCACGTCGGGATGCTCGCGCCCCAGCACCTTTTCACGGATCGCAAGCGAACGGCGGATCAGCGGCTCGGCCTCGGCGTAGCGGCGCTGCACTTTGGCAACCTGACCGAGATTGTTGGTCAGCGTCGCCACGGCGGGATGTTCGAGACCGGCCGCCTTTTCGTAGATCGCAAGCGCCCGCCTGAACAGCGGCTCGGAATCGCTATGGTGTCCGAGTTTTTCGTAATGCGTCGCCAGATTGTTCAGGGATTGACCAACGTCGGTATGGCCCGGCGGCAGCGATTTTCCGCGGGCCGCGAGCGCGCGCTTGAATAGAGGACCAGCCTCGGCATAGCGCTCCTGACGCTGGTAGAGCGCCGCCAGATTGGTCATCGCGGCGGCGACTTCGGGCGAGTCGGCGCCAACCGTCTTTTCCAGGATCGCGATGGCCCGCTTGAACAGCGGCTCGGCATCGCGGTCCCGGCCCTGATTGGCGTAGGCGTGGCCGAGATTGCTGAGTGCGGAGCCGACATCGCGATGCGCCGGACCATACTTTTTCTCGAGGTTTTCGAACTGTGCCCGCGCCAGCGCGGTGGCCTCGGCATATTTTCCGGCGCGGCCAAGCTCGATGATTTTGGCGCTGGTCGCGGCGAGGTCGCCTCTTTGCGCAGATGACGGCGTGGAGAGGCACGTGCCCGACATCAGCGCGAGGCACAGCGAAAACATCAGGCAATGACGGGATTTCATGCAGGCTTTCGGCGGTCACGTTCACGGTCAGCCCATAGGTCGCGGAAACCTCCGGGGCCGTTCAAATCCCGTGACTGGCAACCACAGCGTTAACCATCGTCAGCCCTCGGCCCGCGCCTCGCCCGCCAACCGCACCAGCATTTTGCGCAGCGCCATCGCGCTGGTCACCCGTTCCGGAAAGTCGAGCCGCAGCGTCGCGCTGCCGGCCTGCATATCGATGCCGTCGGGATCGCAGCCGGTGCAGCGCCAGTCGGCGGCTTCCGCCCCAAGCAGCTTGGTTGCATAGAGGTTGATCGCCTCGCGATGATCCTCATTCATATGCTCGACCGCCCCCTGCTCGGCTTCGAGCATATCCGCGGCGTCGCCGATCTCGGTGAGAAACTTCGAAGGCTCGAGGTCGACGATCCGGCCGAAGCCCGCGACCAGATGCAGGCCTGACGGCACGATGCGAAAGAAGGAAAAGTCCTTGAAATCGACGAAGGCTTGGGCAGACGGATGCACGTTGAGGTAGCGCCGGCGCAGGAGTGTGGCGGCGTCGCCGGCTACCTCTTCGGCGCGGCCGGCCAGCATGATCCGCGCACCTTCCAGCGGATCGCCGGCGACACGCTCGTCCAGCATCAGCGATACGCGCGCGTCGGCGAGGATGTTCTTCGTATGCAGCGCAAGCCGCGAGATCAGCAGGATCGGCGACGCATCGGCATGGCTGGCGACGTTGACCAGCGAGCAGTAGGGGTCGCCGCTTTCAGGCAGAAGGGTGGCGAGTGCGCCCTGCCGACTGCGGCGAAGCAGCGACCGTGCGAGTTTGGCGGGATCAAAATTGGCGTCAGGCTGCATGGGTCATTTCCGGCCATCTTATTGCAAAAAAGGGCCTTTTCTCGGCCCCGCAGGGTGGTATATGGGGTGCGGAAAACCTCCTCAGGAGCGTTTTGCGGAACACGGTCACACTTCAGCCCAGCTTGCATTGCTCGTTGACCGCGTACGAAGCCCATTTATTCGGCGTCTGGCCGGATCGCACGCCGTTTAAGCCACTCTATTCGAAAGCAGGCTCATGCCCACAATCGCCCTGGTCGATGATGACCGCAACATTCTCACTTCCGTGTCGATCGCGCTCGAAGCCGAAGGCTATCGTATCATGACCTACACGGATGGTGCTTCGGCGCTCGACGGCTTCCGCACCTCGCCGCCGGACCTTGCCATCCTCGACATCAAGATGCCGCGCATGGACGGCATGGAAACGCTGCGCCGGCTGCGCCAGAAGTCCGACCTGCCGGTGATCTTCCTGACCTCCAAGGATGAAGAGATCGACGAATTGTTCGGCCTCAAGATGGGCGCCGACGATTTCATCCGCAAGCCGTTCTCGCAGCGCCTGCTGGTCGAGCGCGTCAAGGCGGTGCTCCGCCGCGGACAGCCGAAAGACCCGACCGCCGTGCCGAAGGAGCCGGATGCGCGGGCACTGGACCGCGGCCTGCTGCGGATGGATCCGGAGCGGCACACCTGCACCTGGAAGAACGAGCCGGTGACGCTGACGGTGACTGAGTTCCTGATCCTGCAGGCGCTGGCGACCCGGCCCGGCGTGGTCAAGAGCCGCAACGCGCTTATGGACGCGGCCTATGACGACCAGGTCTATGTCGACGACCGCACCATCGACAGCCACATCAAGCGGCTGCGCAAGAAGTTCAAG
>CAZSRR010000111.1:0-5816 GCA_964609175.1 uncultured Bradyrhizobium sp.
GCGAACGGAGCAGGGAGCGCGAGGAGCGCGACAGCGAGTTCGTCGACAAGCTCGTGCACATCAATCGCGTGGCGAAGGTCGTCAAGGGCGGCAAGCGCTTCGGCTTTGCGGCGCTGGTCGTGATCGGCGACCAGAAGGGCCGGGTCGGTTTCGGCCACGGCAAGGCGCGCGAAGTGCCGGAGGCGATCCGCAAGGCGACCGAGTCCGCCAAGCGCAACCTCACGCGCGTCGCTCTTCGTGAGGGTCGCACGCTGCATCACGACATCGCCGGCCGTCACGGCGCCGGCCGCGTCTACCTGCGGGCGGCTCCTGCCGGTACCGGCATCATCGCCGGCGGCCCGATGCGCGCGGTGTTCGAAACGCTCGGCATCCAGGACGTGGTGGCGAAGTCGATCGGCTCGTCGAACCCCTACAACATGGTTCGCGCCACCTTCGACGCGCTGAAGCATCAGGATTCGCCGCGCTCGGTGGCGGCGCGCCGCAACATCAAGGTGTCCACGCTGCAGTCGCGCCGCGTCGGCGGCGACGCCGAAGTGGTGGCCGAATAACCGGCGCATTGACCGCGCTATTTGGAGTAAGACGATGGCCAAGGCCGCAAAGACGATCAAGGTCGAGCAGACCGGCAGCGCGATCCGCCGCCACCACTCGCAGCGTTCGACGCTGATCGGCCTCAAGCTCAACAAGATCGGCCGGGTTGCCGAGCTTCAGGATACGCCTGAGGTTCGCGGCATGATCAACAAGGTCCAGCATCTCGTCCGCATCGTCGGCGAGTAGGCAAAGTACAAGGAGAGAGCCTGATCCCGAAAAGCGGGAACCGGTTTTCGGTCAAGATCGGGCTCAAGATAAGAGGACGCTAACGATGAAGCTCAGCGATATCGCCGACAATGCCGGCTCGCGCAAGAAGCGCATGCGCGTCGGCCGTGGCATCGGTTCGGGCAAGGGCAAGACTTCGGGCCGCGGCGGCAAGGGCCAGACCGCGCGTTCGGGCGTGCGCATCAAGGGCTTTGAAGGCGGCCAGATGCCGCTGCACCGGCGCCTGCCGAAGCGCGGCTTCAACAACATCTTCCGGCTCGACTTCGCCGAGATCAATCTCGACCGCCTGCAGGGCGCGATCGACTCGAAGCTGATCGACGCCAAGGACACCGTCACCGCGGAATCGCTGGTGAAGGCCGGCGTGATCCGTCGCGCCAAGGACGGCCTGCGACTGCTCGGCCGCGGCGAACTCAAGGCCAAGCTCGCCATCGAGGTGTACGGCGCTTCGAAGTCCGCGATCGAGGCGGTCGAGAAGGCCGGCGGCACCGTCAAGATCCTGGCGCCCGCCAAGAAGGAAGAAGGCGAGGCGGCGTAACATCTGCGTCATCGCCTGCCCGAGGGCGGGCGGCTGGCACGTTTGACCAATGGACTTATCGAAGCCGAGCACCAGATAATGTCCGGCGTCTGCCGATGGCCCGTCCCGGGCATCGGCTTTGGGGGGCGGCGGGAGAAAGCCTGAACATGGTCTCAGCAGCAGAACAACTTGCGGCAAACCTCAATTTCGGCGCCCTGGCGAAGGCCGACGAACTGAAGAAGCGCATCTGGTTCACGCTGGGTGCGCTGCTTGTTTATCGGCTCGGCACCTACATCCCGCTGCCCGGCATCGATCCCGCGGTGTGGGAGCAGGTGTTCAAGTCGCAGGCCGGCGGCATCCTCGGCATGTTCAACATGTTCGCCGGCGGCGGCATCAACCGCATGGCGATCTTCGCGCTGAACATCATGCCGTACATCTCGGCATCGATCATCATCCAGCTCCTGACCACGGTGTCGCCGCGGCTCGAAGCCTTGAAGAAGGAAGGCGAAGCCGGCCGCAAGACGCTGAACCAGTATACGCGCTACCTGACGGTGATCCTCGCCACGTTCCAGGCCTATGGCATTGCGATCGGACTGCAGGGCGCCGGCAATGTGGTCAGCGACCCCGGCGTGTTCTTCCTGATTTCCACCACGGTCACGCTGACCGGGGGCACGATGTTCCTGATGTGGCTCGGCGAGCAGATCACCTCGCGCGGCATCGGCAACGGCATTTCGCTGATCATCCTGGCCGGCATCGTCGCCGAACTGCCGTCGGCGCTCGCGAACATGCTCGAACTCGGCCGCCAGGGCGCGCTCTCGACCGGGCTGATTCTGGTCGTGATCGTGATGGCGGTCGCCGTGATCGCCTTCATCGTCTTCATGGAGCGCGCGCAACGCCGGCTCCTGATCCAGTATCCGAAGCGCCAGGTCGGCAACAAGATGTTCGAGGGCCAGTCCTCGCATCTGCCGCTCAAGCTGAACACGTCCGGCGTGATCCCGCCGATCTTCGCCTCGTCGCTGCTGCTGCTGCCGGCGACGGTAGCGAACTTCAACGCCGGCAAGGGGCCGGAATGGTTTCAGTGGCTGAACACGCAGCTCAGCCACGGCCGGCCGCTGTTCCTGTTTCTCTATCTGGCGCTGATCGTGTTCTTCGCCTTCTTCTACACCGCGATCGTGTTCAACCCGACCGAGACCGCGGACAATCTGAAGAAGCACGGCGGCTTCATCCCGGGCATCAGGCCGGGCGAGCGCACTGCCGAATATATCGACTACGTGCTGTCGCGGATCACGGTGCTGGGTGCGGTCTATCTGGCGATCGTCTGTCTGATTCCGGAAATCCTGATTTCCTACGCCTCGGTGCCGTTCTACTTCGGCGGCACCTCGCTTCTGATCGTGGTCAGCGTCACGATGGATACGGTGGCGCAGGTGCAGGGCTATCTGCTGGCCCATCAGTATGAGGGGCTGATCAGGAAATCCAAGCTGCGGGGCCGCCGCCGCTGAGTTCAGCGGAAAGCGGCGGTCCACATTTCAATAAAAAGGTGTGCGGCGTTTCGCTCACCAAGCCGGGGGGCGGATAGTCATGAGATTGATCCTTTTGGGGCCGCCGGGTTCGGGCAAGGGGACCCAGGCGCTGCGGCTGGTCGCCAGGCACGGCATCGTGCAGCTTTCGACCGGCGAAATGCTTCGCGCCGCGGTAGCCGCCGAAACGCCTATCGGCCTGCAGGCCAAGGACATCATGGCCAATGGCGGCCTCGTCCCGGACGAGGTCGTGGTCGGAATCATCTCCGACCGCATCGAGCAGGCGGACGCCAGGAAGGGATTCATCCTCGATGGCTTTCCGCGCACGGTGCCGCAGGCCGAGGCCCTCGATGAACTCCTGAAGAAGAAGCATCTCAAGCTCGACGCGGTGGTCGAACTGCGGGTCAACGAGAGCGCGCTGCTGGAGCGTGTCGAGAAGCGCGCCGAGGAGACTCGTGCGCGCGGGGAAGAGGTCCGGGTCGACGATACGCCGGAAGTGCTGACCAAGCGTCTGGCGCAGTACCGCTCGATGACCGAGCCGCTGATTCACTATTATTCCGAGCGCCGGAAGCTTGCGACGGTGGATGGGATGATGACCATCGAGCAGGTTACCCGCGAGATCAACCGGATTCTCGCTGCCGTCGGCGCGGTGGAACCAAGGGAGGGGGCCAGCAAAGACGTGGCGCCCGCCCGCAAGGCCGCCGGAGCCGCCAGGAAGACCGCCGAACGGGTAGGCAAAAAGGCAGCCAAAACGGCCAAAAAGGCCTCCAAAGCGGCCGCAAAGGGCAGGAAAGCAGCCTCCAGGAAGGCCGGGAAGGCAGCCCCATCCAGCCAGCGGCGGGCGCTTGGGAAAGCCAAGAAGGCAGCCAAAAAGACCGCCAGGAAGACGGCCGTCAAGGCGGCCAAAAAGGTCACTAAAAAGCGAGCTAAGCGATAGAGGCGGTTGACGAAACCGGGTTGAATCCATTAATAAGCCCCGCATCCAAGTCGGATAGTTTTTTGACGATGCCGGGCCCCGAAGCAGATGAGGGGAAGGGCGTCGTATTCGCGTTTGCGGAAACCCGCCCGATAGCAAGAACTTAAAGGCCGTTCCGCGAGGGACCGGCGACAGGAGAGAAGTCCGTGGCCCGTATTGCCGGCGTGAATATCCCGACCAACAAGCGCGTGCTGATCGCGCTCCAGTACATCCATGGCATCGGCCAGAAGAACGCCGCCGATATCATGGAAAAGGTGAAGATCCCGGAGGATCGTCGCGTCAGCCAGCTGAGCGACCAGGAAGTCCTGCAGATCCGCGAAGTGATCGACCGCGACTACCTCGTCGAGGGCGACCTGCGCCGCGAGACCGGCATCAACATCAAGCGCCTGATGGACCTCGGCTGCTATCGCGGCCTGCGTCATCGCCGCGGTCTGCCGGTGCGGGGCCAGCGCACCCACACCAATGCGCGCACGCGCAAGGGCCCGGCCAAGTCGATCGCCGGCAAGAAGAAGTAAGTTTGCGAATAGCGAGTAGGGGTCGGCGAATAGATTCTATTCGCTGCTCGCCATTCGCCATTCGCTTTTTAGGTGTAGCCGCTGGCAATACGGCGGCGTTTGAGATCACAGGAAGGTTTTAGGAATGGGCAAGGAAGCCACCCGCATCCGCCGCCGCGAACGCAAGAACATCGCCTCGGGCATCGCGCACGTCAATTCGTCGTTCAACAACACGACCATCACCATCACCGACGCGCAGGGCAATACCATCGCCTGGTCGTCGGCCGGCACGATGGGCTTCAAGGGCTCGCGCAAGTCGACCCCCTATGCCGCGCAGGTCGCGGCCGAAGACGTTTCCAAGAAGGCGCAGGAACACGGCATGCGCACGCTGGAAGTGGAAGTGGCCGGCCCCGGTTCGGGCCGCGAATCGGCGCTTCGTGCGCTGCAGGCGGCGGGCTTCACCGTGACGTCGATCCGCGACGTCACCACGATCCCGCACAATGGCTGCCGTCCGCGCAAGCGCCGGCGCGTTTGATGTTTGGTCGCGGGGCGGTTCGCCTCGCGATTGTTTTTGGAATTTGACTGCCGCGGACTGATCCGCGGTCTCCAGCGCCGGCGGTTTGAAGGCAGATCGACCGGCCGGTCCATTGACCCGAAGGGGTGACACAGTGACGATCCAGAAGAATTGGCAAGAACTCATTCGACCGAACAAGCTGCAGGTAACGGCGGGTTCCGATGCGACCCGCTTTGCCACCGTCGTCGCCGAACCGCTCGAGCGCGGCTTCGGCCAGACGCTCGGTAACGCGCTGCGCCGCATCCTGCTGTCGTCGCTGCAGGGCGCCGCCGTGCAGTCGGTGCACATCGACGGCGTGCTGCACGAGTTCTCCTCGATCGCGGGCGTTCGCGAGGACGTCACCGACATCGTGCTCAACATCAAGGACATCTCGATCAAGATGCAGGGCGAAGGCCCCAAGCGCATGGTCGTGAAGAAGTCGGGTCCGGGCGTCGTCACCGCCGGCGACATCCAGACCGTCGGCGACATCGTCGTGCTCAATCCCGACCTGCAGCTCTGCACGCTGGACGAGGGCGCGGAAATCCGCATGGAGTTCACGGTCGCCGCCGGCAAGGGCTACGTCGCCGCCGAGCGCAACCGGCCCGAGGACGCGCCGATCGGCCTGATCCCGGTCGACAGCCTGTTCTCGCCCGTGCGCAAGGTCTCCTACAAGGTCGAGAATACCCGCGAGGGCCAGATCCTCGACTACGACAAGCTGACCATGACGATCGAGACCAACGGCGCGATCTCGCCGGAAGACGCGGTGGCCTACGCCGCCCGCATCCTGCAGGACCAGCTCAACGTGTTCGTGAACTTCGAAGAGCCGCGCAAGGAAGTCGCGCAGGAGATCATCCCCGATCTCGCCTTCAACCCGGCCTTCCTCAAGAAGGTCGACGAACTCGAACTGTCGGTGCGTTCGGCCAACTGCCTGAAGAACGACAACATCGTC
>CAZSRR010000112.1:0-5743 GCA_964609175.1 uncultured Bradyrhizobium sp.
CATCTTGACCCGAGAATGCGCCACACCGAATTCCAACCACTTCCCGGACGGCACCTTTTGGGAGGTGTTTGTCTTTCATACTGTGGTGATTATTTTTAAATGTCGCGCAAGACCGCTTTTCTGAATTTAGGGTTCATGAGGTCAACAGCTTCAACAGCGGCGCACATCCGGCCTCGTTCTCTGGAGCGGCTTGGTGAGATCGAAAGACCATACGGTGCGTCGGAACGAACTTCGGCTCTGATATTTTAGAATGACACCATCGCCGCTGACTGCATATATAGGACCGAGAGACCAGTCCTCAAGGCGTATCGGCTCTCGTGTCGTTCGGTCGGGCAGGAGTTCGTTGATACGCAGAACGAAATGCATATAACTGTCACTCACTCCGTCCCGCGTACGGGTGTCTGCAAGAGTCGTGAGTGACGAACATCAATCGACGTGACTCTGTCATTTTTGAGAGGCTTTCTTGGTCTCGAAGCCGGCCCGCCTCGCGTTAGCCTGTGAAAAGGCGATTGTGTTAGCGGCGCCACAGAATGGAAGCCCTTGCCATTTGCGTGTGCGGGCTCAGGGTATCTTCGCTCTGATGGAGTCGAGCGCCGCTGTCGCGTCGAGCCTGTGATTACGGAGCGCAATTCTAGTCTCAGCGAATTCCTTGCCTTGCAAAGGATGGTGGCCGTGCTTTGAATAGGAAGCGTCTCGAACGTTCGTGACCGGTCCAAACTACTGAGGAATCCGTTGGTCACGCTCGCTGATTTGAAAGATTGCGCGCTCCAGCACTAAACGCGTTAGACGCGGATTCTTCCGAGTGCGAAACCGTGCTGAAAGTATGCAAGCAGAAACATTCCGGCCACCCCTTCAGCACGAGACAATGCGGGGCCGAGTGGAACTTCGATCTGACTTTCTGAACACTCCAAAAAAGTGGCGCAACTACTGCACGTAGCCGTCGCGCCGAGCACACTCTCCCGAACCCCGACAGATACGATAATATAAAGTTAGAAGAATGAGGACCTTAGAATTATGACCCTCGCAGCCGGGTGATGGAAAAGGAAACCCGACGCGGACCGGAGAGTACGAGCCAGGGTTTCCAGCGGCATCGCTCTTGCTCGAAAGAACCTGCCAACCGGATCCTAACAAATAATTTTACTTGAAGCATGTCTTTATTTCAGTGCCCCCTTGCAGCCGAAAATGCGAGTGTCGATCTCTCAAAGTGGCCCAGGCTTCGCGCGAACCTAGATGCCTAATGGTCGGAGACAGTCGGGGACTAGCGACCGAAAGAATTATGGAGGGAACGATAAAGGAGAATGGCCCGTCGCGGGGCCATTCTCGTATCGCGCCTCAATGACCGTGATGGTGGCGCTGTGATTCGATCCCTCAGAGTTGCCAGCAACGGCACGGTCGTACCCTGCGGCTCCAGAGCCCGGCTCTGCCGGCCATCGTGGCCCGCGGCGAATTGGGATTGGCCCTGGCAACGCTGGTAAATGATCGCCTTTCAGGTGGTGGTCCGCATCCGCAAGGCACCATCGACCAGCGTGAAACCCCAGTAGCCTCGCCGCGGGGGGTCGGAAGACCGTGCGAGGGTAAATCCAGCGTCCCGGTCGACCGACTTTAGCTCCGGACACCGGCACCATTGGCGCCACCACCACCACGGGCACCGGCATTGGCGCCACGCCTATTATGGGCCTTACTATGGAAGCTATGGCTATTATGGCGCTCCGTACGATTACGGCGGTGCACCGGTCGTCATCTTTGGCTCGGTGGCGGTTGGCATGGCGGATGGCATCATCACCATCACCATTAACAGTCCGCGAGAGGAAAGGCCGGCTCGCCCAGTTTCTCGCTAACGTTGCGACTTCAGCGCTCCCGGTTGAAAAAGGTGGCCCTCTCGTCGGCGTGAGCCTCGCCGAGCGGAGGAATGCCTTTGAGGCAACGGAGCGGCCTGCCGAAACATCGCTGTGTCTTTGGCGGCTGCCTGTCGACGCTGGGCAATCGGGGGCCGCCCAGGGTTAGTCCTATCCGCCTAGCGGCCCTTCGGCCCGCCCTGATAGCGCCAAGCATTGCCAGTCGCGGGCCTCGTCGGCATCGACGAGTTCGGCGTATACACGTCCGAAGCGAAGGCCGCGCTCGGATTCGAACGCATCTGAGAGTTCCTGGCCTCGTTCGGCCAATAGCTCCTGTCCGTGATCGTCGAGCCCGCGTGCGCCGCGGCCGCAGCGGCAATGAGCGGCAGTAAAAGTGACGTGGTCGCGATGAACTTCTTCATGGTCCGGCTCCATTCTTCGAACGCGCACCCGACATGCGCTTCCCAATGGAGTTCGTAGAAATTGCCCTGACGGTTACAACATCACGCCGACGTGAAAAGTTGGCTCACCAGCGAAGCAGACGCGGTCCCAACAGCGCGCCGGCAAGTGTGCACAGGGCAATCGTGCCGCCGTACCAGACGGTCACGAACGGCAGCGAATCGTCGGTGCAGTGCAGCGCGTACGCCATCGCACTGATGCTACCGGCGACGAGGCCGGCGAACGCGCCGGCTCCGACGAGGTCCGTGGGGGCCGCCGTGCGGACGGCCCAGATCACCGCCGCGAACGGCACGACGGCGATGAGCGGTATCGACACCAGGCACTCGACCCACTCCTGTCCCATCACCATCCGGTCCCAATGGGCGGGGGAAGCTCCCGCCAACACTGCCGCTGCGAGCGCGACGATCGCCAGAAACGGGGCCGCCATCACGGGGAGGGACACTCGGCCCTCGCCTCCGGGCCGCGCGATCCGCACCAGATAGAACGCGGACAGCGAGAAAATCGCGGCGCCGAATCCCACCTTGACGGCGACGAACCCCACCGCACGCGCCGTCGCGAGGTCCGGGCGCGTTCCGAGCAAAGTGATTGCGACGCAGACGGCAAATCCGCCGCCGATCAGCAAGGCCATGACGAACCTGCGTCTAACGATCGCCCCGTCGACCGGTTGAGCGCTGCGCCCGAGGACGTCGATCAGCTCTTCCGTTCTCATGCGCGCGTTTCCCTGCCGATGAGGGCGACCAGCGCCTTCAACCCCCGATGGATGGTGATCTTCACGTTCGATTCCGACATTTGGTAGCGCGCGGCAGTTTCCGCCACGGTTTTGCCTTCGAGCTTCACGGCTTCGATCGCCCGGCGGGTCTTTTCCGGCAATTTGCCGAGCAGCCGCCCCAGGTCGTGCGTACTCTCGATTGAGGCCTCCTCATCCGTCGCTACCAGATCCCGATGGTCGTCGATCGGGACGATCAAGGGTGAAATCCGGTTCCGCCGCAAGTAGTCGACGAGTTTGTAGCGCGCGACCGCGTGTACCCATGGCGTGAGCAGCGTTTCGACGTCGAAGGTATGCCTCTTCAGGTGGATCGCAAGCAAGGCTTCCTGCACCAGGTCCTCCGCTTCCTCAGCACTCCGCCGGCTCCGGACGAGGTGCCGCCTGTAGTATCCGCGCAGATGACGACTGAGCCGGTCGAGCAGCGCACGATGCGCGGCCGCGTCTCCGCCGAGGCTGGCCAGCATCAGCGCCTTCAATTCCGGCTCGGGGCTCTGCATGCGTGATGTTCTTTAGTTCGGCGAAATCGATCGCCGGGTTACAGGTAGGAGCAAAAGATTGGGCGACTCGCGCGGATCGACCTAGCAATGCTTGGCGATGATTCGGGCGATCTCTTCCGGGTCGGCGAAGATCACCGAGGCGCGGTCCCCCATCATCCCGGCCGGCATGATCGCGGGCGCGCCCTTGTCCGGGCCCTCTTCGCTGGAATCGGTCTTGAAGCGAATATTGCGCTCCCAGAAGGCGCGGGTCTTTCCGTCGGCGGTCGCGACACGATAGGTGTCGTGGCAGTAGGTGATCGCCTTGACCTGTTGGCCGGGCTCGAGCTTTCTCAGATTGGCGTCGCGCCCTCCACCCATCATTTCGCCCATCATGCCTCCCATCCCACCCATCCTGCCGCGTTGTTCCGCCATCTTTACCGACGCCCCAGGCTTGGTGGCTTCCTTGAGAAATGCCAGCAGGTCCGCGCGAACATGAGCGTCTTTGATGCCGTCGAAGGGCATGTCGTTGTCAGGTGCCATGCGTTGCGGATCGGTGAGCCAGCCGTCGAGCGAACGATCTTCCCAGATGATTCCTGAGGATTTCAGCGCATCGGAGTAGCGTTCGAAACTCGGCAGCGATCCGGCCTTCCGTCCCCAAAGGCCGGCCAGGCTGGGTCCGGTCATATTGCGATCGACCTCGAGTGAGTGGCAGGGGGCACAGGCTCGAAACCCCTGCTGGCCGCGAGATGCGTCGCCCTCGGCGAAAGCTGGCGACAGCAAAGTCATTGTGGCAAGTGCGAGGAGTGCAGCTATGGTTCTGTTCATTTTCTATCTTCCTACGTCAGGAGCGAAGATATTTGACGAGTGCCGCGGCTGCGAGGACCAGGACGACGATCGCAAGCAGCCACAGGACTCCCATTCCCCCCATCATTCCCGACATCATGTCGTGCATCATGGTTCACCTCATTCGGCTGGCTCCGGAACACGCTGGGTCCGCTTGCGCGGCTTTTCCGCAGGCAGCACCGGCGGACCTTCCCGGCGATCGTCGGTCGGCAGTCCGAACCCCTTGACCAACCCGAAGATCGCCGGGATCACGATCAGGGTCAGCAGCGTCGAGGAGATCATGCCGCCGATCATCGGCACCGCGATCCGCTGCATGATCTCGGAGCCGGTGCCGGTGCTCCACATGATCGGCAGCAGTCCCGCCATGATGGCGACGACCGTCATCATCTTCGGCCGTACGCGTTCCACCGCGCCCTCCATGATGGCGTCGTAGAGGTCATCGCGCGTCAGGGCTCTTCCCTCGACATCCCGCCGGGCCTTGATCTCGGCCAGCGCCTGGTTGAGGTAGATCAGCATCACGACGCCGGTCTCGGCGGCGACGCCGGCGAGCGCGATGAAGCCCACGGCGACGGCGACCGACAGGTTGAAGCCGAGCCACCACATCAGCCAGAGCCCGCCGACCAGGGCGAACGGCAGCGACAGCATCACGATCATCGTCTCGGTGACCGAGCGGAAGTTCAGATAAAGCAGCAGGAAGATGATCATCAACGTCAGCGGCACGACGATCTTCAGCCGCGCGGTGGCCCGCTCCAGGTATTCGTACTGGCCGCTCCACATGACGTAGTAGCCGGCCGGAAACTGAATGCTGGCGGCAACGGCCCGCTGCGCGTCGGCGACGTAGCCGCCGAGGTCGCGGTCTCGGATGTCGACGTAGATGTAGGTCGCCAACTGCCCGTTCTCGGTCCGGATCGAGGTTGGTCCCCTCGCCGGGGTCACCTTGGCGACTTCGCCGAGCGGGACGGCGCCTCCGGCCGGCATCGGCACCAAGACGTCGTTGGCGATGGCCTGCGGATTGTCCCGGAGATCGCGGGGGTAGCGCATGTTGACGGAGAAGCGCTGGCGCCCCTCGACCGTCGTCGTGACGGTCTGCCCGCCGAGCGCCGTCGCAATCGTGTCCTGCACGTCCTGGATCATGATGCCGTAGCGCGCGAGCGCGGCCCGGTCCGGCGTCACCTCGAGATAGTAGCCGCCGATCCCGCGCTCGGCGTAGGCCGACGATGTGCCGGGAACCGCCTTCAGGACCTGCTCGATCTGCTTGGCGAGCCTGTCGATCTCGACCAGATCGGTGCCGATCACCTTGACGCCGATCGGGGTGCGGATGCCGGTCGACAGCATGTCGATGCGGGCCTTGATCGGCATGGTCC
>CAZSRR010000113.1:0-5694 GCA_964609175.1 uncultured Bradyrhizobium sp.
TTGAGCCGTTTCAAAATTCCGCTGGTGAACCAACTTCGGCTGCCGCAGCTCTTGCCCGACTGGACTCTCATATGTGCCTGCCACGGGCCGGGGCTGTTAAAGTTGAAGGAAAATCTTTGAATATTGCATTCCCTGGCGGCAGCTTCGGTACCGAGCAACAGCAGAGCAGGAAGCACGAGCAAAAAGGCTGCTCTCAATTGGCACCCCCTATTTTAATCCTGCTCGGTCTAACAGGTCTTTCTTTGCGACGAGGCATTTGACCAAATGCGGGATGATCGCAATCGGCGCTGTTCGAGCTTCATCGACGGGCGGTTACCGTTTCCCCAACCCGCTGATGTCATGGGCTAAGCATACCGCCCGTGGCAGTGCTTGTACTTCTTGCCGCTTCCACACGGGCAATCCTCGTTGCGGCCGACCTTGCCCCAGCTGGCGGGGTTGCTCGGATCGCGCGCAGCGCCGGTGGCGTCCGGCACCAGCGAGGCGTTGGCGAACGCCATTTCGTCTTCGCCGGTGTTGGGATCGAGCTTGTGCGCTTCCATCGGCGGCAGCGGCTGCTGCTGTTCCGGCGGCACGATCTCGACGCGGATCAGCTGCGCGGTGACGGCTTCGCGCAGATGCGCGCCCATCGTCTCGAACAGGTTGAAGGCTTCGAGCTTGTATTCCTGCAGCGGATCGCGCTGGCCGTAGCCGCGCAGGCCGATCACCTGACGCAGATGGTCGAGCATGATCAGGTGCTCGCGCCAGAGATGGTCCAGCGTTTGCAGCAAAATGGTCTTTTCGACGTAGCGCATCACGTCGGGGCCCCACTGCGCGACCTTGGCCGCCATGCGCTCGTCGACATGCTTCTCGATGCGCGCCAGCAGTTCCTCGTCGGCAATGCCCTCTTCCTTGGCCCATTCGTCGACCGGCAGGTCGACGTCGAGCACGCGCTTCAATTCCTCCTTCAGCCCCACGGTATCCCATTGCTCGGCATAGGCGTGCTCGGGAATGTGCTTGGCCACCACGTCGTCGACGAAGGCGTGACGCATGTCGGCCACGGTTTCGGCGACGCTGTCGTCCTTCATCAGGTCGATACGCTGGTCGAAGATTGCCTTGCGCTGGTCGTTCTGGACGTTGTCGAACTTGAGCAGGTTCTTGCGGATGTCGAAGTTGCGGGCCTCGACCTTCTGCTGCGCCTTCTCCAGCGCCTTGTTGATCCAGGGATGGATGATGGCCTCGCCGTCTTTCAGGCCGAGCCGCTGCAGCATGCTGTCGAGCCGGTCGGAGCCGAAGATCCGCATCAGGTCGTCTTCCAGCGACAGGAAGAATTTTGAGCGGCCAGGATCGCCCTGACGGCCGGATCGGCCGCGCAGCTGGTTGTCGATGCGGCGGGATTCATGCCGCTCCGAGCCCATGATGTAGAGCCCGCCGGGTTTTGTGACCGTCTTGGCCGGCTTGCTTCCCTTGGCAGGCTCGATTTCGACCGTCTCCTCGGCCTTCAGCACCATCGCGCGGAAGCGTTCGATGTCGGCCTTGATCTGCTCGACCTTCTTGGCCTTCTCTGCCTCGTCGGTGATGTTGGCGGTCTCCTGCTGGATCCGCATTTCCAGCGAGCCGCCGAGCTTGATGTCGGTACCGCGGCCGGCCATGTTGGTGGCGATCGTGATCGCGCCCGGCACGCCGGCTTCGGCGACGATATAGGCTTCCTGCTCGTGGAAGCGCGCGTTAAGCACCGCGAACAGTTTTGCCGGCTTGCCCGCGCGCGCCGCGGCGTAGAGCTTCTCCATCCCGGATTCCGAGCCGAAATCGATCTGCTTGTAGCCGTTCTTCCGCAAGAACTCGGCCAGCACTTCCGACTTCTCGATCGACGCGGTGCCGACCAGCACCGGCTGCATCCGCGCATTGGCGCGCTCGATCTCGGCCAGGATCGCGGCGTACTTCTCGCCCTGGGTGCGGTAGACCTCGTCGTCCTCGTCGAGGCGCGCCACCGGCACGTTGGTCGGGATTTCCACCACCTCGAGCTTGTAGATGTCGAACAGTTCGTCGGCTTCGGTCGCGGCCGTGCCGGTCATGCCGGCCAGCTTTTCGTACATCCTGAAATAGTTCTGGAAGGTGATCGAGGCCAGCGTCTGGTTTTCCGGCTGGACCGTGACGTGCTCCTTGGCTTCCAGCGCCTGGTGCAGGCCTTCCGAATAGCGCCGTCCCGGCATCATGCGCCCGGTGAACTCGTCGATGATGACCACCTCGTCGTCGCGGACGATGTAGTCCTTGTCGCGGGTAAACAGCGAGTGCGCGCGCAGCGCCTGGTTGACGTGGTGCACGACCGAGACGTTCTCGACGTCGTAGAGCGAATCGCCCTTGAGCTGACCGGCGTCGCGCAGCAGCGTCTCGATCTTCTCCATGCCGCCTTCGGTCAACGTCACCGTGCGCTGCTTCTCGTCGACCTCGTAGTCGGTCTTTCTCTCCAGCTTCGGCATGAAGGTGTCGATGGTGTTGTAGAAGTCCGAGCGGTCGTCGAGCGGGCCGGAGATGATCAGCGGCGTGCGCGCTTCGTCGATCAGGATCGAGTCGACTTCGTCGACGATCGCATAAAAGTGCCCGCGCTGGACCATGTCCTCCAGACGGTACTTCATGTTGTCGCGCAGATAGTCGAAGCCGTATTCGTTGTTGGTGCCGTAGGTGATGTCGCAGGCATAGGCGGCCTTGCGCTCGGCATCGTCGAGCCCGTGCACGATCACGCCGGTGGTCATGCCGAGGAAGGAATAGATCTGACCCATCCAGCCGGAGTCGCGGCGGGCGAGGTAGTCGTTGACGGTGACGACGTGGACGCCCTTGCCGGCCAACGCGTTGAGATAGACCGCGAGTGTCGCGACCAGCGTCTTGCCTTCGCCGGTCTTCATCTCGGCGATGTCGCCCTCGTGCAGCACCATGCCGCCGATCAGCTGGACGTCGAAATGGCGCTGGCCGAGCGTGCGCTTGGCGGCCTCTCGGACGGTGGCGAACGCCGGGACCAGGATGTCGTCGAGGGTCTTGCCGTCGGCGAGTTGCTGGCGGAATTCGGCGGTGCGGGCTTTCAGCGCCTCGTCGGAGAGTTTCACCAGCTCGGGCTCGAGCGCGTTGATGGCGTTGACGCGGGACTGATATCCCTTCACCCGCCGGTCGTTGGCGGAGCCGAAAAACTTGCGGGCGAGCGCGCCGATCATGGCAGTTCCTGTCTTTGCGTTGCTTGCGTTGCAAGCCGTGACGAGTGCACCCGGTCGCCTATCAACTCACCGTGACGCATTGCGACGAATACCCCGTACCCGGGGCACCATCCGCCAAATGAGTGGGAATCAGACAATCCAAGGTTCAACGGCAAAAAACGCAGCAAAATAAGCGCTATCGCCGCTGGCGGTTCCGGCAGAGATATGGCTGGGTTCGGACCTTGTCAACGTGCGTCCGTCTGTCAAGGAATTCATCATTTTGACAGACTTTTCGCGTTGCCAAGGCCGCATGATTGGGCGAGTGTCCCGCCGCCTTTGCCGCCCCTCTTCCATGACAAGGATTTTGCATGACCACCTCGTTCCCGGAAACGAAAACCGGCCTGCGCTTCGGCCTTGCCACCCTGGCCACGACGGCCTGTCTGGCTGCCATCCTGGCGGCCGGCCCGGTTCGTGCCCAGGACAACCCCGTTCTCGCCAAGGTTAACGGTGCCGAGATACGCCAGAGCGACGTGGCGCTCGCGGAAGAGGAACTGGGCCCCAGCCTCGCCCAGATGGACCCGGCGACGAAGAAGGACAACGTGCTGGCCTTCCTGATCGACCTGAAAATCGTGGCCAAGGCGGCCGAGGACAAGAAGGTCGAGAATTCCGAGGACTTCAAGAAGCGCCTGGCCTTCACCCGCAGCCGTCTGCTGATGGACAGCCTGCTCGCCACCGAGGGCAAGGCCGCGACCACCGAAGAGGCCATGAAGAAGGTCTATGAGGAAGCCTCCAAGCAGATTACCGGTGAAATGGAGGTCCGCGCCCGCCATATCCTGGTCGAGACCGAGGACGAGGCCAAGGCGATCGCCGAAGAGCTGAAGAAGGGCGGCGACTTCGCCGAACTGGCCAAGAAGAAGTCCAAGGACCCCGGCGCCTCCGACGGCGGCGATCTCGGCTTCTTCACCAAGGAACAGATGGTGCCGGAATTCTCCGCCGTCGCCTTCACGCTCGAGCCCGGCAAGATCTCCGACCCGGTCAAGTCGCAGTTCGGCTGGCACGTCATCAAGGTCGAGGAAAAGCGCGCCCGCAAGGCCCCCGACTTCGAGCAGGTCAAGGCCCAGATCGAGACCTATGTGACCCGCAAGGCTCAGGCCGAATACGTCGCCAAGCTGCGCGAAGCCGCCAAGGTCGAGCGCATGGACAAGCCGGCTGAGGCCGCCAAGACCGACGCACCGAAGCCGTCGGATTCCAAGATGGCGCCCCCGGCGAAGAAGTAAATCGACTTCGCATCCATAGTTCAGTATTGAGGCGTCATGCCCGGCCTTGTGCCGGGCATCCACGTCTTAGGGACGTCATTGGCGGTTGCTGAAGACGTGGATGGCCGGGCATAGGCGAGCGGAAGCGACGCCGTCCCTTCGGGACGTCTATGCCCGGCCATGACGATCGATAGATCTCCCACGCTCGGAAATTGACCCATGTCCACTGCCGTCTCCCCCCTCGCCCCGACCGATGTCCCCGAGATGCCGGCCATTGCCGGGGTCAAGCTCGCCACCGCCGCCGCCGGAATCCGCTACAAAAACCGCACCGACGTGCTGCTTGCCGTGATGGACAAGGGCACCACGGCCGCCGGCGTCTTCACCAGGTCGAAATGCCCCTCCGCGCCGGTCGAATGGTGCCGCGCCCGACTGAAAGGCGGCAAGGCCCGCGCGCTCGTCGTCAATTCCGGAAATGCCAACGCCTTCACCGGCAAGACCGGCAAGCAATCCACCGCGCTGACCGCGCAGATCGCGTCGAAGGCGGTCGGCTGCGCCACCTCCGACGTGTTCCTGGCCTCCACCGGCGTGATCGGCGAACCGCTCGACGCCAGCAAGTTCGACGGCGTGCTGGCGACGCTGGCGGAAGCCGCCACGCCCGACCACTGGATGGACGCGGCCAAGGCGATCATGACCACCGACACGTTTCCGAAGGTGGCGACCGCGACCGTCAAGCTCGGCAAGGCCAAGGTCACGATCAACGGCATGGCCAAGGGCGCCGGCATGATCGCCCCCGACATGGCAACCATGCTGTCCTTCATCTTCACCGACGCGCCGCTGTCGTCGGCCGTGCTGCAGTCGCTGCTCAAGAGCGGCGTGGAGGACACGTTCAACGCCATCACCATCGACAGCGACACCTCGACCTCGGACACGCTGCTGGCGTTTGCGACCGGCGCGGCGGCGGCCAGCGGCGCGCCGAAGATCAGCCGCGCCAGCGATCCCAGGCTGAAGGCGTTCGCCAAGGCGTTTCACGGCGTGCTCGCCGACCTCGCCGAACAGGTCGCCCGCGACGGCGAAGGCGCGCGCAAGCTGGTCGAAGTGATCGTCGAAGGCGCGACCACCAAGAACTCGGCGCGAAAAATCGCGATGTCGATCGCCAATTCGCCGCTGGTCAAGACCGCGATCGCCGGCGAGGACGCCAATTGGGGCCGCGTGGTGATGGCGGTCGGCAAGGCCGGCGAGCCGGCCAACCGCGACAAGCTCTCGATCTCGTTCAACGG
>CAZSRR010000114.1:0-5540 GCA_964609175.1 uncultured Bradyrhizobium sp.
GCTCTATTATGGGCTGGTCGATTTCTTCATGGGGTTCGTCGCAGGCATCAAGGCGTTCACGGCGGCCGTGCTCGGCGGCATCGGCTCGCTGCCCGGCGCGATGCTGGGCGGGCTCTTGATCGGACTGATCGAGACGCTGTGGTCGGCTTATTTCTCGGTGGAGTACAAGGACGTCGCGGCGTTCTCGATCCTGATCGTGGTCCTGATCTTCCTTCCGACCGGCCTGCTCGGCCGGCCCGAAGTCGAAAAAGTCTGACGGGCCGCCAACCGTGAGCGCGCCCCCCGCCGCCCCGACCTCGCGCGCTGCCGGCGCCGCCTTCATCCTCAAGAAATCGCTGATCAGCGCGCTGGTGGCGCTGGTGCTGTTCTCGCTGATGATCGGCGTGCGCACCGAGGCCGGATCGGACGGTCAATTGACTTACTGGACCCGGTTCGGCGACCTCGCGGCGATGGTCGCGGCGGTGTTCGTCGGCAGCATCATCCTCGAACTGCTGCGGCAATGGTGGGGTCCTCTCAACACCGACAAGGTCGTTCCCGCCTCCGCCCAGAGCGCGCTCGGGTTCGTCGGGCGGATGGTCGCGCCGGTGCTGCTGGGGTTCACGTTTCTGGTCCCGGTGCTGTTCTACAACGAGCGCTACATTCTCGACCTCGGCATTCTCGTCCTCACCTATGTGATGCTCGGATGGGGACTGAACGTGGTGGTCGGCCTCGCCGGCCTGCTCGACCTCGGCTATGTCGCCTTTTACGCGGTCGGCGCCTATTCCTACGCGCTGCTCGCCACCAATTTCGGGCTGTCGTTCTGGATCTGCCTGCCGCTCGCCGGCATCCTTGCCGCGTTCTGGGGGGTACTGCTCGGCTTCCCCGTGCTGCGGCTGCGCGGCGACTATCTGGCCATCGTCACGCTCGCCTTCGGCGAGATCATCCGCCTGGTCCTGATCAACTGGCAGGAAGTGACCGGCGGACCGAACGGCGTCACCGG
The DNA here is from genome assembly GCA_964609175.1 of uncultured Bradyrhizobium sp. Lineage (GTDB taxonomy): Bacteria > Pseudomonadota > Alphaproteobacteria > Rhizobiales > Xanthobacteraceae > Bradyrhizobium. The sequence continues at coordinate 980 of CAZSRR010000114.1, forward strand.
CATTCCGCGGCCAACGCTGTTCGGCATTCCCCTCACCAACGACGACAACGGACTAGCCGCCCTGCTCGGCATCGAATTCTCGCCGACGCACCGCATCGTGTTCCTGTTCTACCTGATCCTGGCGCTGGCGCTCCTGACCAACTGGGTGACGATCCGGCTGCGGCGGCTGCCGATCGGCCGCGCCTGGGAAGCGCTGCGCGAGGACGAGGTCGCCTGCCGCGCGCTGGGCATCAACACCACCACGACCAAGCTGACGGCGTTTGCCACCGGCGCGATGTTCGGCGGCTTTGCCGGTGCGTTTTTCGCGACACGACAAGGCTTCATCAGCCCGGAATCCTTCACCTTTCATGAATCGGCGCTGGTGCTGGCGATCGTCGTGCTGGGCGGCATGGGCTCGCAACTCGGCGTCGCGCTTGCAGCGCTCGCCATGATCGGCGGCTTCGAACTGTTCCGCGGGCTCGACCAGTACCGCATGCTGGTGTTCGGCATGGCGATGGTCCTGCTGATGATCTGGCGGCCGCGCGGCCTGGTCGGCCATCGCGCGCCGACCGTCTTCCTCGAACGCAAGCATGCGATCTCGTCCGACCTCGTCAAGGAGGGCCACGGATGAGCGACGGCCCGATTCTCTCCGTCAATCGCCTGTCGATGCGTTTTGGCGGTATCGTCGCCGTCAACGAATTGTCCTTCGATGCCGCGCGGCGCAGTATCACCGCGCTGATCGGTCCGAACGGCGCGGGCAAGACCACCGTATTCAACTGCATCACCGGATTTTACAAACCGACCTCCGGCGTCATTCGCCTCACCCACGATGACGGCCACGCCATCCAGCTCGAACGCCTGAACGATTTCCGGATCGCCAAGCTGGCGCGGGTGGCGCGCACCTTCCAGAACATCCGCCTGTTTCCCGGCATGACGGCGCTGGAAAACCTGATGGTGGCGCAGCACAACGCGCTGATGCGCGCCTCGGGGCTGACGTTCCTTGGCCTGCTTGGCACCCCTTCCTGGCGAAAGGCCGAGCGGGACGCGATCGACCTGGCGCGGACCTGGCTTGACCGGGTGGGGCTGCTCGACCGCGCCGACGATGCCGCCGGCAACCTGCCCTATGGCGACCAGCGCCGCCTGGAGATCGCGCGCGCGATGTGCACGCAGCCGTCGCTGCTCTGCCTCGATGAGCCGGCCGCGGGCCTCAACGCGCGCGAAAGCGCCGCGCTGGGCGAGTTGCTGCTCTCGATCCGCGGCGACCACGGCACCTCGATCCTCCTGATCGAGCACGACATGAGCGTGGTGATGGAAATCTCCGACCACGTCGTTGTCATGGACCATGGCGTGAAGATCGCCGAGGGCACGCCTAGACAGATCCGCGAGGATCCCAAGGTGATCGCCGCCTATCTCGGCGCCGACGAGGAAGAAGCCATCGCGGTGATGGAGAGCGGCACGTGACGGCGCCCTACGTCTCACCGTCATGGCCGGGCTTGCCCCGGCCATCCACGTCCTCCGTGCGATTCGAGCAGAAGTACGTGAATGGCCGGGGCAAGCCCGGCCATGACGAGAGTTGGGAGGGCGTGCGATGACCCCAACCACAAAACCCCTGCTCGCAATCCGCGACTTGCGCGCGGCCTACGGCAAGATCGAGGCCCTGAAGGGCGTCGATATCCACATCCAATCGGGCGAGATCGTCGCGCTGATCGGCGCCAATGGCGCCGGCAAGTCGACCCTGATGATGACGATCTTCGGCCGTCCACGCGCCCGCGCGGGCCGCATCGAATTCGACGGCCAGGACATCACGGGCATGCCGACCCATGAGGTCGCGCGGCTGCGCATCGCCCAGTCGCCGGAAGGCCGTCGGATTTTTCCGCGCATGAGCGTCGCGGAAAACCTGCAGATGGGCGCCGACGCCACCGACAGCAGCGAGTCCGACCGGGCCAGCGGCCTGGAACGCGTCTTTGCGCTGTTTCCGCGGCTGAAAGAACGCATAACCCAGCGCGGGGGTACGCTGTCCGGCGGCGAGCAGCAGATGCTGGCGATCGGCCGCGCCTTGATGAGCCGGCCGCGCCTGTTGATGCTGGACGAGCCGTCGCTCGGGCTGGCGCCGCTGATCGCGCGGCAGATCTTTGATGCGATCCGGACGCTGAACCGTCAGGACGGCCTGACGGTTCTGATCGTCGAACAGAATGCCCACCACGCGTTGAAACTGGCCCATCGCGGCTACGTCATGGTCAACGGCCTGATCACCCTGTCCGGAACCGGCAGCGAATTGCTGCAGCGCCCGGAAATCCGCGCTGCCTACCTGGAGGGCGGCCGGCGGGAGTAAGCGTTTTCCAGCGAAGTGGATACCGGTTCGCGTCAAGAAAACGCGCTAAAACAAAAATCTGGAGCCGTTCGTCCCTGCCTCGCCCATGGCATGTGCTGCAGCAGGATGCGGCGAACCGCCCGTGATTTGCCTGAAAATTGCCGATGACTTCGCGGCAAAATCAGCCGACAATGGCGCGATTTTCGTGCCCGGCCCTGCCGGGCATTTTCCGAAATCGACTGACCTGCGAGGGGACATCTCATGAAATCACTGAAACTCATCGGCCTGGCCTTGGGCGCATCGCTGGCGCTGTCGACAACCGCGCTGGCGCAGGACATCTCGATCGCTGTGGCAGGCCCGATGACGGGCGGCGAATCCGCGTTCGGCCGGCAGATGAAGAACGGCGCCGAACAGGCGGTGGCAGACATCAACGCCGCCGGCGGCGTGCTCGGCAAGAAGCTGGCGCTGCAGATCGGCGACGATGCCTGCGATCCCAAGCAGGCGCGTTCGGTGGCGGAAAAGTTCGCCAGCGCCAAAATTCCGTTCGTCGCCGGTCACTTCTGCTCGTCGTCGTCGATCCCGGCCTCCGAAGCCTATGCCGACGGCAACGTGCTGCAGATTACGCCGGCCTCCACCAACCCGCTGTTCACCGAGCGCAAGCTGTGGAACGTGGCGCGCGTCTGCGGCCGCGACGACCAGCAGGGCCTCGTCGCCGCCGACTACATCGCCAAGAACTTCAAGGGCAAGAACGTCGCCATCCTCAACGACAAGACCACCTACGGCAAGGGTCTCGCCGACGAAACCAAGAAGGCGCTCAACAAGGCCGGCGTCACCGAGAAGATGTTTGAGTCCTACAACAAGGGCGACAAGGATTTTAACGCGATCGTGTCGCGCTTGAAGCGCGACAACATCGATCTGGTATTCGTCGGCGGCTACCACCAGGAAGCCGGCCTCATCCTGCGCCAGATGCGCGATCAGGGCCTGAAGACCGTGTTGATGGCGGGCGACGCCATGAACGACAAGGAGTTCGCCTCGATCACGGGTCCTGCCGCCGAAGGCACGCTGTTCACGTTCGGTCCCGACCCGCGCAACAAGCCGACCGCGAAGGCGATCGTCGAGAAGTTCAAGGCCAAGAACATCGATCCCGAGGGCTACACCCTCTACACTTACGCCGCGATGCAGGTCTGGACGGCGGCGGTTACAAAAGCAAAGACGACCGACCCGAAGAAGGTCATGGAGACCATCAAGGGCGGCGAATGGGACACCGTGCTCGGTAAACTCGGCTTCGACGCCAAGGGCGACATCAAGGTGATCGACTACGTCGTCTATAAGTGGGACGCCAAGGGCAACTACACCGAGATCAATCCCAAGGGTTCCTGATCCCTCGCGCCTTCGGCTGATCTACCCAGCGCCCCGGCCTTTGCCGGGGCGCTTTTCGTTACGGGTTCCGGATAGTTTTCGAATGTGCGGAACCATTGGGTTCCCGCTGCATTGAGATTGGTTGGGCCAGGTTCCATGTCATTGATTCCACAACCCTAACCTGTGTTCCAACTTGATCTGCGATGGCACGGCAGTTCTATTGATGCACCTGCATCAGCCGCCTGGATTCGCGCGACCTGGCCAAGGGAACACCATGAGTGAACTTTCCACCGGAGCATCACCCTCCACTCGCCGGGTCGCAAACCCCAAGGCCGCCAACCACACATCCGATCCGTTACAGGATTTGCTCCACGCCTTGCAGGCGATGCGCGCGGGCGATTTCTCGGTCCGGATGACCGGCGATCACATCGGCATCGAGGGCAAGATCGCCGACACCTTCAATGAAATCGTCGCGGCCAACCAGCGCATGGCGCAGCAACTCGAGAACGCCGGCCAGGTCGTCGGCCGCGAGGGGAAGACGAGACAGCGCGTCAAGTTCGACTTGTCGAGCGGTTCGTGGGCCGACATGGAAAGCTCGGTCAACACGCTGATCGACGATCTGCTGTGGCCGACCCGCGAAGTCACGCGCGCCGTCGCCGCCGTGGCGCAGGGCAACCTGCTGCAGACCGTGCAACTCGACGTCGATGGTCGCCCACTCGGCGGCGAATTCCTGCAGTCGGCCACCATCGTCAACACGATGATCAAGCAGCTTTCCGTGTTCACCTCGGAAGTGACGCGCGTGGCGCGCGAGGTCGGCACCGAAGGCAAACTCGGCGGCCAGGCCCAGGTGCCGGAAGTGACCGGCGTCTGGAAGGATCTGACCGAGAGCGTTAACTCGATGGCCAACAACCT
>CAZSRR010000115.1:0-4482 GCA_964609175.1 uncultured Bradyrhizobium sp.
CGGCCTGCCGCAACACGGACGCCTGCTCCGGCAAACTCGCCGGCACATCGAGCCCGAGAGCGCGCGCCAACGCGCCGACGCTGGGCGCGATCGGTCGCGCCGGGCGCACGAACGCAAAGAGCTCCAGCACGTCGAAATGCACGCCCTTGGGCTCCGACCGCGTGCGCCCAAGCCGCGACAGCCGATTCGCCGCCCGCTCCGAGGCTATGCAGAAGCTGACGCCGGAAGAAAACTCGGCTCTCGAGGCGTTCGTCGCCGTCTTGAGCGAACAGGACCCCAAGCGAGCCAAGTGAAGAACGTCAGCCTCGGACATCGAACGATCGCCGATATCGACGGACAGGTCGACAAGGTCCTACGGGGTCTTGGCAACCCGGAGCCGCCCATCGATCTGCGTGTTGTCCGGGACCTGCTGAAGCTCGACCGCGGCTACTATTCGACGACCGACGACAGCCTTTTGCGGGAGACTTTCTCGCGCATGAAGGTCGCAGGTCTTCAGGTTCTCCTCCGCCCGACGCTCCTGCGCGACGCGGTCCAAAACCTCAGCCTGAAGGCCCTGTATTTGCCCGACCAGAAGCGGATCCTGCTCGACCAGGATCTGCCTGTCCTCAAGCACCGCTGGAACGAGGCCCACGAGATCGGCCACGACATCATCCCTTGGCACACCGGGATGATGTTGGGCGATACGGAACAGACGCTCACGCCCGCCTGCCACCAAATCATGGAAGCCGAGGCGAACTACGCTGCCGGCCAGATGCTTTTTCTCGCTGGTCGCTTCGTCTCCGAAGCGATCTCGTCGAGCCCGAGCCTTGCGTTCGTCAAAAGCTTGAGCAAGGGGTTCGGCAACACCATGACGTCCACGCTCTGGCGCTTCGTCGAACAGGGCCATGGTGGCCGGCCGATCGTCGCCCTGGTCACAGGCCATCCGCATCCGGCACGGCGCAAGACCGATTTCGATCCTGCGAACCCATGCCGCTATTGCGTGGAATCTCCCCCATTCCGCCAACGTTTTGGCTCGCTGCGCGAGACCGATCTGTTCGCGACGATCGTCGGCTATTGTGGCGCGCAACGAGGCGGTAGCCTCGGTCGGAGCGAGGTGCTCCTGGCGGACCTCAACGGAGACCGACACGTTTTCGATTTCGAGACGTTCTTCAATCGCCACGAGGCTTTGACGCTCGGTCATTGGTTGCGCTCGCATAACGCGCAGATGCCCGTGCAGGCATTCTGAAAACGGTTTCGCGAGAACAGGCGAACCGGAGCGCGATTCGAAAGAAGGTGAGTATCGCGCGAAGTCGGCCGAGGGAAAGGTCCGCCACCCGTTTTTCCGAGGCCTGCGGGAGGACCTGTGATGGATGCATTCGACCGCTTCTGGCAGTGGGCCAACAAACCCTTGGAAAGTCAGCTGACGATTCCGGCCGAAGTACATCGGGCCGTCATGGAGCTCGCTCCTGAGGACCGACGGGACCGCGCCGCGGTCAACCAAGCCGCAGCACGCGTGCTGCATCCCGAACGATGAACGCTTGAAGGGGACCGCTGGCCTTCACGCGTGGGCGCCGGCACAGAAACTAACCCCGCGCGCGCCGCAAGGCGCCTTGCAATCGCTCTTTCTCCTTATCCCAGCGGGCTTCTTCGGTTTGCGATCTCTTCTGAAGAGCCTCGACCTCAGCCTGGATGGCGGCCGACCGCTTCGCGTGATTCTGCTCGGCCTTGTCCAAAGCAGCCTGTGCCTTGTCGACCGCCTGCTGACGGCGTTCACGCTCCTTCTGCCTCGCGGCCTCCTCCCTCGCCCGTTCAACATCGCGGCGCTTCTGTTCCCGTTCGTAGGCGAGAGCGGCCTTTCGCTCCGCAGCCTCGTCGACAGGGCGAGAGGAAGGCCTCTTCGCCTTTGGGCCCTTCGACTTGCGGGCGGCTTTCGTCGGTCTTTTGCCGTCGCCCAGATTGGTGGGCAATTCCGCATGCTCGCTGAACGATCCGTCGGATCCAACCGGGCGCCTGAGAACGACGCCAGGCTTCTTCATGGCCGCAGCGATGACGTCCGGATCGTCACTCTCCTTCGCTGCGCCCTGGTGGAAGAGATTGCTGTCGGCGCCCCACGCTTCCAGAGCCGCTTTCATGGAGGGCGCGGCGATCGCCAGATCGAAGAAACCCAGCGAAGTCTGGTAGGTCTTGAGTTTTCTGGCCATCGGTCTGATCAGCCCTTCCGGATCGATAGTCAACATCGCACACTCTGGGATTTGTCGCGGCGTCTGACGGAACATGCCATGCCCTTGAGCGTTCCCTCATTCTTGAAGGACGTCCATGCATTACGCAACGCGCTCTGAAGGATTGGCCCTTGAATGAGCCGGACGTCGACCCTGCCCAAGCGCTTACAGCCGATGCTCGCTACGCTCACCGACGCGCCGTTCGACGACCCCGGCTGGGTTTTTGAGGACAAGTACGATGGCTTCCGGATGATCGCGGAAATCCGGCGGGGCAAGGTTTCGCTCTACAGCCGCAATGGCAAGATCATCAGCCGCAGCTATATCGAGGTCGCCAAAGCGCTGGAGGGCGTGAAGGGTGACGCCGTCATCGATGGCGAGCTCGTCGCGATCGGAAAGGACGGCGTCTCGCATTTCCAGCTGCTTCAAAACGCGCTGCGCCATGAAGCGAAGCTGCTGTATTGCGCCTTCGATCTCATGTTTCAGAACACAGCGGACTTGCGCAAACGGCCTCTTCTCGAGCGCAAGGAGCGGCTGAAAGCGATCCTGCCGCGCCACCGTCTGATCGCCTTCAGCCGCCACCGCAAAGCGAACGGCACGAAATTTTTCGCCGAAGCCGAGCGGAAGGGTCTGGAAGGTGTCATGGCGAAGCGCGCCGACAGCGCGTATGCATCCGGAAGCCGGACCCCGGATTGGCTGAAGATCAAGACGGCAAAGCGACAGGAAGTGGTGATCGCCGGCTTCACGGCGCCCAGGCGCACTAGGCCATTCTTCGGCGCCCTGGTCCTCGCCGTGCGTGAAGACGACGCATGGCGCTACATCGGACATGTCGGCACTGGCTTCAGCCACAAGGTCCTGGAAGACCTCCATGCCAGGCTCGTGAAGCTGATGACCCCTAGATCACCCTTCCCTGCCAAAGTGAAGGACGAGGCCGCCACAACCTGGGTCAGGCCCTCGTTGGTTGCCGAAGTCAAATTCGCGGAGTGGACGAGCAAGGGCGAGCTGCGCCAGCCCGTCTACCTCGGGCTCAGGTCCGACAAGCGGGCGAAGGATGTCGTGCACGAGCGAGAACGTCCCCGCACATAGCCCTTCCCTTCTGGCGTACCGGCAACCGGACCGAACTAACGCATTCGCCTCGCTGTGAATTCCGTTCGCAGTGGTGCGCTCAGTCCCCTCCAAGGTCGTCGATTTCCGGTCGCATGCCCTCAGGCGTGACTACGAGCGTCGCAAGCGTGATCGGCAGCTTGAAGCGTCGCGGTCCCGCGCTGCCGGGATTCAGGTAGAGAACGCCACCTACCGTGTCGATCTTCGGCACGTGGGAATGCCCGGAGACAATGACGTCGATGCCGGCGCCAAGATCGGCCTGCAGCGTCTTCAGGTCGTGCAGAACGTAGATCGACTTTGCCGCCAGGCGCACGAGTTTCGTGTCGGGATATTGGTGGGCCCACTCGCCGATGTCCACGTTTCCACGGATGGCCGTGACGGGCGCGATCCGGCGAAGCGCGTCGACGATCTCGGGGCGCCCGATGTCGCCGGCATGGATGATGTGATCGACGCCCGTCAGGCCTCGTTCCGCCTCGTGCCTCAACAGGCCGTGCGTGTCTGAAATGATTCCAATCCTGAACGTCATTTCCCGGCGCTCTCAACCGCGATCGCCAAAAGACGATCGAGAAGCTCTACCTGAGCGGACAGCATCTTCGTCCGCGCAAACTCGATATCGAACCAGTCCGCGCGGTCGACTTCGGGAAAGCTCTGTCGTCGACCGCTTCGGGGCGGCCATTCGATATCGAAGGTATTGCTGGTCAGCGCCGCCGGGTCAAAATGGCCTTCTCCGGCGAATGCGATGACGCGCTTCCCTCCTTGCTGCCGGATCTCCCCCAGCGGCAGGAGTGGACCAATCGAAGCGCTCGGGCCGAGCTCCTCGGCAAACTCGCGCCGCGCGACCTGCTCTGGAGCATCCGCGGAATCGATTTCGCCCTTCGGGATGGACCAGGCGCCATTATCCTTCTTGCGCCAGAACGGACCGCCGGGATGAACGAGCAGAACCTCAAGCCCGCGAGCGCCATTGCGGTAGGGGAGAATGCCCGCACTCAACATCGATCTCCTGGAAGTCTTTTTCAGCGCAGCCATATCGCTCCCTGCTGCGGACACGAAGTAACGGCCGTCTGGCGTCACTGAATGCTTAACGACACGCTAGGCTGACTTCCGCTGCGGCCTGGTCGCTGGCTTCTTCGCGGCCTCCTTGGCCGGTTTCTTGCCGGCAATCGGCATCAGCATTTCCTTCTGC
>CAZSRR010000116.1:0-4205 GCA_964609175.1 uncultured Bradyrhizobium sp.
CTGCGACGGCGACATGGAGAAGGGCAACCTGCGCGCCGACGTCAACGTGTCGGTGCGCAAACCGGGCGGACCGCTCGGCACCCGCTGCGAAATCAAGAACATGAACTCGATCGCCTTCATCGGCCAGGCGATCGAGTACGAGGCGCGGCGCCAGATCGAGATCATCGAGGATGGCGGTCAGATCGAGCAGGAAACGCGCCGGTTCGATCCGAACAAGGGCGAGACGCGCTCGCTGCGCTCCAAGGAAGAGGCGCACGACTATCGTTATTTCCCGGATCCCGACCTGCTGCCGCTCGAATTCACGCAAGCCTATGTCGACGAATTGAAGGCGCACCTGCCGGAACTGCCGGACCAGAAGAAGGCGCGCTTCATCGAAAGCCTCGGCCTGTCGCCTTACGATGCCGGCGTGCTGGTGGCCGAGCGCGAGAGCGCGGTGTTCTACGAAACCGTGCTCGCGGGCCTCGTCGACAAGGCCCGCGACGGCAAGCTCGCCGCTAATTGGGTGATCAACGAGCTGTTCGGCCGCCTCAACAAGGAAGGCCGCGACATTTTGGCCTCGCCGGTGTCGGCCGCGCAGCTTGCCGCGATCGTCAGCCTGATCGGCCAGGGCACCATCTCCGGGAAAATTGCAAAAGACCTGTTCGAGATCGTCTGGACCGAGGGCGGCGACCCGCGCGAGCTGGTCGAAACGCGCGGCATGAAGCAGGTGACCGACCTCGGCGCGATCGAAAAGATCGTCGACGACATCATCGCGGCCAATCCCGACAAGGTCGCGCAGGCGCAAGCCAAGCCGCAACTCGCCGGCTGGTTCGTCGGTCAGGTGATGAAGCAATCCGGCGGCAAGGCCAACCCGCAAGCCGTCAACGATCTCCTGAAGTCGAAGCTCGGCATCTGAATGCGTCCCGTAATGGGACGCTCGCAACGCTCTTGATGTCACGAGCGAGGCGTGCGTGGATGCATCGATCGTCTGCTGCGACCCGAAACCCGATCGCTGCGACGACAAGCGCTCCTCCGAATCGCCGATCGCGATTCGCCCGAAAAGTTCGCTTTGGCGCGCGTCGGCGAGACTTCAGCGCAGTGACCACGAAAATTTTTTTGTTGCCAAACCGTGCGACTCAGAGTCCGCGCGCACGTCATTTTGACGCAGATGCCGAGTCGCTGCGCGTGACATCCTCGGTCGACCGTCAACTTCGCAAACTCGAAAATGCGCAACTGTACAGGCGATTCCTGCACTGATGACTTGCAACCGCATGCATTGCTTCGGCGTTTTTTGCGTCGACGCGCGAGCATGTTGCGGCGTCGCTGATTTGGTCGCGCTGTGCGCACTCGCATTGCTGCGTCAACACTTCTTTAAGCGGGACGCTGTTTTTTTGAGTGCGTTGGTGTATTCGGGATGTAGTGCATCTCGATTCCCGGGTGCACGCAGCAGACTAAAGCCATCTCACTTACATTAGGAGGGCAACATGGCCAAGAAAGCGAAGAAGGCGAAGAAGGCGAAGAGCGCAGTGAAGAAGACTGCGAAGAAGACCCGCAAGGTCGCGAAGAAGAAGAAGTAACTTCGCTTCTTCAAGAGTTGCCGGCGGCTTGGTGCCGGCACGTCACGCGAGCCCAGGATGAATGTCCGAAGCTCTTTTGACGAAAGAGGGTGTCGGCGAGACATCAGGTCAACGGTCGGATCGAATAGGAAGCCTGCGCTTTCAAACCGGTCCGGCAGAAGAAACGAGTTCTTCTTCGTTCGTTGCGGGTATCCTTAACTGCCCGCAATTTCTACCGGAGCCAGAAGTTCCGGGACGAAATCTGGTCCTGACGTGTTCGCCGACGCCCTCGTTCCCTGAAGGGCTACAGCCGCCCACCGGAATGCCTGCTTTCACCAGGCTTGCTCCGGAAGCCGACGCGACAGGCGTCCGCATAGAAATCCTCTCCTCATTGATGTCGATCTTCCACAGGCGCCGGCGGTTCGTTTCCGCCCGCTGGCGAGCGTCCGTCGTCGTCCGGGTATTCGCCTTCGCCTTCTGATCCAGCCGAAGGCGCGTGGAATCGTGGCGCGGCCGAACATGAATGATGACGATACCGACCTTGCGCCAATGGTTATCGTTCCACCAAATCGCAAGGTAAACCGAACTTCACGATTGCCGGTTTGTGCCTGTGCCACAGGCACTTCTGCCATTTTCGTTCGAACCCCGCGAAGCGCGTGTTTATATCCCGTTCATCGCGAACCTTAAACTGTCCTTCAAATTTGATGCTCCATGATCCTCCCAACAACAGACCGGAAAACGGCGTTGGGGAAGTTTCAACAAATGGACAGGGGCCGCGCTCTGGGGAGAGCGGCAACGGTAAAAAGGGGACCAACGATGTATCAGGGGCAGATTGATCTCGACGCGGCCATTGCGGTGGAGGCGACGGCGATCCCGGACGTGCTGTTCGAGCGCGGGCTGTACTGGGCGAGCGGCCGTTCCGGCGTGGTCAACCTCGTCGCGGCCCACAAATGGTTTAATCTCGCAGCGCTGAAGGGCCGCGCGGACGCCATCTCGATGCGCCGCGAGATCGCCGCGATGATGTCGGAGGCGGAAATCGCCGCCGCGCAGCGCGAAGCCCGCGCCTGGATGACGGCGCACTAGAGCATGATCAGCAAAACCGGCTTTCCGAAAAGATCATGCTCAAACAAAGAGATCAGATCGTCGGTCAAATCGCATCATGATCTAGGATGCAGGCGAGCCGGCGTTACGCCGGCGGTCCGCCACTGGCGAGGCAGCATTTCTTGAATTTCTTGCCGCTGCCGCAGGGGCAGGGATCGTTGCGGCCGACGTGACGCCAGGGATTCCTGACCGGCTCCTCGCGGGAATAGAAATCTGTATACGGCCCTTCGTCCCCGTCGTCGAAGCGATTGTCGGGATCGCGCACCCACTCCAGCGATACCAGCACATCCTCGATGTAGCCGAGGTTGATTCGCGAAAAGCGCTCGATGTCGTCGGGCGCGCGTTCGGCCTGCGCAAGGTCTTCATTGAATTCCGACCGATCGGTCCAGTCTTCGGGCAGGCGTCCTTCGCGGAAGGCGGCATCGACGAGCGGCACGAGGTCGCGCAGCCCGAGCAGGCCGACCGCCTGCAGCCATCCCGCCCAGGCCTGATCTTCGTTGTCGGCCAACCGCCCGTCATGGAAGCGGACCAGAAATTCCCGGTAACGATCGCGACCGATGCGGCCCTCCCAGGAGAGAAAAGTCGCGGCGCCGAACAGCGCTTCGCGGATGAACCCGTCGATGGAACTGTCCGCGATCAGGGCGAGCAGCGGTTCGATTTCGTCATCGAACACACCCGTGACGATTCTGGCGAGCGTTTCGGAAACGGCATCGCCGAGCAGCGTGTCGACCTCGTCGAACGGCCGGCGCAGGAGGCGCAGAAGCGGCTGGCAGGCTTCGCGGTCGCGGGCTCCGCCCAGGATGTGAAGCCCTCGAAACAGCAGCAGGCTTTCGGGGGCCGACAATTCCTCGCCTTCCGCCGCGCGCGCGAGAACCGCGCGCAAATGCGGCGCGGCTTCCTCGATTCGGATCGTGCACATGCTGACGGCCAAGCGCGGCAGCCGACCTTCGGTCGCGACGGCGTGAATGTAGTTCTCGATCGGGCCGGTATCCGGGGTGTTCTTGTCATCGCTGAAGATGGCTTCGAGCTCTTCTTTTTTCATGCCGATCGTCCGTGGTGCGCGGATGGTGCGGGAGCTGATGGTGTCAGACATGCCCACGCTGATGGGCACAAATCCAGGCCGAAGATCGTCCCGTCGAACCAGCAATCGCCCCTGCTGCCCTTTGCGAGTGCAGAACGACGCTAATGCCTCAAGACGGGTGCCGCTAGCTCGGTGTTGCTAGGAACCGCTTCTTGGCAAATGCCTTGCCGGACCCGACTTGAAATACCGTTCAAGGCGGCAGGCCGTCGCCTCGTCGCCCACAGCCACGTACGAGCGCAGAATCAACGGCACATAATTCCTCGTTGAGATGACGTGCCCTTGCTGGTGGGAGGCGAATCTACGCCGGAGATCGTCCGTCGAACCGACGTAAATGTCGCCGTTGCTCAGTTCGAGGAAGTAAACGTACCACACGCCGTTACGGCCTCCCTGCGCCCGTTGGACTCCGGGTGGCCTGCCACCGAAGCCCAACGGGTGAGCGGCCCGAGACATAGGTGACGAAACGTACCGGACACATGGGTTACACTTTC
>CAZSRR010000117.1:0-3355 GCA_964609175.1 uncultured Bradyrhizobium sp.
GTTGAAGGCGGCGCAGACCAGCGGGTGCAGCTGGATCGCCTTGCCCTCGATCAGCACCGGCTCGAACGCCTGGATGCCGAGGCGATGCAGCGTCGGCGCGCGGTTGAGCAGCACCGGATGCTCGCGGATCACCTCGTCGAGAATGTCCCAGACCTCGGGACGCTCCTTCTCGACCAGCTTCTTCGCCTGCTTCACGGTGGTGGACAGGCCCTTGGCGTCGAGCCGCGAATAGATGAACGGCTTGAACAGTTCGAGCGCCATCTTCTTCGGCAGGCCGCACTGATGCAGCCGCAGTTCGGGACCGACCACGATCACCGAACGGCCCGAATAGTCGACGCGCTTGCCGAGCAGGTTCTGCCGGAAGCGGCCCTGCTTGCCCTTGAGCATGTCGGCCAGCGACTTCAAAGGCCGCTTGTTGGCGCCGGTGATGACGCGGCCGCGGCGGCCGTTGTCGAACAGCGCGTCGACGGCCTCCTGCAGCATGCGCTTTTCGTTGCGGATGATGATGTCAGGCGCGCGCAGCTCCATCAGCCGCTTCAAACGGTTGTTGCGGTTGATGACGCGGCGGTAGAGGTCGTTGAGGTCGGAGGTCGCAAAACGGCCGCCGTCGAGCGGCACCAGCGGGCGCAGGTCCGGCGGAATCACCGGCACGACGGTCAGGATCATCCACTCCGGCTTGTTGCCGGAATAGCGGAACGCCTCGACGATCTTCAGCCGCTTGGCGAGCTTCTTGTGCTTGATGTCGGACTCGGTCTCCTGCATCTCCGCGCGCAGCGACGCCTCGAGCTTTTCGAGTTCGAGACCCTTCAGGAGTTCGCGGATCGCTTCCGCGCCGATCATGGCGGTGAACGAATCCTGGCCGTATTCGTCCTGCGCCTTCAGGTACTCGTCTTCCGACAGCAACTGACGGTCCTTGAGCGCGGTCAGACCCGGCTCCAGCACGACGTAATATTCGAAGTACAGGATCCGCTCGAGATCCTTCAGCGTCATGTCGAGCAGCAGGCCGATGCGGGACGGCAGCGACTTCAGGAACCAGATGTGGGCGACCGGCGCGGCCAGTTCGATATGGCCCATGCGCTCGCGACGGACGCGGCTCAGCGTCACCTCGACCGAGCACTTTTCGCAGATGATGCCCTTGTACTTCATCCGCTTGTACTTGCCGCACAGGCACTCGTAGTCCTTGATCGGCCCGAAGATGCGGGCGCAGAACAGACCGTCGCGCTCCGGCTTGAAGGTGCGGTAGTTGATGGTCTCCGGCTTCTTGATCTCGCCGTACGACCAGGACAGAATCTTCTCCGGCGACGCAATCGAGATCCGGATCTGGTCGAAGACCTGGGCCGGGGTCGTCGGATTGAAGAGATTCATAATTTCTTGGTTCATCGTCTTCTCCTTAGGAGAAAGCGAATGGCGAATGGCGAGTAGCGAAGAACTGTTCGCTTGACTTGCCGCCTCGCCTTATCCGCCTCTTGCTATTCGCTAATCCCTACTCGCTATTCGCCCAAGCGCAGCCAAAGGCTGCGCGTTACTCTGCCGCCTCGGACGTCGGTGCCGGTCCCATCTTGGAATTGTGCAGGTCGACGTTGAGGCCGAGCGAGCGCATTTCCTTGACCAGCACGTTGAACGACTCCGGAATACCCGCCTCGAACGTGTCGTCGCCGCGCACGATCGCCTCGTACACCTTGGTACGGCCGGCGACGTCGTCCGACTTCACGGTCAGCATTTCCTGCAGCGTGTAGGCCGCGCCGTAAGCTTCCAGCGCCCACACCTCCATTTCGCCGAACCGTTGTCCGCCGAACTGCGCCTTGCCGCCCAGCGGCTGCTGGGTGACGAGCGAGTACGGACCGATCGAACGCGCGTGGATCTTGTCGTCGACCAGATGGTGCAGCTTCAGCATGTAGATGTAGCCCACCGTCACCTTGCGATCGAAGGCATCGCCGGTACGGCCGTCATAGACGGTCGACTGGCCGGAGGCGTCGAAGCCCGCGAGCTTCAGCATCTCCTCGATGTCGGCTTCCTTGGCGCCGTCGAACACCGGGGTTGCGATCGGCACGCCGTGGCTCAGATTCTTGCCGAGCTCCATCAGTTCGCCGTCGTTCAGCGTCTTGATGGTTTCATCGTCGCCATAGATCTTCTTCAGGGTCTCGCGCAGCGGCTTGAGATCCTGCTTCTGATAATAGCCGTCGATGGTCTGGCCGATGCGCTTGCCGAGGCCCGCGCAGGCCCAGCCGAGATGTGTCTCCAGAATCTGGCCGACGTTCATGCGCGAAGGCACGCCGAGCGGATTGAGCACGATGTCCGCGTGCGTTCCGTCCTCCAGGAACGGCATGTCCTCGATCGGAACGATCTTGGACACCACGCCCTTGTTGCCGTGACGGCCGGCCATCTTGTCGCCGGGCTGGATCTTGCGCTTCACCGCGACGAAGACCTTGACCATCTTCATCACGCCGGGCGGCAGTTCGTCGCCGCGCTGCAGCTTTTCGACCTTGTCGAGGAAGCGCTGTTCGAGGCCCTTCTTCGATTCGTCGTACTGCTTCCGCATCGCCTCGATTTCGCCCATCAGCTTGTCGTTGGGCGAAGCGAACAGCCACCACTGCGACTTCGGATACTCATCGAGCACGGCGCGCGTGATCTTGGTGTCCTTCTTGAAGCCCTTCGGTCCCGCGATGCCCTGGCGGTTTTCCAGGAGCTCGGCGAGGCGGCTGTAGACGTTGCGGTCCAGGATCGCCTGTTCGTCGTCGCGGTCCTTGGCCAGACGCTCGATCTCCTCGCGCTCGATCGCCAGCGCACGCTCGTCCTTGTCGACGCCGTGGCGGTTGAACACGCGCACTTCCACGATCGTGCCCTGCACGCCCGGGGGCACGCGCAGCGAGGTGTCGCGGACGTCGGAGGCCTTTTCGCCGAAGATGGCGCGCAGCAGCTTTTCTTCCGGCGTCATCGGGCTTTCGCCCTTCGGCGTGATCTTGCCGACCAGGATGTCGCCGGCGCGGACTTCGGCGCCGATGTAGACGATGCCGGCTTCGTCGAGGTTTTTCAGCGCTTCTTCCGAAACGTTCGGAATGTCGCGGGTGATTTCCTCAGGCCCCAGCTTGGTGTCGCGGGCCATCACCTCGAACTCCTCGATGTGGATCGAGGTGAAGACATCGTCCTTCACGATCCGCTCGGAGAGCAGGATCGAATCTTCGAAGTTGTAGCCGTTCCACGGCATGAAGGCGACCAGCACGTTGCGGCCGAGCGCGAGCTCGCCGAGATCGGTCGACGGACCGTCGGCGATGATGTCGCCCTTCTTCACCGCGTCGCCTACCTTCACCAGCGGGCGCTGGTTGATACAGGTCGACTGGTTGGAGCGCTGGTACTT
>CAZSRR010000118.1:0-3193 GCA_964609175.1 uncultured Bradyrhizobium sp.
TGGTGACCGCCTTCGGATTGCCGCCGCCTTGCAGCGCGATCTTGAGCATCGGCACGTCATTGGCGACTGCGGCGATGGTGATGATGTCGTAGCGGTCGATCTCAAGCCGGTTCGGATCCGCGCCGAGCCGCAGCAGCGCGCGCGCCGCCTCATGCCGCTTTTGGTAGGCGGCGACATGCAGCGGCGTGCGACGGCGGCTGTCGACCGCTTCCTTGTTTTCGCCGGCGGCAATCCGCGCCTCGATATCGGCGACGTCGCCGCGGGCGGCGGCGGCATGCAGCCCGGCATAGGCGCGCACTTCCGCCTCGGCCGGGGCCACTTGCGCCGAGGCCGGCCAGGCGGCGAGCAGGGCGACGACAAAGGCGGCGATGACACGCATCGGAAGCTCCAGGCACGGGCCGTCAGAGAAACCAGCAGCACAGAGACCGCGGGATGCTGCAGCCGGCACTCCCTGTACCGTCTCCATCAGGTTATGAGCCTGACGCAAGTTGCCGGCTTCGGCAATCGAGACTGGTCAGCTCTCGTTTAAGATCTGATCAGCAGACCACCTCATCTCGTCCATACGACGGCCGCCTACCGTCCGAATATTGGACGCATCATTCCGCCGAAGAACGCGCCGGGACCACCACCACCGGCACTTTGTCGGTAGTGGCGACCGCTGCCACCCGCGCGACGACGAGACGGACGAGCCACCACGCCGTCACCGTCGCTTGCGGAAGCGACAGGGGTCGCAAGGATTTCCGACTGCAGCGCCTTGTGCTGCAGCGCGTTGAGATAGCCGCTCTTGGGATAACCGCGGGCGGCCTGCCAGCGGGTGATGATTGCGCGGGTATTGGCGTCAAACTTGCCGTTGGCCTTCACGTCAAAGCCAAGGCCGGTCAGGCGGCGCTGGACGTCGCGGCGCTGGTTGCGATCAAGTCCAAGCTGATCCTCGGTGAGCTGGCTCGCCTGTTCCGTGAAGGTGGCGGGATCGATGCCAGTGCCGGTGGTGAGCGCTCGGGTCGCGGTCGATGGGCCATCCTGCAGGGAAGCGATGCGGGCAAGCGCGATCGATTTGAAGGTGCCATTCGGATAGTTGGTGAGGTAGGCGTTGAGCTCTTCCGTCTTGTTGGAATCCTTGATCGAACGCCAGAATTCGAGCTCAGCTTCTGATGCAGATGATGCAGTCGCAACCACGGTGGGCTCTGACACCACGGCGGAAGCCGTTGGGGCCTGATTGAGATAGACCGCGCCGGTCAGGTTGGTATGCCCCCAGGGCAGTTGCCCCTTGCTCGTCTCTTCCTGGACCTGGGCGCGCACCTTGGTCATCGCCTGCTGGATCTCGACGCCGGGCGCCGTGAGATTCGCCATCAGCGCGCGGGTGAACGGACTGTTGGTGCCGGCCTCGCCATCGAGCGCCGTCTGTCCGGGACCGGTGGCAAACGCGATCAGCGTACCCTCGCCGGATTTCATTTCTGCCAGGCCCGACTGCACGTTGACACTGCGGGTTGCCTTGGCGGAGCGAATTTTGGCAGCGAACGGATTGTCGCGGCAGGCGTCAAGGAACACCAGCTTGACCTTGGCATCGCCCATCGTCTGCTCGAGCGTGAGGTCGACATTGATGGCCGCACCGAGCTTGATGTCCATTTCGGACTTCAGGTCGGCATCGACGGGCAGCAGATAATTGGTGCCGTTCACCGCGATGCCGTGCCCGGCATAGAAGAACAGCGCGACATCGGCACCTTCCGCCTTTCTGCCGAATTCCAGCAGTTTTTCGGTCATGCTGTCGCGCGTGAGGTTCGAGCCCTCGACCACCTCGAAGCCAACATTGCGCAGCAGCCTCGCCATCGACGAGGCGTCAATCGCAGGATTGGGCAGCGCGGCCACATTTTTGTAGGCGCCGTTACCGACCACAAACGCGACGCGCTTGTCGGCCTGCGCGGTAACCGTGCTGATGAGAAAGGTTGCCGCCGAAATTGCAGCGATCAGGAAGCGCATAATCATTCTCCCCAAATTTCAAATCAATGGGACGAGTGTGACCTGGGGCACATGCCGGAACAGTGATCTAGATCACATACGCTTAAGCAATTATCAAACAGGAGCAGAATGCATCAAAACAAGCGATTTCAACAGCAGGTTCGAGCACCCGCCGGCCGTCATGCCGCTTGCGCGGGGGACCTGCGATCATCCGGTGCCAGATCCATATTTGCGTGGGACCGAAATCAACATGTGCAGTGCGGAGCCTGATTTTTGCAGTGTGATGCCTGTGTGACGTCTCGCACAGCCGATGCGCCGCCGGGGTTATTCCTCAGCCACGGATTGAGGGGACGGCCCTCACGGACAAACAGGAAAACTTGCAATGATCAATTCAAACGACAAGATTTCGCACTCGGAAATCGGCGCGCTGACGGATGCCGAACTCGATGCGGTCAACGGTGGCGGCATCATCAGCTTCCTCCGCCGCCTGTTCGGCGGACCCGGCGACCTTCGCCGCTCGACCGACCGCCCGTCCGACCCCGTTCACAAGTAATCGGACGTTTGACGGACGCCGTGCATCGGTGAACGTCAACTACTTCCGCTGCATCGAAAGGCCGCCTGCGTTGGCGGCCTTCTTTGTTGTTGTCGCGCGTCCTGAACGCAATGGCTATTCCTTTGCTAGGTCACTGATTTTTCTGGAGGCGGCACCTGCGCAAGCGGCTGACGCCCTTGATCCAAGCACCAAGCACTCGCACAGTGGTGTCTGGATCGACCGAAGCCTATGACGGCTTTGGCGGAGCAACTGCAGCAGCAGGTCGGTATCGCCCGGTCTCGTTTCGGCATGCGCACACAACGCCTGCGACACCCGCAACTGGACCGCCGCAAAATACGATTGATGGCCGACGCTCGCAAACCGCGCCGAGCTTGATCGCTCTATCGGTGTAGCCCGGGCGGCGTGAACACCGGCGGCGGAGGCCGGTACGGAAAAGCCGACACGCCAAAATTCCGGCCATATTGCTGCTGAACGGCCGGGATGTTTACGACACCGGTCTTGATGTCCGGCGAGCGCGCATCGATCGGCGGAGTGTTCATGACCGGATTGACGCGATCCACTTCGCGCCTGAGCTTCTGGTTGAGGCAGTCGATCGCGTTGCCCGATCCAGAGTCGCTGCACTTCTCGGGCTTGCCCGGTGCATTCCCCGCGCCGCCGCCGATGACGGCCTCGGGGCGGCCCGGC
>CAZSRR010000119.1:0-3071 GCA_964609175.1 uncultured Bradyrhizobium sp.
CGCAGCACCTCGCCGATCTGGTCGATCAGGAGCCCGTAGGACTCGCCGCGCAGGTCGACGCCGACCGCCATCGGCGGCTTGCCGTCGTCGTTCTTCGGCAGGCCGAGCCGGGCGCGCATGTCGACCACGGTGACGATGCGGCCGCGCAGGTTGAGCACACCGGCGATCTCCGCCGACGACAGCGGCACCCGCGTCAGCCGCTCCGGCATGAAGACGTCCTGCACCCGCGAAATCGGCAGGCCGAACAACTGCCCGCCGATCATGGCGGTGACGTATTCCGCCACGGTGCCCTCGATGGTCTCGGTCTTGGTTGTCATGTGATGCTACCCTTATGCCGCTTTCCGCATCTCGGCGGTCTGTTCCTTGAGCGCCGCGATCAGGCCCGGCCGGTCGAACTTGGCGACGAAATCATGGAAGCCGGCCTGGCGCCCGCGCTCGATCGCCGCCGGCGACACCAGCGAGGACAACGCGATGATCGGCATCCTGCTGAGGTTCTGGTCTGCGCGAATGGTCTCGGCAAACTCGAAGCCGTTCATGTCGGGCATCTCGATGTCGGTCAGCACCACGTCGAAGGTGTGGTTCGACCGCAATTCGGCGAGACCTTCCTGCGCGTTGACCGCAACCCGCACCTTGTAGCCGGCCGCCTTCAGCACCGGCGCCAGCATGTTGCGGAAGAACGCGCTGTCGTCGACCAGCAGCACCGACTGCGCCGTCGAAGAGGCGCGCATCTCCTTGCGCGAGAACCAGTCGGCGAAGGCCATCGGCAGGAAGTGGCCGACGTCGATCACTTCGGTGGCCTGGCCCTTGATCACGGCGGAGCCGAGGATGCCGTCGGCCTGGCCGGCGACCTCGATGTGCAGCCGCTCCTCGACGATGTCGATGATCTCGTCGACCACGAGCCCCATCGAGCGGCCGTCGTCGGCGAACACCAGGATCGGCTGCGAGCCCTGGGTCTGTACGGTGACCCCATTCATCTGCACCAGCGGCATCAGCTGCTCGCGGTACTGCACCATGTAGCGGCCGTTGCTGAGCTCGATCTTGTCGGCGGCGACTTCTTCCAGACGGGTGACGAGGCCGAGCGGCACCGCCTTGGGCTGGCTCGATCCGGCGCGGAACACCAGCAGCGAGGTGAGCTGTTCGCCGCCGACCGCATGCGCGGCGGAGGCTTCGTCGGCGAGCTCATGGGCCGAAGCGCCGGAAGCGCCGAGCGCCTTTGCGATGCCGTTCGGATCGATGATCATGATCACGGCGCCGTCGCCCAGGATGGTGTTGCCGGAGAACATGTCGATGTGCCGCAGCTTGGTCGACATCGGCTTGACCACGATTTCCTCGGTGTGGAACACGCCGTCGACCACGATGCCGAAGGTCTGGCTGCCGACCTGGGTCACCACGATGAAGCCGTTCTCGGGATCGCTCGACGAGCCGTCGTCGATCTTCAAGAGCTTCTTCAGGTGCATCAGCGGCAGCAGCTTGTTGCGCAGGCGCAGGACCGCGGTGTCCTTGATGCGCTCGATGCGGTGTTCGGAATTGGCGCGGGCGCGCACCAGCTCGACCACCGAAAGCTGCGGGATCGCAAAGCGGTCGCCGGCGGCTTCCACGATCAGGGCCGAGACGATCGCGAGCGTCAGCGGGATCTTGATGGTGACGGAGGAGCCCTCGCCGGCCACGCTCTTGATGTCGATGGTGCCGCCGATCTGGTCGATATTGGTGCGCACCACGTCCATGCCGACGCCGCGGCCGGAGACCGAGGTGACGGTCGCCGCCGTCGAGAAGCCCGGCGCGAAGATGAACTTGTGGATCTGCGCTTCCGTCATCTTCTCGAGTTCGGCCTCGGTGACGAGACCGTTCTGCAGCGCCTTGGCCTTGATCCGCTCGGTGTTGAGACCGCGGCCATTGTCGGCGATGCAGATGATGATGTGGCCGCCCTCGTGATAGGCGGAGAGGCGGATGGTGCCCTGCTCGCCCTTGCCGGCGGCCAGCCGCTCGGCCGGCGTCTCCAGGCCATGGTCGGCGGAGTTGCGCACCATGTGCGTCAGCGGATCCTTGATCAGGTCGAGCACCTGGCGGTCGAGCTCGGTGTCGGCGCCGTGCATCTCCAGTTCGATCTGCTTGCCGAGTTCGCTGGAGAGGTCGCGGACGATGCGCGGCAGCTTCTGCCAGGCGTTGCCGATCGGCTGCATGCGCGTCTTCATGACGCCTTCCTGCAGTTCGGCGGTGACGTTGGAGAGCCGCTGCAGCGGCACCTTGAACTCGGTGTCCTCGTTGCGGCGGGAGATTTCCAGAAGCTGGTTGCGGGTCAGCACCAACTCGGAGACCATGGTCATCAGGTGTTCGAGCGTGTCGACGTTGACGCGGATCGACTGGTTGGCGATCTTGTCGCCATCGTGCGCATCGGCCTCGGCGGCGGCGCGTTTGGCGGGTTTTGCCTTCACTTCCTTTGCCTCCTGCTGGGCGGCGGGCGCCGCCGGTTGGGCGGCAGCCGGTGCGGGTTGCTTGGCGGCGGGAGCCGGCGCCGGAACCGGCGTAGCCGAAGGCGCGGGTGCAACTGCGGTCTCGGTCTCGGTCTCGCGGAAAGCGCGCTCGAGGTCGTCGAGCGAGACTTCGCCGGGACGCAACGGGCGTTCCAGCACCTGATCGACCAGCGTGCCTCGGGCGACCTCCGCGGTGGGCTCCGGCTGCACCGGCGGCGCAGTCACTTCGGGCACCGCTTCGGCTGCAGCCTCTGCGTCGTGATGGCCGCCTTCGGCCATCTCATGCAGTTTTTCGATCAGGTCTTCGTCGGTGCCCTCGGGCTCGGTCTCGGTGGCTTCGAGGCCGGCGAGGATTTCCTTGATGCGGTCGATGCTCGACAGGATCAGCGTGACGGCTTCGGCCTTGACCGGCATGCCATCGCGGAACTTGCCCATCAGCGTCTCGCCGGCGTGGGCCAGCGCTTCCAGCCGCGGCAGTCCCAGAAAACCGCAGGTGCCCTTGATGGTGTGGACCAGGCGGAAGATGTTATCGAGAATCTTCGCGTCGCTCGGATCCTGCTCGAACCGCACCAGCTGATTGTCGACCGTATCCAGGCTCTC
>CAZSRR010000120.1:0-3017 GCA_964609175.1 uncultured Bradyrhizobium sp.
GGTGACCAATCCCGAGACTGCGCCGTTCTGGGAAGCGGCCAAGGCCGGCAAGTTCATGATCAAGCGCTGCACCGCCTGCAAGGAGCCGCATTATTTCCCGCGCTCGATCTGCCCGTTCTGCTTCTCCGACAAGACCGAGTGGGAAGAGGCGTCCGGCGAGGCCACGATCTACACCTACAGCCTGATGCGCAAATCGCCGACCGGTCCTTACGCGATCGCCTACGTCACGCTGAAGGAGGGCCCGTCGCTGCAGACCAACATCGTCGACTGCGATCTGGAAAAGCTGAAGATCGGCCAGAAGGTGAAGCTGGTGTGGAAGCCGACGGACGGCGCGCCATTGCCGTTCTTCACGGCGGCTTAATCTTCTTCCCTTCTCCCCTTGTGGGAGAAGGTGGCAGCGAAGCTGCCGGATGAGGGGTTCTATCCGCACGCGCTGTGTTTGCGGAGGCAACCCCTCACCCAAGCGAGTTTGTTGCGCGGCCGGTGTAGCCCTCTCCCACAAGGGGAGAGGGCGCAGCGACGGGCGCCGGCGGAAAAGAACGTGCGGGAGGAACTCCAAACATGCCGATCAACTACGAAGAACTGATGGCTCTGAAAAGCCTCGGCCAGAAATACGCCTACACCGACCGCGACGTGATGCTCTACGCCTACGGCATCGGCCTCGGCGCCGATCCGATGGACGAGAAGGAACTCGCCTATGTCAACGAGGGCACCTTCACGCCGCGCCCGCTGAAGGTGGTGCCGACCTTCGCGTCGGTCGCGGCCTGGGGCTCAGGCCCCGGCGACATGAAGCTCAACCGCGTGATGGTGGTCGACGGCGAGCGCGACATCACCTTCCACAAGCCGCTGCCGAGTGCGGCGAAGATCACCGCCGACTCGACGGTGCTCGACGTCTTCGACAAGGGCAAGGACAAGGGCGCGGTGATCCGCCACCAGACGGTGCTGAAGGACGAGAACGGCGACAAGCTCGCCACGCTGGTCGCTTCGCGCTTCGCCCGCGGCGACGGCGGCTTCGGCGGTCCCTCCGAAGGGCAGCCCGAGCCGCACAAGGTGCCGACACGCGCGCCCGACCAGGTCGTCGACATCACGACGCGGCCGGACCAGGCGCTGGTCTATCGCCTGTGTGGCGACCGCAACCCGCTGCACTCAGATCCCGAGTTCGCCAGGAAGGCCGGCTTTCCGCGCCCGATCCTGCACGGCATGTGCACCTACGGCATCACCTGCCGCGGCGTGCTGCAGACCTATGCCGACTACGATCCGTCCGCCTTCAAGCAGCACGCGGCGCGCTTCTCGTCGCCGGTGTTTCCCGGCGAGACCGTGACGATGGAACTGTGGAAGGACGGCAACGTGGTGTCGTTCGAAGCCAAGGTGAAGGCGAGGGGCGTCACCGTGATCAAGAGCGGCAAGACGGTGCTGGGTTGATGACACCTGCGCCGCTGTGAATTGTTGTCGTCAAGCCCGGCCATGACGGCGAATAACAAACGACGATGGGAGCAAGATCATGGGATTACTCGACGGCAAGGTGGCCATCATCACCGGCGCGGGCGGCGGGCTTGGTGAGGCCTACGCAAAACTGTTCGCGCGCGAGGGCGCGGCGGTCGTGGTCAACGACCTCGGCGGACCGCGCGATGGTTCCGGTTCTGACGTTTCGATGGCGCAGAAGGTCGTCAACGCCATCAAGGAGGAGGGCGGCCGCGCGGTTGCCAATGGTGCCGACATCTCGACCATGGCCGGCGGGCAATCCGTGTTCGACGACGCCATCAAGAATTTCGGCCGCGCCGACATCCTGGTGAACAACGCCGGCATCCTGCTCGACGAGACCTTTGCCAAGGCGAAGGAGGCCAACTGGGACAAGGTGATCCGGGTGCATCTCAAAGGCACCTTCTGCTGCACCCAGCCGGTGTTCAAATGGATGCGCGAGAACGGCGGCGGCGTCATCGTCAACACCTCCTCGACCTCGGGCCTGATCGGCAATTTCGGCCAGACCAATTACGGCGCCGCCAAGGGCGGTATTTGGGGACTGTCGAACGTGCTGGCCATCGAAGGCCGCAAGTACAACATCCGGATCTGGACCTTGGCCCCGGGCGCGCTGACCCGCATGACCGCCGATTTGCCGCGCTACAAGGAAAACCCTGGCGCGGCGCTCGGCCCGGACGGTATCGCGCCGGCCGTGCTATACATGGTCAGCGACCTCTCCGGCGACCAGACCGGCAAGGTGCTCGGCGTCTCCGGCCCCCGCGGGGTCCGCGAGATGCGGATGATGGAAATGGAAGGCTGGACGCCGCCGTTTACGGGGTGGAAGGCCGAGGATATCGTGACCCACGCCAAGGAAATCTTCTTCTCCGAGGAAGATATCAAGAAGTCGGCTCGGAGATTTAAATAGCTGTCATTCCGGGGCACGCGAAGCGTGAGCCCGGAATCCATGCTAGCCCGATAAATGGTTCCGGGCCTGCGCCTGCCGGCGCATCCCTGAATGACGAAAGGAACAGGCACTCAATGACAAAACTCACCGCCCAGGCCGCAGGCACGTTTGCGATCGCACCGACGCCGTTTCACGATGACGGCCGCATCGACGAGCAATCGATCGACCGGCTGACCGATTTCTATACCGAGGTCGGCTGCGACGGCGTCACCGTGCTCGGCATTCTGGGCGAGGCGCCGAAACTCGATGCCACCGAGGCCGAGCAGGTTGCCATCCGCTTCGTCAAGCGCGCCAGGAAGATGCAGGTCATCGTCGGCGTTTCGGCGCCGGGCTTCGCCTCGATGCGCGCGCTGGCGAAGGCCTCGATGGATGCCGGCGCGGCAGGCGTCATGATCGCGCCGCCGCCGCATTTGCGCACCGACGACCAGATCACCGGCTATTTCAAGCAGGCCCAGGAAGCGATCGGCGACGAGATTCCCTGGGTGCTGCAGGACTATCCGCTGACGCTCAACGTCGTGTTCACGCCCGCCGTGATCCGCAAGATCGTGATGGATTCGCCCTCCTGCGTCATGCTCAAGCATGAGGACTGGCCGGG
>CAZSRR010000121.1:0-2702 GCA_964609175.1 uncultured Bradyrhizobium sp.
AGGTTGCCCTGCGGGTTCTCGGCGAGCTGCTGGCCCAGGATCAGGATCGAGTTGAGCGGGGTCCTGAGCTCGTGGCTCATGTTGGCCAGGAACTCCGACTTGTAGCGCGAGGTCAGCGCCAGCTCCGACGCCTTCTCCTCGACGGCGCGGCGGGCCTGGTCGATCTCCTCGTTCTTGCGCTCGACCTCGACGTTGCGCTCGGCGAGCTGGGCGGCCTTCTGCTCGAGCTGCTCGTTGGTGAGCTGCAGCTCGCTTTGCTGGCTCTGCAGCTCGGAGGCGAGCTTCTGGCTCTGCTGCAGCAGGCTCTCGGTCTGCATGGTGGCCTCGATCGAGTTCAGCACGATGCCGATCGACGCGGTGAGCTGCTCGAGGAAGGCGACCTGCAGCTCGGTGAAGTGGCTGAGCGAGGCCAGCTCGATCACCGCCTTGACCTGGCCCTCGAACAGGATGGGCAGCACGACGACGCTCTTGGGCGCGGCGCTGAACAGGCCGGAGGTGATGGGGCGGGCGCCGGCCGGCATGGTCGAGAGGTGGATCGGCTTGCCGTCCGCGGCGCACTGGCCGACCAGCCCCTCGCCGACATGGACGATCGGCGGGTGGGCCTCGCCGACGCTGTCGGCATAGATCGACAGCAGCTTCAGGGTCTGCGTGCCGTCGTCCTGCGTCTGGTAGATCACCGCCTGGTGGGCGCCCACCAGCGGCGACAGCTCGCTCAGGATCATGCGGCCCACCGTGCCGAGGTCGCGCTGGCCCTGCAGCATGTTGGTGAACTTGGCGAGGTTGGTCTTCAGCCAGTCCTGCTCGGTGTTGCGCTCCGTCGTGAGACGGAGGTTGTCGATCATGGTGTTGAGCTTGTCCTTGAGCTCGGCCACCTCGCCCAGCGCATCGACCTGGATCGATCGCGTCAGGTCGCCCTTGGTGATGGCGGTCGCCACCTCGGCGATGGTGCGGATCTGGGTGGTGAGGTTGGCGGCCAGCAGGTTGACGTTGCCGGTCAGGTCCTTCCACGTTCCCGCGACACCGGGCACCTGGGCCTGGCCGCCGAGCTTGCCCTCGGTGCCGACCTCGCGCGCCACGCGCGTGACTTCGCCGGCGAAGGCGTTGAGCTGGTCGACCATCGTGTTGATGGTATTCTTCAGTTCGAGGATTTCGCCCTTCACATCGACCGTGATCTTGCGCGACAGGTCGCCGCGCGCCACGGCGGTGGTGACTTCGGCGATGTTGCGGACCTGGGTCGTCAGGTTTGCGGCCAGGAGGTTGACGTTGTCGGTCAGGTCCTTCCAGGTGCCGCCGACGCCGGGCACCACGGCCTGGCCGCCGAGCCGTCCCTCGGTGCCGACCTCGCGGGCCACGCGCGTCACTTCGGCGGCGAACGAGCGCAACTGCTCGACCATCGTGTTGAGGGTGTCCTTCAGAAGCAGGATTTCGCCGCGGACGTCGACCGTGATCTTCTTCGACAGGTCACCGCCGGCGATCGCGGTCGCGACCTCGGCGATGTTGCGAACCTGGGCGGTGAGGTTCGAGGCCATGAAGTTGACGTTGTCGGTGAGATCTTTCCAGGTGCCAGCCACCTCAGGAACCTGGGCCTGGCCGCCGAGCTTGCCTTCGGTGCCGACTTCGCGGGCGACTCGCGTCACTTCCGACGCGAAGGCGTTGAGCTGGTCCACCATCGTGTTGACGGTGTTCTTGAGTTCGAGGATCTCGCCCTTGACGTCGACCGTGATCTTCTTGGACAGGTCGCCCTTGGCCACGGCGGTCGTGACCTCGGCGATGTTGCGGACCTGGCCGGTGAGGTTGCCGGCCATCGAGTTGACGTTGTCGGTGAGATCCTTCCAGGTGCCGGCGACGCCGGGGACATTAGCCTGACCGCCGAGACGCCCTTCGGTGCCGACCTCGCGCGCCACGCGGGTGACTTCGCCCGCGAAACGGTTGAGCTGGTCGACCATCGTGTTGAGCGTTTCCTTCAGCTGAAGGATTTCGCCGCGGACGTCGACCGTGATCTTCCGCGACAGGTCGCCGCCGGCGATGGCGGTCGCCACCTCGGCAATGTTGCGGACCTGGGCGGTGAGGTTGCCGGCCATCGAGTTCACGCTGTCGGTGAGATCTTTCCAGGTGCCGGCGACGCCGGGCACTTCGGCCTGGCCGCCGAGCTTGCCGTCGGTGCCGACCTCGCGCGCCACGCGCGTGACTTCGCCGGCGAAGGCGTTGAGCTGGTCCACCATCGTGTTGAGCGTCTCCTTCAACTGAAGGATTTCGCCCGACACGTTGACCGTGATCTTCTTCGACAGGTCGCCCTTCGCCACTGCGGTTGCGACCTCGGCGATGTTGCGGACCTGGGCGGTGAGGTTGCCGGCCATCGAGTTGACGTTGTCGGTGAGGTCCTTCCAGGTGCCGGCGACGCCGCGCACATTGGCCTGGCCGCCAAGCTTGCCTTCGGTGCCGACCTCGCGGGCGACGCGCGTGACTTCGCCGGCAAACGCATTGAGCTGGTCCACCATGGTGTTGATGGTGTCCTTCAGCTGGAGGATCTCGCCGCGCACGTCGACCGTGATCTTCTTCGACAGGTCGCCATTGGCCACCGCGGTGGTGACTTCGGCGATGTTACGGACCTGCGCCTTATCGGAGGAGGGGATGGTATTGAAGGTTTCGGTCAATTGCTTGGAGGTGGCGGCGACGCCGAGGAGGTTGGCCTGGGCGCCCGG
>CAZSRR010000122.1:0-2691 GCA_964609175.1 uncultured Bradyrhizobium sp.
TTGTACAACGAGGTTTGAGAACGCCCACAGGACCGTTCTTCGCGAGGTTCTTTATCGATATCATCCTTGGTTTGGTTGCCGAGTTTGCGTTCATGGGGCCGTCGACAAGGCTGGCGATGTCGCCTTCCGCTGCACGCTGGATGGATCGCAAGCAGATCGTTGGCTGGAGGTTCCAGCATGGATGTTCGACCGGACGGCATGCCCTGAGGCGGAGCTTTTGGCAGCTCGGCCATTTGTCAGCATAACCGCACTTGCAGCGCTTTCTGCGCTTCTCGATCTGGCGTTGATGGATCGAGCGCCATCAGCTGCCCTGCTTTCTAGCGCATCCAGAGCCTCTCACGACCAGAATCGGGGAGCGACTCATGTCACGCGAGACGGCAATGCCAGGGAGCGGATACCGACACAATCGACAACCGCGGTCGCAGCCGCAGATGGATCTGTTCGGGAGCGGCCTGTCGAACGGCGCCCTCGGCGCGCCAGCATGGTCGGAACTGCCGGCGGAAGCGCGGGCGGCGCTGACCAGTCTGATGACGCAGTTGATTCTCGGCCATGCTGCGACGACAGCGACGCCGCGCGCGAAGGAGGTCGGCCATGATCTCTGACAAGATCAGGCCTCATCATCTCGAGCGCAAGGCGATTCTTTACGTGCGTCAGTCCTCGGCGCATCAGGTGTTGCACAATCGCGAGAGCAGCGCGTTGCAATACGCCATGCGGGACCGGCTGACGGCGCTCGGGTGGTCAGAGATCGACGTGATTGATGATGATCTCGGTCGTTCGGCCGCCGGCGGGGTCCAACGCGCCGGCTTCGAGCGGATGGTAGCGGAGGTTTGCCTCGGTAAGGTTGGTGCGGTTTGCGCCCGCGAGGTCTCGCGCTTCGCTCGCAACAGCCGAGATTGGCAGCAACTCATCGAGATGTGCCGCGTGGTCGATACCGTTCTGGTCGATCAGGAGACCATCTATGCGCCAAGGCACGGCAACGATCGCCTGTTGCTCGGGCTCAAGGGCAGCCTCAACGAGTACGAACTGGATCTGTTGCGCCAGCGCTCGCTCTCGGCCCGCTACGAGAAGGCGCGCCGGGGCGAGTTGGTGGTGGCGGCGCCGGTCGGGTTCGTGAAGTCCGGCGACCATTATGAGAAAGATCCGGATCGGCGGGTCCAGGAAGCGATCAAGCTGGTGTTCGACAAGGTCGAGGAACTGGGCAGCGCGCGACAGGCGCTCTGCTGGCTCCACGAGTACAATCTCGATCTGCCGGTAAAGCAGACCAATGGCGACACGGCCTGGCGGCGACCAAGCTACTCCGCCATCCACCGGATCATTGAGAACCCGGTCTACGGCGGCGCCTATGCCTATGGTAAGACGGCTGTCGCGACGGGATACGGTGCCGAGGGCGTGAGCGTGAAGATCCGCCGCAAGGCGCGGAACGAATGGTTGGCGCTGAAGCCCAACACCCACGATGGGTACGTGAGCTGGGAGAGGTTCGAGGCAATCCGCACCATGGTCAGCAACAACGTTCCCACCAGTCGGTATCACGGCGCGCCCAAGCATGGTGACGCGCTGCTGGCCGGTCTGATCCGCTGCAGGCGCTGCGGTCGCAAGCTCACACTCCGGTACTCCGGCATGAAGCGCCATATTCCGCGCTACAGCTGCAGCCGCGCCTGGATGGACAATGGCGGCCCTCATTGCATCGGCTTCGGCGGACTGCGCGTTGATGATGCCATCGAGGAAGCACTGCTCGGCGTCGTCGGTCCGGGCGCTATCGCCGCGGCGACCGCTGCCGCCAAGGAAGCCAGGGAACGGCGCGATCAGGTGCGCGATGCTCTCAGTCGCGACCTCGAAGCGGCGCGCTATGCCGTCGACCGGGCCTTCCGGCAATACGATGCCGCTGATCCCGCGAACCGGCTGGTGGCGGGCGAGCTTGAAGCGCGCTGGAACAGGGCGCTCGCCCACGTGGCGGAGGTCGAGGGCAAGATCGCCATGCATGATGCGGCGATGCCCGCCCCCATTGCCGATCCAGCTTCGCTTGGCGTTCTGGCCTCGAACCTCAAAACGGTCTGGGATGCGCCGACGACGGATGCGCGCCTCAAGAAGCGGATTGCGCGCACCGTCATCCATGAGGTCGTGGCCGATATCGACGATGCGGCCTCCGAGATCGTCCTCATCGTCCACTGGGTCGGCGGCGTTCACAGCGAGATACGCCTGCCCAAGCGCCGGCGCGGGCAGCGCAACAGCACCTCCGCCAACATCGTCGAAGCTGTGCGCCAACTGGTGCTGATCGCCAGCGACGATCTGATCGCCGGCCTGCTCAACCGCAACAGCCTCAAGACCGGTAACGGCAATCGCTGGACGCGCGAGCGTGTCACCTCGATGCGCTCGAACTATCGCATCCCGGTGTTCAAGCCCGCCGAGGACGGGATCGAGCCCTGGCTAAACCTCAGCAACGCGGCAAAGCTCCTCAAGATTGCGCCCAAGACGCTCCGGCTCGCCGCCGAAGCCGGCGAAATCGCAGCCATCCATCCGCTATCGGACGGCCCGTGGATTTTTGCTCGCGCCTTGCTGATAACAGCTGCCACTCAATCTATCGCCGAACGAGCGCGACAGAACCCAAGATACCCCACGGGATCACATCCCAATCAGCAAAGTCTCTTCTCTTCAACAACATAGACAGATGGGTGTTCTGATGCGCGGTTGTAG
>CAZSRR010000123.1:0-2573 GCA_964609175.1 uncultured Bradyrhizobium sp.
AACATCATCGACACCCCCGGCCACGTCGACTTCACCATCGAAGTCGAGCGTTCGCTGCGCGTGCTCGACGGCGCGGTGTGCGTGCTCGACTCCAACCAGGGTGTCGAACCGCAGACCGAGACCGTCTGGCGCCAGGGCGACAAGTACAGGGTTCCGCGCATCGTCTTCGCCAACAAGATGGACAAGACCGGCGCCGACTTCTTCAAGTGTCTCGCCGACATCGTCGACCGCCTCGGCGCCAAGCCGATCGCGATCCAGCTGCCGATCGGCGCCGAGAACAACTTCAAGGGTCTCGTCGACCTCGTGAAGATGCAGGGCATCATCTGGAACGATGAATCGCTCGGCGCCAAGTTCGACTATGTCGACATCCCGGCCGACCTCGTCGACCAGGCCAAGGAATATCGCGAGAAGATGGTGGAAGCCGCCGTCGAGCTCGACGACGACGCCATGGCCGCCTATCTCGACGGCAAGGAACCCGATGAAGCCACGCTGAAGCGGTTGATCCGCAAGGCGGTGCTGACCGGCGCCTTCTATCCCGTGCTGTGCGGTTCGGCCTTCAAGAACAAGGGCGTGCAGCCGCTGCTCGACGCCGTGGTCGACTATCTTCCGTCGCCGCTCGATGTGCCCGCGATCAAGGGCACCGACGACAAGGGCAACGAAGTCGTGCGCAAGGCGGACGACAAGGAGCCGCTGGCGCTGCTCGCGTTCAAGATCATGGACGACCCGTTCGTCGGCACGATCACCTTCTGCCGGATCTATTCCGGCGTTCTGCAGTCCGGCACCGGCGTCGTGAACTCGACCCGCGAGAAGAAGGAGCGCATCGGCCGCATGCTGCTGATGCATGCGAATAACCGCGAAGACATCAAGGAAGCCTATGCCGGCGACATCGTCGCATTGGCGGGTCTGAAGGAAGCGCGCACCGGTGACACGCTGTGCGATCCCAACAACCCGGTGATCCTCGAAAAGATGGAATTCCCGGAGCCGGTGATCGAAATCGCGATCGAGCCGAAGTCGAAGGCCGACCAGGAAAAGCTCGGCGTCGCCCTGGCGAAACTCGCCGCGGAGGATCCGTCCTTCCGCGTCACGACCGATCACGAGTCCGGCCAGACCATCCTCAAGGGCATGGGCGAACTCCATCTCGACATCAAGGTCGACATCCTCAAGCGCACCTACAAGGTCGACGCCAATATCGGCGCGCCGCAGGTGGCGTTCCGCGAGCGTGTCACCAAGCGGGTCGAGCACAGCTACACCCACAAGAAGCAGACCGGCGGTACCGGCCAGTTCGCGGCAGTCACCATCATCGTCGAGCCGAACGAGCCCGGCAAGGGCTACGAGTTCGAATCGAAGATCGTCGGCGGCGCGGTGCCGAAGGAATACATCCCCGGCGTCGAAAAGGGCCTGGAGAGCGTGCTGTCGTCCGGCGTGGTCGCGGGCTTCCCCGTGGTCGACGTCAAGGTGCAGCTGATCGACGGCAAGTTCCACGACGTCGACTCGTCGGCGCTGGCCTTCGAAATCGCCACGCGGGCCTGCTTCCGCGAGGCGCTGCAGATGGGCAAGTCCGTTCTGCTCGAGCCGATCATGAAGGTCGAAGTGGTGACCCCGGAAGACTATACCGGCTCGGTCATCGGCGACCTGAATTCCCGGCGCGGCCAGATCCAGGGCCAGGACATGCGCGGCAACGCCAACGTCATCAATGCGATGGTGCCGCTCATGAACATGTTCGGGTACGTGAATAACCTGCGCTCGATGAGCCAGGGACGCGCGACCTTCACGATGCAATTCGATCACTACGCCGAAGCGCCGGCGAACGTGTCGGCAGAAGTCCAGAAGAAGTTTGCCTGATTGTCGTTGGTTGAAGACTGACGATTGAACGGAGAGTCAAATGGCCAAAGCAAAGTTTGAACGTAATAAACCGCACTGCAACATCGGAACCATCGGTCACGTCGACCACGGCAAGACCTCGCTGACTGCAGCGATCACCAAGGTGCTGGCTGAAACGGGCGGTGCGACGTTCACGGCGTACGACCAGATCGACAAGGCGCCGGAAGAGAAGGCGCGCGGCATCACGATCTCGACCGCTCACGTCGAATACGAGACCCAGAACCGCCACTATGCGCACGTCGACTGCCCCGGCCACGCCGACTATGTGAAGAACATGATCACCGGCGCCGCGCAGATGGACGGCGCGATCCTGGTCGTGTCGGCCGCCGACGGCCCGATGCCGCAGACCCGCGAGCACATCCTGCTCGCCCGCCAGGTCGGCGTGCCGGCGCTCGTCGTGTTCCTCAACAAGTGCGACATGGTCGACGATCCGGAACTGCTCGAGCTCGTCGAACTCGAAGTTCGCGAACTGCTCTCGAAGTACGAATTCCCGGGCGACACCATCCCGATCATCAAGGGCTCGGCGCTAGCCGCTCTTGAAGACAAGGACAAGAAGCTCGGCCACGACGCCATCCTCGAGCTGATGCGCAATGTCGACGAATACATCCCGCAGCCGGAGCGTCCGGTCGACCAGCCCTTCCTGATGCCGGTCGAAGACGTGTTCTCGATCTCGGGCCGCGGCACCGTCGTCA
>CAZSRR010000124.1:0-1887 GCA_964609175.1 uncultured Bradyrhizobium sp.
CATCACGGTCTGCACCACGGCCAAGACCGACGACGAGGCGCGCGCCTTGTTGACCGCTTTCAATTTCCCGTTCCGGCAGTGAGACGCCACTAAGCCTCTCAAACGCGGAAACCCAGGAGCCAAGCAATGGCAAAGAAGAGTTCAGTCGAGAAGAACAACCGGCGCAAGCGGATGGCCAAGAACGCCGCGCCTGCGCGCGCGAGGCTGAAGGCGATCATCGCCGACAAGACCAAGCCGATGGAAGAGCGTTTCGCGGCGACGCTGAAGCTTGCGCAAATGCCGCGCAACTCGTCGACGACCCGGATCCGCAACCGCTGCGAGCTGTCCGGCCGTCCGCGCTCGAACTACCGCAAGAACAAGCTGTCGCGCATCGCGCTGCGTGAGCTCGGCTCCAAGGGCCTGGTTCCCGGGCTCGTGAAGTCGAGCTGGTAAGGAGGGTCGGAACCATGTCAACGCACGATCCGATCTCCGATCTCATCACCCGCATCCGCAACGCGCAGATGCGTTCGAAGTCCAAGGTCTCGACCCCGGGTTCGAAGATGCGCGCCAGCGTGCTCGAAGTGCTGAAGGCGGAGGGCTATATCCGCGGCTACGCCAGCGTCGAACACGCTTCCGGCCGCAGCGAGCTCGAGATCGAGCTGAAATATTTCGACGGCGAGCCCGTCATTCGCGAGATCGAGCGGGTCTCCAAGCCGGGCCGTCGGGTTTACGCCTCGGTGAAGAACCTGCCGCGCGTGAACAACGGTCTTGGCATTTCGGTGTTGTCGACGCCGAAGGGAATCATGGCCGACCACGACGCGCGCGACGCGAATGTGGGCGGCGAAGTTCTCTTCACGGTGTTCTGAGGAAGGATTCTAGAGCATGTCACGTGTTGGCAAAAAGCCCGTGGCGATCCCGTCCGGTGTGACGGCGACCGTCGAAGGGCAGACCGTCAAGGTGAAGGGGCCGAAGGGCCAGCTTCAGTTCGTCGTGCATGACGACGTCGAAGTGAAGCTCGACAAGAACGAGGTCAAGGTCGCGCCGAAGTTCAAGACCAATCGCGCGCAGGCCATGTACGGCACCGCGCGCGCGCAGGTCGCCAACCTCGTCGAGGGCGTCACCAAGGGTTTTGAGAAGAAGCTCGAGATCACCGGCGTCGGCTACCGCGCCGCGATGCAGGGCAAGAACCTGCAGCTCGCGCTCGGCTACAGCCACGACGTGGTCTACGCGATCCCGGAAGGCATCACCATCGCGGTGCCGAAGCCGACCGAGATCACGATCACGGGCAACGACTCGCAGCGCGTCGGCCAGGTCGCCGCCGAGATCCGCGCCTACCGCCCGCCGGAGCCCTACAAGGGCAAGGGCGTGAAGTACGCCAACGAATTCATCTTCCGCAAGGAAGGCAAGAAGAAGTAACGGAGCCGGTCATGTCACTCAAGGTCACGAATGCCCGGCGCAAGCAGCGCGTGCGCAACGCGCTGCGCCGGTCGGCCAACGGGCGCCCGCGTCTGTCGGTGTTCCGTTCGTCCAAGCACATCTACGCCCAGGTCATCGACGACCTGAAAGGCGAGACGCTGGCGTCGGCCTCGTCGCTTGAAAAGACCATGCGCGAGAGCGGCAACACCGGCGCCAACATCGATGCGGCCAAGGCCGTCGGCAAGCTGCTGGCGGAACGCGCCGTGAAGAACGGCGTCAAGGAAGTGGTGTTCGACCGCGGCCAGTATCTCTATCACGGGCGCGTCAAGGCGCTCGCGGATGCGGCCCGCGAGAGCGGATTGAGCTTCTAACCGACGGTTTTTGGAACTTTACGAGGACAGGGGTTCGTCCCCTAGAGATTGGAAAACACCATGGCAGGTGAACGCGAACGCGGCGGCGACGGCAGCGTCTGGCGCCCTGACCCGATCTGGG
>CAZSRR010000125.1:0-1768 GCA_964609175.1 uncultured Bradyrhizobium sp.
CATCCACCAGGTCGCGCACATCTACGGCAAGACCGCCACCTTCATGCCGAAGCCGGTCTATGGCGACAACGGCTCGGGCATGCACTGCCACCAGTCGATCTGGAAGGACGGCAAGCCGGTGTTCGCCGGCAACAAATACGCCGACCTCTCGGAAACCTGCCTGCACTACATCGGCGGCATCATCAAGCACGCCAAGGCGATCAACGCCTTCACCAACCCGTCGACCAATTCCTACAAGCGCCTGGTCCCGGGCTATGAAGCCCCCGTGCTGCTCGCCTACTCCGCGCGCAACCGCTCGGCCTCCTGCCGCATCCCCTACACGGCGAACCCGAAGGCCAAGCGCGTCGAAGTCCGCTTCCCCGACCCGATGGCCAACCCCTATCTCGGCTTCGCCGCGATGCTGATGGCCGGCCTCGACGGCATCAAGAACAAGATCGATCCGGGCCCGGCGATGGACAAGGACCTGTACGACCTGCCGAAGGAAGAGCTCAAGCAGATCCCGACCGTCTGCGGTTCGCTCCGCGAGGCGCTCGAAAATCTCGACAAGGACCGCGCCTTCCTCAAGAACGGCGGCGTGTTCGACGACGACTTCATCGACAGCTACATCGAACTGAAGATGACCGAGGTCGAGCGCTTCGAAATGACCCCGCACCCGGTCGAGTTCGAAATGTACTATTCGCTGTGATGGCAGGCGGCGTTCGCGCCGCCGGTGTCACGATGCAACGATGCGAAAGGCGTTCCGAGAGGGGCGCCTTTTGTTGTGGCGCTCATTCGAAAGGCGTCGCCCTCGCCGCGGATCGCCGATTGTAGCCCGGGTGAGCGCAGCGACACCCGGGACCCACCGGAACGAGACCCGCATGTCGCTTCGCTCATGCAGGCTACTTTTCGTGCGACGTCGCTTGCGACAGTCCAGTACTGTCACCGCAATTCCGAGATTATCGTGTCTCACTCGAGGGGTGCAGTCCAGTGCACTTAACTGACGGAGATGCTTGACGAAGCAAGACCCGTCCAGTCAATTAAATGCACCGTAATGCCACCGTAATGCCGCATAACTTAGACCAAACAGCCTGCAAGCTCCCTGAATTCGCCTGCGTCAAAGCCAACTGCGTCTGAGAAAATCTGCAGAGTCTATTCCCCGGTTGGCTGAGATTACCGCGGGTTGCGGCCCGCAAATTAATCCGACCATTTAGTTTCTGTTGTGAGACATAGTCCATTACCTTCCGATTGAAATCAAACTTCTCCAATCGGTTTATGAGTTCGTACGCCTGCTTAGCGTTCATTGGGAATTACGGTGCCAGCACACAAAATTCTTACTCAGTTAAATGGAGCGTCACGCAATTGCAATTCACGTACCGCCGACTGATTTGCTTTCGTACGCAAGAGCATTTTCACACCACGCGCTGCGACACTTCAACACGACGGGCAAATCAGCAAAACCCGTCCAGCCCTCCGCGCAAAAACATTCCGCTTTCCCCGTCCCGCAAATCAGCGGCATAACTCCGCCCGTCTCGCTGCAAGATGAGGGGCGCTCGCGAACGTCACGAACGCGCGGCGGGATGCGATGGACGCGGATGGCGTATGGACGTACACGCCGGAGGCGTACGGTGAAGGCGTGTGGTCCTGACGCCCCGATGCTGGCGTCAAGTTGCGCAAAGGTTCACGCCTGGCGCGATGACGGTGACAACGAGCCCGGCCCGACCGGGGAGATCACGTTATAAGCCGTAAAGCCATTGCGCAGGGAAGGCCGGGATGCTTCCGCCGAACCTGT
>CAZSRR010000126.1:0-1433 GCA_964609175.1 uncultured Bradyrhizobium sp.
GGTGCCGTCCGGGAAGTGGTTGGAATTCGGTGTGGCGCATTCTCGGGTCAAGATGAAGGTATCGTTTCAGGCGGCCAGGTCAATTGGCTGATCAATGGGCTTTGTGGCAAGGGTTTGCCAGCCATCAACCTTGCGCATGTTGATCTGCCCTGATGCAAGCAGCGCCCAGAACAACATTGCGGCGGTGTCGGCGGATGGCAGAACGGTTTGCGTCTTGATCCGCCGCTTGAACTCTTCGTGCAATCGTTCGATCGCATTGGTGGTGCGGAGGCTGCGCCATTGGCTCGGCGGCAGGCGGGTGAAGGTAAAGAGGCGGTCGCCGGCTTCCTCCAGGCTGTCGGCAACGGCACGATGCTTCAGCCTCCATTTGCGGATGAAGGCCTTGCGACGGATCGCGATCTCCTCGGGTGTAGCCGCGTAGATCATGTCGTTGTAATCTGCGGTAATCTCCTCATGCAGGCGCTCGGGCGCGTGCGCGAATAGATTTCTGTGCTTGTGAACGGTGCAGCGTTGTACAGGCACACCGTCCCAGACGGCGGCAATGGCCTTGTCGAGCCCCGGCGCGCCATCGACAATAAGGAACTCGGGTCGCCGCAGTCCGCGCTTGATGAGGTCACCGAGCACAGTGCGCCATGCTTCGGCGCTCTCGCCGCCCATGCTCTTGATCGCGAGCAGAACCTTCTGGCCGTCCGCGCGCACGCCGAGAACAACGAGTAACGAGATGGAAGTCGCTTTGCGGTCGAGCCGCACGCGAACAACGGTGCCGTCGAGGATCAGGCGCACGACCGGCTCCTCGGCCAGCGAGCGGCTGTTCCAGGCGTCCCAGTCACTCTTCACCTTGCGCCATGTCCGGCTCACCGTGTCCTTGCCGACCGTTCCGTCGAACAAGGCCGCCAGCGCACGACGCACCCGGCGGGTATTGGTGCCGGCCAGATAGGTGCTCGCGATCAGCGCATCGGCGGCCAGCGTCCGGCGCTGGTAGGCCCGCAGCGCCTGGCTCTTCCATTCCGTCGTCTTGCCCTCGGACGTGGTTAGCCGGGCGCGCGGCACCGCGATCTCGATCGGCCCGAATGTGCCTGTCAGCGACCGCGGGCGGCTGCCGTGGCGGTGGCCCGCAACGCCGGCTCTTCCTTCATTGCCGGCCATCTGGCTTCGCTGGTAACGCGGTCGCGCCAACACCGCGTCAAGCTCGCTGCGGATCAGTTCTTCGATGAACTGACGCGATCGAGCCCGTACCTCGGTCTCGATCGGATCGAACCAGTTGTCGAAAAGTCGGCAAGCTGTCTCTGCTTCAGGCTGCGAGGAACCGGACTTCGTGGTAAAGCTCGTCATGGCGTGGTCTCCAGTCCGACGCTTCAACGCCGGATGATTCGAGGTTGATCACCCCGGAGACTACGCCACCCTCAATTCCTACCAACTCCGCGACAGCACCT
>CAZSRR010000127.1:0-1263 GCA_964609175.1 uncultured Bradyrhizobium sp.
CTAGCAGTCTGCTGAAAAACGTAAAGAATTGGCTGTTTTTCTATTGCGGGGTCGGTTGTTGGGATAGCGCGCGCGGGAGTTTGAGGCCTGGGTCGGCTACGCTGCAACCAGTTTGGGGATGCGGATCAGATTATAGGCGATCAGATTGAGCAGGAAGTCGGCGGCGACGCGAGCGATGCCGCGATGTTTGGTCTTGCGCATGGTGCCGTGCTGCTTGCCCCATCCAAAGATGCACTCGACCATCGCCCGGCGCGATTGCGACATGCCATATCCCGGATGCCGCGTGGTTCGTTCGTCGATGGCGCTGTTGCGGGTCTTGCCGGTTTTGGTGACGGCCTGATTCTGCGTCACATGCGGCGTCACGCCGATGGCGCGAAGATTGGCGACATGATCTGCGGTATCGTACGCCTTGTCCTCACCGGCCGTGATGCGGCGGCCTGCGGCTTTGCGTCTCGCCTTCAGCATGGTCTCCGAAGCCCGGCGTTCGGCGGTGCCATTGGCATGCGTGACCCTGCCGGCCACCGCCAGCCCATGCCGGTTTTCCATGGTGGCGTGGCCCATATAGCAAAGCTTGGCTTCCCGTCCGGCCGCCTTGCGATAAAGCCTGCTGTCCGGGTCGCTGGTACTCGCATGGGTGTCGTTCTTGCGCTTCTGGCCGTGGAAGTTGGCGCCATCATCATCGTCACCGCTGCCGTCCTTGGGGCGAAAGCTCTTCTGTGAAGCCCAGGCTTCGATCAGCGTTCCATCCACCGAGAAGTGCTCGTCCGACAGCAGTGGCGTGACCTGCGGATGGTTCAGAAGCCTGGTCATGAACTTGGTGAACACATCGCCGGTCTGCAGCCGCTCCCGGTTCTTGGTGAAGGTGGTCGGATTCCACACCGGATCATCCGGCGACAGCCCCACAAACCAGCGGTACAAAAGATTGTAGTCCAGTTGCTCCATCAACTGGCGTTCCGAGCGGATGCCGTAGAACACCTGCAGCAGCAACGCGCTCAGCAGTTGCTCTGGTGGCGTCGAGGGACGCCCTTCGCTCGCGTAAAGCTTCCCCAAGTCACGGTTCATCCCGCTCAGTACATCGCGGACAAGTTCCCGGATCTGCCTCAGCGGATGGTCCGCAGGCACTCGCGCCTCCGGCGAGATGTACGAAAATAGCCCGCCCTGATCCGCAAAAGCGCCCCGCATGCCGAGCCTCCACGATTCATGATGCATAATTGAATCATCAACCGCAGGTCCTGACGAGGCCTTTTTCAGCAGACTGCTAGG
>CAZSRR010000128.1:0-1195 GCA_964609175.1 uncultured Bradyrhizobium sp.
TGAGCGGCCCGAGACATAGGTGACGAAACGTACCGGACACATGGGTTACACTTTCCGCTTTTGTTCTGCGGGAGGTGTGGATGCCGTGGAAAGCGAGTTCGGTAATGGAAGAGCGCCTGCGCTTTGTCGCCCGGCTTCTGGATGGGGAAGCCATGACCGAGGTGTGCCGGGAGTTCGGCATCTCCCGCAAGACCGGCTACAAGATTTTCGACCGCTACAAGGAGCACGGGCTGGAGGCGTTGAGCGACCGCTCCAGGCGGCCGGTCCGCTACGCCAACCAGCTCCCGCAGCAGCTTGAGACCCTGATCGTCCGGCTGAAGAGCGAGAAGCCGCATTGGGGCGCCCGCAAGATCCGCGAGCTGCTGGTGCGCCGGCTCGACGGCGACGTCAGGGTTCCCGCCAAGAGCACCATTCATGCGGTGCTCGATCGCCACGACCTGGTCAAGCGCGGCGGCGGACCGCGCCACCGTGCGCGCGGCACGCCGCTGTCGCAGGGTGCGCGTGCCAATGATCTGTGGTGTGCCGACTTCAAGGGCGAGTTCAAGCTCGGCAATGGCCAGTACTGTTACCCGCTGACCGTTACCGACCATGCCTCGCGTTTCCTGCTGCTCTGTGAAGCCCTGGACTCAACGCGCGAAGACCCTGCCATTACCGCCTTTGAGCGGCTGTTCCGTGAACGCGGCCTGCCGCTGGCCATCCGCTCCGACAATGGCGTGCCCTTTGCGAGCCCCAATGCCTTGTTCAACCTCTCGAAGCTGTCGGTGTGGTGGCTCAGGCTCGGCATTGCGATCGAACGCATCAAGCCGGGCCATCCGCAACAGAACGGTCGCCACGAGCGCATGCATCTGACCCTCAAGAAGGAGGCGACCCGACCGCCGGGCTTCAACAGCCTGCAGCAGCAGGACCGCTTCGATGCCTTCGTCCGCGAGTTCAATATGGAAAGACCGCACGAGGCGCTCGACATGAAGTGCCCTGCCGAGCTCTACACCGCCTCAACGCGCGACTATGCCGGGTTGCCAGACCTGACCTATCCCTTCCATGATCGTGACGTCGTCGTAACCGCTTGCGGGCGGCTCTGCCTGCATCGCAAGAGGATCAACATCTCAACCGTACTGGCCGGACAGAAGCTCGGCATCAAGGAAGTCGACGAGGGCATTTGGCTCATCAGCTTCATGCACTACGATCTGGGATACTT
>CAZSRR010000129.1:0-1082 GCA_964609175.1 uncultured Bradyrhizobium sp.
AGCAGATCCTCACGTACTCGACCGCTTTGGCCTTGACGGGAAGATCGGCAGCCTGTGCTCCGCTCATGGCGATCAGACCCGCCGCTGAGCCGAGAATAAGGCTCTTAACCATCTTCATGTTAAACCTCCAAGTTGCTCTGTAGGGAAGGTTCCGGATCCGCCGGGTGCACAACACCCTAAGGTTGGTTCCCTTAATCCCCTGAAACCCGCTTAGTCGCTTCGCGCCTTCGGACACTCCCGCATCACGCGAGGGACTTAAGCGAACCACCTAACGGGACGACCTCGGGATGCCCCCCTCCGTCGCCCGATCACAATTACCGAGGACTTCTGCACACGCAACTAAGGAACCGCTTCCAACGGCTGCACTTTGCCCCTTTTCCAAAGGGTGTTGCACAAATAACACGGGTTCGTGATTGGAGCGATGTTTTAGTGTATTGTTTTTACTGATTTATTTTGGATAGCTCCGATCGAGGCGTCTCCCCGCGTGCGCACCGCACCAAGGCATCCGAAGATCCTCCGCTGGTCCGCGCGCGTGTCGAATCGCAAACCCAAACCGCGAATCTTCCACGGCGATTCCGCTCCCTGTTCACACCTATTATAGAGAGTCACTGAAGGGCACTTGGACGCCGATCCGCGCGGTGCCGCACGTTCCGCCGATCGATGTGGAGACCGTACGGAACCA
The DNA here is from genome assembly GCA_964609175.1 of uncultured Bradyrhizobium sp. Classification (GTDB taxonomy): domain Bacteria; phylum Pseudomonadota; class Alphaproteobacteria; order Rhizobiales; family Xanthobacteraceae; genus Bradyrhizobium. The sequence continues at coordinate 683 of CAZSRR010000129.1, forward strand.
CGACCCGCATGAGACGGAATCGATGCATGGCGGCATCACGCCAATCTCGGGCTATTCCGGCGCGCCAGACGCCGCAAACGCCGAGCTAACGCCCGGAAGAGCGCAAGACGGCACCAAAAGCGCGACATGGAACCCCGCCCTTAGCGCGGGGATGCGGCGAAGCAGCCGCACCTCCAAATGCCTCGGCGTAATTCAATCTGCCGCTTGCGGCTCGCCGCCGCGTCAGGCATATCCGCGCTCATGGAGCTGTGGCCGAGTGGCTGAAGGCGGCGGTTTGCTAAACCGTTATAGGCTTGTAAAGGCCTATCGAGGGTTCGAATCCCTCCGGCTCCGCCACCCTGCGCCTTGTCCAGCCCGGACACATAGGTAACAGGTCGTACCTGAGACATGGGTGACAACC